>CALXRG010000009.1 GCA_944390825.1 uncultured Akkermansia sp.
AGGCGCGTGTGCTGGGCTTGGGCAGCACGGCAAAGGCTGCCTTCGCTCACCTGAGCACAAGCACGCTGCGCTATACTTTCCTGCAAACCGACGCAACTCCGCTGACGCTGGGCTCGTACAGTGCTGCCGCAGGTGGAGCCATCAGTATTGACCTGACCTCGCAGGCTCTGGCTGCCGGGGACGGCACGTACACCTTGCTGAGTCTCAGCGGAGCGGGCTCTGAACTCGACACCGCGGACTTTACGCTGAGCAGTGCGACGCTTTCTCTGCTGGGAGAAGATGCCGCTGCTGAACTCCTGCTGTCCCCAGACGGGAAGAGCCTGCTGGTGACCCTCAGCGAGCTGACGCCGGTGACGCCGGATGAACCGATTACACCGGAGACGCCTACGGCCGGCTATTATGAGCGCGAGCTGGGCTCGGCCGCCAGCACGAATGGCCGCGCGGGCCTGAGGCTTGCTGATCAGGCGACAGAAGCCCAGACCGTGCAGCCGGGTGGTGATATGGAGCTCCTCCTGGCGGCTCTGGATGAAGCCATTGGCACAGGCAACAGGGGAGCGGCGGATGCCATCGCTGCCCAGCTCTCGGGTGCGAGTGCCACCACCTTGGGCATGGCTTTCTCTGCCGACGCGCAGCGCCATCTGAACAGCATCCGCAACCGGCTCGCCACTATGAAGGTGGACAGCATCGGCGCCCCGGCAGCTGACCCCGTCACCGGCCCCGAACCAGAAACGACGAAGCCCCTGAGTGCCTGGGTCAATGCGGAAGGCAGCTACCAGACGATGGAGCAGAGCGGCAGCGCTCCCGGCTACAGCATGACCAGCTGGGGCGGCACCGTCGGGGTGCAGGGCTCACCGCTGAAGAACCTCGACTGCGGACTTGCACTCACGGCTCTCTACGGTGACCTTGACGCCGACGCCCGCGACGCTGCGAGCGGTGACCTGGACACCTGCTACATCAGCGCCTTCGGCCAGTACCGGCACAGCGCGTGGTCGCACACGCTCGTGGCCTCGCTGGGGCTGAGCGACATCAGCCTTGACCGCACCGTGAGCCACAGCCAGGGCAGCTACCGCACCAGCGGCGACACCGATGGTGTGAGTTTGGGCCTCCTCTATGAACTCGCCTACGACATCCCGCTCAACGGCGGCGCCACCACCATCATCCAGCCGCTGGTGAACCTCAGCTACCTGCACACCACAGTCGACGGTTACACGGAGACGGGCAGTGACGCCGCGCTGAGCTATGGCAGGCAAAGCATGGACAGCGTGAGCCTCGGCCTCGGCGCACGCATCCAGAGCCTGACCGGCGCCAGCGTCTTCAACCGCAGCGCACTGGTGGAAGGCCGTGTACTGGCGAAGTTCAACTGCGGCGACCGGCGGAGCGCGGCGAGCGTAGGCTTTGCCAACGGCATCGGGCTGGCCGGAGTTGAGTCCGCAGAGATCGGCGTCTTCGGTGTCGAACTGGGCGCCGGGCTCACCGTCCCGCTGGGCAGCGAAGCCGGCTCCATCTTCGTAGACGCGAGCTACGAACTCTACAGCGAGTACAGCAACCTGAACGCCAGCGTGGGCTACCGCCTGAGTTTCTAAGCCATGGCGGGCGTCAGCCCACATCTTGAGGAAAACAACAGAAGCCAACAATCCAGCCCGTTACGCTCCCTGCGGCGTGACGGGCTGCTTGCTGTCCGGCGTGTTTTGCTCGCCCAGGGTTCGGCTGGCGAGTTCCCGGCAGGCTGCCCTTGCTATTTTGCCGCTGACGGTGCGGGGCAGGTCTGCGAGGGGTAGGAGTCTCCTGGGCCGTTCGTAGGGGTTGAGTGTGGCGGCAGCGGCTTCGATGGCTTGGCGTTCAGCCGGAATATCCCGCGCTTGCCAGAGAGCTGTGACACACTCTCCCAGCAGGGGGTGGGGGGTGCCGATGATAATGAGCTCAAGTCCGGTGGCCTGCCGGAGGTGCCGCTCGATGGCTTCTGCCTGAATTTTGATGCCGCCGCTGTTGATGACGTTGTCAAGGCGTCCGAGGATGCGGAAACGTCCGTGCGGCAGGAGCTCTGCCAGATCATGGGTGCACAGATGATCGATGCCGAGATGGGGAATGTTGAGCTCGAGGGTGCCTTGTCGGCTCAGGCTGACGTGTACGCCGGGGAGAGGAGTGTAGACTCCGGCTTGCGGAGTGTAGTAGGGATCCCGTCCGTCTCCGTTGAGCCGGCGCAGGGCGATGTGGGAGAGGGTTTCGGTCATGCCGTAGGAGACGTAGGCGCGTGTTGGGATGTCGGCGAGCGCTGCCTCGATGGTGCTGTCAACAAACCCGCCACCGATGAGGAGGCAGCGGACGCGGGAGAGCAGGGCCGGGGCTTGCGGGTGGGTGAGCGCCCGCTTGATTTGCATCGGGACAACTGGCATGAAGTCGGGGCAGCAACCCGGGGCTACGAGGGTATCGAGCTGCTCCAGAATGTCAGAGATGGGCTGTACAACGTGCAGATTGAGCCCGGCTGTAAGGGCTCGCACCATCATCATTTTGCCGGCGATATAATCCAGCGGCAGCGGGAGGACGGCGGTGTCGCCGCGGTGCAGCCCGAGGGCTTCGCAGGAGCGGCGTGCGCTTTCCCGCATGGCTGCTTTGCTCGCAAGGATGGTTTTGGGGGTGCCTGTGGAGCCGGAGGTATGCAGGGTGATGGTGTTCTGTGACGGGGAGAACCATTCGCGGCAGAAGGCGAGGGCCGCAGCCTCGGCTTCATTGCGCGGGTGACGTCGGGGCAGGGTGTCGGCGCTAAGTTCGGCGCCATTGAGGGTGCAGGCTTCCGCCATAGGGTTGGGGACTGGGGGGGTGGGTGGAAAAAGGGGAAAGAGGCAGCTTAGTGGGTGAAGCGGTGCTGGATGAGGACGTGGAAGTGGTCACCGGCTCCCGGTATGGCGATGAGATGCTGGTCGGCGGCGTTATCCGGCCGGGCGTAATCCTTGAGGAAATCGTGCTGGTTCATGTACTGCACGATGTCGCCGACGCAGCGGGAGGCGAGTTGTTCGAGGTCGGTGAAGTTGACGTCGGCCGTGATGTCACAGTGCCCGCAGAGTGCCGGCAGCGCGTCCACGTCAAGAAGCTGGTGGGCTTTGTAGCCGCGCAGGGTGCCGTTGGGGCGGCGGTGATAGAGCGTGCCGACTCGTTCGCCGTAATCGATGACGGTGCAGGTGCCGCTTTTCCAGAGGGGCTGCCAGGCGGCGTACCATTTGTGGTAGCTTTCGTGTACTTCGATGATCTGGCCGTCCCTGGCCCAGGTGTCAAAAGCACTGGAGTAGGGAAGGGGGAGCTTGCATGCCTGGCGTGTGATGCGCCCGTCGGCAACACTGAAACCCAGCTCGAGCCATTCTCCACCCTGATAGACAAATTGCCGCGCAGGAAAGGCATCGGGCAGTTCGTTGCTGAAGATGAAGGCATGGCCGCTGGCGTGTTTGAGCGCTTTTTCTACGGTGGGGTAGACGCGTACGAAGTTGCCGCCAACCATGGATTGGAGCTGCAGGAGCTTTGGGGAACGGTCCACCATCAGGTAGCGGGCCCGCAGCCTTCCCAGAAAACCGAGCTCGCGCGCGATGCCCATGGCGAGGTCGCCATTGCCTCCTCCGATTTCCAGAAAGGGCAGGTTGCGACCGCATGCCCGGCAGGCGTCGCGCCACAAAGCCACCAGGCGACGGGCCAACAGATCACTTAGGGTGGCGGAGGTGGAGAAGTCTCCCCGGAAGCCGACGTCGGTGATGTGGGTGCTGTAGTAGCCGAATTCATCGTCGTAGAGGGCCAGTTCCATGAATTGTTCCATGGAGATCCAGTTGTTGTGAGCGAGGATGTGCGGGGCCAGTTGCATGGGGGCTTGTTGCTCCGGGGATGGAGAGGCGGAACTGTCGGGGGAAAACGGCGAATCTCGGTTTGCGCTGATGCCCGGCCGGTCGCCGATTGATGCTCGGGCTTCGTCCGGTACTGGATTACGGGTACAGGAATACGGGGTGCAGGAATACGGGGTACAGGGTGATCATGTGCCGGGGTACGGGGTGATCCTATGCCGGAGGGGCAGGGGGCGCACGCGGATGCTGAGGTCCCCCGATGCCCGGGGCTGAAACACTGTGTTATTTGGAAAGCTCGAGCATGCGCAGCAGAGGCTTCTCCGCACGCAGCCTCAGGTCTTTGGGGACGCGAATTTCCGGGCTCATATCGCGCAGGCAGTTGCGAATTTTTTCGAGAGTGTTGAGTTTCATGTATTCGCATTCGGCGCAGGAGCATTTTTCTGTGCCGGCGGCAATGAACTGCTTGCCGGGGATGAGTTTGCGCAGGCGGTGCAGGATGCCGCTTTCCGTTACGATGATGAAGCTCCCCGCTTCGGATGACTGGCAGTAGGGGATCATTTTTTCGGTGGAGCAGATGTGATCGGCCAGTAGGCGGATGGGTTCCTGGCATTCGGGGTGGCAGACGACGGGGGCTCCGGGATGTGCTGCCTTGAGCTCGAGGATTTTATCGCGGGTGAATTGCTCATGCACGTGGCAGGCACCATCCCACAGGGTCATTTCACGCCCGCATTTGGCTGCGGTCCATGCGCCGAGGTTGCGATCCGGTACGAAGAGTATCGGTCGGTCAGGAGGACAGGCGGCAACGATGGTCTGGGCGTTTCCGCTGGTGACGATGACGTCGGCCAGGGCCTTCACGCCGATCGAGCAGTTGACATAGGCCACGACGTAGTAGTTTTTGTCGCGGTTGGCTTCCAGGAAGGCGGCGAGTTCATCAGCGGGGCAGGAGGCTTCCAGCGAGCAGGCGGCCTCGGTGTCCGGCAGCAATACCGTACGGCTTGGGTTAAGGATGCACGCGGTTTCGGCCATGAAGTGAACGCCGCAGAAGACGATGACGTCGCAGGAGGCGGCCTGAGCTTGCCGGGCCAGTGCAAGGGAATCGCCGACGAAGTCCGCTATGTCCTGAATTTCTGCGCGCTGGTAGCTGTGGGCCAGGATAACGGCGTTGCGCTCTTGCTTCAACTGCTTAATCTGCTCGATTAGATCCGCGTTTGACATGCCGGAAGCCTACCATCATGTTTACTGAAAGTCAACTGCAATCTGCCAACCGTCGGGGCTGCCGTGTTGTTGCAGAGAGGAAGTCCGTAAACAGTTCCGTCGGGGTGAGGCGGAAGACGATCGTCCTTAGTATGAGGGATTCCGGGACAGGGGGGTATCGGGAAACAACTTGGGGGTATGATGCCAGCCGAGTGTGTGGGGGCTCCCGTTTGGGTGGCTCAATGGGCACGGCTCAATGGGCACAATTGGTGACGCTCGGTGTGTGGCTCGTGAAGGCGTTTAATCTGATTTTTCAGTGCGTTGTCCTTTTGGTGCAACCGGGATTGAGGCGGCTAGGGGAGGCAGGGGTTTCTCATCCGGGATTTTGTGAGGTGTATGGGCGTTTCCGGGTAAACAGGCGGTCTGTCCGGGCTCAGGAGGGAAAGGAAGGAAAGGAGGCCGGGGTGCAGAAAGGGCAGGTCAGTTTGCAAACTGACCTGCCCAGGGAAACAATCAGCGTCCTTCGGTGATTACCTCAATGCCACCGGCTGAGGAGCCGGAGCCGGGGCAGCAGGCTGATTTGCATCGGGCTGGGCTGCCGGGGGTTCTGCTCCCGGAGCTGCCGGCTGGGGCTCAGGAGTGCCGTCCATCGGCACCAGGCCCTGCTGCTGCAGCTGCTCGAGAATCTCGGGCGTGAGCTCGATGGGGTTGGCTGGGGAGCCTTTTGCTTCTTTGATCCCTTCGAGTTTCAGCTTGAAGATGAGCACGGAGTTGGCGCCGATGACGGCAGGGGCTTGCTCGCCATAGCCAAGCTTGGCGGGGATGTAGATTTCCCACTCGGAGCCCACAGGCATGAGCTTCAGCGCCTCGCTGAAGCCGGGCACAACGCCGTTGATGGGGAACTCCACAGGGGTCTCGGCGGCATCGAAGACCCGGCCGTCAATCAGCCGGCCTTCGTACGATACACTGCACAGGGCGTTTTCTCCGTATTTTTTGGCGTCGTATTTCTCGCCGGTGCTCGTCTTGAGTACTTTGTACTGCAGGCCGGAATCAGTCGTAACCACGCCTTCTTTCTTGGCATTCTCCGCCAGGAAAGCTTCGCCGGCAGCCAGATTGGCTTTGCCTGCTGCGGCCAGGCGCTCGCTGAACATTTTGTCCAAGCCGATCATGTAAGGTGCTGTGAAGGAGGGGTCATTGTACTGGTCGGGCAGTTTATTGCTGATGGCGGTTTCGACGCCCTCGAAGAACGGAGCCTCTTTGATGTCATCTGCCTGCACGGCGTTGAAGTTCTGGGTGAAGGCTTGTGCAAAATCGTAACCGATGAAGTAGCTCGCAAAGCGGAGGACTTCCTGCTCCGGAATTTTGGCTGCTGCTTCGCTCAGTTGCTTGAAGACGGTCTGTTCCTCTTTGCTGAGGCCTTCCGGCATGGAAAGGGGCTTGCCGGTGGTGCGCTGCAACAGCAGATTCTGTACGGCAAAAAGGTACGCGCGCATGTCGAGCTTGGCAAACTCATCTGCCGGCGCTCCTTTCAGGGAATCTGCGAATGCCTGCAGGAACAGGGCCCGGTCGATGTCACTGACCTTTAGCCCCTCGAGGTCGCTGAGGTACTGGGCACCCATGGCATAGCCTGCTCCGAAGGAAAGGAAATCCCGCAGCTGCTCAACCGTGAGACTCTCCGCTTTCCGGGATGCCTCCTCTAATAGTTTTTTCTGCTGCTCGGGTGTCATGGCGGCACCGGGAGCCGGAGTTTGTTGCTCGGCGGGAGCCTGCTCGGGGGCAGGTGTCTCGGAGTTGGCGCAGGCGAGGGGTGCCATTGCTGACATCGCAAGGCCCATCATCAGTTTGTGTGTTTTGTTCATATCGAATGTCTATGAGAAGGGGAATGAGAAAGGCTCCGGTTTTCCGCGGTGCGTTGGATTTGTCGCATTGGCAAGGTGAGATGGGAAAACTTCAGAGAATTGGGGTAGTTTAGTAAATCCGGAAGGCGCAGCCTTCGTTTTTGACCCAGGCATTGAGCACGGATTGGTAGACTTGACGAACCTGCTCAGCGGTTTCGAGCTGAAACTCGACGTTGTGGCTGTAGGCTCCTTCGGGGAATTTTTTGCTGGGGTAACGGGTGACGTTGTTGGCTTTCCGATCAATCATTTGCCGGGTGTTGGACAGGCGATCCCTCGTCTTCTGAACCTGGTCGGAGCGGCTGCCGTAGATCCGGATGGAGGTATTGCCCAGTGTGTCTATGGTGCACTCGGTAATGGCGACGCTGCCGTCCAAAGAGTAGCTTTGGATGGATACCGATACAATTCTGTCCAGTTTGATGCAGGTTTGAGCAAGCCCCGCAGCATCGAAAACTCCTACCCAGAGGCCTTTGAGTTTGTTGTGTGTAGATTCTCCTGATGGAGTTCCATCGAAATTGATTTTGCGGCGGGTTGTCTGTTCGAACTTCTCCTCGCTGCTGTCGGCCGAATCGGCGAGGAGCGGCGCGGCCAGAACAGCTGTCAGCAGGGGCAGGGAAAGAAAATGTGAAAATCGCATGGCTATGCAGGGTATTTACTTGAAATGGACTGTTAGGTCAAGCGTAAATCATTCAGGGAAGCTGCCAATTAGATCGGAGTCTGACATACTCTTGCCGGGGAAGGAGTACGTAAACAGGGTGGAGGTCGGGATCCAGCCTTGCGATCAGGGCCCGCAGGTTTGCTTCTGCCATGCTGGTGCACCCGGCTGTGGGTGAGCCTCCGTCCCTTCTCCAGATGTGGAAGAAGATGGACGAACCGGCACCGGGAACGGGGCGTCCTTTCGTTTCCGCCGTGTTGTGGCAGATGAGCAGCTTGATGCTGTGAGCGTAGTCTGTCTGGCGCATTTGCTCGCGCTTTTCCCACGCGGTGCTGGCGGGGTGGTCGAGCCGGACCCAGCGATTGTAGAGATTCGGAGTGTTGATGTCGGATACCCAGAGATCGGCCGGGCCAACCCGGACTTCCCGGATGCGGCGGTCATGCTTCACCGGCTGGCGGTTGGTGACCCAAAGGCCACCAAGGCGGAAGACTCCCGCGGGAGAGCGGCCGTCTCCTTCTGCTTTGATGGTTGCTCCGCCGGGATTCCGGTGCAGCCCCAATCCCCATACCAAGCCATTTTTGCCGAGTCGGCCGGGAATGGGCCCCAGCACGCGCACCCAGGCATTGCCCCGTTTCTCTACGAGGGAAAGGGTAACGTGGGAGCTGTCCCAGCCATCGGCAATACCGAGGATGGCCTGTCTGCAATCACGGGGCACAGCAGCACAGGCCCTCTCGCCCAATACCAGGGTCACCGCCAGGAGCAGCATGCAGAGGAACGCTCTCATGCCGCCTATCCTATACGGCCCGCCGCATTTTCGCAAGGACGTATCGTGCCATCAGGGCGTCCTGAAAGGAAAAATCCGTCATTCTGCCACGAAAAATGCAAAAAATCTGCAAAACGTCCAGAGAAATCTTGAATAAATCAATAGTCTGTGGTAGTATTTAGGCATCAACCGGTGCTTCGTGTATTGGGTTGCCTGCGGGCTATGCACTGCGCCTGATGATCCATACGCCGTAACCTCTTCCTTTACCACCATGTTAAGTCCATCTCTTAATCCGGATCGTGCGACGCTGAACTTCCTCAACGCCTACTCGGAGGATGTGAGAAACACCGGTGAAAAGCTCCAAAAAGATGGAGCTGTCACCCAGATCTTCGGCAACCACCTTTTCATTCAGGGGCGCGTCGAGACAAAGCAGGGCGTGTTCCGGACGAGTTTGCGATTGCAGGGCAACCGCTGGTTCGGCTCCTGCACAGCAGAGGATGAAGATGTGGCCGGTGCCTGTCTCATCGCCACCATGGTGGAGCGTATGTATCGCGGTACCAACATGCCGGAGAGCCCGAATGAGCTGGACGACGTGCCGCTCTCCGACATCATCGAGGAGAAACTCGGCCGCGATCTGGACGACCGTGAGTCTGACTTCGTCGTTAAGCTGGAAAAACGCTACCGCCGCTTCGTCATCGAGCAGGAGCTGCACGACCATGACCTCGTGCGGCTCAATCCCCGCTGGGAGGTCACCAGCTACGACGCCCTCGACCTCTGGCCCCAGCCCCCCCGCAATATTGAGGAGTTCTGGAACTACATCGCATACGCTTTTGCCAAGAAGAACATCAAGTATCCCGACTTCATGAATGTGATCACGGACCTGGAGAAGGTTCAGAATCGCATCAGCGCCTGGGAGCGCGAAAAAGAAGTCGGCACCTGGTATGACCGCATTCAGAGCGTCAACGAGCTCCCCCCCCAGCCGCCGCGCCATCCGCTCTACATGCGACTGGTCTCCACCATCAACGAAGCGCGCTTTGAATACCGCCTCGACGACAAAACCGAGTGGCTTCCCATCCGCGAACGGTCCGTGCTGGATTCCCTGCTGACGGAGTTCCAGAAGGGAGCCCTGAAAATGGATCCGCAGACAGACATCCTACTCAACGTCCTGCGCGAGTTTGCCGACAGGGAGGACGCCGTCATCCTGGATCTGGATCACGAATCCGCCTGCTGCGTGATGAACCGCCTCTTCCATCAGCCAGCACTCAAGGGCTACCTCGTTAATCTGGATGAGTGCTACTTCAAAGTGGTACGCGAACCGCTCAAGTGGATTTGCATCGATGACCCCATCGTACCGGATTGCTACGGATTGCAGCTGGTGACAGCGGCGGGCGTGCATGTCACCCACTCCGTGCGCCAGCTGCCCGGGCTGGTCGAGCTTTACCAGTCGGACGAAACCGTATTCCCGGGGCCGCCCCGCTGGCTGGAGTCCACGGAGGTGGAGCCGCGCTACTCCATCCCGAAGACTGTCATCGACAGTCTGGAAGGCGTCGAGTTCCTGCGCAAAATCGGCGCGACGCTGCCACCCAGTCTGGAGGACAGAGTGGTGGACATCGAGATGAAGCCGACGTTCAGCATGAAGATTGTGCGCGGGCTCACCAGCGCCGAAACAGAGCACGTCCTGCTGGAAGTGACCGCACAGGATGACCCGGGGCGGCGCAAGGAACACCTCGGCAAGGACGACTGGGAGGTGGTCGAGCAGGCTCCCGTAAAGGACAAAACACTGCTGCGTTTCATGCGCGACTACCTCTACCCGATTCCCGATCTGCTGGAGGAGATGAACTTCACCTACGATGCACCCCTCGCATCGTTCAAGAGCCGCATCACCAAGCAATTTCCTGAGAAATTCGCCGAGTGGGCCACCAACATCCCCGAGACCATCAAGGTCGAGATGGATGATAATCTGAAATCACTGCTGGCTGATCCCGTGGCTGCGGCAATCCGCTTCGAGGTCGTCAACCAGGAGATCGACTGGTTCGACCTGCGTGTCGTGATCGACGTGGAGGGCGTCACCCTCACCAAGGAACAGATACGCTCCCTGGTCTCAGCCCGCGGCGGCTACGTGCGCATGGACGACGGGCGATGGATGCGCC
This sequence comes from uncultured Akkermansia sp., assembly GCA_944390825.1. GTDB lineage: Bacteria > Verrucomicrobiota > Verrucomicrobiia > Verrucomicrobiales > Akkermansiaceae > Akkermansia. The sequence continues at coordinate 10,479 of CALXRG010000009.1, forward strand.
TTGAAATCAAGCTGGATGACGCTCAGCGCGATGCGGTGACCAAGCTGGGGCTCGACCCGTTCGACCTTTCCGGGGAGACCCACCGCATGCACGCCCTGCAGCTGGCAGACCCGCGTGCGGCAGAGGTGTTTGATCCCAAAGCCTGGCAAAAGATCAAGGAGCGCACGGCTGAGATTCAGATTGACGTCAAGCCGGATGTGCCGTCGACGCTTCAGGCGACTTTGCGTCCCTACCAGATTGAGGGGTTCCATTTCCTGGCCTACCTGGCGGTTAACGGCTTCGGCGGAATCCTGGCAGACGATATGGGCTTGGGCAAGACGATTCAGTCCATCACCTACGTGCTGTGGCTGCGTGAAGACTGGGAACGCCGCAACAAGCAGGGACGCCGCAAGGTGGTAATCCCGCCGGTGCTGATCGTCTGCCCGAAGTCAGTGCTTGACGTGTGGGCCAGTGAAACGGGCAAGTTTGCTCCGGGTGTGCGCGTCACGGTGATACGCAACAAGGAACAGGCCAACGTCGAGGACATCCTGGCCAATTACGACATGGTAGTGATCAACTACGCCCAACTGCGCGTATGCGGCGAGCAGATCAACGCCATAAAATGGCTGACGGTGATTCTGGACGAAGGCCAGCAAATCAAAAACCCCGACTCAAAGGCTGCCAAGGCCGCCCGGGAAATCACGGCCTACAACCGCTTGGTGCTTTCCGGTACTCCTATTGAAAACCGTCTGTTGGACATGTGGTCGCTGATGGCCTTTGCCATGCCTGGGGTGCTGGGCAGCCGCGCCTACTTCAAGAAACGCTTTGACAAGCGCAAGGACTCCCAGAGCCAGAACCGTCTGGCTGCCCGCCTCAAGCCCTTCCTGCTGCGCCGCACCAAGCAGCAGGTGGCCAAGGATCTGCCGCCCCGCACGGAAGAGGAGGTCTACGCCAAGATGGAAGGCGTGCAGCGTAAGCTTTACAAGGCTGAGCTTGCCCGCATCCAGAAAGCACTCCTCGGCGTGGATTCCGATGAGTCGGTCAAGAAGAACTCCTTTGCCATCCTGCAGGGGCTTATGCGCCTGCGCCAGATCTGCTGCCACCCCGGCCTTGTCGATCACAAGTATATACACGAGGAAAGCGCCAAACTCAACGCTCTCTTCTACCTGCTCGATCAGCTGCGGGATGAGGGTCACAAAGTACTGGTGTTCTCGCAGTTCGTCTCGATGCTCGAAATCATCAAAGCCCGCCTCGAAGCAGAGAACCGCCCGTACAACTACCTCACGGGTCAGACCAAGGATCGCAAAGCGGAAATCGAAAAGTTCCAGACGACCAAGGAGCCGAGTGTGTTCCTGCTCTCACTGAAAGCCGGTGGTGCCGGTCTGAACCTGACCTCCGCTTCCTACGTCGTGCTGTACGATCCCTGGTGGAACCCCGCCGTAGAGAGCCAGGCTATCGACCGTACGCACCGTATCGGCCAGAAGAACAAAGTCATCGCCTACCGTTTGCTCACCCGCGATTCGGTGGAGGAGAAGATCCGCGTGTTGCAGTACCAGAAGAATCAGCTGGTAACCAACGTGCTGGGTGACGAAGGCTTCGCCTCCAGTCTTGATCTTAATGACCTCCAGTTCATCCTCGCTCACGGTGGCGAGGATACAGAGGAAGACGAGCAACTGAACATGCAGGTTTGACGGGCAGGGGGGACGTTGGGAAACCACGCCAGGTCTCGGCCCCAGCCGGCAGAGGGACGCCCCGATGTGGGCTGTAACTGCCCTCTTTAGAATTGCTGTGTGACTCTAAATAAGGACCCAACGAACGCGCCACCTGCGCCAGGGAGGAACGCTCGTTGGGTGTTTACGCATGTCTGTTTACGCATATTCCGTGATGTCGGCGGGTGACTAATCACCGCAGACGAGAGGTAAGCACTCAACCAAAACCATTGTAGACGGGCATGTGAAAACAGAGGCCTATGTTTACATTGCCCGAAAACACCATCGCTTACCTGCTCAAAGAACCCATCGACATGCGCTACGGCATGTTCCGCCTTCAGGGGGCATTGCTCAGCTCATGCAGCAACCCGTGCTACGGGGTGCTTTCTACTTTTTCATCAACAAAGGGCCACTCAACGAGCTCACCATCCCAGATGGGGGGCGAGCTCGTTGAGTGCTTACGTACAATTCGCTGGATGCCCAGTTTGACCTGTGTATGGGTTGCATCCGCCGGCACGGGAAGGGCGTCTGGGTATTTGCGGGTCCCCTTGTGGATGCGGCGGAATGTCAGGAGGCAAGGAAAGTGGTTTCCTCTCACTTAGCGTTTGACCCCAAAAAGCCCACCTCCCGGGATGGTGTCGGAAGGCGGGTTATCGTACTAGCCTTTGATGCTCCATGCGTCAGAGGGTTTTGTGCTATTGGCGGAAGCGTCTCCGCACGCGCCCACGGGCGGGCGCCGCTCGGCTGGCCCGGCTCTGGCAGCCTGCTCGCCCTCTTCCCCTGCCCCGCGCGGCGCAGCCGCCGGGCCTCTGGGGTCAAGCGCTAAGTGTGTGGAAACCACATATCAGACCACCGAGTGAGCCACCGCTGCACTCCACGAGCACGCGTCGTCGGCATTTGGACCGTCTCATATTGATCCACCACCTACGCCCCGCTCCTTCATCGTTCATGAAGTCGACGAGTCGTCGTCGATGACCGTGCGCATAGCTCGCGGCCCGCAGTGAGGACAAAGCGAGCTATGATCATTTTTCAGAGTTGCCTCATAAATAACTTCTCGAAATTTTGCGTGCCGACCGATAATATTCAGGGACTGATTGAACGCACTGGGCATGGTAGGAGATTTCTCCTCCATGCTCTAAGTTTTTTCTGCCCTCTGCATTGTTTTTCACTTCTCCGCTCTGCTCTGTTACAACGTCATTCCACACAATTAGCAGAAGAGGCAGAAGAGCCGTCAAGTTCCTTACTTGAGAATCATAAAAAGCACCTCACCCCGCAAGGGATGAGGTGCCTGAAATCTATGAATGAGACTTTGAAGAAAAAACTCAGCGAGGAGTTTAGGCCTTGCGGCGCCTGCGGGAGCAGAGAGCGGCAAGTGCCAGCAGACTCAGTGTAGCTGTTGTCGGCTCGGGGACGGTCAAGACAGTGTAGTTGACAGCAATCTTCCGTACGCCGCCCTCCGTGACATCAGAAAAGGACAATGCAACAGAGCTGTCTCCCGTGATGTCGAAGCCGGTATAATCAAACGTAGGTGCATCACCGAAAGTCTTGAAGGCGAGCAGATCGATGGTTCCGCTCCCGGTAAGGCCGGTGGTATCAAGCGATCCGGTCAAATAAACCGTGTGAGAATTTCCCCACCACTGTGTTACACCGGTAGCATCAAAATAAGTCTGTTGTGCTACTGTGACCTCGTCGTAATTCACCGTCAGATCACGTGCAAGAGCAAAATCGCTATTGGTCGAGGTCGAGGTAAACTGCAACGCAGATCCGCTCCCAAGAGTTATGGATGCCACATTAAAATTCGTGTCTCTATTCGTAGCATTGCAAATCAGGGTGCTCCCTGAACCAATCGTAACATTCTCGGTGTCACCCCAGAATGAGCAGTCTTCCCACCTGATTGTACCTGCGTCAGTACCTATGAAGGCATTATCTTTACCACTCTGCGGATAATAGGAGGTGGAGCCTCCGTCAACGCTCCAGTTTTTGCTATTTGACCATTGATTATCAGCATTTCCCGTCCAAACATAGTCGGCAGCCTGCGCCGTCATGCACAGAAATATACCCGAGAGAGTAAGCAAAAGTGACTTTTTCATAGATGTTCGTTAACTTTTGAAGTTCCGATGAGCTTGAGTCATCAACAACATGTTACCGCATACCCCTCCCCGTGTCAAGTCGAATCATACTCGTTTTTTGTCAGAGGGGGAACTTTTTTTCGACGAGGGAGGGACTTGGCCGTGCGAGAATCAAAAAGCCCGGGAATCGAACACTCTCCTGTGGACTCAGCTTCGACGTCGCAAGATGAAAAACGCGCATGATGAGACGCTTTTGTTGATTTTACAAGCTTGCCAAAATAGCCTCTCTAGAAGGAAGACGAATCACTGTACAAATAATCATACGTACGCTTGGCCGAGAAGTCGGGTTAACCGAGGTGGGCTTCGAGGAAATGATCTCCCGCCATGCGCCGTGCCGCTTGCCCTGCGGTGCACGATGTGGCAGAGCCTTGCTCAGATAATGTCGGCAGCCCTGTACGGCTTAGCCGCCTTGCTCGACTCGTTTTTCCGTTTGTTGCAATTTTACATTGACATTTAGACAATAGTCAATGTAATGAGGGTGTCAGGCGTCCTTCGGAGGTCGGCAGCAGAGGGTAGGCTGGGAGGCTCACCGTCGTTCCGCCGTCCTCCGATAGATGCGCAAACGGCGGCGCTCGAAGCCTGCGCAGGCTCAGCAGCCCGAGCACTTCCGGGCAGCCGCGATGCTCCCGCGGAGCCTCCGCACGCGTTCGCCGCGCCGAAAAGATCATTCGCATCGACTCACCCTCCCGGCCCCTTCTTCCTCTCATGAACATCCTCATCCTCTGCACCGGCAACAGCTGCCGCAGCCAAATGGCTCACGGCATCCTGCAATCCCTCGACTCGCGTCTGCGCGTGTGCTCTGCCGGCACGAAACCCGCCGAGCGCGTGCATCCCGGGGCCGTGGCCGCCCTGAGGGAGCCTGCGTCAACATGGAGAAGTGGACGCGCGAGACGGTGGAGGCCATAAAGCCTGAGTCAGCCGATCTCGTCTTCAGCGTTTGCGAGGCCAAAGCCGAGGACGTGCAAAAAATACAGCCTTCAAGCCAAGGGCGTGGTGCTGCGAGAGCGACGCGACGACCGGGAGCTGCGCTTCTCCAAACGCCATGGAGCTCTGGCAGAGCGTGCGCGGCGGTGAGGAGGCGTACAAAAACGTCCTGCGCGGGGCTGATCGCAACCTTCCGCGCCGAAAAAGCAAGCGGCTCCCTCCGCCGTCTGAGCCGCCCTCCTCATCCACCCTTTCATCACCCCGCTCACTCCTTGATTGTCATGTCCCGACGAGGGCTCCGGACAGTCGGAACAAGGCGGTTTGGGAACAAGGCGGTTTGCTTTCCTGGTGAAGTGGAAAAAGCTTGGGTGCCGCCTCGGCTGAAGCAGCTCGGCACCGGAATCACAGCCCCATCTTGCCGGGGTTGAGAATGCCTTTCGGGTCGAGCGCGGCTTTGATGCTACGGTGGAGATCAAAAGCTACCTCTCCCACAGCGCCATGGAACCAGGGAGCTTTCGCCAGTCCAATGCCGTGCTCGCCGGTGATGCGGCCGCCAGCAGCAAGCACCCAGGCAAAGAGCCGCTCGACCAGGCGATCGGCGGGTTCGCGGATGTCCCTCCCCTGGTCATCTTTGGGTACCATAATGTTGGTGTGGATGTTGCCGTCACCTGCGTGACCGAAGCAGGCAACACTGATGCCGGTTTCTGCCTGCATGCCCTCGCAGAAGGTCACCAGGTCGACGAGCCGGGAACGCGGGATAACGATGTCCTCGTTGAGTTTGGTCAGACCGGTTGCTTTGAGACTGTAGGAGAACTCGCGCCGCAGTTGCCAGATGGCTTCGACTTCGGCTGCTTCTGTGGCGGTGCGAATGTCGGTGGCGCCTGTAGCCCGCAGGATGGCGGCAATGGCTTCCAGCTCTGCGGCGACAGCGTCCTGCTGGCCATCGATTTCGATAATGATGTGACCCTTGGCGTCTGCCGGCAAGGCTTCACTGCCGAGGTAGGCGCGGGCAGCGGCGAGAGTAAAGGCATCTGTGATTTCCATGGCTGCAGGCAGGTGCCCAGCCTGGAGGACGTCCTGGACTGCTTTGGCGGCAAGGGCAAACTCAGGAAAACTCGCGCTCAGCGCAGCTTGAGCGGGTGGTGCGGGGATGATGCGCAGCGTGGCTTGAGTTACAATGCCCAGCATACCTTCAGAGCCGCAGAAAAGACCGACAAGGTCGAAGCCCTGTTTGTTCTTGTGGGTGAGGCCGCCGCAGTCGCAGATGCGGCCATCCGGCAGCACGACCCGAAGGCCGAGGACGTAAGCGCGGGTGACGCCGTACTTCAGGCAGCGGGGACCGCCGGCGTTGGTGGCGATGTTGCCGCCGATGCTTGATTCCTTGCGCGAGGCGGGATCCGGCGGGTAGAACCAGCCGAGCTCTTTGCAGGCGGCTTGCAGATCGGCTGTCAGCACGCCGGCTTCGACGATGGCAAGGCCGTCCTCCGGCCGGATAGCCAGGATATGGTTCATGGGTGCTACGGAGATGACAAGCCCGCCGCGTACAGGTACACAGCCTCCGACATAGCCGACGCCCGCACCGCGGGGGGTAACGGGGATGCCCCGCTCATGGGCGAAGCGCAGGGCCTCGCTGACTTCGGCTGTGCTGTGCGCCAGCAGAACGGCCTCAGGCAGGGCTGAGGCGTGCCATTTGTCTGTGGCGTGAGCCGCAAGGGTTTCGGGGTCTGTGTGGATGTGCTCAGGGGGGAGGCCCGCTGCCGCAAAGCGGGCGCGCAGGGCTTCTGTCCGGTTGTCTGCCATGGTGTACGGAGGAAAAGATGGGAGGAAGGCGTGCTTTTTCGTCTCGTGGGCTGGTACGTCCTGCTTAGTCTTTGCCGGTACCCCAGCGGCGGTGCAGCCAGCTTTCTACAGGTGAGAAGAGGAGTTTGTCCGCCAGCAAGCCAACCAGAATAATGATAAACATGACACCGATGACCTGATCCATGCGCTGGAGTTCGCGCCCGTAGTGCAGGTGCTGTCCGATGCCAAAGCCCGAGACGACGGCAACATAAATCTCCGCAGCCATCAGCGAGCGCCAGGCGAAGGCCCAGCCTTGCTTCATGCCGCTCACGATGAAGGGTGCCGAGGCGGGCATGGTGACGAAGACAAGGGTGTGCAGAGGGGAGGAGCCCATGGTGCTCGCGGCACGGGCGTAGATGGGCGGGACGTTGCGGATGCCGTTTTCTGTGGAAAGCAGGACGCTCCACATCGTTCCCATGATGACGACAAAGAGCAGCGCGGCTTCCGTCTGGCCGAACCATATGCAGGCGAGCGGTACCCAGCAGACGCTCGGCAGGGCTTGGAAGCTTAGCGCAAGGTGCCCCAATGTGTCCTGCACGCAGCGGAAGCGGGCCGCGAGCATACCCAGAGGTACACCGATGACGAGGCCGATGACGTAGCCGATCAGCAGCCGCCGCAGGGTGACGCCCATGGAGACGATGAGCTTGCCGTTGACCGTGTTGTCCCACAGGTAGGCGGCTACGCGGCTGGGCGGCGGCATGATGTAGGGGGACCACAGGGACTGATCCAGCCCCAGGAAGGCCAGATCACCGGTGAGGGCGGCCCAGATGAGGATGATGATGACGAAGAAGGTGATGGAGACCAGGACTCGTTTCATGACCGTAGATGTTCTGTTCGGAAGGGGGGTGGGTCGGTGTTAATCGGACTCGGCAGCCTGGTAGCCTTTGAGTTCGCTGGTGATGAGGGAGGACATGTCTGCCAGGTCGTGGTCGTTGATGTTGCGCGGGCGCGGCAGGTCGATCGGGAACTCGCGGCGTACGCGGCCGGGATGAGGGGAGAAGAGCACAACCCGGCTGCCAAGGCAGACGGCTTCGCGGACGTTGTGGGTTACGAAAACAATGGTCTTGCGCCGTTTGTCCCATACGTCCTGTATGTCGCCGTAGAGGCGTTCGCGTGTCATGGCATCCAGCGCAGAGAACGGCTCATCCATCAGGAGGATCTTCGGGTTGGGCGCCAGGGAGCGGGCGAGGGCAACGCGTTGTTTCATGCCGCCGGAGAGTTCGTGGATATTGGCGTGGGCGAAGCGGTCCATTTTGACGAGGAAGAGGTAGTACTTGGCGACTTCCAGCCGCTCCTTATCCGTGAGGTTGGGCTTTTGTTTAAGGCCGAACATAACGTTGCCGATAACATCAAGCCAGGGGAAGAGCGCGTGCTCCTGGAACATCATCATGCGGTCGCGCCCCGGTCCGGTGATGGGGACGCCATCGAGCAGGGCCATGCCGCTGTCGGGTTTTTCCAACCCGGCGATGATGTTGAGCAGGGTGGATTTGCCGCAGCCGGAGGGACCAACGAGGCAGACAAACTCGCCTTCGTTGATGTTGAGGGAGACATCTTCGAGCGCGCGCACGTGTTCGCCGGAGCTGTTGGTGAACTCCTTGTAAACGTGTTCCACGCTTAGCTTGGCTGTGGGGTAGGCGTGGATTTCCTCGTGAAAGTTTTGATTCTGCATAGTGTTACGGGGTGATCTTGGAGAAAACGGCACAAAGAGACCCTGGCTTGGAGAGGGCGGCAGGAGCATGAAAAGCCGCTGCCGGGGTGAGGGCTGGCTGTTGCGTGCCGTCTGCCGGCGGTGCGGGAATCTGCCCGGGCGATACTGATGGTGGCACGACAGGCCGGGGCTCCGACTCCCCTCCCGGACTTCCCGGGGCTGGGACTTCCGGGGCAGGTCCTTCGGGAGTGTGCATGGGTGCTGCCATTGGGTGGTAAATCATGCCTTCGATAGGGGGAACTCGGGAAATAAGGTCGGCAGCCTGGGCATCCCGCACAAACTGCTCCAGCCCGGGTACATCAATGGCTGTGGTAACAGTCAGGCGAGCCCATGCACTTTCGATAACATCCATGGGAAACTCTGTTTGGGTGAGGAAGGAGATTTCTTCCTGGACGCGTTTTTTTGCCTCCTCCGGGTGATCGAGAATCCACTGTGTGAGATCCGCGTGGGCCTTGATGAGTGAAGCTGCTGCTTCAGGATGGGAACCGAGCCATTTCTCCCGGGCGACCAGCACGGTAGTGACCACATTCGGCTCCGAGACAAACACTTTGGCTCCCCCCATTGTTTCCAGCCGGGTCACCCATGGTTCCACCGTCCAGCAGCCATCCAGATCGCCCTGGCGCATAAGCTGGAGCATCATCGAATTGGCCGTGGGGGCGACGCGGCAATCACCACCACCCTCCAGGGTAGCGGTCAGACCGTTTTGCGCGAGCCAGGCGCGGCAGGAGACGTCCTGTGTATTGCCCAGCTGCGGCGTACCGATGCTGCGTCCCTTGAAATCAGCAGGCTTAGTGATGGGGGAATCCCCCGGTACGACCAGCGCGGCACCTCCATTAACCGCGCCCGCCAGCAAACGGATCTCCCGGCCGCTGGCCACACTGTAGGCATTGATAGCCGGGCTCGGGCCCACGTAGGTCACGTCTACCGTGCGGCCAAAGAGCGCCTCCATAGCGGTCGGCCCGGCCGAGTAGGTGTACCACTCGAACCGGTAGCCCGGCAGGTAGCGCTCAAACCACCCCTCGCCGTGGCGGGTCATGTTGCGTGCGACGAGCCCCTGGACATGTGTCACGTTCGGGAAGCAGCCGATACGTACCGTACGGCTGTCCGGGTCCTCGCGGTTGCATCCTGTCACCAGCATGAGCATGCAGCCCAGCATCGACAGCCATATGTAAATACCCTTCATTCCCCTTATCCTATCAGATTCCGCCCCGCGGTCAAGTTGATACTTTTGCTATTCATGGCAGCATGTCCCCGCTTGATACACTGTCCGCCGGGAAATGACGCAAAATGGCAAATTCTTCCTCCCTAACTTTTTTATATAGAATGATGTATGACAGAATACCAGTGAGATTTGTCAATTCTCAGATGTTTCGTCCTGTGGAGATGTCAATTTTGCAAGCTGCTGTATCTTAAAGGATAATATTGCCGGAAAAATAGGCTTTTCCTCACCTTCATTCTGAGACATAAAACAGGCATGAAAAAGGAGAGCGCTGGAGTTTTTCCCGATGGCAAGGCGTCCAGGCTGGCGCCAGATCGGGAGACGGTTCAGGGCGGGGGAGCCTCGGGCGATGAGGGAAAGGCGTTGCGACGAGAGCCAGCTCCCGCCCCAGTACCTGCGTTATCTTCTCCGCCGGGAAAGGAGCTCTCACCGCCCCGGCCGTATCGGGCCCTGGTGGCGGTGCCGTCGGCCACGATGGCGCAGAGACTGACCTTTTGGGATCTCTTTCAGGCTTCTCTCAAACTGCGCGCGGGGAGGCGTCCCCGGACGCTGATGGAAATTGCTCAGTACGTGCAGCGCATGCTCAGAACGCAACCTTCCTGGAAACACACACTGGTGAGCGAAATCGATGCGATGGATTGCGTGCGCGTGATAGAGAGCTCGTTTCGGACCGCCTCGATGCAACGCAAGGCCCGGCTTCTGTTGCATGCCATATTTGCTCTGGGGGTGAAGTTGGGTGCATGCTGCAGCAATCCTCTCGATTTGGTCAGTTACATCAGCGAGAGGGAAAAACCGATCCGGGCCCTTCGTATCGATGAAGTGCGGCGGTTACTTGATGCCGCACAACAGAAAGAACATCTTGCCTGCGCTCCGGCTGTTGGGGTGATGCTTTGGGCGGGGTTGCGCCCTACCGAAGTTACACGTCTCCGTTGGTCGGATTTACATATGGATGAGCGTGTGATTCACCTCAAGCCCCAGCATGCCAAAACCGGCACTGTACGCCAGGTGCGTATCCATGATGTGCTGTGTTCCTGGCTCCAAAGGACGGCACCGTACAGGTCTCTCCAGACCAAACTGGTGCCGCGCGGTTGGGAACGAAGATGGAGGGAATTGCGCCGGGGCGCAGGCTTCAGAACGTGGACTCCGGATGTATTGCGTCACACCTTTGCTTCATACCATGTAAAGTACTTCCGCAATTTGAGTGAATTGCAGTTGGAAATGGGGCACAGCTCGGCAAAGATGCTCCTCACCCGCTACTTGGGCATGGATCATGTGACCGCGGAGGGGGCGGCTGAGTTTTGGGGCTACGAGAAGACGGAGAAGGGGCCGTCTTTCCCATTCGCGGCAGCAAATTTCCCTTTTCCAACGACGGATTCCTGATCTCATCGGCTGATTAGACGCGATGAACCAGTTCCACGGTCAGCCTTAGGAGGCCAACATCATTAACACCATTTGCATTCCTGTGATATCACCTCTCAGGCTCCCCTATGCTCTATGATTCTGCCACATGGGAGCCATGCCTTTTGTCCGTATTGCAGCTGGTATCCAACACAAATCCAAAACAAAAAAGCCACTCGATCGAGTGGCTTTTTCTTAGTTGCGGGAGCAGGATTTGAACCTGCGGCCTTCAGGTTATGAGCCTGACGAGCTACCGGGCTGCTCCATCCCGCGATTTTCTCTTTTTTGTATCCCGCTAACGGGGACGGCCCTATTTTAGCGAATGATGGAGTGGTTGTCAAGCTAATTCTGAGGAAAAATGCATTTTTTTGAAAAAAGAGAGGGAAAACCTCATGGATGAAAACGGGAATGAGGCTTTCAAGTGTGAATCTGATGGAAAGCTGGACAGAAAGACATGGGAGATGACGGCGGGAAAGATGCCGGAGACGGGGAAGGAATGAGAGCGCGGTCTTTTATTTGTCTTTCCTGCTTTCCAGGACATTCTTGGCTTCCTCGGAGCCGGCCTTGGCAGCCATGTGCAGCCAAGCTTCAGCGAGAAGCATATTTTGAGGCAGCCCTTTGCCTCGGAGGTTACATAGATACATGCCGTACAGAGCTTTCGGGTTGTTGTCCATAGCGGCGTAGCGCAGATAATCGACCATTTCGCGATCCGAAATGGGCAGCTTTGTGCCGGAGAGGTACAGGTCTGCAATGTAGTCCTGAGTGACTTGGTCACCCGAGGCTGCCGCTTGGAAGAGCCATTTGAAGTATCCTTCCATATCTCCGCTCTTTTTGGCTAGGTTCGCCATGGTGAGGGCAGAGGGAACGTGGCCCATGCGGGCGGCTTTTTTGAGATAACGCATGCCAAGCCGGGTATCTTTCGCCGTACCGAGCCCCGTCATGTGGCAAATGCCGAGCGCTCCGGTGGCGGCAGGGTGGTGTGCGGAAGCTGCAGCCCGGAACCATTGGAAGGCCAGTTCGGGATTTTGATCCATGCCCTTGCCGGTAAGGGCCATGCAGGCGTAGATATATTGGGCGGCTGTGTTACCTTCCTGCGCGTTGGCGATAAGTTCACGTAGCGTGAGTGGCCTGTTAAACTGCTGGCAGGCAGGCAACAGCAGCAGGAGTCCTGCCATGAGGATTCTGGTCAGTCGCTTGTTCACAAAAAGTAGTTCTGTTGGCGGCTGCTGATAGGCATACCCAGTTTGTCCATGACTGCCAGCATGTCTTCCCAAACGTCGCGGCGGGCTTTGCGTGTATCGGTGCGCAGCAGGTAGCTCGGGTGATAGGTGACTCGCACCGGAATGTGTTGGCATTCCTGCCAGGTGCCCCTCAGGGAGCCTACGGAGGCTGTGGGGCTATTGAGCAGCCCTTTAGCTGCGCATCCGCCCAGGCAGACGATGCAGACCGGCTGAATGGCCCGGATTTCGGCCAGGATGAGGGGAAGACAGGCGGCGATCTCTTCTGGGCTGGGGGCGCGGTTGGCTGTGCCCTGATTGCTCCCCATCGATGGGCGGAATTTGCAGATATTGGAGATGTAGACGTCTTGTCGGGTCAGGCCCATGGCTCGAAGAATCTGGTTGAGCTTACGGCCGGCTGGCCCGACGAATGGCTCACGCTGCAACTCTTCATCGTGCCCGGGAGCTTCGCCTACCAGCATCAGGCGGGCATGGGGGTTCCCCGTCGAGAATACCATGGTATCACGCAGGGTACCCAGCCGCTTGGCGGCAGACCAGTTCCTGGCTCTCTCAACCAAGTAGGCTAATTTTTCTTCCACACTTTGAGGGGACTTTTCTTCCTCTCTCCGAGGGGGCGGGGCAGGCGGCGCACCGACTGGAGGGGCTTTATGGAAAACCTCGGGGCCGGGGGATGGAGTGCATGGTGTCGAAAGCTGCGGGTCCGGAGTGAGCTCAGATGCAGAGAGAACGGCCTCTTCTTCCTCTGAATGGGGTCTGCCTCCGGGCAAATGCGTCTTCCCTGGGAAGCCCTCAAGAGAAAGGGGGTGCGGCGAAAGAGCAGAGCGTGCCGATGTATGGTTTGCACCGGTGCGGGCCTGTACCATCCATTCGCGCAGGATGCTTCTGGCGTCATCATCCACGGCGAGACGCTTCAACCCACCTTCGCACAGGTGGGTCAGGCTTTCCACGGTGAGTTGCTTGAGGTTTGGCATCGCGTTGCAGCAGAGGTTCGCGGCACTGTGGTTATGATAGCACAGGAGTGCGACAAATCAAGCCTGCAGGGGAAAATCCCGGTCAAAATGCTGGGTTAAGCTCTGCCGGGTGATGTTTTTCGAGGAGTCAATCTGTTCGAGAAAGCCCTGCAATAGGGTGAGTCCCTGTGGACAGAGAATCGACTCCGGGTGAAATTGTACTCCCCATAGCGGGAGGTCGCTGTGCTCGAGGGCCATAGGTATGCCACTGCTGTCCTCGCCAAGCAGGCGGAGTGTTGCCGGCCAGTACTCCGGGTCGACCGCCCAGGAGTGGTACAGCCCCACTTGCAGGGAGTACGGTTGCTGTCGGGTCAGGTATGAGGGCAGTAAATTCAACCGGGCGGCAACACCGTGGCGTGGTTCCTTGAGTTGCATGAGTCGGGCACCGAAGTGCAGAGCTATCATCTGAAAACCCAGACAAACGCCCAGGCAGGGCCGCCGCCGCTGCACGGATTCGGCCAGCAGACGCAGCGACGCAGGGTGTTCAGCCGGTAACCCCGGCCCCGGCGAGATGATGAGTGCGTCACATTCGTCCGGCATGAGCTTTGGGGCTTGATTTTCAGCCACGATTGTGATATCACAGGAGCCTGCCAGCCGCAGGCGGTCGGCGAGCAGAAAGGTGAAGGAATCATTGTTGTCCAGAAGAAGAATCCGTGGTACCACACCCGCAGGATAGCAGAAAGAGAGCCTCATGTACACTCCCGAATCAGCCAGGCGCGTCATGAACACCCTTGGGCATGCCCGCCGTGCTTTTGCTTTTGTCATCCCGTATGAAGTGGGCGGTACCGTGCGCGGTGCTGGCGAGGCTCCCCATGCAACTGGTGGCCCCGAATCTCTCCCCGTCCTGATAGCGCCTGATGCCGGCTCCGCGGCTGCACCCGCTGCTTTCCACGATGCCGCCATGCCCATGGGGCTTGAGGTGCCGACTCTGTATTACAGTTTGCCAGGGGTGGAACGGTTGCCGAACGCTAGGCCTTTGTCGGATGATGGGCCGCTACCGAAATATGTACCGCTGTCGGGGAGCGGACCTTCGCAGGGAAACAGTCCGTTGCCAAGTGCGGCTGCCCCCCTTCCGGCACGGGTTATATGGCGTCCTCAACCGCCGGAGTTTGGAGATTATCGACGTGCGTTTGACATCGTGCAGCGGCATCTCCAACGCGGCAACAGCTATTTAATTAATCTCTGCTTTGCTACGCCGGTGCGCTGTAATCTGACGCTGGAGCAGATGTTTACCCTGGCACATGCCCCGTACAAACTGCTTGTGCCGGGGAAGTTCGCATGCTTTTCACCCGAGCCCTTTGTGCATATGGAGGGGGAGCGCATCCGAACGTTTCCGATGAAGGGAACTGTGCGACGGCAGGAAGACGTACCGAGGTTGCTCGCGGATCCCAAGGAGGAGCGTGAGCACGCTACGGTTGTAGATTTGCTGCGTAATGACTTGGCACTCGTAGGTCGGCAGGTGGAGGTGGAGCGGTACCGCTATGTGGAGAGGATCCCGACGCAGAGTGGCGCCCTGTACGCGACAAGCTCGCTGATTTCGGCAGGACTTCCTCGGGATTGGCCGTCTGTGTTGGGGGATATCCTGTTTGCTCTGTTGCCGGCAGGGAGCGTAACTGGTGCACCCAAGGCATGGACCTGCCGCGCCATAGCCGAGGCTGAAGCGTTGCCCCGAGGGTACTATACGGGTATTTTCGGTTATTTTGATGGAACGAGCCTGAGGTCTGCTGTCAGTATTCGCTTTGTTGAGCAGTTGGGAAAGGACAGCTTCCTTTACCGAAGCGGCGGCGGCATCACGACGTTGAGCCGAGCTGAAGATGAGTACCGTGAGTTATGTGACAAAGTTTATTTGCCTTTTGCATCGGCGATGGGTTCTATGCCTGACTGACTATGCTCTACCGGATAACCATGAGGGGGCGAGTGCGGGGTGGGCAACAGCCATCGGACATTTCCTGGCGAAGCGCCTTTTTTATATATAACAGATTCGTGCAGAGATGCTTTTCGAAACAATACGCGTCTATAATGGTTGCGCCGAGCGGCTAGAGCTGCACCAGGCTCGTCTTGAGCGCAGCGGCGGCAGGGGGCTTCCTCCGCTTTCCGAGCTGATTCTGTCAGCCGGTGTGCCACCGGTGGGCGAGTTTAAGGTGCACATCAGCTATTCGGCGGCGGGACTTGGAGCTGTGCGGTACGAGGCGTACGAGCCACGCGTGATTCGTCGGATGCGCGCGGTGGAAACCAATATACTCTATCCGCGCAAAGACGAGGATCGCCGTGCCTTTGAGCTCATGCGCCTCATGAACCCAGACGTGGATGAGCTCATTCTCTGCCGGAACGGGTGGGTAACAGACACCACCTACAGCAATCTCCTGTTCGGAGAGCCCGGCGAATGGTATACGCCGGAGCATTGTCTGCTGCCGGGGACACGACGGGAAAGCCTGTTGCGTGCCCGAGAGGTGCGTGTGCTCCCCATTCTCTGTACCGAAATCATGTCCTTTCCGTATGTGAGCCTCATCAATGCGATGCTGGAGCCCGGGAGGCTTATGCTGCCAACGTCGCAGATTGAGCTGCCTGCTTCGTAGGGGCTCAACAGAAACTCTTGTGCGGCGGCGCTCTTCACGGTGAGTTTGAGAAGGTGCCGCCGATGTCTTGCTTTTATAACTTATGTCGTCGTGCGATACCGGATATCAGGCAGTAAACATGCCGCCTACTTTGTTCCTGCGGCGAGGGCGTTTCTTTTCCTCCGTTTCGTTTTCTTCGTTGCTTGAGGCATGCAGGCGCCGGATGAGTTTGGCCCATTCAAGGAAGCGCGTGCTGGGTATTTTGAACTCTTCCGGGAAGCTCGTTCTCCACATGCCTACGCGCTCTGCGATGTCGGCAGCTTTGCTGTATTCCCCGGTTTCCAGGTAGGAGGAAATAGCACCGGCTCCTGCATAGTAGAGCAGAAACCAGTCGCCCTGACTGGGGTGTTCTGCTGCTACCGGGTCGGCATTCAGAAGCTCCAGGTAGGATTCCAGTGCTTCTTGGTGGCGATCATAGCGGGCACAGAGAGTGGCGTGCTGGAGCAGGAGCCGGTTGCGCCATTCCCGCGGCAGTTCGTTTTCCTGCAGGATGGTCGCGCAGGCGCGGACGGCTTCGTCATGCGCATCAACGCGTGAGCTTAAGGCCCAGGAATCTGCCAGGACGCTGTAGACATAGGCTTTCACATCCAGGCGCATTTCCCTCCCTTTCTTTTGAAGCAGGGCATTGAGGAGGTTCTGTGCTTTTTCCAGTTCCCCGAACCGTACCAGAATGCTGGCCTGAAAGGCGGTGGCCAAGTCGGCGTACCATGTGTCGGTTTTGGCGCACTGTTCAAAGTAGCCGACGGCTTTTCGGAGTGTTTCCATGGTTTCCATCGAGCTGTAGATGCGTCCGATCATCAGGAAGGCTCGGGCCCGGAAATGGGGTGTTGTTTCGTGCTGCAGGAGGGTGGTCAGTTTCTCGAGAGCTTCCTCATTTTGCTGCATTTCTGCCAGCAGGGAGGCTTCAAAAAGTGTCAGGGCGGAAGAGATGGACGGATCGCTCGAGATTGCCTGGATGTTTCGGGTGGCGTTCAGGACGAGTTGGGCTGCCTGTTTGTGGTGCTCGGAGTAGAGGCTGCGAATGCAGTTTTCTTTGAGTCGCAGGTAACGCAGAAGTTGCTTCGCTGTCCATGAATCCCGCATCCTGTATCCATGGGGAAAGGTGCCGTGTGGGGCGGATGCCGCAGGTAATATGTGCTGGGGCTTGAGCTCGTGTTCCAGTTCTTCCAGTCGTTTGGCTGCTTTGGATGGTGATTCTGCGAGCTCGAGTGCGGCGAGGTCCAGCATGCACTGGGTTTTGATCATGGCCCGGAGAGGCAGGGAGAGGGCTTCTTGCAGATCTTTTTTCGCAGAATCTGGGCGGGAGGCCGCATTGTGGGTGGCGCGGGCCAGAAGGAGTGCTGCTTTGGTGCGGGGCTCCAGGTGGCGGCTTTGCATGATGTCGTTTTCTTTTTGCTGGTCGCCGCAGCGCAGGGCGCAGGTTAGAGCATTGACCAGGGCCGGGGTGTATACTTCTTCCGGTGCTGTCTGGGCCGCACTCAGGTACAATTGCATTGCTTCACTTGCATCATCACTCCGGATCAGGCCTTCATAGAAGAGGCGATAGGGGTCGTCGGACGGTACTTGTTGCAAGTAGACCTGCGCTTCATGCAGTGCTCCGTCGGAGACGAGCCGTTCTGCATGCCGAAGCTGCATGGAGCGCACGGCCGGTTCGTTCGGGAAGTGGCTCAAGGCTGCATTGGCCAGCGTCAGGGAGAGGGTCAGCGAGTCATTGCCTTTCGTCGGGTTGAGCATCATCATGTACATCGCCAGGCAGGAGCGATGGGCAGAGAGCAGGTCCTGGGACCACTCGCGCAGTTTCGAGATGGCATATTCGCTTTTCCGGAAGGCTTGGCGTGTGTTGAGTCGCCGGAAGGCTTCGTCGATGAGTGGCGATGTGGGATTCGCGGAGATGAATTGCAGGAGCGTTTCTTCGGCTTTGTCGGCCCATTCTTCGCGCTCGTGGGCGTCGGTGGTGTCATCGGCCGCCTGATAATAGACTTCGGCGAGTGCGAGTCTGGCCCTCTGTTTCATCTCGACGGGGATGGAGGGATTGGCTTCGATGCTGCGGCACAGTTCCTCGGCTTCGATGTGCCGCCTTTGATGGGACAGCAGGTAGACCCGCAGAACGACAAAGGCCGGCTCGGTGCGCTGAGCTGGTTCTGGCCAGGCTTTTTCCATCATGCGTACGGCTTCGGCTGTGCACTGGGCTCTGTCTTCTGCTGACGGATGCCGGTGCAGCAGGTGATGCTCCGCCAGTGCGGCGCAGGCCATGCGGGCTATATCCGGATGTTTTTGCTGGCGGGTTATTGGCAACAGAAGGGCGCGGGGGTCGACTTCTTCACTGCATTGCGCGGCATGGATGATGCCTTTTGCTGCGTATGGATACAGTTCATGCTCCGCCGGCACTGCTGCCAGTGCTGCTGCTGCTTCTCTGAAGCGCCGCAATTCCAGCAGTGCACGCCCCCGCCAAAATGCCTGCTCTTCCGAATCCGGGATTTGCTCAAGCAGCTCGAGGGCATGTGCCGGTTGCCCGCTCCTGACTGAGGCCGCTGCATCGCTGAGGCTGTCGGCCGATAGCGGTGCCAGTGCTCCTGCCGAGACCAGAAGCATGAGAAACGGCTTATTCATGTGCCTCGTCATCGTCCTATTCGGCTTGGGGTTGAGATTCTGCCTGGGTGTTGCCGTTGGAGTCGGGGTTGGCCAGGATGTAGTTAATGTAACGCAGTCCCGATACGGTCAAGGCGGCGTCTTTGCTGCTGTTTTTGATGCGGTTGGCTGTGCAGTTTTGCTGAAGGGTGGGCATCGGTTTGCAGAAGACAATGGTGGGCTTATCTACTTTCTGCTTGGCCGGGTAGGCCGCGATGGGTATCCCCTCTGCTGTAAAGGAGAAATCAACAGCCGGAGGGCAGGGATCCCATGTGCCCTTGTAGAGGAACGGGTAACGCACCAGCAGATCGATGGGGCCTTCACATGGAACCCGCACGCGGTAGTGTTCTTTCAGTGTTGCTACGTAGCGAGAGAGCGAGAAAGGGTCCCCGTTTTTGCAGGCGAGAAGAAAATCGCTGGGGTTCATCCCTACTAGGTTGTGGCCGTGAAAGAGGCCGTGCTTGTTTGCTGGTGGGGAGCATTGATCAAACTTCGAGTTGACCATGAAGCAAATCTCGAGGTGACAGTGGGCTCGGGTCAGGTTGATGCCGGCTCCGCTGTAGCCCATGATGCCCAGTTCATTGCCGGTGCCGACCACTTGGCCGGTTTCGCAACTGACGGAGGCCAGGTGGGCATAGAGCGAGTAAATGGTTCCCTCCGGGACTCGGTGTGCTACTACGACGTATCGCCCGTAGTTGCTCATTCCCGGGCGCGGGTTTGTGTACGCGACGACTCCCGGTGCAATCGGTCTCACTATGTCCTGTGGTGCGCCGGAGGCATCGCGCTTCATGGGCTTGATGTCGATGCCTTCGTGAAAGCGCGAACACATGATGCTGCCATCTGAGGCGCGGAAGGCAGTGCGGACCATGCCGAATGAACCGGCTTGCCATGGCTTGGATTTGGTGCCTTCAAATGTGCGGTCGACGTACATGTAGAAGGCCTCGTTGTCTCCCCGGAAGAGTGCGTCGTTTTCGGTGGGAAGGCGATATACCAGATCCTGGACGCCGGCAGCGGACAGAGCGCTGCCGACGGCAGCCAGGCATGTGCATATGAAGCGTATCATCTGTGTTGGTTTCTCTTGGTCGGGGGTGGGGGCAATAGCGGGAACAGTGGATAATGGCGGATGAAAACTGCGCTTTGATGGCTTACGACTTGGTGAGTAAGTGGTTAACGCGGTTTGCCCCGCAGTTGTCGTGCTGTGTCTTTTGTGGGGATGTCACGGTTTGAGCGTGACGCTGCGCGTCAGCCGGGTAATGCGTGGTTGCCGGTTCTTTGGGTGTTATGCTATCCGCACCGTCCTGGAAAAGTCCGGTTCAGAAGAGTTCGGGGATGGTCCGCCCGCTTTCGTCTTTCTGTGCGCGGTGATCTTTCGGCAGTTCCCGCTTGGGCCTCGGGTCAGTATCTTTGAAGCGCTTTTTCTCCATTTCCGGGTCTGCCGGTTCGATGGTGTCTGCGAGGCGCTTCAGGTCATAGCCGTTGAGCCCTCCCCAGATGACCAGTTGTCCGTTGTTGATGGGGACATCGAGGTTGATGGGTGAGAATGCGAGGCCATTGACGACGGGCAGCAGGTACATGCCGTTTTTGTTCATCGTTGAGTAATAGAGTCGGTTGCGGTATTCTTTTTTCAAATACAGCACCACTCCGTAGGAGCCGTCGTCATTCAGGAAGGATTTGTACTTCTCAAAGTGCTTTTGCGAGAAAAGCGGCTGCCGCACGTAGGGGCGTCCCCGGTACATGATTGTGAAGGTTGCGCCGGCTTGGGCGCTGTCTGCCTGTTCCAGCCAGTAGACGGGATAGGGTTGCTGCTGGCAGTTGGAGAGGGTGACTATGGCGGCGAGGGGGAGAAGATAGCGAAAGAGACTCATGCTGGTGATAGTATTGTTCCGGAGGAGTATACCGAAACGGTGGCTGTCTTTCCAGCTAAAATTTTGGTCCTGTTTGTCAGCGGCATGGAAAATGATGCCGTCCGGGTGGATGAGGTATAATTGGGGGCGGCAGGATGGCCTTGGAGGTGCAGGATAACTTTTTAGATGGTGCAGGATGCCCTTTTGAAAGGTAGCCGGATGGCCTTTTGCTGGTGAATGGCCGATGGGTGAATGGCCGGTATTTGTTGGAGAAAGGTGTTGTGCCCGGCATACTGTCGCCGCGGATAAGCCCCGGGCACTGTTAATGCCGCGGGGCTTATATGGGAAAGCGCTTCGTCCATTGTCCGCTTGCCCGGTGCTGTGTGTGGGGCGGAGGCGGAGGACGTGCTGCCGGTTTTACCAGCCGGGGATGTTGGTGATGTTGTCGGCGTTGTCTCCGACGTTGTTCTTGCCGTCACCCTTGGCGTCAGGGCCTTGCGAGAAGATGTCGAAGGTGGGGTTGTTGCCTGTGCCGTGACGGCCTTCGCTGTCTTTTTGCTCAAAGCCAAGGCAGTAGCGGTAGGGGTTGCCCCAGGGGTCGACGATGAGAAGGCATTTTTTGCGTACGGATTTGCGGCCGGTGCGGATGCGGGCCTCCGCACGCATGACGGGGATTCCGTCGGCAACGGCGTCTTTGCTGTTGCGGAGGATGACCAGCTCGGAGCAATAAACCCGGGCCGGTTGGGAGTCACGACCGGAGCCGATGCGGTCGGGCTCGCCATCGTTGTCTTTGTCGCCGGAGATCATGCGGTAGAGGGCGTTGGAGCTGCCGTCGTCCCCATAGCCATCCTCGAGCTGGTAACCGTCGGCCATGTAGGCTTCGAGCGCCAGGCTCAGGGCGCCTACTTGGGTTTTGGCGGTGGTGGTGAGTTTTTTCTCATCCATGCTGCTCATGACGTACATGGTGGTGGCGCCGAGGAGAGCCAGGATGGCGATGACTACCATGATTTCGATGAGGGTGAATCCCTTGCGGTGCTTGAACGGGCTCAGTTTCATGGTGCGTGTGTGCGGTGAGGCGTTTGGGAGTCCCGGGAAGCGGTATCAGACGTTTTTGATGATTTCCATCATCGGCATGAACATGGCCATGACGATGCCACCGACGATGACGGCCAGGAAGACGATCATGAGCGGTTCCAGCATGGCGGTGAGGGCGGTGACGGAGTTGTCTACTTCTTCATCGTACACTTCTGCGACTTTCATGAGCATGTCCGGCAGCTGGCCGGTTTCTTCACCGACGTCGACCATGGAGATCATCATCGGGGGGAAGACGGGGCATGCGCTCAGGGGGGTGACGATGGGTTCGCCTTCTCGCACGGCGTCATGCACTTTCATGACGGCATCGGAGACGATCATGTTGCCGGCGGTGTCGCGGGTGATCATGAGGGCCTGCAGGATGGGGACGCCTGATGCGACAAGGGTGCCGAAGGTGCGGGAGAAGCGTGCGACGGAGCTGACTTTGATGAGTTGTCCCAGTTTGGGGACCTTCAAGACAAAGGTGTCGAAGACGCGTGCTCCTTTGGGGGTGCGTTTCCATATGGAAAGCCCAACGATGATGGCAGCAATGATGCCCAGAACGAGTACGGCGTTGGGTACGAAGGGGACGATACTGTCTTTCATGCAGTTATCCGAGAGGTTGAAGACGAACTCGGAGAGCCACGGCAGTTCCATGCCCTGCTGGCTGAAGGTTTCCTTGAACTTCGGTACGATGACGAGCATGAGGAAGATAAGGATGCCCACGGCGATGACCATGATGACCAGGGGGTAGATCATGGCCGATACGACTTTGCTGCGTAGTTTGTTGGCTTTTTCGTGGTATTCAGCAAGGCGTTTGAGGACGACTTCAAGCACACCGCCGATTTCGCCGGCCTTGACCATGTTGACGAAGAGTTTGTTGAAGTTCTTCGGGTAGGCGGCCAGTGCTTCTGAGAAGGTGGAGCCGCTTTGTACGGAGTCGCCCAGGGCGACGATGGTGGCGCGGAGATTGGGGTTGGGTTCCTGCTTGCTCAGGACGTTGAGGCTTTGCAGCAGGGGAAGACCGGCGTCGATCAGGGTGGCGAGCTGCCGGGTGAAGACCATGAGTTCCTTCTGGCTGATGGCGCGGCCGGCCTTGCCTTTCTTCTCTTTGACTTTTTTGCCTTTGGCGTCTTTTTTTGGCTTTTCCTTGCCAGCAGAGGGCTTGGCACCTTTGGCCGCTTCTTCGCACTCTCGCACGAGCAGACCTTTGGCTCTGACCATTTCGACTGCGGCTATTTTGGTGTCAGCTGCGACGATGCCTGTGATTTCTGCGCCGTTTTGATCCAGCGCGGTGTATTTAAAGTTCGGCATAGGACTTCAGTAAGTTTGGTGAAAACGTGGAATGATGACTCTCTTAAATTAGCAAATGCGGGGTGTGCCGTCAAGCTTTAGGTGTACTTAAGAACTTCTTCAATGGTGGTGTTGCCTTCGAAGATGTTTTGGATGCCGTCTTCGCGCAGGGTAGCCATGCCGAGCTCGATGGCTTTTTGCCGCAGGACGATGGAGGGGACGTTCTGCGTGATGAGTTCTTTGATGGGTTCGGAGGCGTGCAGCAGTTCATGGATGCCTTTGCGGCCTTTGTAGCCGGTGTTGGCGCATTTGTCGCAGCGGGCACCGGTATAGAATTGCTGGCTGCCGATGAGGGTGGGATCGATGCCCAGCTGCTCCAGCAGGGCGTTGGAGGGATGGTAGGGGGTGCGGCAGTACGGGCAAATGGTGCGGACCAGTCGCTGGGCCAGTACGCCCAGCAGCGTGGCTGAGAGCAGGAAGGGCTGCACGCCCATGTCGACAAAGCGAGTCACGGCACCGGCGGAGTCGTTCGTGTGGAGTGTCGAGAGAACCAAGTGGCCGGTCAGGGCTGCCTGAATTGCGATCTGGGCGGTGTCTTTGTCTCGAATTTCGCCCACGAGAATGCGGTCCGGGTCCTGACGCAGGAAGGCGCGCAGCACGCGCGGGAAGGTGACGCCGATGGCTTCGTTGATCGGTACCTGCACGATGCCGTCAATGTCGTATTCGACGGGATCTTCGGCGGTGAGTACCTTGGCGTCTTCGGTGTTGACTTCGCGCAGGGCTGCGTAGAGGGTGGTGGTTTTGCCGGAACCGGTGGGGCCGGTCACGACGAAGATGCCATTGGGTTTGTTGACGGTGTCGAGTATGTACTCGTGGAGCTTGGGGGAGAGATTGAGGTTGTTGAGGTCGAGGTTGACGCTGTTGCGGTCCAGAACGCGGATAACCACGGATTCGCCGTACTGGGTGGGTAGGGAGTTGACACGCATGTCAACGCCGTTTTCTCCGATTTTCATCATGATGCGGCCATCCTGCGGTACTCGGCGTTCGGCGATGTTCATGCCGGCCATGACTTTGACGCGGGAGATGACCGGGTTGGCAAGGTGAACGGGCGGGGGTGCCATTTCGTAGAGGGCGCCATCGACACGGTAGCGGATCTTGAACTCGTGCTCGAAGGGCTCCAGGTGAATATCGGAGGCTTTTTCTTTGATAGCCTGGGTAATGACGAGGTTGACAAACTTGATGATGGGCGCTGCGTTGGCTTCGTCGGTGCCGTCCTTGCTGCCGATGCTCATGGTGCTCATTTCGTTGAGCAGGTCGCCCATGGCGGCTTCGGCGCCGCCGTAGAACTCCTGGATACGGGCGCGAACCTCATAGTCCGGTGCCACATAGAGGTAGATGTCCTCGCCGGTGGCAACGCGGAGATCATCGACGGTCTGGGGATCCAGCGGGTCTTCCAGGCAGACGTAGAGCCCCTCTCCCGGACGGTATTCCACGGGGAAGGCGCCGTGCATGCGCGCTTGGGCGGGTGTGAGTTTGTTGAGCACATCCTGCGGAGGCGTGAAGTCCGCCAGGGTGACAAACTGGGCACCGACTTCGGTGGCGATGATGTTCCAGAAGTCTTCGGGGGCGCTGATGATACCGTAGTCGATGAGGGTTTCCCAAAGCTCTTTGCCGCTGTTGGACATTTCTTCTTTGATGTCCTTGGCGACTGAGGTGTCCAGCATGCCGTTGTTGATGAAAACATCAAGTGCAACATCCGTATCCATATGTGTAGAAGCTGTTGAAAGTGAATGAGTGAGATTTAGCTGGCATCACCGGTGGTGACGCGAATGATTTCTTCCGCGGAGGTGAGCCCGGCCATGACTTTGCGGATGCCGTCTTCGCGCAGGGTGCGCATGCCGAGTTCGCGGGCGCGTTTGCGCAGCTGGGCGGAGGTGAGGTTGGAGTTGATGAGGCCGCGGACGTCGTCGGTGACCTGGAAGATTTCGAAGATGCCAAGACGTCCTTTCATGCCGGTACCCCGGCATTTGTTGCAGCCGCCGGGCTTGGGTACCATGATGGTGCGTTCCTGATCGATGCCGAGCAGTTGTGACTGCTTCGGGGTGACGTGGCCTTCCACCTTGCAGGAGCAGAGCTTGCGGCAGAGGCGCTGAGCCATGATGGCGCGCACGGCTGAGGCGATGAGGAAGCGGTCGACGCCCATGTCGGCGAGTCGGGCTACCGAGGACGGGGCATCGTTGGTGTGCAGGGTGGAGAGAACCAGGTGACCGGTCATGGCTGCTTGGATGGCAATGCCCGCGGTTTCTCCGTCTCGAATTTCACCGATCATGATGATGTTCGGTGCCTGGCGCAGCATGGCTCGCAGGGCTGCGGCGAAGGTCATGCCGATTTCGGAGCGGATCATGACCTGGTTGATGCCGGAGAACTCGTATTCCACCGGGTCTTCTGCGGTGATGATTTTCTTGTCCGGACGGTTGAGGTGGTTGAGGCAGGCGTAGAGGGTGGTGGTTTTTCCGGAGCCGGTGGGGCCTGTAACGAGGATGACGCCGTCGGGCAGGGTGACGAGTCGGTCGAAGGTGGCTTCATCATCGGAGAGGAAGCCGAGCTGCGGCAGCCCCAGGGAAAGAGCGGATTTGTCCAAGATACGCATGACGACGGATTCACCGTGGTTGGAGGGGACGGTGCTGACACGCAGGTCGATGTGGGCACCGCTGCGCAGGTCAAGCTCAATGCGGCCGTCCTGTGGTACGCGTTTCTCCGCGATGCTCATGCCGGCACTCATGACCTTGAGGCGTGCGACGATGGGGCCCAGCAGTTTTTTCGGGTGGTTGGCGACTTCCATCAGGCGGCCGTCAACGCGGTAGCGGATGCGGACCCGATCTTCCATCGGCTCAATGTGGATATCGGAGGCGCGCATCTCATGGGCTTCATTGAACATGTTGGTGATCAGTTCAATGATAGGAGCTTCCATGTCTCCTTTGACGAACTTTTTCTCCTCCGGGTAGTATTTGTCGAGTGCTTTTTTGAGGCCTTCTTCCGATACGACGAAGAAGTCGACGTCGCGCCCCAGGAACTGGGGCAGGCTGTCGAGATTCTGCATGTTGAAGGGGTCGGAGATGGCGACTTGGAGGTAATAGCCGTCGTCGCCGATCGGAATGAAGCCGACGCGGCGGGCCAGGGGGCCTTTGACGGTGGCGATGATGGCAGGGTCGATGGTAAAGGAGGAGAGATCCACGTATTCCATGCCCGATTTTTCGGCGGCAACTTGCGCGACGTATTCGCTGGTCAGGTAGTTGTTCTTCACCAGGTAATCGATGACGCTGTCCAGTGGCGAGATTTGCATGCGCACGGAGTCCAGGGTTGCATCATCAATGGCGCCGGCTTCTTTGAGAAGTTCCAGTAAGTAATTTTCGTTCGAGTACACGGCTGGGAAGAAAATGAAGTTGAGGTGCGGCGGCGGTGGAGAAATCCGCGTCCGTACTTTACTCTACACGATTGGGGAGCCGACGTCAACATTTCTGCGCTCGAATTTGAAGAAAAAGTGGGTAAAGTGCGGAGTTTTGATCCGATGAGGGGGCTGGGAGGAGCCGGGGGAGGGGGATCGCATGGGTCGAATGGGCGGTGGTATGACTCGTCTTGTCGCAATGAAGTATTGCCTGGGTGGGGAAGTTATGGTATGGTGTCGCGCGTTATGGCAAACACATCTCTTACTCCAGAGCTGGCTAAGTTGGCCGGTGAACTTGCAGAAGCTTTCGCGCAGAATCAGAAGGTGATTTCTGCGAAGGCCCGTATCGGGCTGTTTTATCAGAATCCGGAGGCTACGGATTTGTTCCGCAAAGTTAATGAATATGGTGAGCAGCTGCGCAATAAGCACATGGAGGGTATGCCGCCGTCTGAGGCGGAGATCGCCAAGTTTGATGAGTTGCGTCAGGCTGTGGTGGATAACGAGTTTTGCAAGGGCTTCCTGGATGCCCGTCAGTTGCTTGATGAGTTGCTCGGTACGGTGAATCAGTATCTGTGCCTGGCTATTGATAAGGGCTGCGCCCCGACGGACGAGGAGGTCGCCGCGGCGATGAATCAGCAGATGAGTGCTTGCTCTTGCGGCGGTGGTTGCCATGGTCATTGTGATGACTGCGACGGCGACTGTGATTGCCACGGCGAGGGCAAGGAGTGTTGCCACGAGGGTAAGGGCTGCTGAGGCTGCTCTACGCCGTAGGTGACGCCACGGAGCACTTCTCCACTCCCACGGCCGGCCGCTTTGGGTTGCCGGCTGGTGTTGCGTTGAGAGGGTATGCGCACCTTGCTGAGAAGCAAAACCTGTTTTGCAACGGTTGTGCTGTTAGGTACAATCGGGGCGGCAGCTGTGCAAATCCCGTCCTGGGATGCCGGGTTTTGCGCGGATGTGTCTCTGTGGTACGGGCTGGTGCCCCTGGCAGGGGTGGTAGCTGTTGCGTGGTGCCGCTTGGGGCATGCGCCTGCGCTTCCCCAGGTGGGAACGTTGTGGCGTTTGCTTGCACTGATGCTGTTGCTCAACGCGACGACGAACCCGATGTTTTTCGCGCCGCCGCTTCAGCCCCAGGTGGCACTGCTGTCGGCGATGGGATGTGTGTGCCTGCTGTGGGCTTTGCTGGGGGCTTGGTCTCTGGTGCTGTGGGTTCCCCTGATGTTTCTGGGGCTGGCGCAGATTGTTTCTTTCCTGCAGTATGGGACGAGGTTCAATTCGCTGGTGCTGGCGGAGTCATTCGAGGCCACGGGGGAGGAGGTGGCCGCGTATTTCAGCTTAAGCAACGGTGCTCTGGCGTTGTTGGGTGTTGCTTTGGTGAGCTGGTACGGGTGGATGATCTGCCGGGTGTTGCGGCCGGTCGGGCGGCGGACGCTCCTGTGCACTGGGGCTTTGTTTGGGACGTTGGCGCTGGTATCGGAGTTCCTGCTGCCGCAGCACCGGCAGTCGGTTGAGCAGCATTTCTGGCCGGTCAGCGAGGTGGCGCATTTGTATGTGTCCTGTGAGGAGGCAGTCAGGCATAACATCGAGGTGGTGCGTCTGGCCGAGGGTTTGGAATCGCCTGCTGCAGCGCCGTCTTCCTGTGATACGCTGGAGTCCGATTCAGGTGTTGTGGTTGTGCTGCATATCGGGGAAAGCGTGAGGGCAGATGCCATGAGTATCAATGGCTATCACCGTGATACAACTCCGTGGCTGCGGCGAAACTCCCGCGTAATTAATTTCCCGCGCTGTATTTCCGCTGCGTGTGATACTTGCCAGGCTCAGATCGCAATCCTGACGAATGCCCGGCGCGGTATTTACGACAAGACTCCGGGGATGCAGCCGACGACGGGCTCGGTGCTGGAGCTGTTGCACAAGCATGGGTTCAGGGTGTTTTCGTTTTTTGGTCGGCGCTGTGGACAGCAACTCAAGTATGACCGGGTGGTGCGAGTTCTGTCCCGTGTGTCCGATGAGCGTTTCAATGCTCCGGGTGCGCCATGGACGAGTCTGCCGGATATGGAGCAGGTGCTGCGCCGCCATGAGAAGGAAAACCTGGTGTTTTTTATCAATAATGAGGGCAGTCATACGCCGTTTGATCTGTACGATCACCAGAATCCGCCGTTTACGCCTGCCGGGGCTGATTTCCAGAATCCCGCTGCCCACGCCGAAGAAGTGAGAAATGCTTACGACAATACTATCCATTACACGGACGAGTTTTGGCGTCGTATTTGCACGATGCTTTCCGGGCGTCCTTTTGTGTATCTTTATGTGAGCGATCACGGTGAATACTTGGGACAGAATGGTATCTGGGGCCGTGGTGGATTGGGGGACAGCCGGACGCCTTATCATGAGACGGCGGGTAGCCGGGTGGGGATGTTTGTGGTGACGTCCCCGGAGTTTGATGCTCTGCATCCTCATGTAACGGAGGCCGTTAGGCAGTTGCGCAATCATGCTGCGCTGACGGTGGGACACGAGCATATTTTCCACACGCTGCTGGGGTTGTTCCATATCCAAACGCCCTATTACGAGTCTGCTCTTGATTTGTGCAGTCCGCAGGTGCAGCCGTATGACGGTCCGCAGCCTACCGAGTCAGCAGAGTGAGTGTGCCGGTGTGCCTGGTATGGGGCTGACGTGCTGGATTTTCCCATCTGCTGACCTTGCTATGTGTAAGCACTCAATCACCACCCTGATGGGGGGCGAGCTCGTTGCTTGAGTTGATATCGGGCTTGTGGATAATTAGGCTTTCACGTTCGTGTCACCGCCCCCTGCCTCCGGCAGCTCCAGCATGCCTGTCAGCAGGTCGACATAGTCACTGCGGTAGTCCGGCAGCCGCCGCAGCACTGCCGTCAGCCACGCTTCGATGTCTGCTTTCACACGCCGGCATTCTCTCACCATCGCGTACTGAATCGCTGCTCGCCTACCCACCTCCGGCGAGCCGATAAACTGGCTGTTGCGTCTCCCCACCGCCAGCGGGAGGATCGCTCCTTTGTCATTTGGGGGATTGGGAGTTTTCTGTTTTAGCGGAGGGAGGGGGAGAGAACCGGCTTCCGGGCCTACCGGCGGCGGGGAGGGGAGTTGGGCGGTGTTGGGATGGGTCTTTCCTTGGTGTTCGGATGACTGGCAGGTGGCGCGGGATACCGCAGGCGCCCTGCAAGAACAGGTTGGCCGAGAAAACAAGTGAGGCGGTTCCCTCAGCGCTGAGGAAACCGCCGCAGGGTGAGTAGTGGGGCTCGAACCCACGACAACCGGAACCACAATCCGGGGCTCTACCACTGAGCTATACTCACCATTAGCGCGGCGCAGTTATACGCGGAGACTGAGCCTGAATCAAGCCTAAAAAGGAGTTTTATGCAAAAAAAGAAGTTGAGCGCAGAGTTGGGGCGGGTTCAGTGCGGGGGCAAACCTCGTTTCCGGAGGGTGGAAAAAAGACGGCCGAGGTGCCGGAAAAATCTACTTTCTCCGGCTCGTCCGGCCGCCTTATGGGCTATCCAGCAACAGGTGAGTGACGCGTTTGGCTTCCCTCCCTTTCCAGGAGGGAGGGAAGTCGCTTCGGGAGTGGAGGCTCCGCTTGGCAGAAAGTGATTCAGCCGGGCAACCCCTCAGTCGAGGAGTCCGCTTAGCCGGGCCGCCTCAAGGGTTTGCCTCCCCTCCCCAGTTCATGCCCCGGATGCGACAGGGGCATGGGGGAAGGGGAAAATAGTGGAGCTTTTCCTGTTTGGTCAGTAAGCGTGCAGGCGGTCGCAAGAGGACGTCAGAACAGCAGTGTCTCGCCGTCCTCGGGGACGAGAAGGCGCTGCTGCAGGTGGTTCATCCCGACGAATAAGCGCAGATCCTTGCGGGTGAGGCGTGCATGCGGCACATTGTCCATGTGGGAAGCTACTACGGTGGCGTTGGGGGCGTAGGCCAGCACCTTGCGAAGATCGTGCAGTCCCATGATGATGGGGGAGAAGCCGCGTAGGGTTGCTTCGGCGGCGTTGACCACGATGACCCCGGGCTGGAAGTTATGGATGGCGTCGGCCACATAGTCACACCATATCGTGTCACCCGCCAGATACAGTGCCTTTTCCACGTCCGGATGGCGCATCACCACGCCACAGGCGTCGCCTCGCATCTGGTAGGCTTCATACAGACGGCCCCGTTCTCCGGGAGCGGCGTGCATACAGTCGACTTTGTAAAGTGTAACACCCTTGAAGTCGGTGCCGTTGAACCGGAGAATGCGAACGTCGTTGAATCCGCGGCTGCGGAGGGTGGCTGCATCTACCCCGTCTTGGGTGAAGATGGGCATATCCTTTGGCAAGACCGTGGCGGCGGCCTCATCGAAGTGATCGAAGTGCAGGTGGGTAGCGATCACGGCGTCCACTTGGGTGATCTCGGAGATGGGAAGGGGCAGATCGTGGAAGGGGCTTCGCCGTGTTGGTTCGTAGGCGGCGGGTAGCCCGGGGACACTCTCCTTGTCGCCCAGCCACGGGTCGATCAGAAAACGCACCCCGCCGTAGGTTACGATAGCAGTCGCGCTGCGGATTTGCTGGAACGCGAAGCTGCCCAGCCGGATTGGCGGTGCTGTGGTTTCGGGGTCTTGGACTGCCGGGGTGTCTTCCGGCGTGTCGCGGGGAAGATCCGGCTGCGGCAGATCATCTCTTTTCAGGCAGGGGGGTGCCTGGCGTTGCTGTATTTCGTTTTCTTTCATAGTCGGTTTAATATATTATGGTTTAATAGAATAATGAAATGAAGGGGAGGGGCGTGCTTAGTCACGAGCGCAGTCAGAGGTGAGTGAGCAGCTCCTCGAGCTTGGCTCGCAGGTCGAGCCGCACATCATCAGCGCGGGTGAGGTCGAACTGATCCCGGGCTTCCATGCAGTCGATGAGCCAGGGGATGCAGGGGTAGCGGAGTTGGTAGAACACTTGCTTGCCTCGGCGTTCTGATTCAACCACTCCGCTGTGCTTAAGAACGTTCAGATGCTGGCTTACGGTGGAGAACTCTTCACGCGTTCCCGTGACGAAGTCCTGCACGCAGCACTCTCCGTGCTCGAGACGGCGGACGATCCAGAGGCGCGTGGGGTGGCCCAGTGACTTGAAGACATCCGCCAGGTGTTGCAGGGATTTGGTGGCTTCGTTGGACATCGTTTTATTTAAGAAAAAGATGAAATAATAAGGCGAGTATAGCAAAGCGCGGGTTGAAGTCAAGAGTGAAGATCGTTTTTTTGCTGACGAGGCTGGAAATGGTGCGGCATGGGGGGGGTGCTTTCCGGGGGTGGGGCCGGTGGAAAAAGAAGGGGAGGCGCCCCGGCGGGGCGCCTCCCTGGGTTGCGGTTGGTGGATAGGGGGGGGCTTAGTCTTGTTTGACGGTGGCTTCTTCCTCCTCGGCTTCAAGCCGCTTGTAGGCGTAGACTTCGTCCGGGTCGTCGCCGTGGTGGGCTTTCTTGATCTTGGAGCGGAAGAGCTTCATGATGAAGACGAAGGCGCAGGGGATGAAGAAGATGCCGATGCCGGTGGCGATGGTCATGCCGATGACGACGACGACGCCAATGGAGTTGCGGGCGAGGGCGCCGGAGCCTTCTGCGGTCATCAGCGGGACGCAGCCGAGGATGAAGGCGAAGGAGGTCATGAGAATCGGGCGCAGTCGCATGCGGGCGGCTGCTACGGCGGCGTCTACGACGCTCATGCCGCGTTCCATTTGCAGAACGGCGAACTCGACAATCAGAATCGCGTTCTTGGCGGCGAGGCCGACGAGCATGACGAGGCCAATCTGGGCGTAGAGGTTCAGGTCCATGTGGAAGAGGGCCAGGCCTGCAAAGGCTCCCAGTACGGCGATGGGTACGGTCATGAAGATGGCCAGCGGCAGGGTCCATTTCTCATACAGGGCGGCCATGATGAGGAAGGAGAAGACGCCGGAGAGCAGGAAGATGGAGCCGAGGCCGAGGCCGTCC
Source organism: uncultured Akkermansia sp. (assembly GCA_944390825.1). Taxonomy (GTDB): domain Bacteria; phylum Verrucomicrobiota; class Verrucomicrobiia; order Verrucomicrobiales; family Akkermansiaceae; genus Akkermansia. The sequence goes on from CALXRG010000009.1 coordinate 42,490, forward strand.
TGGACTTTCTTTTCCTGGAAGCTCATGTCGGCGTAGCCATAGCCGAATTTGGTGGTGTCGGCGGTTTCCATGAAGATGCGCTCGGCGGCTTCCATGGCTTGCGCGGAGGAGTAGCCTTCTGCCGGGGTGATGCTGATCTTGGCGGCGTTGTAGCCCTGGTGGTGGTAGACGAATTCGGTGTCGGCGATGTCTTTGATGGTGACCAGGGCACTCAGCGGTACGTTTTCACCTTTGGCGTTGGTGATGTAGAAGTTGGCGATCTGGTCAGTGTTGACGCGGTTTTGGCCGGCGGCTTGCAGGTAGACTTGCCACTGCTGGCCGAATTCGCTGTAGTAGTTGACGAAGCTGGAGCCGTTGAAGCACTGCAGCAGGGAGTTGGCGGCGGAGTAGTCGACGCCTTGGGCCAGGCATTTGTCTTTGTCGATGGTGAGGCTCTTCTGCGGTACTTGCGGCAGCATCATGTCGGAGGCGTTGCCGATGGCCGGGTCTTTCTTGAAGGCGGTTTCGAGGCGCTGGACTTCCTGGTAGAGGGCTTGCACGCCGTCGCCGGCGGTGTCCTGGACGATGAAGGCGATGTCGTTGCCGGTGCCGACGTCGGGGATGGCGGGCGGGCCGACGATGAAGGAGATGCCGTCGACGCCGCTGTTAGCCATGGCGATGTTGAGGCGCGCCAGGATGTCTTTGGCGGAGGGGGTTTTGCCGTTCTCCATGACGGGGCGTTCTTTGTAGGGCTTCAGGGAGATGAAGTAGGTCAGGGCGTTGGTGGTTTGCACGCCGATGACGACGTTCATGCCCATGACGCAGGTGACGACGTCCACGGAGCTGTCCTGCATGAGCAGGTTTTCGACGGTGACGGTTTGCTCTTTGAGGCGCTGCAGGGAGACGCCCGGTTTCATGATGACGCCGCAGAGCAGGAAGCCCTGGTCTTCATCCGGCAGGAAGCCGTCGGGTACTTTTTCGGCGGTGGGGATGATCAGGCAGCTGATGCCGATGAGCACCGGGATGGAGAGGTAGAGGCGCCGGCAGAGGAAGCCGCACATGGCGGCGTAGGTGCCGGCTACCCAGTCGTAGCATTTGTTGAAGAGGTTGTAGAAGGGGGTGAAGATGGATTTGTGCTCCGATTTCGGTTTGAGCATGAGCGCACAGAGTGCGGGGGAGAGGGTTAGTGCGTTGAAGGCGGAGATGAGCATCGAGACGGCGATGGTCACGGCAAATTGCTGGAACAGGGTGCCGGTGATGCCCGGGAGCAGCACGGAGGGAAGGAAGACGGCGGCGAGGACGAGGGCAATGGCGATGACCGGGCCGCTCACTTCTTTCATGGCGGCGAAGGTGGCTTGCCGCGGGTTCATGCCGCGCTCGAGGTGCGATTCTACGGCTTCTACAACCACGATGGCGTCGTCCACCACGAGGCCAATGGCCAGCACCATGCCCAGTAGGCAGATGGTGTTGAGCGAGAAGCCGAGGATGGGGAAGAAGCAGAAGGTGGTGACCAGGGATACCGGGACGGCGATGAGCGGGATGAGGGTGGTCCGGAAGCCTTGCAGGAAGGCGAATACGACGATGGCGACGAGGACCAGGGCTTCGATGAGGGTGTGTTTGATTTCTTCAATGGAGTCACTCACGGTGGTGGTGGTGTCCAGGGAGATGAAGCCCCGCATGCCTTCGGGCATGACGGCTTCTTTCTCGGCGAAGAGTTTGCGCAGGCGCTCGGCGGTGGCGATGGCGTTCGCGTCCGCAGACTGGTAGATGGCCATGGCGACGGCGGGTGTGCCGTTGATGCGGCCGGAGAGGGAGTAGGATTGCGAGCCCAGTTCGATGTCGGCGATGTCGCCGAGTTTGACGGCTTGGGTGCCGCTTTGCTGGACGATGATGTCTTTGAACTCATCGATGCTGGTCAGGCGGCCTTTGTTGCGGATGGTGTAGGTGAATTCCTGGCCATCGGGCATGGGTTCGGCGCCGACGGAGCCGCCGGGGTTGATGGTGTTTTGGGTGTTGACGGCGTTGTAGACCTGGTCGACAGAGATGCCTTTCTGGGCCATTTTCTTGGAGTCCAGCCAGATGCGGACGGCGTAGCGCGCGCCGAATACCATGACGTCACCGACGCCTTCGACGCGCTTGATGGGATCCACCAGGTTGATGTAGGCGTAGCCGGTGAGGTCGATGATGTCAAAGAAGTTTTGCGGCGAGTCCAGGGCGTAGAGCATCATGGGCAGGCCGGAGTTCTGCTTGAGGGTGACGCCCATGGCCGACACGACGCTGGGCAGCTGGGCGGTGGCCTGCTGGTAGCGCATGTTGGTGAGCTGCTGGTCGGTGTTCGGATCGGTGCCGGGTTCGAAGTAGACCGAGATGGAGCAGGAGCCGTTGTTGGAGGAGGTGGAGGTCATGTAGTCCATCTTCTGCAGGCCGGAGAGCTGCAGCTCGACCGGGTTGGCGACGGAGTCTGCTACTTCGGTGGCGTTGGCTCCCGGGTAGGAGGCGCTCAGGGATATCTGCACCGGGGCGATGTCCGGGTACAGGGAGATGGGGAGCCCGGCCATGCAGATGATGCCCAGTAGGGTGGTGACGATGGCGATGACACCGGCTATGATGGGGTGTTTGATGAAGAATGGGGACATAGTGGTAAGGGCTGTGTGTTATCAGTTTTGCTCGGGTTGCGCGGCGCTGGTGGTATCGGGTTGCGCGGCGCTGCTGGCAGGCTGTGCTGAGTTGCTGGCAGGCTGCTCTGCGCTGCTGGCAGGCTGCGTTCCGCCGCCGGATGGCGGGGGTACCGGGGCGTTCCGCGTGACGTCGGCTGTGACCGAGGGAACGACGGTTTGCGGGGCGGTATACTGGAAGTCGATGGGGGTCAGGGTGTTGACCGGGGCTCCTGCTGCCTGGTTGGCGGCGTAGGTCTGGGAGGCTGCCATGAGGGAGCCTTCGGCGACGACGCGGGCTTTGCTGATGTCGGCGATGCCTTCTTTCTTGAGCATCATTTCCATCAGGTCTTTGTTGCCCTGGGCCTGGGCGATGAGGTCAAGCTCGTCTTTGGCGTCGGCGTCGCGCAGGACCAGTTCGCGGTAGTTGCTGGCGTTGCGGCGTTTGAGCAGCAGCTCGCCCCAGTCTTTGACGCCTGCCTGGGCGGGTTCGCCGTCCGGCAGGGCTTTGCCTTCCTCTTTTTCAACCAGTTCGCGGAAGCTCGAAGCGCCCTCTCTCTTGAGCAACAGCTCGCCCCAGTCTTTCACACCGGCTTGCCCGAGTACCATGGCTTCGGTGGAGGGGGCATCCGCCACGGCGCACATGAGGGCGCCTGTGGTGGTGCGGTTGACGTCGATGATGCGCATGGGCTGGACGATTTCCTTGCCGTCCGGTCCTTTCACGGGGATGTTAACCAGACCTCCCAGGGTGACGGGCAGCATGACGGGAGCGTTGTTTTCGTTCAGCAGGACTACGACGTTTTGCCCATTGCCGAACATCGGGGCTCGCGCCGGCACAAGGTAGGCGCCTTTTTGTTTCTTGAGCCCGGCGCGTACACGTACCGGTAAGCCGGAGCGCAGACCGCCGTCCACGTCGTCCACCTGGCCGATGACCTTGAGGGTGCCGGTGGATTCGTTGATGGAGTTATCGGCGGTGACGATTTCGCCGCGGGCCGGGTAGATCGAGCCGTCCTCCAGCACGATGGTGAAGGCATCCTGGCGGGCATTGGTGCCGGCTTTGTTGTTTCTCTTGCTCTTGATGGCCTGGGTGAGACCGTCCAGCGCGTCGGCTCCGGAGATTTCAAAGTCAACGCGCATGGGATTGACGGAGGAGATGGTGACAAGCGGTTGCGTCTGCCCGTCGCTGACGAGTTCGCCCTTGGAGACGGTGTGAATGCCGACCCGCCCGTCAAACGGCGCGACGATGGTGGTGTAGCTCAGGTTGATTTCGGCCTGGCGGACGGCGGCTTCCATTTGCTTGACGGTCGCTTGGGCTTTCAGCAGGGAGGCTTCGCCGGTTTTGAGGTTTGTCTTGGCGTCGGTGATGGTCTTGTCCGAGACGGCGCCGGGGGATTTCTTCTGCAGCTCATCGTAGCGGTTGACGTCCAGTTGGTATTTCTGGACCTGCGCTTCACATTGTTTGACGCTGGCTTTGGCGGCGGCGAGGTTGGCCCGGGCGTTTTCCAGAGCGGCCTGGTAGGGGGCCGGGTCAATGGTGTAGAGAACGTCGCCTTTCTTGACGAGGCTGCCGTCTTCAAAGTTCTGGCTCAGGATGAAGCCGTTCACCCTCGGGCGGATGCCGGTTTCGTTGATGCCGCGCACGGTGCCGAACCATTCGCCTTCCTCGGCGACGTCCTGTTGCAGGAGGGGAGCGACCTTTACCGGGAAGGGCGGCAGGGTGGGTGTGAGCGTGGCCGGATCAACGGGGGGCTTGGCCTCGCCCGCTTTTTCAGCCTTGGCTTGGGCGATGGCGGCCTGGAGAGCCGGCGGCAGGGTCGGCTGGAAGGTGTAAGGAGCGGTTTTGATGGTCCTGGGTTGTTCCCCCTTGGCGAGACGGCTGTTGGCCGAGGAGATGTTGACGGCGGTCACCGCGTTGTCTGCATCGGCGACAACAGGAACCTCCTGCGCATTGTCGTAGCCCAGATCGCGGAAGAAGTTCTTGAGCGATACGTTCTTGCTGCTCACGGCAACCATGTTTTGCTCAGAGCTGTAGCCGTTGGCTTCCGTGACGTTGACCTTGTAGGTGCCCTGAACCTCAACGGGTACCATGTGCGGGGTGCCGTCTTTCGCTACGACGAGAATAAAGCTTTGGCGCATGACCTTGCGGATGGCGACGGGCGGAACCAGCAGGGCTTCACGCTCGTTGAGCGCGATGCGGACGCGCACCGACATGCCGGCGCGCAGCAGGCCGTTGGGGTTGTCGATTTCACCTTGGATGTCCATCAGGCCGCTGTCGGAGATTTTGCTCTCCATGGCGACAATCTCGCCTTTGAGCGGGTAGATGTCGCCGTTGTCCAGAATCAGTTCAAACTGCTGGGCTTTGACCGGGCCCTTGGCCGCGCGCTCGGCTTCGCGCCGGAAGGCTTGGATGAGGTTTTCACTGTTGACGGAGAAGCGCACGAGCATCGGGGAGAGCGATGTCATGTTCGCCAGCAGGGTGGAGGGCGAAACGAGGTCGCCCTGGAAGGCCTGCGCGGCACCGACAATGCCGTCGTACGGAGCCTTGACCTGGCAGTAGTCGAGGTCAATCTGGGCGGTTTTGACGGCGGCTTCCTGCTGGGCTATCTGGGCTTTGGCGGCTTCGACATTGGCGAGTGCCGCGGCGTTGTTCTGGCGGGCGTCATCGAGCTCTTTGCCGGAGACGGCGCTGGTTTTGATCAGTTGCTCGTAGCGTTTGAGATCGAGCTGGGTTTTTTCCAGTGAGGCTTCGGCGGAAGCCAGGTTGGCTTTGGCGGCTTCGAGGTTCGCTTTGGCCTGATCCAGTGAGGCTTGGAACAGAACGGGGTCAATGCGGAACAGAATGTCGTCCTTTTTGACGATTTGACCGTCCTTGTAGCACTGCTCCATGAGGAAGCCCGAGACGCGCGGCCGGATGTCCGTGTCTTCATAGCCGCGGACGTAGCCGAACCATTCGCCGGTGTCCTGGACGGTCTGGACGACGATGGGGAAGGTTTTGATGGCGGGAATGGTTCCCTGCTGCTTGGCTTGCGCCTGTTGCTCCTGCTCCTGGTTGCAGGAGACTTGGACGGCGCCGATGGCGCAGCATCCTAACGCTAGGGTGATTAGTGTTTGCCTCTTCATAAATGGTGTCAAAAACGGTTGTTGCGGGGTTAATCCATGGATGCGACGACTTTGAGGATGATGAGTATCGCGGCGATGACGATGAACAGCGTGGTGCAGCCGCAGGATTGGGTCCGCTCGGGCTGTTGCGCCGGTCCTGTGCTGCTGCCCGCGGGTTCCGGGGGAAGAGGGGCGGCGGCGCTGTCGGTTGCTTTTGCTTTTTTCAGGCCGAGGAATTCCAATAGGGAGCCGATGCTGTCAACGGATTGCTGGGCCTGGCGGATTCTTTCTCTGCGCTGTTCTTCTGCTTCCTGTTCGGCCCGGCGCTGTTCGCGCTGGCGTTGCAGGATTTCGGCCCGGCGCCGCGCTGCCTGTTCATCTGGTGTGGCGGTGGGGGCTGATGGCGCGGGAAAGCCGGGCAGTGAAGCGTTCCCAGCTGCCGGAGATGGGATGGGCGGCGGAGGTGGGGAGGTGTGCCTGCCGGTTGTGTGTGGTGTGTCCCACGAGGAGTGGAGATTGCCTTGCCCCGAGGGCTCCGGGAATGCTGCGACGGACGGGAGTGTGCCGGCGGCGCCGGGGGCTTCGGGAAGGGTGAGGTCAAACTCCATGGGCTTGGAGGAGAGTGAGTGCTCGGTGCTGGCAAATTGCCTTGCGCGCTCGTTTTGCTCCTCGACCATGGTGTTGAGTTTCCGCAGCAGTTCCTGCGACATCTCATCCAGAGCTTGTCGCTGGGGCTCTGTTGAGACGGGTGGATACTCGGCTGGTTCCGTGGCGGACATGACGTGGGGGGATTAGTCGAAGTTCAGTTCCGTCTGAACGGGCTTGGCTCCGGCAGGTGCTTGGGTGGGGTGGGCGCTCTCGGTGTTTTCGGCGGCGTTGTCTTGTCTCATGGTATTGAGAACGGAGGAGACTATTTTCTGCTTGTCTCCGCGGGCAAGCCAGACGACGTTGAGGAAGTCCGCAGGGTGGATGTTGCCGTGCTGCTTGAGGAAGTTGCGGTCCGCGGCATCGTAAAACATGATGGACGGCTCAAGCGTGCCGAAAAGTTTTGCTTCGGCTTTGCGGATGATGCGCGGCAGGTACTGAATTTCCTGGAATTCATCCAGCTCGGAGGGTAGTTCTGCTGCGGTGACGGGTTTGGCATTCCCGTGGATGCCGCGTTGCGTCGTCAGGAAGAACGCCCTGCGGGCGGAGGCGATCAGCAGAGAGGTGCTGGGTGAGGGTTCTCCGGTTGTGGCGTAGTCTGCTACGTAGGCGTACATTTCTTCCGGGCGGTACCCGATGGAGCTAAGGAACTCTACTTCCGAGGCTTCGAATATGGTGGCCGGTTGCAGGCGGGGATTTGTGTGAAAGCGCTCCACGGCTTCCCGGAAAATCCTCATGAACTGATCATTCCATTCCATGCGCGGATTATAGTGAGTCCTAGATTGCTTTGCAAGCCGAAAAAGTCGCAGGCCTGCAATATGGGAATTTTTGTGTGTCATCTTGCAGGGGAAAGGGTGCTCCCAACACGGTGGAGGGTGAATCTGCCGACGGGGGGGGCACGCTTGCGGTTGCGGCCGGAGGATGTCGGGAGTTGCTGCCGGGAGTTGCTGCTGGGAATGGGCGCGTCGGCCGTTGCCGGTTACAGGAGCGGCTGTGGCAGCGGCTACAGGTACGGCTGCAGGAGCCGGCGCAGCTCTTGCCTGGCGCGGAAGAGAAGGCTTTTGGTGGCGGGGACGGTAATGCCAAGAATGGCAGCGATTTCCTCGTAGTTTTTGTTGTCGAAGCGCCGGAGTTGGATGGCCATGCGGGCCTTGGGCGGGAGCTGGTCAAGAGCGGCATCAACAGCTCGCTCCAGTTCCCTGCTCGACAGAACCGTATCCGGAGGAGCGGTGCGGGTGTCTGTTGCCTCTACGGTGCTTTCCGGCCCGCCGTCTAATGAAGTCACCGGTTTGCGCAGTCTTCTTCTGGTTTCGTTGAAGATGAGGTGTCTTGCGATGGTGAACAGCCAGGTGGAAAATTTGGCGCTGGCTTCGTACGAGCCTGCGGCTTTCCAGACGCGGATAAAGGTGCGCTGGGCGATGTCTTCTGCCTCGGCGGCGTTGCGCAGCATGCGGAAAGCCAGGGCATAGACCGGACCCTGGTAGCGGGCAATCAAGGCACACAGTGCAGCTTCGTCCCGGTGATCACGCAAGCGCTGCATAAGCAAAGCATCCGTCTGGGATCCGTTGCCGGGAGAATCCGTCTGGGGCGCATTGTTGGGAAAACTCGGTTGCATGCTGCTGGTGGTACGGCGGCGGGGCAGAATCTGTCACGGCTTACCGCAGCCGGGAGTAGCCGGCAGAGGCTTTTCTCCGAGTTCCTTGAGGTGTTCGATTTCTTTGCGCAGCTGGAGGCTGATACGGTGCTTGGCCAGGTAGATCGAGGCCAGACTGACGCCCAGGAGCTCCTTGACTTTGGCTGTGTCCATCTCCCGCAAGACGACGTAATCAAAAATCTGGTACTGCTTGGGGCTTACCTTGGCTTTGACCCGTTCCAGGGCGGCTTTGGTGATGTTTTGTTTCCACTCGCTTTCCCAGATTTTTTCAAACGTAACACCGTCCATATCAGCGACAGAGCTCACATGGTCGGCATCCGGCTCTGCCTCCGGACTGATGAGGGAGCGCTCGCGTTGTGTTTTGCGGAAGCGGTCGTTGATGCGCCAGCCGGTGACTTTGAGCAGCCAGCTCTTGAAGGAGCCCCTCTCCGGGTCGTAGAGGTCTTTGCGGCTTTGTTTGGCGATCGTGAGCACCGTTTCTTGCACGACGTCCCAAGCCTCGTCATCCTTGAGTCCGGCTCTGGTCGCTACGGCATAGATGAGGCGCCAGTAAGTGCGGTAGAACTCATCCCAGCTGCGCCGGTCCTGCCAATCCTGGAGCCTGACAATCAAGCTGCGACGCGTGCGGGCGGCGAACTGTTCGAGTTCGTCGTCGCTCGTGGTCAGGGGGTGTCCGTCGCCGCTCACGTACTCAACTATTTAGCAGAAATCAGCAAACTTGGCAAGGCACAAGAATGGCATCGGCCATGCCGTGGATTTTTTTCTTCTCCTGTGGCGTGATGGTGGCAAGGCATCCCCCGAGGCTGGTGCGGCCGCCCTGGCTCCGGAAGTAATAGGGGCAGAGCCGGACGCGTCCTCGCATGATTTGCACACTGCCGTCAGGTGCGTAGAAGGGATGCTCAACCACTTCCGCTTCCCGAAACTCCTGCATCAGCCAGGGTTTGTCCGGGAAATCGTTCAGGGCTCGCTCCAGGGCGCCGGTCCATTCATCGCAGGGTACATCATGGCCGATGATGACTCCGCGGGAGCCCCAGGCTGACGGGTCAAAGCCGGAGATTTTGAGCACGAGCCGGCGCTCGTTCCGGCCGAGGGCTGACACTTCCCGCCAGCTGTGAAGATTCAGCCAGGGCAGGGCTGCCTGCGGTGGCAGCGGGGCCGGGTCGACGATCCAGCCGTGTGGAATAAGCTGCCGGAGTCGATTGAGGTGGGCGCTGCGCAGGTGCTGCTTCCAGTATGCTTGCAGACCCGGGCAGTGCAGGAGAGCCAGCCAGATTTTTTCCTCCTGGTGCTCGATGGGGGGCGGACTCATGCGGAACTCTCCCCGCGAAGCTGACTCCAGCAGGGAGCGAGCGGATGGAATGGCAGCCCAATCAAAAAGCTCAAAAAAACGGTACAGGCAGGAGCCTTCGGGCAGACTGTTGGGAAGCGACTCCGCATCGGTGCAGGTGAAGCCCTCCCCAAGAGCGTGGGCCAGGTACTCCATCTCGGGGCGGTAATCGGACGATTCCTGCGACACCGCAATCACTGCCCCCTCCGGGTGAGCACAGCGGAATCCATCGGCTATACCCTCTGCTCCACCCAGCACCCGGTACCCGGCTGCTGCGTACGCTCGGGAAAGAAAAAGCGTTATCCCCATGCCACCCGGTACGCTGTCCAGCTCAGAAAGTGCCAGCCCGTCTGCGCATCGCAACAAGTCGGGGCGGATGATCGCCGCTGCTTTCGTGCCCCGGATTCGCCGCTGCGCTTCCACCAACCAGGCAGGTTTTCCCGCATCCAGCACAGAAGCGAGCCATGGAGCTTCTTCCCCTGCGGCGGAGCTGCGGTAGAGATCGTGAGCCGCGTCCTGAAAGCAGGCAAGCACGTGCCCAAGCCCTTCCAGTTGCCTGACTTCCGCCTTGCCCAGGCTCAAGGGCTGTGGTGAAACGCGCCACGGTATGCCCGGTGTCCGGAACAGACCACCGGAAGGCAAAGCGCGCAGGATACTCTCAGGGGTGACCATGGGCGCATTTTAGGCACGATGATTCGCTCTGTAAAGAGAAAACACACCTCCTTTTCTTCCGTGTACCCCTTTCCCTTCAGGTCGTTTTTCCTCAGGGAAACCCGCCAAAGGGTAACAACTAGACTAAAATAATTCTAAAATATGCTTGCAGAACCGCCCTCCTCATGATAAAAGAAAAGCAGCCGGGGGCTCTCTGAACAGGATGGGAGGATTCCCCCGCTGAAAAAACGCTAATCACCAAACAGAAGAAATTATGCCTGAGTTCAGTCAATCATTCAGTGGTCTTGCTGCCAACCGCAAACTGACGCACAGCGAATTGGTCCGCGCTATCCGTTTTATGATTTCCGCGGAGTATGAAGCCATCCAGATGTACGAGCAGCTCGCTGAGTCCATCGATAACAAACTTGCCGCCAAGGTGCTGCTGGATGTGGCCGATGAGGAAAAAGAACACGCGGGAGAGTTCCGCCGTCTGCTTTGCATGCTTTCCCCGGAGGACGAGAAGTTCTATGCTTCCGGAGCAGAGGAAACAGACGAACATGCCGAGGAGCTGGGGCTGAAGCCCTGCGACAGCAAGTCTCTCTGAGGCGCGCTTTTGCTGCCGTCATTGTGCCCGGGTGCGGCGTGGCTGCACCCGGTTTTTTCGTCGGCGGTGCGGGGTGCTTTGAGGTTGACAGGCCGGCAGGCTTCGGGTATGCTTGGCGGCGTTATGGCAGGTCTCATTATCGCGCCTAAGGCTCGCATCTTTCACGGTCACGACTGGGTATACGGAACAGAGGTTCGCACGGTGTTCGGCAATCCGAAGCCTGGCGATGTGGTGCTGCTCAAGGATCAGCGTGACCGCTACCTGGGCTCGGCGATGTACAACCCGCATTCGCAGATTATTGCACGGCGTTTTTCCCGCCGCAAGCAGGATCTGGACCGGGATTTCTTTGCCCGGCGTATTTCCCAGGCAGTGATGCTGCGCGAGCGCTGGCTGCCGGGGGAGGAGATGATGCGCCTGGTGTGGAGTGAGAGCGACGGCTTGCCGGGGCTTATCGTGGACCGCTATGCTGATGTGCTCGTGGTGCAGACGCTGACGCTGGCCATGTACCAGCGCTTGGGACTGATCCGCGATATTCTCGGGGACCTGCTGCAGCCGCGCAGTATTATCGTGCGCAACGATTCGCCAATGCTGGTGGCGGAGGGAATCGAACAGGAGACATACATCGCCGCCGGAGAGGAACCTCAGCCTTTCGTGGCGACGGGCCGCGGCATGAAGTTCCTGGTTGATCTGGCCACCGGCCAGAAGACAGGACTTTACCTGGATCAGATGGACAATTATCAGGCCGTGGCCAAGTACGCCCGGGGACGCCGGGTGCTCGATTGCTTCTGTAATCAGGGTGGCTTTGCTCTGGCCTGTGCGAAAGCGGGCGCCGCCAGTGTGACAGCGGTCGATATCTCAGAGGATGCGGTTGCGGCGGTGCGCCGAAATGCAGAGCTTAACGGTGTGAGCGTGGAGGCGGTGACTGAAAATGCGTTTGATTTTCTGAAGCGTGAGAGCGATCTGGTGCGCAACGGAGGCGAACCCAAGTGGGATCTGATCATCTTGGACCCCCCCAGTTTCACCCGCAACAAAAAGAGCCTGGCCGGCGCTTTGCGCGGGTACAAAGAAATTCACCTGCGCGCGATGAAAATGCTGCCTGTGGGTGGTGTTCTGTCCTCGTTCTGCTGCTCTCATCATGCCGGGGCTTCTGTTTTCAGGCAGACTATTGCAGATGCTGCTGTGGATGGTCACTGCACACTGCGGCTCATGGAAACTCACGGGCAGAGTGTGGACCACCCCATCCTGTTGAATATCCCTGAGACGGAGTATCTGAAAGGCTTCACGTTTGAGATGGTCCCCGGGCGCTGACCCGGACGGGAAATGCCAAGGTGTTTCCGTGTTTTCTCCCTGCGACTTTCACTCAGTCGCACAGCGGTCGCCCGGATTCGCACCGGGTCAGCAGTCGTGTTATTTTGATAAAAGTTTCATTTTAAGAAAAAGGGATGTCCGTGCGGGCGTACTTCTGCTATATGGAACACTCGCTACTGCCTGATTCCGCCTACGCGAACACCAAGCCCCACTACCAGATCCTGGATGGGCTCCGGGGCGTTGCTGCGATTCTCGTTGTGATTTATCACGTGTTTGAGGGACTGGCGATTTCTTCCGGCTCGCCTTCCATCATCGTGATCAATCACGGATACCTCGCGGTAGATTTCTTCTTCATCCTGTCCGGGTTCGTGGTGGGCTACGCCTACGATGATCGGATAGGCAAGAGTATGAGCCTCTGGCAGTTTGCTAAACGCCGGCTCATCCGCTTGCATCCCATGATTGTCTTGGCTGCGGTGCTGGGTGCGATATCATTTTTCGTTGAGCGCGACGTCCTGGGGAACGGCGAAGCCGTGCCGGGAGCGCTGATTCTGCTGGCGTTGCTTTGTACGGTCTTGTTCATTCCCGCGGTACCGCAGAGCTGTCATGAGGTGCGGGGAGGTGGTGAAATGTTCCCCCTCAATGGGCCGGTGTGGTCGCTCTTTTTTGAATACATCGGCAACCTGCTGTACGCGCTGTTTATCCATCGTCTGTCCAACAAGACCCTGCTGGGCCTCACCGTCGTTCTGGGCGCAGGCCTCGCCTGGTTCGCCGTGACAGATGCTTCAGCCTGCGGTTTCCTGAGCGTGGGGTGGAAGTGCGAGCCACTTCATATGGCGGGTGGATTGCTGCGCATGCTGTTCCCCTTCTGCGCGGGGCTGCTGATGGCCCGTTGTGTTACGCCCGGCCGGGTGCGGGGGGCTTTCTGGATTTGCAGTGCTGCGCTCATAGTTCTGTTTATGGTGCCGTACTTGCCTGGGGCGGCCGGGGGATGTCTTTTCAACGGCATTTATGAAGCGTTCTGCATCATTTGCCTCTTCCCTTTGCTGCTTTGGGTTGGAGCCTCAGGAACCCTCGGAGGGGGAGCGGGTGCCATTTCATCCCGCGTGTGCAATTTCCTCGGCAACATGTCATACCCCCTCTATGCCGTGCATTATCCTGTCATGTATTTGCTGTACAGCTGGATGCTCGCGCATGAGGTAAGAACCCTCCAAGAGGCGTTACCCATGGGCGCTTTGGCAGTCATCTGCAGCCTGCTGTTGGCATTTGCAAGCTGGAAATTCTATGACGTACCGGTGCGCAGATGGCTGACACGGATATGGAGACCGACCTCCTGAGCTATATCTCTCCGGGACAGGTTGGGGTGGCCCTTAAAAAAAACGGCCCAACGAACCCCCGGTCCCGGAAAAACACCGCGGGGCATCACGTGGTAAAGACATGCCGGGGCATGCGGCCTCCCATTCTCCGGAGGAGTGTCTAAAAGGCCGCCCTGCAACAAACAGGCTGCCTGCAGCAACGTTGAGGGCTAAGCTACGGCAGTTTTCCCCTCGGCACGGGCCACCTCACGGTTGCTGTTTTCCCCTTTGTATGATTTACTTGTTCCCGTTCCGTATGACACAGCGGTGTTTGTTATGCAGGCTTGCCGGAATTGACAGCGGGTCACAGGGCATGCTACAATGAGGCCGTGGTTTGGATGGGGGACGTTACGTGCCACCTGTCGACATCCTTTTTGGACTAAGATACATGAAAACACTTTTCTTATCTGTATTGGCCGCTGCCGGCATGGCTATGGCAGTGAATGTCCCGACGCCCAAAATTTTTCTGACGAGCACGGAAGCGTCGGAGAGCGCGGAGCGCGGGGATTATTACGGGTTCACCCTGTCGCTGGCGGATGCCTTCATGGTGACCGTCCCTCGCGGCGAATTGCCCCAGAGCGGTACGGTCATCCTCAACAGTATCACCCTCCAGAACCGTACGACAGAAACACCTCAGTATCAGGTGGCCCCTTCGATGCGCGTAGCCATATACACGCCGGATCAGCAATTCGTCGGTCTTTCCTCTGAGACATTCCTGACGGGCAAAGGAAAAGCCAATACCTACGTGTTTATGGGGGTGGAGTTGGATGTCAAAACACGTTATACGTTTATTTTTGTCTCTCCGGACGTGACAACTGAGTTTCTTGCAACAACACAAGGCCTGCCTCCGCTTGAAAAGCGCGTGCGCTTCGGATTGGAACTTTATTCCTATACCAGTGACAAGGGAGCTGATAGCGACTGCCTTTTCCTCAACAAGGCTTTGAACAATTATCAAACAGGTTCATTCCTGCCGGTGGTGACGTTCCAGACCTTTATTGTGCCGCCTCAGTCCTGAGCCTTGGTCCGTTTGGTTTGATAATCGAAGTCCCGGTTGCCGAATGGAGCCGGGGCTTTTGTATTTACTGAGCAGGAATCCGGATGCGATGAGAGATAAAAGTACGAAGCAGATCACCAGGCAAGGCACGGAGGAGCTGCTCCCAGTACCCCGGCAAAAACACACTCACGGAAAGACTTGACCGCTTCTTCCAGCCCTGCCGGGGATAAGCATGGGCGACTTCCAAGCCGCCCTGCTAAAGTCTCAGTGATCGCAGCGTTCCGGATTTTGCAACGCATGGTATGCTTTCGGTTGGCTCACCAGGCTGCTTGACAATTCAAGCCGGAGCCTGTATACTGTGCAGACGCCCACAGCATATGAGGAAGTTTCTAGCCACCCCCTTAACGGGTCACCACCGGGAAGAACCGTCGGATGCACCTGACCAGAGCCGCAACGCTAAAATCGCCGTAGCGCTGATTGGTCTCATATGTATTTGTGCCGTGGCGGTGATGACTGCCGACGATGTAAGGGAATCAGCATACCGGGTGAGCTGGCTGGTGCTGTCATCTGTGGTGCTGTGGGTGATCGGCAACGTCACAAAGTGGAGTTCGGGGTCTTCGGCCCGCGAGCTGGGTGTGGCATTTTGCATGGTCATTGTCCAGATGCTGGTGCTTTGGCTGATCTTCTCTGCGTATGAGATTGTGGTGAGACATATCGATGTGCCAATCCTGCACCGCCAGCTTCTTCTCATTATCCCCTACATGCTAGCGCCCGTCACCGTTACTGTCCTGACAGGAGCCACGCTGGGCATGTACACGGTGCTGGCGTGCGCGTTTTTTGGCTTGGCGATGTTCCCGGAAAACTGTCCGAATGAGGTAGCGGGCAATTATTTGATCATCAGTTTGCTGGCCGGAATCGTCAGTACGCGCTATGCCCGATACGAAAAGCGCGTAGAACCCCTGATCGGAGGGTTGATATCGGGTGGCATTGTGTTTGTCTCGGCACTGGCGTTGAATACATTTCGCTTGGACGGGCAGCCGTTGAGTTTTCATGCGTTGCTGGTGTCACTCCTGGTAGCAATGGCAGTTAATCTGACGACGGTCATACTGTTTGCAGGAGCGGTGCCAGTGCTGGAGAACCTCTCCCGCCTCTTTACTCCAATGACATGGCGGGAGCGGGCTGCGGGAAACCATCCGCTGCTTGTGCAGCTCAAGCAAAAAGCTCCAGGTACCTTTGCTCATTGCCAGGAGGTGAAGATCCTGGCCGAGGCGGCAGCAATCGCCTTGGATGCAGATGATGATCTGGTAGGGGCTTGTGCTCTTTTTCACGATATTGGAAAATTGTCAAAACCAGAGTACTTTTCCGAAAATATCCAGGACCAGACCGCGACGCCGCACAACGCGCTGACACCGGAAGCCAGCGCTCTCATCATCCTTGGTCATGTGGATGAGGGTGTGAGACTTGCCCAGGAGTATGGGCTGGAATCCCGCATCATTGACGCCATCAGGGAACACCACGGCAAGTCCAATGTTTACTTTTTCTATCGCAAAGCGATGGATTTGTACGAGGAAAGCCTGCGTAAATTCAATGAAGGGTTGGTGGATACCGAACCCCAACCGGTCGATATTAATAACTTTTCATACAAAGGCCCCGTACCCCGCTCACGGGAAACAGCGATTGTGAGCATGGCTGACGCGGTGGAAAGTGCAACCCGCTCGCTGAATCACGCCTCGATGGAGGATTACCGCAATATGATAGAGAACATCTTCCGGGCCCGAGTCCTCGATGGGCATCTGAACGATAGCGGGCTGACCCTTGGAGATCTTGAGGTGATGAAAGACGCCTTTGTCTCCGCTATTTGCGCGAGCCATCACAGCCGCATCCAGTACCCCAAGGCCGTGGTGTAGAGTGCTGCTCTTCCGGCCTGGCCTTCTCCCCGGGTGCGGTGGACGAATTGCCGCCGGTGCAGAGATCAATCGGCGGACAGAGCGGGTCGTGCAGCTCCCGGTCGGTGGCAGTTGGGGTGGCTACACCAGCAAAATCCTCCAGTTTGCAGCAGGTCTCATTGGAGCCATACTTCCCCTGACTGGTTACTACATGTGGTGGCGGCGTACCCATCCCAAGAGGAAGTCTTGACGGGGGGCCGGGAGGTATCGGGGGGCCGGAAGGTATGCCTAACCCTCTGGCCGGGGCGTGATGCATGGCGGTCGATCAGGAGACAGAAGTGCGCCGGCTGTGCCCACAGGGCGAGCGGCGTGCCGGGGGCTTTTATCTTCAGGCAAAAGTTTCTGCGTCTTCCCAGAAACGCGCAGCTTCACGGCTCCGGGTAGGCATCATATAGCGGCTGCGCAGCAGTGAACAGTCCCTGTGCCCCATCTCCAGCTGCAGAACCGGTAGATTTCGGAAATGCGCTGCATGATAGCTCGCAAACGTGTGGCGGCATACATCCGGAACCCAGTGCGTGAATCCCGCCGCCTGTCGCAGTTCGTGCCAGCGTCGCAGCCAGTTTCTCGGAATCATACATTCCTCTCGCCTGAATTGTTGCATCCCGCGCAGCGGTACCGCCCGCCCACCGCCGGTTTTACTCACTTGCGGGCGGATCAGTACCAGCTTATCCTCCCAAAAGACATCGTCACGCTGCAAGCGCTGCACTTCCGCCGGGCGGATACCACAGTACAACATCAGGTGCAGAGAAAAGCGCATCGCCCGGTAGGGTTTCCGTTCGCAAACCTTTTGGAGTCTGTTCACTTCCGCCAGAGTTAATGGAGCAATTGGCTTCTCCTTCACCACAGGAACCTCAATGCGGGCTACAGGGTTGCCATCGCACCATTCCCTGCGTATCCCATAGGCAAAAATGCTATGCAGGATCACGCGCCCCTTCACAAAACTGCTTCGACTCCCGCCGAACGCTTCCTCCAGAATCCGACGGCACTGGGCAGCATTCATCCCGCGCAGCGGCAACTCTGCAGCTCCCTCCACCCGTAGAATGCGCCGCACAAAATGTCGCAAATCCCGCCGCGATGCCGGGCGTAAATCTCCACGCGCCGCGACGCTCGCCCAAGCGGCTTCGGCCAGGGTCACCGTCTGCTCCGCCGCCTCTATTGCCACGGTCCCAGCGTGGATCACACGTCGCAGCAGAGCAACTAATTCCCCTCGTGGTTTCCCCCGAGCCAGTTCTCCAAGCCCCTCTACTGCCTCCAGCGCTAAACGCGCCAAATCAGAGGGCTCAAGCTCAACTCCTCTCAGCAGTTCTCCCGCCAGCGCCATTTTTTGTGTGTTGTTCGATGTCTTCATTGTAAATGCTGTGCAAGCTTTTTCCGCAAAAACAGACAGTGAATAAGAAAAAAGTTAAATACGGGGCAAGAGAAGGAATACCATAGCCGGAACGGTTTTGCTGTATGGATTTTCACCGCTTTTTCCCGAGCTATTCGGTACTGGTTAATTCTACGACTTGTTGATGTTGCCGTTGCGGATAAAATGAAATATAATATATTGAACAAGAGTGATTAGGACATGATCAGCATTTACAATGCTGTATACTGATAGTCACAGAGAACCCTTACTGCACGGACGACTTCGACGTTACCCCCCCCGAAATCAAGATACCTCACGAAACAGAATACGGCTTCATTTAAATCAGTCCGGACGTTTCTTAAATGGTATTGCGTCGTTTCGTCGGTGAAGTTAGGGAAAGGATTCTGAGTTATTCGTTTCCCGGCCGGTTTGTCACCGTTTTATCGACAGGGCGGAGGGAGGCTGGGCCTTGGACTTTCTCTTTTGGTATTGCGGAACGATACCTGTGCCCCGTGCGGGTCCTGAATTTCGTTTTCTCTGAACTCATGGACTCCGCGCGGGGTATTTCCCTGGCTTTTACCGTCGCTGACGTGTGCAGGAGTGCGTCATTTTGCGTTCTTCCTCTCCAGACTTTGCGATTCGATTGTGTCAAGCGGAGACCTGACTGCCGGACAAAAGGAGAATGTTTGTCGGGTATCAGCAAGGCGTGGCTTCGGACATCACTTTTTCAAAGCGGAAAAAGGCTTCCATACCGGGCGGCTCTGGGGTGCCTTCTGCAGGCGCAGGGTGCTCGGGATCGCGATGATGCGGGTTGAAGAACTCGACGGCATGGAAGCCGCAAGTGTTGATGTAGAAGTGGATATTGCGTTGCTCAAAGTAGGGTGTGACTGTTTCCCAGATACGGGTCGCGGGATAGCGGGCCTCGATGGCCTTCCAGGCGGCCAAACCCAGGCCGCGATTGTGCATGCCGAGGTCAATAAAGAAGAGGTCCAGGGAGTTGCGGCCCGTGTCTTCGTGGCGGCGCACCACGGCACCGCCCACGCGCTCGCCGTGGTGCAGGAGGTGGTAGACGTCTGAGTGTTCGGCCGTATGGGCCTGCTGTATTTCTTCAGCGGAGGGGATGGGTTCACTGGTGCCGAATTGTTCACGGACAGCCTGGGCAAACGCGCATTGCATGCGTGAGATAAGATCGGGTAGTTCGTCGGATAAGACAGGAGCGAGGGTGACGACGGGGGGTACGGTGGAACCGGCAGGTGGTGTGTGCGTGGGGGAGTTGGTCATGGCGACGGTGTTGTTGCGGGTGGGAGGTGCGGGGAGAGCAGATCGGCCGGGCGGGGATTTTAGTGCTTGGTTCCGGTTAGTCTTGCCTTGCGGAATTCCCGGGTCAGTGCTGCGGTGGCCGTCTCCATTTGGTCGGCCAGCCTGCGGGCAAGTACGCCGGCTAAGGCTCGCTCCTCGGCTTGGATAATGGGCGCGATGATGGTGCTTGCCCAGAGTTTGCCGGCATCGGTCAGACGGATGTTTTTTTCTTTCCCGCCTGTCGGCAGCAGTTCCAGATAGCCCTGTTCTTTGCATTCCCGGACGATTGTGTTCAGTGTGGTTCGGGGTACGGACCACTCCTCGCAGAGCTGTTTCTGGGAGTAGTGGCGCCCGTCGGCCAGCGCGTAGAGCAGGACGAAGGTGTTGCTCTTGACGCCGAGCTTGCGCACGGCCCGGTAATAGAGCTGGTCGATGTGGTCAATCGCGATCATGAGACGCCGGATGTCGTCACGCGTGGAGCGGGGTGAGTTCATAATACGAAATCGGATTGAACAATAGTACGAATTCGTATCCAAGTCAAGGGTAAGTAGTGTCAGGGCAGATGCATAAGACGATTTGGCATGGAATTTTGCTTACTTTGTGGTGATAACAAGACGTATCATCCCATGCTTGGGGTGCAGGTTTGGCCACAGATCGTCCCTGCAGACCTGTTTTGACCGTTATGGGTATCATTTTGGTGCTGCACAATCTGAATGCGTCAGCCCTGCTGAAAGTGTGATGCGATTGAAATATGCTTCTTTTTGTATGAGAAGAGCACCGAGTGTACGACTGGCGACTCTCTCGGGTGTGAGACAAGTTCCGAGGGTGAGCCCCGGCAGGAGCTTCCGCGCCCCGGCGCTAATCTTTCCAACGATGCTGCCGCTCACAAGAGCCCGGTGGAATGTGCAACCGGGTTAAACCATACTTATCCAATGTCTAAATCAATCGGTCTCTTTGACCTGACGCCACCAGTATGGGGTTTCATGCGGATAAGCCTTTGGCCGCATCTCGATGAACACAAAAACGGCGCTCCCATGCACCGGGAGCGCCGCCTGTCAACCAACCAAAACGTTTAAATGATCCGGAGTTTGTCGATTAATTCTCGGTGCAAAGAATCTTCACGAAGGCATCTTCCTGCAAACGCGTGGCGCCGCAGGCGAACTTGGCGCGGATCTGGAGAGCTTCATCCAGATCGTCGCGGATACTGAGCTTGACTTTGAAGTCATCCCAGATACCGAATTGGGCTTTGCTCTTGACCCAGGCAACGCAGGAGCGCGTCGTTCCACTGAGGGGCAGTTGCTCGGAGCGCACGATGCGGAAACCGAGGAAAGAATCGATTTTCCCTTCTGCCAGCGCACGAACGGTGTTGTAGTCGTAGCTGGAGATTTCGGGTTCCTTGAGCAGCGAGTTGATCTGGCTGCTGGTGCAGGCAAGCACAAGCTCGTCGCCGTAGGCTCGGCGCTCTTCGCTCCATGCTTCTTTGGCCTGCAGCATGGTCAGCGCCTGGCGCAGCTTGGCAACGGTCAGGTTGCAGTCCTCTCCGGTTCCGGTGTCGCTGTAATCGGCGTCGATCGTCTGCGTGGCCGGGAAAGTGACCGACGTGGTGCCGTTCTCCCCGGTGTAGTTTGTGCCAAGGAAGGCATCAAGCATCACCTTGTCCATCGTGCGGCCAGCGGCGGCGCGCAGGCTTTCAATGGTTTTGCTGACGGGGACGTCGATGTTGGCCAGCTTCTTGGCATCGAATTCATCAAAGCCGACGGCTTTGGTGAAAATGTGCGGGAAGATGACACGGCGTGTCGTCGGGGCTTCATCGAGTGTGGTTGAAGCCATGCGCGAGGTCTTCTCCGTGAAGGTGAGAAGTCCGTACTGGTCGAAGGCGACCATTTTGCCGCTCAGACCTGTTTCAACGGTGACGTATTTGTCGAGGCGGGAGGCTTCCTGCTGAAGATAGGAGCCCCATTTCTCACTGTATTTGATCTGATAGTTTTGTTCGATATCAGCCATGAGTGTATGTATGGTATGTATGTGTTTGTTTGCATGCAAATCGGCTTAGGGATTGCCCGGTGCGGGGTCGTGCCGCGTGGCCGGTACGCGGCGGTTCCCCCGTGGGAAATTGCGCAGCTGCCGGCTCTTGCCGGGCCCATCATGCAGGATCATGCAGGAGTGTGCAAGGCACCAGCAGGCCGCTGCCTGTCCGTGCCTCGGCCGGAATGTATGTGCGGAGGGCGGAAATGACAGGCTGACCAAAAGGGGCCCGACCGTGTGCGCGAAGGATAGGTTTAAGGCGGGTGAGTGGGGGAACGTCTGCTGCCGTTGCCTTCATGAGCTGTTTCCCCTTGCAAAATGAAGCGGGAAGCTCCCGGGGGATGGAAGCTTCCCGCTCAACGTGATGGCGGCCCGGAAAGATGGGTCGGTCACTTGCCGAGGATTCCGGCCAGAACCTCCAGACAACGGGCGTTTTCGCGTTCGGTGCCGACGGTGATGCGGATGTATTCCGGCAAACCGTAGCCATCCATCTGGCGCAGGATGACGCCTTGGGCCAGTGCTTTGTCAAAGACCTCACGGCCTTTGCCGACTTTGGCGAGAATGAAGTTGGCCTGGCTGCGAATGTAGCCGATACCCCAGGAGTCAAAGGTGCGGTAGTACTGCTCGCGTCCGGCCCTGACCATTTCCACGGAGCGTTCGACATGCTCGCGGTCGTCGAGCGCCGCGAGCGCGGCTGCCTGGGCGATGCAGTTCAGGTTGAAGGGAGAGCGCGCTTTGTTGAGCATGTCGGCAATCTCGGGGGTGCTGACGGCATAGCCCGCGCGGACACCGGCAAGTCCGTAGGCTTTGGAGAAAGTGCGCATGATGATGACGTTCTTGCCTTGGTGGAGGTATTTCGCGGTGTCGGGCTTGACATCGGCAAAGTCAATGTAGGCTTCATCGAAGGCGACGACGACGTGCTCGGGCACCTGCGCCATGAAGGCGTCCATTTCTTCCTGGAACACCATGGTGCCGACGGGGTTGGTGGGGTTGGTGATGAAGATAAGACGTGTCTGGGGTGTGATGGCTTTGAGCATGCCCATGAGGTCGTGTGACCAGTCCGGCTTGTTCTCCACTTCGACATAGGTGGCGCCGAAGAGCTTGCACATGATGGGATACATCGAGAAGCTGTGCTTGGCTGCGATGATTTCTTTGCCGGGGTGCATGAAGGCATGGCAAAGCAGCTCGATGATTTCACTGCTGCCGCTGCCGGTCACGGTTTGTTCGAAGCTGACGCCGAAGTCCTTGGCAATGCGGCTGCGCAGGTCGAAGCTGGCGCCGTCCGGGTAGATATGAGCATGCGATGCAGCTTTGACCATGGCTTGGACGGCTTTGGGCGAAGGCCCAAGTGAGTTCTCGTTGGAGGCGAGCTTGACAATCTGCTCGGGAGCCATGCCGAGTTCCCGGGCCGTCTCCTCGATGGGTTTGCCGGGCTGGTAGGCGACCAGGTCCAGCACGTACTGATTCGCATACGAAGTGATATTCATACCGCGGGGCATTATATACCCGTCAGCGCGAATTTCAAGCCTTGATTCCGGAAGGCTGGCAGTTTACAATGACGGCATGAAGAAATGGCAGTGGCGTACAGCGGCGGTTCTTGCGCTGGGGGTGGCCGGGTTCGTGGCGTTGGGGTATCGCCCGGCATTGAGTCCGGACCGGGCGTCGGGCGATGCGGCTACGCCGCTGGTGGTTCCTTTGCAGACTGATCGGGAAACAGCGTCGGCCTGGAGTTTTGATTATGAGTGGAACCTGGCGGAGAGCGCCGGTTATGCGGTCCGCGAGGGGGATGTCGAGCCATCTGCTTTTTCTCTGTTGGAGGAGCCACGATGGATGATTTCCGTGGAGGCTCAGAACGGTTCGCTTAGTATCGTGGCTCCGCCTCCCTTGCTGCATGCTCAGGATGGTACGTGCCAAGTGCTGACGCAGTCGCAGGTGCTGCCGCTGGGCTCCTACTGCATCCGCACGGCGGATGGCAGTACGCACACAAAACGGCTTTTCATGCTGCGTTGCCGGGCGCAGATTGTGCCTTCGTGGTGGGGGAAGGTTGTGTCCACCTGCATGGTTCAGGTGATGATGATCGATGTCATTGATGGGACTGCTGATCTGCTTAACCCTCAAAACCTGGGTCTGGGGGCTGGCGGGGAGCTCGTGGTCAGTATGAGTTCCAGCGGGCTGCCGGAGCGCTACAGCGGCTCGGCCTGCCGCCGGGAGCTGCTGCTGCTTCATGATGCACTGTGCAGTGTGGATTCTCCGCTTATGGCTCGGCAGGTGGCAGCTCATCTTGCTGCTCAGGGGCAGAGAGTGGTGAGTTTGTATGCGGTCCCGGAATTGGAGTGGCCCCATAATTGGGGCAATGATGCGGAAACGGCTCAACAGATCCATGAAAGTATCATTCCTACGCTGCTGTTTTTGCAGCAGAGAGACTGCTTCGGCTCACCGGAGCTGGCAGACTTCATCAATGGGCCTGTTTTCGGGGCGATTTTTGGCGAACGTTTTGTGTCGGATGACGAAAAGTTCAAGGCTGATATACCGGAGATGACGATCATCAGTACGGGGTTGCCTGACGAGGCTCTTCCGGGAGAAGCCATCGCGGTGCCGGATGATGATGAAACGCTTCCTGCTCCCGGCGTTCAGTCAGGGCAGGGCGGTACAGCAAGTGATGCGCAAGGCAACTGATCAGCACATGATGAGCGCGGATGATTCCCTGTTTTCTCCCTCTCCAGACGCTGCTTTTTCACCCGGAGAGTCGGGGTTGCCTTTTTTTACGGAGTGCGTCGCGGCTGGCTTTCCTTCGCCGGCGGAGGGTGATTTGCGCGGCTGCCTTGATCTCAACCAGCTTTGCGTTGTGAACCCGACTGCTACTTATTATGTGAGGGCCCGGGGTGACAGCATGATTGATGCCGGTATCAACGATGGGGATATCCTGGTGGTGGATCGCAGCCTCGAGGCTCGCAATGGTTCGATCGTTATCGCTGCGATCGGCGGGGAATTCACGGTGAAGATTTTGGAGAAGCTTGGGAGGGGGGTGCGCCTTTTGCCGGCAAACCCGGCGTACCAGCCTATCACCATCACGCCGGAGCTGCAGGCTGAGTTTTTCGGTGTAGTGACTTTTGTGATTCACCGGCTGAGCCGGTAAGTCGGTGGGGGAAGGGGAGTTCCCCGACTGAGGCGGGCGGGAGTTGGTTTTTTCTCCACCAGGAAGGCATACTTTGAACTTGACCTGCCGGAAGTCTCTGCTAGGATAGAGGCACGTATGAAGACTTTTTCTCTTATCATGTTGGCTGCGATGAGTGCCATTCCGTTGTCTGCTCAGAGTGCAAAGGAGGTGGCGGATAGCTTGCAGATGCCCGAGTTGAAAGCCGGTGACACAGTTTTTAAGGTTCCCCAGGTTCAGGGTGCGAAGGTAAAGATCCTCGGCGCTGATTACGAGCAGATCATAGATGAGGACGGCAAGATCAGTCCTGTCATTTCCGATACTCCTGTCCAGATTAGCTTTGAGGTAAAGAAGGGCAGTGATACTGCGGTCAGCAAGGACTATAGTATCATCGTCCGCGCCCAGGAGGAAGCCGGCGCAGATGTTAATCCCAAGCCGGATACGGTGCCGGCTCTGCTCGAATGGAAGGGCAGCAAAGGGGAGTTGGTACCGGGCAAGTTCTCCGTTCAGGCGTCAAAAGGTATTTCTTCTCTTCCGGTCAAGGAGATTGAGACTGAGCTCAATGGGATGCTGGATAAAAATGCCGAGCCCAAAGAGACTGTCCTTAAGCTGAATCTCATCAAGGAGTCTCCTTACAATCTTGGCAAGGAAGGCTACGAGCTGAAGATTTCCCACAATGGAGTTTCCATTAATGCCTGTACGGAAACCGCTCTCTATTGGGGAACCCGCACGGTGTTGCAGATCCTGGCTTCCAATGGCGGGAAGCTGCCCTGCGGGCGTGCTATTGATTTCCCCCGCTTCAGTGTGCGCGGGTTCATGCTGGATGTGGGGCGCGTTCCAGTGCCGTTGAGTACGCTTTACGATGTTGTGCGTACGATGGCGTGGTACAAGATGAATGATTTTCATGTGCACCTGAATGACAATTACATTTTCCATGAGGAATACGTTGATGCCGGCAAGGATCCGTTCGAGGAGAGCTACGACGGCTTCCGCCTCGAATCCAGTATCAAGGGCAAGAATGGGCGTACTCTGCATTCTCAGGATCTGCATTACAGCAAGGCGGATTTTGCCAAATTCATCAAGTTTGCAAAGGCCAGAGGTGTCCAAATCGTACCGGAGTTTGATACTCCCGCTCATGCTTTGTCCTTCACGCGGATTCGCCCCGACCTGATCTATCAGGGACCAATGAGCAAACCCAAGCGCCGCTGTGAGATGCTCGACGCGGCCAACCCCGGCACTGTCAAGTTTGTGAGCAAGGTTTGGGATGAATATCTTAAGCCTGACAGAAAACTCAAAAAAGCGGTTTTTGATGGTTGCACCGTGCATATTGGAGCGGACGAGTTCTACGGTTCCAACGAGGACTACCGCAAATACATGGATAGCCTGATCAAATTCGTCAAGAGCCGGGGCTATACTCCGCGCGTGTGGGGTAGTCTCAACCAGAAAAAAGGGAAGACTAAAATCGATGCAGAAGGAGTCCAACTCAATCTTTGGAACGGCGGCTGGGCCAAGGCTTGGGATTCGATCAATGATGGCTACGATGTCATCAATACCCAGGATGGCGCCCTGTACATCGTGCCTTTTGCCAACTACTACCTTCCGGGCGCTCTGGGAGCTTACGTATACAACGAGTTTGTGCCCAACAAGTACGCCGGAGAAGTCGTTCCCGCAGGCCATCCCCAGATGCTTGGTGCATGCTTTGCGATATGGAATGACTACACCGACCGCAGATACACGGGCTATTCTTCCTACGAGATGTGGCCTATGTTCAGCAAGTCTGCTGACATCATGGGGGAGAAGACATGGGGCCCCGAGAAAACGCCACGTGCATTCCCTCAGCACCGTGAACTCGTCGACAGAATCGGTACTGCTCCGGGCTGCAATCCCCTTCATCTCGTGGACTGGACGCACTACGAGTACAACCAGCCTGCCACGGGTCCTGTTTCTCTCAAGAAGGGGGCCGTTGGGCCGAACTATCACCTGACCATGGAGCTCAAGCTTAATAAGGCACCCAAGGGACAGGAGCAAGTACTGCTCAAAGCGCCACAGGGTGAGTTCATCGCGGTCATGAAGGACGGTACAGTAGGTTTCCGGCGTGATGATTCTGTTGAGTTCTCCTTTGAGTACAAGCTTCCTGTCGGGAAACAGGTGAAACTCGAACTCATCGGCACCCCCGGCAATACCGAGCTTCTGATCGATGGCCAAAAGGTTGGGAACCTGACTATCAAAACAATCAATAAGGAAAATCGCAGCCAGGGCCTTCATAGCACGTTTATCCTGCCGCTGGATGTCCTTTGCCCGTCGTTCAATGGGGAAGTTTCCAAGCTCCAGGTAGAGGTCACGAAGCCGGTGTCCGGTGCCACTCCATCTGCCGGCGGAGACAAAGCCCCGACAGAAGGCGTTGGTACCCCAGGCAGTGATATCTGAGGCACCTGGCCGATTGCACACCTTTGGAAAGAGTCAGGGAAGAGTCACCCCATAAGCAGAACAGGTCACGATGACACGCTCCCCCCAAGAGGAATATGACCTTGGCGCAGCCTGCTTCAAGGCAGGCAACGCCGCCGAAGGCGCCGAGCATTTACGCGCGGCGGCCTTCGGTGGCCACGAAGGCGCCCAAAATCAGCTTGCGCGTCTATACTTTGCGCGAGTGAAATCCCGGCAGGATGTAGCGGATCTGGAAGCCGCCGCACAAGGGGGAGACCACGTGGCCCTTTTTGTGCTGGCGATGTGTTTCATTGATGGTAAGATCATTGATAAGGACGTGGATAAGGCCATTGCTGCGCTGCAGGGGGCTGCCGGGTGCGGTAACAGGATGGCCCAATCCATGCTTAGTTCTACCTCATCCCCGCACAGCTCGTAACACCTGCTGAGCTCAGTCCTTGCAGTCCCGAACGCGTTCGCAGACCCGGGTTCTTGTCCTGGAGGGGTGCCCTCCGGGACTTTTTTGCGGTCATGATGGTATTGTCCGACTCTCTGCTTTTCTCTGCCGAGGTCAGTTGGTAAGCCCTCAACTCAGGAACCTGCGTGAGAAGGGGGGATTGGGTGATTTCTACCTCCCAATGCCAATGCAGGACTGCGGTAGAGGCGGGACTTTTACGTGCTGAGATGGTGTGGAGCGTGGCGTCGTGACCGAATGGTCGGAAAAAATGGATGTGAAGCGCCCCCGCGCGCCAGGATGGCGGGCGGGGGCGAGTTCATTGCGTGGAGGCGAGTCGGCAGGAGGAATGCTACCTCCTGTCCGAGCCGTCCGGAGGCTCTACACTTTGGCGTGCAGGGATTCGTCGCCGAAGGAGACGCCGATTTCTTTGGCTGCCTGCACGAGCTGACTGTTGCCGTCCACGAGGTGCAGCGTGCGTACGGCCTCTTCAATGGGCATGGATACCATGTCAATGCGATGGAGTGCTACGGTATCACCGAACTTGCCTTCCTCGATGAGGTCGATGGCTTTGGCTCCGCAGCGGACGCCGAGGACGCGGTCAAAAGGAATCGGGGAGCCGCCGCGCTGGATGTGCCCGAGGACGCAGTAGCGGGTCTCGATGCCGGTGATGGTTTCCAGCTTGGTGGAGAGGAAGGCAGCGATGCCGCCCAAGCGGACTTCGCCTTTGGTCTCTTCGTCGAGCGTGAGCAGTTTGCCGCCGATTTTGGCGCCCTCGCTGACCACCACGAGGATTTCACGCTGCCCCAGGGCTTTGAGCAGCTCGACTTTGCGGACAATGTCCTCCAGTGTAAACTCGATCTCTGGCATCAGAATCACGTCCGCACCGCCGGCGATGCCTCCGTAGAGGGCAATCCAGCCTGCGTGACGGCCCATGACCTCTACCACCATCATGCGCTGGTGGGAGAAGGCGGTTGTGCGCAGGCGGTCGAGGTTCTGGCTGACGATGGAAACGGCTGTCCAGAAGCCGAAGGTGTAGTCCGTCGCGCCAAGGTCGTTGTCGATGGTCTTGGGAACGCCGACAATGGGCAGGCCTATGTGGCGCAGTTCCAGGCCGATGGTTTGGGAGCCGTCTCCCCCTACGACGATAAGGGCTTTGAGTTCGAGTCGGTCGACGGTTTCTTTGCTTCGCTTGAGGACGTCGGCGGCGATTTGCATGCGGCCCCCTATGCCGCTTTTAACGGTGAAGTTGCCTTTGTTGACGGTGCCGAGGATGGTGCCGCCTTGGGAGCGGATGTTGTGGCACACCTTCGGGGTGAGGATTTCGTAGCGCTCGTTTTCGGGGGTGGAGAGGAGGCCCTCGAAGCCGTCATAAAAACCGTACACCGTCCATCCGCGGGCCGTGGCGGCAGCGACGGCACCTTCGATCACTGCGTTGAGTCCGGGGCAGTCGCCGCCGGCGTTAAGAATACCGATGTTCATGTGTTGTTACCTGACTTTTTGTTTTGAATCTTGAAGAATGATGAATTTGGAGATGTCTGACACGTCCGATGTGGTTTGCCAGTTTTCCCAGGCCGCCCAGCCATCGCGCAGGAAGCGGTTGGCCAGGGTGTAGCGCTGGTTGGGGGATTGCATGCCCAGCATGACGATAATCATGCGTTGCGGATAGGTGGAATCAATGCCGGTGAGGGGATTGTTGCGCTTGACGGAAGCACGCCGGATGGAGGCCATGAGGCAGGAGCCGGCACTCGCGGAGCGCGCCGCTTTGATGCCTTCTACGGAGTCTCCCATTGCCAGCAGACGGTTGGAGTTGGTGACATACTTGGAGCTCACGGTGCCGTTCGGGTGGACGACGTTGAGTGTGGCCCCCCGCTGGGAGCAGATGCTGCGCAGGGTGGCGTTGTCCATGGCGTAGAGGGAGAGCAGTACCATGTCACGGGCCGACGATTGGGAGATAACGGAGCCGCTTGGGCCTTTGAAGTAGGTGGACTTCATGCCCAGTGTGTTGCGGGCCAGTACGTTCATCTGCGTGGTGAAGGCTCCGATGGGATCGCTGCGATCCAGCACGGAGCCACAGGCGTGTGCCAGGGTGATGGCGCATCCGCTGTCATCCCACATGAGTGCTGAGTAGAGGGCGTCACGCAGCGAGATGGAGTCACCGGGCGAGAGGCGCAGCAGGTTTGTGCGCGGTGCGGAGAGTACTTGCACCGGCACGGTGAGCATGGTGTTCATGCTGATGTTTTGCTGCTGCATCCAGTCGAGTACGACGATGGCCGTGGCAACGTTGGCCAGCATGCCGATGGGCCGGCGTTCATTGGCTGCATAGGAGTAGAGTACGCGGCCGGAGTATGCTTCCATCGCGACGTAGCTGGGGGCTGTTTGCTCTGGCCGCGGTGTGTCCACTCCCGTGCATGCGCTCAGGATGGCTGCGGCTGTTGCCAACAGAACCGCCCGTATGGTCAGCGTCCTGCTCATGACTTTTTCTTGCCTGTTCTCGCCGGCGTGGGTTTTGCGGAGGTGAGGTCATCCGGCTCCCGGTCGCCGAAGATGATGCCGAGATCGCGAGCTGTGCGCACGATCTGACTGTCCTGCTGGACGAGGCGGGGCATCTTGACGGATTCTTCAATGCTGACGGAGCCTACGTTGAGGCCTTCCAGGACGAGGGAGCTGCCGAACTTCTTCTGCTCAATGAGGTTGACGGCTTCGACGCCGAAGCGGAGTCCGAGGATGCGGTCAAAGGCACAGGGGGAGCCGCCGCGTTGGGTATGTCCCAGCACGCAGTAGCGGGTTTCGATGCCTGTGCGTTCCTGAAGCTCGCGGGAGAGCCGGTTGCCGATGCCGCCCAGTCGCTCGTCGCCGTTGTCTTTATTGCGGATGGTGACGGGAGTGCCGTTGAGTCTGGCCCCTTCTGCCACGACAACGATGATTTCGCGCTGTCCGGAGTTTTTGCGGGCTTTGATGCAGCGGACGACTTTTTCGATGTCAAAGTCGATTTCGGGGACGAGAACGACGTCGGCCGCGGTGGAGATGCCGCTGTAGAGGGCGATCCAGCCGGAGTTGTCGCCCATGACTTCGATGACCATCATGCGCTGGTGGGAGTTGGCGGTTGTGCGAATGCGGTCGATGGAGTCACAGACGACACCGACAGCACTCTGGAAGCCGAAGGTGAAGTCGGAGGCGACGCAAAGGTCGTTGTTGATGGTCTTGGGGATTGTGATTACCGGCAAGCCTTCGTTTGAGAGTAGCCTCGCTGTTTTTGCAGAGCCGTCGCCGCCGATGACTACAAGAGCCTGAAGTCCCAAGGCTGTGATGGTTTTCTTTGCTTTTGCCATCACGTCTTTGTCTATCGACGGTCGACCGAACTTGTTGTACCGGACAATGAAGTTGCCGGTGTTGGTGGTGCCGAGGATGGTTCCGCCACGGGAGCGGATTTTGTGTGTTTTGATGGGGGTCAGGATTTCGTAGCGTCTGCCGCCGGCTACGGGAAGCAGACCTTCAAAACCATCGTGGAAACCGATGACTCGCCATCCGCGGCTGTAGGCCGCGGAGACGAAGCCTTCGATCACAGCATTGATGCCGGGGCAGTCGCCGCCGGAGTTGAGGATGCCGATAATCATGGATGTGTTGAAACTGAGGTCAAATTACTTCTTGGAACAGGGAGCCGGGATGGCTCCAAAGTAGTGGGCGCAGTTCCAAAGTGCGCGGGGGTGGTGGAAGAAGGATTTCCACATGCTGCCTTTGAGCGTGTTGGAGGGTGAGCCGTCGCGCTCGCAGTAGCCGTACCATTCGCCGTGTTCCTGATCCTGCAGGTGGGAGAAGGCCCAGTCGCGGATGCGTTTGTGCCATTCGGCGTATTCTTCTTTGCCGGTCATGACGTAGGCCAGGCAGGTTCCGATGAGGGCTTCGTCATGCGGCCACCAGAACTTCATGTTGTGCCAGTACTCCTGTACGGAGCCTCCGTAGACGTCCGTGTAGTAGAGCAGACCACCGAACTTCGGGTCCCAGCCGCGGGCCAGTGACCAGTCGATCATTTTGCAACCCGTTTCGATGAGCTTCGGGTCGTTGCCGCGCAAGCGGGCTTCCTCCAGGACGAACCAGCCGCCTTCGATGGCATGGCCGGGGTTTTGGGTGCGCTCATCGAAGTGGTCGATGATGGAGCCGTCGGGCGCGACGTTTTCCATCACGGCTTGGATGTCGTCCTTCATGAACAGGGTCTGGAGATCCGTGATGCAGCGGTCGCACCAGCCGGTGTAGAAACCGTCGGCATCGCCGAGGTACTTGCGCATTTCCTGGGCGGTTACCAGCATGATCATGCGGCAGCCGAGGTTTTCGGACGGGCGCTTGCCTGTGGTTTTGGGAAGCATCTTGCCGGGGGTGAAGAAGATGTCTGCAAAGATGTCAAACCAGTGGCGGGCCCGCTCGGCGCTGTGCGGATCGCCCGTGGCACCGAAGTGAGCAGCCCAGGCGATGGCGGCGAAGCACTCGCTGTAGGCGTAGCGGCGTTTGCGGATGGGGGTGCCGTCTGCCGTGACGTGGAAGTACATGCGGCCATCTGCCGGGTCGACGCACTTGGTTTCCAGGAAGTTCAGGGCGCTTTCGGCGTATTTGAGCCACTCGGGACGCTGCTCGATGCTGTTGTAGCAGGTCAGCAGCATCCAGGCCATGCGGCCCTGGGCCCAAACGTTTTTATCCGTGTCCACCAAGGTCCCGTCAGCCTCAAAGCAGTGGTAGAGTCCGCCGTTGACTTCGTCGTAGGCGCGGGGAAACCAGAACGGTACGACTTCGTTGAGCAACTTGTCTTTGTAGAATTCCCCAAGAGCTTTTGTATCCATGGCTTTGGTGATGCAAGGGGGGTGAGAGGGAATTACTTGTTGATGGCCCAGTCGAAGAAGCCGATGGCGGACAGTTCGCTGCGGAGCTGGGCGATGGTTGCGGTGTCAGGGGTGCCCATCGGCAGGCGTGCCGGGCCCAGATCAACACCCCACCAGCCCATGATGGCTTTGCAGCAGCCCATGTAGCCCTTGGAGGCGATGATGTTGATCATCTTGACGGAGAGCAGCTGCAGGCGACGGGCTTCTGCGATGTCGCCGGCTTCGAAGGCTTTGATGATGTCCTGGTACAGTTTGGGAGCATAGTTAAAGGAGGAACCGACTCCGCCTTTGGCACCGGTTGCAAGGGCACCCAGGAACCATTCATCCACGCCCCAGGGGCAATCGTACTTGCCTCCTTCGTAGTTCAGCGCTTCCATGTAGAGAGCGAGATCCGGATTGGTGAACTTGAGTCCTGCGAAGTTCGGGATCTTTTTGGCGGCAGCCTCCATAATCTTGCAGGGATTGAAGGCGACGTGGGTCAGCGCGGGGATGTCGTAGAAATAGTAGGGAAGCTCCGGGGCGCCTGAAGCTTCAAAGGCGCAGCAGTCAACGAGGGCATCCACGCTGCCCGGTTTGAAGTAGCAGGGGGAATTGCTGGCTGTAGCGACAGCTCCACACTTGACGGCATAGGCTGCGAGCTCCCGGCCGTCATAGACGCTGTTGCCGCCGGTGTGTACGACAAACTGAATGCCATGCTTGGCTCCGGCTTCACCCCAGGCTGCCATGTTTTCTTTGCGCTCGGTGAGCTGCATGTGGGCGGATTCCCCTGTGGAACCAGTGATGAAGGCAAGCTTGATGCCCTGAGATGCCAGGAAAGCTGCTTGAGCGTCCACGGCGTTGGGATTGCAGGTGCCGTCAGCATTCATCGGAGTGTGGGTGGCTGCTACAAGCCCGGTCAGTTTGAGGTCAGTATTCATGGTGATGTGTGTATGTATGAAAAACAATGGGTACAAATATAAGTTCCCTGTCATCGTTTTAACGTAAAAGCTCCTTGGTTTCAAGTCATTTTTTGGGGAACCCGGCATATTCACGGCTCGAGAGGGCTGTTGAGCATATTTTTCCCTTTCTGCGGGGGCCATGTTGTTTGCGATTCTAACTTCGCGATACCGTATTGGTCATTCGCGACGATTGCGGGGTGAAGTCATATGCGCTGCCGATGTTTGGCTGGGGAGTACCTTGCCAGCCACGCGTCTGCTTAAAACTTGCTTGGATTGGATTTTCTTCGTTTCCTCAGGTTTGGCGGGGGGCATTACGCACTTGACCATAGTGAGGAGTCCCTGAAGCACTAGGTCTGCGTCCCTCGCAAATGACGCATAGAACGCTGGTCGGTTTACGTGATACATGCGTTTGCTGAACTAATACGGCTGCAATACGCCTCGGTCAGCTGCAGTACATCCTGACAGGTAAAAGGCAAGTTTTGTTTCCGGCAGCATCGCAGAGCCGTGTTCATCTGCGGTGCGGCTTTGTGGTCTTGTCCGAATCGGCTGCTTTTTGATTGGGTGGAGGACGAGCCTATCCTCCTGCTGCTCTATCGTCGGTTTGATAGGGCTGTTCGTTGAGCGCTTGCTGTAGACTTGATCGTGGGGAGAAAAAACGTTTTTGCGCATCTGATGGCGTAAGCCGGCCTGCCGCACGCTTTTTTGAGATTCTTGAGATTCGTACGGGGTGGGGCTGTCGATCAGTAGGTGACGATGATGCGGGCCACCGGCGGCAGCATCTGGCTGAGCTGCTTGTCCAGTCGCGAAAGGCGGTGGTGACTTTCAGCCACGTTGAGCTCGTGCTCTGCTGGTACGGTGATGATGCAAAGGTGCTGAGCTTCGTTGCTATACACATCCACTGCGAGGGGCAGGGGGGCTCCCAGTTGGATCATAGCCTGGCGTACCATGTGGCGCCACTCATCCACAGGAGGCATTTCTTCTGCTGCGATGGGCAATTCCCGAACATCCGGCTCTACGTGTACGACTACCCGCAGTGCATTGAGCCGACGGCGTACCTCCGACTGGAAGGCTTGAATCGGTACGGACCAGGTTTCCAGTATGGCTTCGGCGGGCAATTCCAGGTCGGTGAAGACAACCAAGCCTTGGTTTGATTGATGCAGTACGAGTCCGTGCACGCCAAAACGGTGCGACAGCGCAATGCGGCGTACCAGCATTTCCGGTGTGGTGCTCACGAACTCCATGGGATGGATGCGCACCAGCGTTTCTGCTCCATCGACGGTTTGCGCGACGAGATGCGCGATGGCGTCACTGATCTCATGGGCCGTATCGACGTGCAGTTCTCTTGGCGCCTGGACGGTCATCTCGACGTACACACGATTCCCGACTTCGCGGACGCGCAGGCTTTCCACGGGGTAAGCCGGCATCCTGTCGGCCATGACCTTGTGGATTGTACTGGAGGTCTCGCCACTCGTTTTATCCATCAGATTATTGATGGCTTGTGTGCCCAAGTCCTTGCATACATGCAGGATGAGCGCAGCCACTACGAGCGACGCAAACACGTCCGCTCGCATCAGCAGCCAGTGCAGCCAGCTGTCTTCCAGACTCATGCCGGCGATGGCAGCACCCGTGATACCAAGAAGAACAGCACCGCTGCTCCAGATATCTGTCGTGAAGTGGGCGGCATCCGCTTCTAGGGCTGCGCTTTTCGTTTCTTTAGCCACCCTTCGGAGCATGGCAGAGCGGTTGATGTCCACTACTAGGGATATGATGACAACGACGAACGACCAGATGGAGGTTTCCACGTGCAAGGCGTTCGGATCGTCGCTCAGCAGACGCTCAAAGGCTTCAGTAATCACCCAACCTGCCGTGATGACAAGCAACAGCGTCTCGGCCAGCGCCATCAGGTTTTCCACTTTGCCGTGGCCGTAGGGGTGGTCTTCGTCTGCCGGGCGGGCGGCAACCTTTACGGCAAACCAAGTGCCCATCGCGGCCAGCAGGTCAAGCGCACTGTGCAAAGCTTCCGACAAGATACCGAGGGAGCCGGTCATCAGTCCCACGATAAACTTCATGACCGTCAGCAGGCAGCTCCAGATGACAGACGAGATTGCTGCTGCTGATTTTTTCTGATCGTGATCCATGGCAGAGAGTTTAGACTCGTTCTATTTATTAGTCAAGTCAAACAGATCAGGTCAAACAGAGGAGCGTCTTTGTGGGAGTGGGCTCGGGTATGCCGGTCATTACCCTACTCCGGATTCGCCTCGAACAGGAATCTTCCAAGAGCCCGTTTGAACAGGATTTCTCGCCCGTCCTGGTGCGCATCTAGCGCAGCCAGGCGAGGAATTCTTTGTTGCCTTCCATACCGGTGATGGGTGAGTCAGCGACTCCCATCCAGCTGCGGTGAAGTTCGTTTGTGACAAAATCGCGTATTTTATCGACGGCTCTTTGATGGAGTGCGGGGTCACGCACGATGCCGCCTGGCCCGATGTCTTCGGGTTGCAATTCAAACTGGGGCTTGATAAGTACGAGCAGGTCGCCGCCCTCTTCCAGGCAGGTGTAGGCTGCCGGCAAAATCTTGGTCAGCGAGATGAAGGAAACGTCACTGACGATGAGCTGCACTTTTTCACCCAAGTCATCGGGGGTCATGTAGCGGGCGTTGAATTGTTCCTTCACGATCACTCTGGGGTCGTTGCGGAGTTTCCATACCAGCTGATTGGTGCCTACGTCCACGGCGTGGACGCGCAATGCTCCGTTTTGCAGCAGGCAATCAGTGAATCCGCCGGTGGAAGAACCGATGTCCAGGCAGATTTTGCCTTCTGCCCGCACAGGAAAGGCTGCCAGTGCACCTTCGAGCTTCAGACCTCCGCGGCTGACGTATTTGGGTTTTGTTTTGACGGTGACCGTCAGGGAGTCGTCTATCTTGGTGCCGGGTTTGGTGATCGCCTGGCCACGCACCGTGACTTCCCCGGCCAGGATAAGACGCTGGGCCTGCTCGCGGGAGTCACACAGCCCCCGCGAGACGACCAGTACATCCAAGCGTTGTTTTCCCATGGGTGAGAAGTGCCGATTATCTGGCCATCAGACCACGGTTCTGTCCGGGCATGAGGACTCTCTTCTTTCTGGTGGGTTGGGCTGGTTGAGGAGTGAGGACCCGTTGCTTGGGCTGTATTTGAGTGGCTGCAGCCCGCGGTGTGGAACGAACTGCAGGCGCCGGAGTGGCGGCTGGAGACGGTTGCTGCACAGGCTTAAGCTCAGGTTGTTTTTGGGAGGCGGTCACTTTGGGGGCTGGAGCTGGTTCCGGTGCTTGTACAGCTGCGGGAGTTGGCGGCTGAGTGCGTGCCGGTGACTGGCGCACGACAGGTTGGGCAGCTGGGGCAGGGGTGTTGAACGTCGAAACGCGGGCGTGTCCCGTGACGACGTCATGCGATTCACAGGAAACCAGGATGGCGAGAGCAACGGCGCAGAAGGGAGCTAATTTCATGTTGTTGATGAGTGCGGGTGTGGTTTAGAGGCAGTGATTATGATTGAGTGAGAAAGGGGAAAAGGTGGGCTGAGCCTGCGACCCAGCCCATGTAGGAGGAGAGGAGTACGAACGCCGAGGCGATCAGACTGGCGGGGTCACGCCAGCCGCTTCTGGAGGAGCCATCCAACCGTGGAGAGAGAGAGGCGAGGATGATCCAGACAGAGGCGCACCAGAGCAGCAGGTTGATTCCCGGCCAGATGCCCTCTGCGAAAGGTTCCGCAGCTTCGGGGCCACAGTAGTTGAGCGCAAAAAAAGCTTCCTGCGGCAGGATCGCAAGCAGAGAGAACTCTGGCCGGAGCAGTGTGTGCCCGCGGGCCCCATAGAGGCGTCTCCACACCAGCATCCACACAACAAGCCCCAGTACCACACCTAGTACGGAGGTGCTCGCAGCTCCCATAATGTTGCTGAGTGTAGCTCCGCTGTTGAGGAGCATCAGTGATGGAAGCAGGGTGCAGATGTACGTGTTGCGGGACATTCCCGGGATAGAGTCGGTCGGATATAGGGGGCTGCTGACTGTTATGTGCTGCGTGGTCGCCGGGCTCAACCAAGCCAATTCCACGTGATGGGTATTTCGATGTCAGGGTGCAGGCTGCGCATGGCGGGGCTCCCCATGGCACAGTCTATCAGTGCCTGGCGGTGAGGTGTGTCAGCCGGAAGAGGTACGCTGATTTCCGTGATGATTTTTGCAATTCTGCGGGGATTTGCGCTCATTTCTTTGCTTACCGTGATGCGGAGGCCCTTGAGGTCAAGCCCTTTTTCCTGAGCATAGATACCCATGATGGTGGCCATGCAGCCGGCAACTGCAGAGCACATCAGATCAGTTGGGGAGAAGGCTTCGCCCTTGCCGTGGTTGTCGACGGGTGCGTCCGTTTGAATCGTTGAGCCGGAGGGTTCATGCTGAAGCTCACAGCGGAGCCCCCCCTGATAGGTCATCGTGCATTTTACCATGGGCTCATCCTACAACAGCCGCTTCCCGACGTCAAGGAGTAATCTTGGCTTCGGCGTTATTTATAGCCGGCTTAACGTCGCTGGAGCTGATTTCGGGGGGAGGGTGCCTTTGTCTTCGTTTTGTCTTTGGGGGCTGCATGGCCTCATCTTGAATTCCGGTGGTTCACTTCTGTGCGGCGCAGTTTATTAATATGCTTCTTATTGCTTTACAAGACAGTGTGAGAAATCCCGAGGAAAGAAATGCAGGAATGAGGTCAGCGTGGCGTGGCAGACGGCAGCGCTGCTGCGGCTGCCGGACTGTCGGGACGATTACCTCGACCTTTTGCAGGGGATGCCGGAGCTGCCAGAGGCAGGGGAGAGAAACACGAGCGTCAAAGCCTGATTTCCAAGAACCCGATAGCAGCTCAGGCAACGGGTTCGCCACCCCTGTAACGGGCTCGCCACCGCCGTGTCAGGGGGTGCGCTCGTTGAGTGCTTGCTTTTGTTTTCAGAGCAGGTAGAAGCTCAGCGAGTTCGTTTCCATACTCGACAAAAGCCGCTCCCCAGCGAAGGGGAGCGGCTGTGCATGAGAAACGTTGAACAGAATTCGCTCTTACTTGAGCAGCATCTTGAAGTCGACCACGACAGCGCGATCAGCCGTCACAAGGACGGGGTTGCCGTCGATGGCGGTGATTTCCGGAACCTCAAGGACCAGCTGTTGCACTTTCCTGAGAGTGTCCGCCAGAGGACCAACGGCTTTCGGTGCTTCGCCGCGGACACCGTTGAGGATCTTGCCGACCTTGGTCTCCTTGATCATGTCGGAGAAGTCATCAGCAGGCAGGATGCGCATGGTGGTGTCGCGCATGACCTCGGTGTAGATGCCGCCGGTGCCGAAGACCATGACACGGCCGAAGTTCTTGTCGCTGTTGACGCCGATGATGGTCTCAGTGGCTTTGGTGATCATCTCCTGGATGAGGACGGAAGCACCTTTGAGTTGGAACTTCTCAATGGAGCCCCAGAGGCCGTTCCAGGCTTCTTCAAAGCTGGCTTCGCTGTTGACATTGAGGTAGATACCCTTCATTTCCGTCTTGTGCAGGGCGTCGGGAGCAGAGAGCTTGAGCACGACGGCGCTCGGGAAGATGGTCTTGCAGAAGGCAAGGGCCTCGGCCTTGTCTGTGAAGTTGCCGCTCTTCGGGTAGTCGATGCCGTAGTGATCCATGAGGGCGTTAACGGTGGTTTGCGGCAGGGAGGCCAGGCCGGCGTCTTTGGCTTCTTTAATGGCGGCTTTGAGGTTGGCCGGTACTTCGCCGAGCTCGACCGTGGCAAGTTTTTTGCCGCGGTACACCATTTGGGCTTTCAGGAGACCGAGCAGGCGCACGACGTCACCGGGATGCTCATAGGTGGGGATGTGTGCTGCAGCGAGCAGTTTGCGGCCTTCTGCCACGCGGGCACCACCGACAAAGGCGCAGTAGATGTTGACGTTTTTGTACTGCGGGGCAAGCTCGATGATGGCTTTGGCTGTGCCGGTGGCATCCGTGACTCGCTGGGGAGTGAGCAGTACGATGATGTTCTTGTACTCGCCGCTCTCGCAGAGAATGCGCAGGGCATTCTGATAGCGGTCGGCCTTGGCGTCGCCTACGACGTCAACCGGGTTGCCGAAGGCTGCTTCCGGGGTGAGAACCTCACGCAGGGCGGCGATGGTTTTTTCCGAGGGGCGGGCCATATCGAGACCGGCTTCTTCGCAGAGGTCGGAGGTGAGTACGCCAACGCCGCCGGCGTTGGTCAGTACGCCGACTTGGCCGCCAAAGTCCATATGGTTGCAGTATTGAAGAATCTCGAGCAGGCCGAAAAGTTCGCGGTCGTTGTATGCTTGGATGGCGCCGGCGCTTTGGAGGGCCATCTCCAGTACGCGGTAGTTCGGGGCGAGTGAGCCGGTGTGGGAGAGGGAGGCGGCCTGTGCTTTGGCACTCTTGCCGGGCTCCATGATGACGCAGGGTTTGGTGTCGGAGACTTCCTTCAGGGCTTTCAGGAAGGCCTTGCCGTTCTTGAGGGATTCGAGGTAGAAGACGAAGGCATCAGTGTCGGGGTCATCCTTGAGAGCGGTCAGCAGGGTGTCCTCACCCATGCAGGCTTTGTTGCCGATGGAGATGAAGTGCGAGAAGCCGATGCCCTTGCCGGCGGCCCAGTCCATGATGGCTGAGCAGTAGGCGCCGGACTGGGAGATGAAGGCCACGTTGCCGCGTGCCGGGAAGCCGTCGGCGAAGGAGGCGTTGACGTTGTTGTAGGTGGCGATGTGGCCGAGGCAGTTCGGGCCGAGCAGGTTGATGCCGTTGTCGAGGCATTTCTCGGCAATGCGTTTTTCAAGTTCTTTCTCTCCGACTTCCGCGAAGCCGGCTGTGATGATGGAAATGTTCTTGGTGCCGTTGGCAATGCAGGCGTCGATGACAGGCTCGGTGAAGCGTGCCGGTACGAGAATCACCACGAGATCCATTGGCTTGGGCAGGGTGTCGACGCTGGCGTAGCAGGGCTTGCCGTAGACTTCCTTGCCGGCCAGTTTGGGATTCACTCCGTAAAGTTCGCCCTGATAGTTGGCGCTCAGGATGTTGTTGAAGACGACGGCGCCGAGCTTGGAGGGGTTGTCGGAAACACCTACGACGGCGATACTCTTGGGATTAAAGAATGATTCGAGAGACATGGTATGCAACAAAGTTACACGCTTATGCGCTTGGCCCCAGTCTAGCACTTCTTGCCCCCTAAATCAAGTAGTTTGCCTCAAAAAAAGGACGTTTATTGAAAAAAGTTGACGCCTGCGTCGATATGGGAGAATCCGCTTTGTTCCATCCAGTTATTGAGAATTTCGACGGCTGCCGCTTGGTCGATGATGGGACGGAAGTTTTTGGCTTTCTTGCCGGCTTGGTGGAGTTTTTCCTGGGCGGTGGCGGTGGTTAGATATTCGTCGACCAGGTGGAGAGGCAAATCCGGGAAGCGCTTCTGAAGGGAGTCGGCAAAACGGCGGACCTTTGCGCAGGCCGTGCCTTCCGAGCCGTCCTGTCGCAGGGGAAGTCCGAGAACCAAGGTGCGGATGCCCCGCTGTTCGATGAGTTGGGCGATTCGGCTGAGTGGCTCGGTGTGCTTCAGATGGATACTCTCGACCGGGTGTGCCAGGATGCCGCAGTCATCGGTGGCTGCGACTCCGATGCGAGCTTCGCCGTAATCAAGGCCCAGGGCAGGGTGGAGGGTGACGGAGTTTCCGTGCATTCTTTTTTGGCGGGTGAAGGGGCACTCGAGGGGTGCGGGGAGGGGAAGAGCACAGGCGCCTCCTGGTTGGAGCTGTTCCGCTGGAGCCGCCTGTGCGGACAGGACCGTCAGCG
The DNA here is from genome assembly GCA_944390825.1 of uncultured Akkermansia sp. Lineage (GTDB taxonomy): Bacteria > Verrucomicrobiota > Verrucomicrobiia > Verrucomicrobiales > Akkermansiaceae > Akkermansia. The sequence continues at coordinate 83,031 of CALXRG010000009.1, forward strand.
AAGTTCCGGTGGGAGCTCGCTGACGATTTTTTTGATGCGGTCAGCCTGGTCTTTCCTCGCGATGAGCAGGGCATCACCGGTGTCTACCACGATGAGATCTTCCACGCCGAGCAGTGCAATGCGTTTCCCTGAGTCGGAGAAGACGACGTTGCCGGCAGCTTCCAGTGCGCTCAGGGGGGTATTGGCTGCGTTGTGGTGAGAATCGGTCGGGAGATATTTGCCGACGGAGATCCAGGAGCCGACGTCATCCCAATCAAAGCTGGCTTCGAAGTTGAGTACTCGGTCGGCTTTTTCCAGCAGAGCGTAGTCGATGGAAATGGGGGTAAGTTTGGGGAATTCTTCGCGGATGAAGGAGGGCAAGTCTGTGGCTGTACCCAGACGGGAGATGAAGTCGGCCAGCTCGGGGGTGTGCTTGGCGAGTTCCTGGCGCACGTGAGCGACATTCCAGATGAACATGCCGGCATTCCAGCTGAAGTTGCCGCTTTGCAGGTAGCGCTCAGCGGTCGCGGCATCGGGTTTTTCGCAGAAGCGGACGACTTCGTAGCAGCTGTGGCTTAGACCCGGGGTGTCGAGTTTGCCGGCGCGCTCCACGTACCCGTAGCTTGGGCAGGCCCAGGTGGGTTGGATACCGATGGTGATGAGGGCTTCCTCCCGGTCAGCCAGGTTGAGGGCCTCGGTGGCGAGGGACTGGAAGGAGGCGTCATCCAGGATGAGGGAATCGCTGGGAACAATCATCATACTGGCCTGCGGATCGCGAGCTGCCACCAGGGCAATCCCGAGTGCCACGGCCGGGGCTGTATCACGGCGGGCGGGTTCTGCCACGATATTTTCGGGCGGCAGTATGGCTGCTTGTCGGCGCACTTCTTCTTCCTGGAGGTGGTTGGTGAGGATGAAGATGTTTTCGGCGGGCAGGATGCCGCGCATGCGTTCTACTGTTTGGCAAAGCATTGTACCCTTGCCGAAAAGATCGAGAAGCTGTTTGGGCTTTGCGTCACGTGACAGCGGCCAGAATCTGGTGCCGCTGCCGCCCGCAAGAATTAATGCATAGTGACTCATGACGACGGTCATTATAGCGGCCTGCGCTTCGGGCGTCAAGTGATAGAGGGAACCGTGCGTGAAGGGTACGCGGGATAATCAGTTTTTTCTTCGGAAATGCGCGATCAGTGCCGCGGACCACAGAAAAAGTGCCACTACGCCACCTCCCATCAGCAGCAAGGCCGCGGGTGAGTGCAGTGTGAACTCACTGGGTTGCTGATCGGTTGTCCGGAATGTGACGACTGGCATAAAACCATTGAATCTCTTATACAAACTCGAGGAATCAGCTGTCAGGTCCTTATTTAATTTTTCTGCATAATACACTGCGTTTGCCTGAGGAACACAGTATAATTCAATGCCAATTCTCAGTGTTTCGGGAAGTCGTCCGGATTGGGATTTCAGCGTGGATGGTGAGGCTCCGGAATCGACAAACAGGTATTTGTATGTTTCTTTGACTTTCAGAGGAGCTCCATTGAAGGTTAAGGTATTGACTTTGTTGGGGGACAGCGAGTCGGTGGATTCGTTCGAAAGGGCCACGAATTGATTGTTTTGAGTGTAGATGGCCACCTTCATTGAGGCGTTTTTCTTTTTTTCTTTGTGAAAACTCCTGTTCAGCAGTGTCATGCTGTCCAGGTACACAGTATCTGCTGATCCAAAAGCCGGTGTGGTTATTAGATGGGGGTCATTTAGTGCCAAAGAGAATCCGTATGCATAAGCTCGATCAACTTTGCGACCTGCCGTTGCCGGATTTTTGTTTCCGGGTTGGGGCTGAATGTGTGTGACAGACGTGTCAAAATCTGTAGCTCCCGCTACTGAGGCTGCGAAAAGAGTGGTGAGAAGGAGCGTTTTCATTGGTGTTGGTGGAGAAAGAACGTTAGAGTAGGGACCAGAGGTAGAAAGACGAAGGAAGCAGGGAGCGAGAGAGCCAGGGCCGGTGGATGGAAGGTGACGGGGAGAAAAGGAGGGAAAGGAATGGATGGGGGAGAGAGATAGAAGAGAAAAGGGAGAGGAAGGGCTCAGGGGCTTGCCTGCAACACGTCACGCAGAGCAACGCAGTCGTAAAACCCATCGATTTGCAGGAGTTCGAGGTGCTTGGCTGATTCTTCCCTAAAGCGCTGCAGGCGCTGCTCGAAATCCGGTTCCGGGGGCAAAATGCCTTCTCTGCTTTCCAGCCCACTGCGGAATTCACTGATCATGCGGCCACAGCTGAGAGACACTTTGAGCATGGGAGCAATTTTTTCTGCTGAGTCGTAGTCCTTCACTTCCTTGAGTAAACGGTTAGAGAGCTCGAGGTTGTTCAGGACAAGCTCTCTGCAAGCTTGGATTGCAACGGCGTCATCCAGTTTGCCGGAAACAAGAGAGGCCAGAGTCAGGGCAGACTCGAGTGCCTTTGACCCAAAGCAACGGACGGTACTGAGTCTCTCTGCTGCGGCTTGGACTTGTTGTTGGGCTTTCGTGCAGCGCTCCGCAAATTCACGGGCAAAAGCCGGGGAGACTGCATTGGTATTGATGCGCAGCACCTCCCGGTTCAACTTCTGAAGCAAAATGAAATCAACCGCCACCCGCGAGGCTACCACGTCTGCTTCCGACTTGCTCTGCACCGATGAAAGTGCCACCACCGCATCTTCAAACGCAGCCGCAAACTGCCCAAGCAGTTTTTCATTGTTCGCCGCCGTTTCCTCCACATCTGCCCACGCGGACGCCAGCAGACACACAACAGGAACGGTTGTCAGCCAATATCTCATGCGTCCTGATGCTATCAGGTTTCATCGCTTATAGCAAGCAAATAGCCGGGATGCAGCGTGGTCTCATGCAAGAATTCCGAACTGACTTTAGACGCATTTCGTGGCAAATCAGGTGGAGACCGCGGCTTTTTGGCGGGGGATTCACTCTCTCACTCGCGGGATTGTCTGCCGGGGATGAAGATGTTGTAGTGTTTGTGTGCTCGGCAATCTCAATGGATTGGACCAGTGCACCGGCAATAACACAAGTGACTATCATTTGATGGTATACTGCATCACAAAGCTCATCTTTTTGCTCATCTTTTTGCAGAGTTTGAATCGCTGTCCGCTTGGCAACAGAACGTGGGAAAGCATCGTTCGATCAAACGTCTGATGACGGGACTGTGAGACAAAACAGAAACCTTGACTTTTTTCGGTTGCAAGGGAAATGATGGTGCCGCGCGTGCTTTTTTCGTTGCAGAAAGGCGTGATATGTGCTAGAGTTCGTCGGTAAGAAAGTGTTGCACGTTATGATAGATCACACCATCCGCGGTAAAAAGGTTTTTGAGGACGAAATCGAGGCTTTGAAGCATATTGGTGAACGTTTGGACGATTCGTTCACTCAGGCTGTTGAAGCTATGCGCAAGGCTATCGACAGTGGTCACAAAATTATTATCGTGGGTGTGGGTAAAAGTGGTCTTGTCGGTGATAAGATCGCTGCTACGCTGACGTCGACGGGGGCTCCGTCAATCGTGCTGGATTCGATGAATGCTCTGCATGGTGATCTGGGTATTGTGCAGGATGGTGATGCGTGCATCGCCATGTCGTTTTCGGGTGAGACGTCGGAGTTGCTCACTCTGCTGCCTTTCCTGAAGCGCTACGATATGACAATCATCGGGATGACTGGCAAACCTGGCTCGACGCTGGGACAGCATTCTGATATTGTGCTGGATACGGCAGTGAGCCATGAGGCATGCCCGCTGAATCTGGCGCCGACTTCCTCCTCTACCGCGATGCTGGTGATGGGCGATGCCCTCGCGATGGCCTTGCTGGAGGCCCGCCACTTCACCAAGGAGGATTTCGCCCGCAGTCACCCAGGAGGTTCGCTGGGGCGCGCCCTGCTGACGCGCATCTGTGATATCATGCGCACGGAGTTTGCCAAGCAGCCAGAGACGGCCACGGTGGCTGACTGTATCATCGCTATGACTTCTGCCCGTGCCGGAGCGTGTGTGCTGACGCATGAGGATGGCACACTGGCAGGGGTGTTCACTCACGGTGACTTTGCCCGTGCCTACCAGCAAAACCCCGCTTGCGGCACGCAGCCAGTAGCTGAGTTGATGACGAAGCAACCTGTGTTTGTCGAGGCAGACAAACTTGCTATTACCGCTGTGAAGACGCTGCGTGATCGGCGCATTGACGACCTTGTCGTGCTGGATGCCAACCGCGTGCCGGTCGGCTTGATCGATACTCAGGATCTTGTGCGCCTGAAGCTGATCTGAGTCGCCGGCCTTGCTGCCAGTGGCTAGCCGAGGGACATCGCTGCCTGCCGTTGCCTGCTGAGGGGCTGCAGTAGGGCTGCGGCGTGCCCGGTGGGGAGCGGACTTGGAATCCTTGTCTGCGCCCGATGAGCAGGGGACGTTGGCCCAGCGTTGATGGCGTACAGGCAGTGTGGGGGACGCACCGGAGATATGGGGGGAGTGGAAGGTGTACAGAACGCGGCGGATGCTAAACCTGGCTGGTTTTACGTGCATGAAGAGTCGAGCCTCAAGCAGGTCCTCAGAGGGGACGTTTTCCATGCATTCACGACGCTTTGTCAAAAAAATGGCATAAAATGCACTTTGGGCTTGCAATCTGTGCGGAAAAGGTGCATTATACGGCACCGCTTTTCTGAAAGCCCGATATCTTACATTACACAAACGTTATGAGAAAGTACGAAGCACTGATCGTTCTGAATATGAAGGGATCTGCCACGCTCGATGAGCTGACCGCCGCGATGACGGAGAAGCTCCAGGCAGCTGGCGCAAAGGTAACAGAGACCAAGAATGTGGGTCGCCGCGAGTTCGCCTATGAGTCTGACCACCTCAAGTTCGGTCAGTACATGCTGTTTTCTTTCGACGCCGAGCCTTCTGTGATTCGTGCTGCCCGCGAGGCTCTTGCCATCGATGATCGCGTGCACTACCAGTACTACCGCGTGAAGTAAAGTGCCGCTCGTCGGCGCTGGGTGAAAGCTATATTGTGGAGGAGCTCCTCGTGCAGGAGCTCCTTTTGCGTCTTGCGCAACGATTCGTACCGTGACGCAGGTGGACGAAGAGGCTTGTATCAGAAAAGGGGCTTCAGAAGCAGATGCAGAATTGCGGAACAGAGTGGCGTAACTGTCGGAAAAATGATTAATGCACCGCATTAGCGCCTCAGTGGAAGTGTGACACCGGGGAAGTGGTGTCATGGTGCGATGAAGGGCGGAGGAGGGGAGAGGGGGATAGCGAGGATGCCTTCCATGTAAGCACGTTCTGTGAACCCGTGACCTATGCCTGCATGCGATTTCTGATGAAGGGGCTTTGATGAAGGGGCTTTGATGAAGGGGTGCTGATGAAGGGGTGCTGATGAAGGTGGGCGAATATGCACATAAGGGGCGGTGCTGTCGGCAGGCCGCTTTACGGGATGTATCTGGTATATTTCGGGTTGAGGAATACAGCTTGTGCAAGCGCACGGTGTTTTTTTTCGCTCTGTTCGGGGGATTGAGCTTGCCAACGGCAGAACGGCTTCATATAATACCGGCACACCAACGCATTTAGGAGACATTCGAATGAGCAACGATCTGGCTGAGAAAGCCCTTACCTATCATGAGCAGCCCCGTCCGGGTAAGTTGGAGGTGCTGCCCTGCAAGTCCTGTTTTACGATTGATGATCTGACGGTAGCTTATTCTCCCGGTGTAGCGGAGCCTTGCCTTGAAATTGCCCGTGATTCCTCACTGGCTTCAAAATACACCGGCAAGAGCAACCTGGTCGGGGTCATTAGCAACGGCACGGCTGTGCTCGGGTTGGGCAATATCGGCGCTCATGCATCCAAGCCTGTCATGGAGGGCAAGGGGCTTCTTTTCAAAATCTACGCTGACGTGGACGTCTTTGATATCGAGCTCGACATCTCGAAGCCTGAGACGCTCATTGATGTTATCAAGACGATGGAGCCAACCTTCGGTGCCATTAACCTCGAGGATATTAAAGCTCCTGAGTGTTTCATCGTGGAGCAGCGCCTCCGCGAGGAAATGAACATCCCCGTCTTCCATGATGACCAGCACGGCACCGCTGTCATTTCCGGGGCCGCTCTTCTTAATGCTGCCCACCTTACGGGGCGTTTGCTCCAGGATATGAAGTGCGTCGTGAGCGGGGCAGGCGCGGCCGGTATCGCCTGCGCCAAGTTCTACATGGCCTTGGGCGTACGCCGTGAGAATATTTACATGTTCGATTCCAAGGGGCTCATTCATACCGGGCGTTTGGATCTCCACCCCACCAAGGCTATTTTTGCCCAGAGTGAAGACTGCACTTTGGAGGTTGCCCTTCAGGGGGCTGACATTTTCCTGGGGCTTTCCAAGAAGGGGCTGCTGAAGCAGGAGATGGTCAAGAGTATGGCACCCCATCCCATCATCTTCGCTTGCGCCAATCCGGATCCGGAGATTACTTATGATGATGCCAAGGAAGCCCGGCCCGATTGTATCATGGGTTCCGGTCGCAGCGACTGGCCCAACCAAGTGAATAACGTCAGCTGCTTCCCCTACATCTTCCGCGCAGCCCTTGACATGCGGGCTACCACCATCAATGAAGCCATGAAGATCGCTGCTGCCCGCGCACTGGCTGATCTTGCCCGCGAGCCTGTGCCGGAGGAGGTTATTGCGGCGAATGGCGACAAAGAGCTTGCGTTTGGTCCTGATTACGTCATTCCCAAGCCCTTTGATCCGCGCATGATTGAGTATCTCTGCCCGGCCATTGCCGAGGCGGCCGTCATTTCCGGGGTCGCGCAGTGCCCAATGCCGGATAAAGAGGCGTACAAAGCCGAGCTTAAAGCCCGCGTTGCCAAGGTGCGTCAGCGCACCCAGATGCTGGTGGACAGCTACAGGGCTTAAGCCTCTCATTCAGATCACGTCGCCGTTTGCTGATGGCCGGAGTTCCCTCCTCCTCTCGGAAGGGGGAGGCAGGTCTGAGGCAGGAGGGTGTAGGAACGAAAATATCAAAGAGAGGGTGGTATCACTCTGCCGTTAGGTCCATTGTTGCCACGCAGGAAGAGTAACGAATCGGGCTCGACTGTGCAGCAGCCGGCGTTCTGGTGAGATAAGATGCGCAGCCGCCGCGATTGGCGGATCCGTGTGAGCCGACGGGTAATGAGTCGGTGGATTCGGCGCTTGAAGACCGCGTAGAAGTATGCGTAAGACCGGCATCAGTTTGCAACGATGCCGCGGTGCATCACGAGTCGCGTGAGATTTCGGGCACCGGAGCAGCGGTTGAGGAAGCAAACTTTCCCCTGGAGCTCGCAATCGTACGCCTGGACTTCAACGCGACTTGGCCTTTTGCATGGCATCGTGCAGCAGCTTGATCTTTTGCTTGTTGCCTATTTGTTCCGCCAGTTGCAGGGGAGTATAGCCTTCTGCGTTTTTGAGATGGGGATCGGCGCCCTGTTCCAGCAGCAGCCTGACCATCGCGGTGGTGCCGGTGTAGGCGGCAACATGCAGGGGAGAGTTTCCATCGTTCCCTTGGTCATTAATGTCGGCTTTGTGTTTCAACAGCATGCGTGCCATGCGGGCGTCATCGGCAGCCGCAGCGTAGTGGAGAGGCGTTGAGCCATTCGTGTCTTCAGCCTGGATGTTGGCACCGCGCTTAATGAGTGCTTCTGCGGTGTCGAGATGCTTCTTGATGATCGTACAGTGCAGGGGAGTTAGCTCGTTGCTCGTGGCAGCCTCAATGTCAGCCCCTTTGTCCAGCAGAACAAGAACTGTACCTGTATACCCGCCGTCTGCTGCTAAATGCAAAGGGGTAAATCCATACAGTGAGGAAACGTTGACGCGTGCTCCATGCTCCAGTAGCGCCACTACCGCATCGGTCTTACCTCCTGCAGCAGCGTCATGCAGCGGAGTGAAGTCATCCTGGTCTTCTGCGTTGACTTGGGCGCCTTTGTCGATAAGCGCCAGCACCATCGCAGCTTTTCCTTCCTGTGCGGCCAGATGCAGCGCTGTTTTGCCTCCATGGGCTCGGGCTGTCACATCCATCGCGGCTGCCATCATTCTGGCGAGAGCTTCTTCTTCCTCCCGAGTGATCGGTCCCAGATCATCCTCCCCACTGACCTCAGAACCGTTTGCGGCTGCAGTTTCTTCTCCGGAATCACCGGAGATAATCTGCGCCCCGGCCTCCCGGCTGCTGACGTCCGCACTACCGGCTGCGGTGTCGTGAGGTATGGGGGCATCCGTGCAGACTCCGTCCGGCCCGACCAAAAGTCCGTCCTCCTCCGTCTCCCGGTTGGCCTGGCCGGTACTCTGAGCTTCATTCTGGAGGGTCTGCGTTCCCGTCCTCTGGGGGCTTAGCTTGGCTGCTGGGTCGTTTTTCGATGATCCCGGCACGGTGACTACCTCACTTCCGGTTTCCGCCGGGGGGTGATGAGCCTTCGCCTCTCCTTCGGCTTTCTCTTGTGCCCCGGCGGAGGCAGACACCAGCACCACCCCTAGCAGAAGCCTTGACCAGTGTGTCCCCGTGCAATGCAGAAAAGACGGGAAACGCAATTTTGATGACCTGTGGTGCTTCATGCCTGAATCAAAAATGAGCGACAGTAAGTTTATACGATAATTTCCCGGAGAAAGCAAGCTTTTTATGATAATACATGTTATTAAATGGCGTCATCTGCCCTGCGGAAATGGGGTGTTCTGAGGGCGTCGTTGGAGCGGGGAGATGTAATGTTATTTGGCCATAGGGAAGAGCCCTGTCGATCTCCTCCGGGCATGCTCGGCGAGCGGGTCAAAACTAATCGCAACGGTGCTCAGAAATTACCCTTGGGCAGGGGCAGGCGGGGATGGGAGCAGAAGGGGACGGCGCCGACAGCAGGGCCGCGAGTGGATGCGGATTGCAGGGGGAGGGAAGTCCCATGAGTCCGGATGAATGGAAGAGGTTGGGGGTGGGCCGTTCGGCGCAAGTTTGGAGGGGGCTTCACTTGGACGCTTATTGCGATGGGGGTGCGTTCTTGGAGTCAGGTAAGCAGATTATTCAGTGTCTTGATGTTTGGGGGCGATTCTCAATTGATCTCGTCCGTATGGTACCACAATGCTCGTAAAACAATGAGAGAAATCCCAACCGGTCTCTGGAAGGCGGAGACCGGTTGGGGAGTCGCGTTACGGAACTTGCCGCATGATTTGGGAACGATTTCGAGAGCGGCAGCGTGCTTTCTCTTTATTTTCCTTTTTCGTAGACGGTGCGGGTGCTTCCATCCCAACCGACGGCTACGACGCGTGTCGCATCTTCAGGGAAAGGACAGCGTGTGGTTTTCTTGCTGATATCGCCCGTGCCGGGGATGCAAATGCGGATGAGTTTCTCTCCGGCATAGGTGTAGTACGCGACGGCATTCTTCCATTCGTTACTGTCAACGACAAGCCAATTTCCGTCGAGACTGGCGCCCACGTTAGTCGTGCCTTCCAAGGGAAGTTTGTCCCGGAAGGCTTCGAGGCTGCGGGCAGAGATCAGGTAGATGACCGGGCTGGCAGGCGCGGGATACTGTGCGCCGTACTCTTCTGCTTCTTTAACCATGTCGGGGGTGATGATCATGGGTACTTTCCCGGCATAGTCTCCGATGATACGGTCAACTGGGGCCAGTAAGCCGACCTTCCTGAAGTAGGGCATGAGATTTTGCTGGGTGACGTCGCACGCGTACTTGCAGAAACGTACCTGACTCTCCCCCGGCGTCAGCGATTTGTCGTCGGTGTCTTTGCGGAATTTCTCGCAAAGATCGGGGTAAAAATCTTTGTTGCCCATGCCTGCATAGTGGAAATAAAGATCAAGCTGCCAGAAGGGAATGAGAGAGACGAAGACATCGCCGCCCGTTCCGTTCAGATAATTGCTTGTGTCGCTTGGCCCCATTTGGTAGCGGAAGGGTTCTTTGTTGATGATTGCTCCTTGGAAGAAGCAATTAAAGCAGCCTCCGGCTACGGTTCCGTCCGGCGTGGCTGAGGGATTGTCCTCCAGTGGCAGCCTGTCGGGGGTGTACTTGTAGCGGGCGCGTGCGGAGGAGATGTTATTGGTTACTTCGGTGGTGCCGTGCCAATTCAGGCCGGGGGAAAGCTGAGTGAGGTGGGCAAACTCGTGTGCAATGGCCCAATAGTCAAGGGCGTTAAGGTCGGTAACGGCTCCCATGCAGTCGCGGCTGTAGTAGGCACCGATCCCGTCGGCGTGCATGAAGGCGCCTTCGCCGTTGCGGCCATTGAGGTGGTTGCCATACCAGCGGCCGTACTTAAGCAGGCCCATGATGGAGTGCTGTTCCTCGACGATGTCGTCATATATCGTGAGCAGGGGGTCGACGTCTTGTGCGCAATGCTCGCGGAGGCCTTCTTTGTTATAGATGAGGTGGACGTATTTGCCGACGATGTCAATATATTCGCTGCCCGGCGCATGGATGAGTTCCTGCCATTTGCCGGGGCCATCCCCTTTGTGGTAGACTCCGTTGTTCGTACCGCCGCTGATGGTGACTTTGACGGGCTTGCCGCCGCCGTTTTCCGTGTAGTAGTGGATGTAGGTAAGGCCTTCGTGAGGAGCGGTGATATGCGTTGTGTCCCCGGGGGTGAGCGGGATTTGGGTTTCTTTGTTAACTGTCCCGGGTTCGAAGGAGTGGATGAGCAGGGTGATTTCGCTTCCCGGTGTGCCATCCAGGGTCACAGCCAGTTTATCGCCTTCCTTAACAAAGACTCCGGTGGGATTTTCGAATTTGTCGAAATAATGCCTGCCGTATTTATACTCCCTGAGCAGGGAAGCCGTATCCCTATAGGGTTTAGCTTCAATGACAGCAGATTTTTGCAGGGGTTGGGGACGCCCTGTTTCCTGTTGATTGGCTTCTGTCGCGTTTGCACACGCACATGGGATGATTGTACCGGCGACAAGACACAGAGACGCAAGAATAGTGTGAGCTTTCATGGTGAGAGGAGGGTTGAGTTTCCCTCATGAGGTTGAGGACGCACCCTGATGCTCCTATAGCAATTTAAGAGAAAAGTCGCAAGCTTTTTTTCGGTTAAATGAGCAGCTGCGATGCTTCGTCATTTCCCCCGGAATTTTATACCGCACAGATTTCTAATGGAAAAGCTCGGAGATTTGTTATTTTTGCATGCCTTCCCAGCATGGTGAGGCGTTGGCGAGTTGATACGTTGCAGGAGTACATCGCATCGGGCAGAGACGAATACCAGTCAATGGGAGGCTGGATCAGATGACGTTTTTTCCTGTTGCAGGGGGTGGGAGGATGTGCTAGCATGGGCGTATGGTTGTCACATGTGTTCGGGTGCTGGCGCTGGCTTTGGCGATCGTTTCCCCAGGGATAGTTTTTTCGAAGGACTTGCCTCGCGATGGGGCTGAGACGTTGCAGCGTTCTTGCGAACAGGCTGCGGCGTCGATTGATGCCCGTGTGGGAATCGCTGTGTTTTTGGATGGGGCGGAGCATCCCGCCGGGGTGATGGGAGCAGGGGAGTTGTACCCCATGATGAGCGTGGTGAAACTTCCGTTGGCTGTGGTGGTGTTGCAGGGGGTGGCTGATCAGCGGTGGAGCCTGGAACAGCGCTTTGCTCTGACCGCGGAGGATTTGAAACCGGATACCTGGAGCCCTTTGCGCGAATTGCATCCGTCGGGGGGCTGCTTTACGCTGCGTGAGTTGCTCATGTATATGGTGACTCAGAGTGATAATAATGTGTGCGATTTTCTCTTTTCTCTGGTAGGCGGTCCCGCGGTGGTTGAGTCCGGGATGAGGCGTTGGTTGGGTGGTGAACGGATGTTTATCCGCTACGATGAGATGGGGTTGCGGGATGTTTCAAAAGTGTCTGCCAACAGTGCTTCGCCTCTGGCTCTTTGTCGGCTGCTGCGAGCTCTGGATAGTGCTGCTTCTGGGGTGCAGGGCGGTGGCGCGGGGGAGGCCATCCTCCCGCCTGCGGAGGCTCAGGAATTGCTGGATATCATGGCACAGACCCGTACCGGGTCGTCGTGTTTGGCTGCTGGGGTGCCGGTTGGCTGCCGGCTGGAACACAAGACGGGCTCAGGACCAAAGCTGCCCGATGGCCGTATTTCGGCCAGAAATGATGTGGGTATCCTCCGTATGCCCAATGGGCGATACGCTTATATTGCGGTTTTTGTGGCGGATGCTGCGGCTTCGTCTGATGCGATGGATGCGGTGATGCGCCGTGTTGCGGAGGCTACGTCGGCGGCGTTGCTGCCTGCTGGTCCTGCGACTCCTGAGAGGTGAAACTTCGCTAAAATAGTACGCAACAATCCCACAGAGGCGCGTGGCTGTGGGCCGGTGCGGTCCTCTGTGGGATTGGGTTCTGGGAAAAGGCGTAAGCACTCAACCAAAACCATTGTAGGCAGGCGTGCGAAAATAGAGGCCTATGTTTACATTGCCTCAAAACACC
>CALXRG010000010.1 GCA_944390825.1 uncultured Akkermansia sp.
ATTATCCACAAGCCCGATATCAACTCAAGCGACGAGCTCACCCCCCCATCAGGGAGGTGAGCTCGTTGAGTGCTTACCTTCAGTTGTGCAATCAGCTGCATTCTCTTTCTTCGTAAGCGCTCAAGCAAACCCATTCCGGGCAGGCATACGAGACTGGGCCGGCATAAGGGAACAGCGTGAGCACTCTACGAGCACGAGCCCGTGTCAGGGAGGCGGACTCGTTGAGTGTTCGTTCATCATGGGGTACATCCTACCCGGTACATCCCACGCCTGATATCAGCAACACCCCCGGGGTCAGCCATGTGCGGGACCCCGGGGGTGTGGACAAACAGGGAGAGCTTACGATCAGTATTTCTCTACAACGCGCTGCATTTCGTCCATCTGGGCTTCAATGGACTCGACGAGGGCCATCTGGGTTCTCGTGCGGTCGAGGTTGTGCTCCGGACGTTTGATCTTGAAGTAGGTGTCGCCTTCCAGGTAGTCCGTGAGGAAGCGCATGCCACACTCCATGGTCAGCAGCTTGCCAGAGAACGGCAGCAGGCTCTTTTCCAACGGGGTGAGGAAGGTGGCGGCTTCGCAGTAGCCTTTGGCCAGTGCTTCAAAGTACTCCATGCGCATGACAACTTTGGTGATGTCCTTCTCATCCTCAGCTGCGGGGGAGGTGGAGGTGCGGATCATGTCGCCAAAGTCATAGAGAGATGACCCGGGCATGGTAGTGTCAAGGTCAATCACGCAGATGCCCTCGCCCGTGACGTCATCGAGCATGACGTTGTTGAGCTTGGTGTCGTTGTGCGTGACGCGCAGGGGGAGATCACCACTGGCGAGGTAGTTGACGACCTTGTGGCAGTCAGCCTCGCGGGAGAGGTACCAGTCAATTTCTTTCTGGACGGACTTCACCCGGCCCAAGGGGTCTGTGGCGATGGCGTTCTGGAAGTTGCGGAAGCGCTTGGTGGTGTTGTGGAAGTCCGGGATGGTCTCGAACAAAGGCTCGCCGGGGAGGTTGGCGCCAAGCTTTTGGAAGTTGCCGAAAGCTCGTGCAACCTCGACACACTGACCGGGGTTTTCGATCATGTCGTAGGTGCGGGCACGCTCGATGAAGGGGTAGACGCGCCAGACGTTGCCTTCTTCATCCTGCGCATAGGGCTTTCCGTCCTTGGCAGGGATGATGGTGAGCGTCCGTCGGTAGGCTTCTTTGCAGCCCTCGGCCTGCAGGACTCGCAGGGCTTCGTCGGTCACGCGCTTGACATTCTCCATCAGGGGAATGGGCTGCTTGAAGACGTTGCTGTTGACTCGCTGCAGGATGAAGCGCGTGCGCAGCCCCGCCTGATCGACTTCGATACGGAAGGTGTCGTTGATGTGGCCGGAGCCGTAGGGGCCGCCAAACACATAGTCCGCGCGCAGATCGAAGAGGTTGGCTACCGCTTTGATGTCGTACATAAGAAAGGATGGGTACGGAAACAAAACGCTGGCGTTAGCCGAGTTTAGCGGGATAGACACCGTCTTCCACGAGTTTGGCAATGCTCTCTACCACGGCGGGCTTGTCGCTGGGATAGGTCACGCCAAGCCAGCTAGCAGTGGTTTTGATGACGCGGCAGTCGGCCTTGCCGTTGTGGATGAGTTCGTCTACTACTGTTGGAATGTAGCATTCGCTCTTGAGCTCGCTGCCATGGGCGGCCAGGAAGCCCTTGAAGTGGTCCTGTATGCGGGCGATGAAGGAGGCGGGGAAGACCCAGAAGTTCATGGAGACAAGCTCTTCGGGATCGACGGGTTTCCGCTCCCCGCTCAGGCTGTCGCCGCGGCAAACGCCGTCCGGTTCGACCATGATTTTGGTGAACTCTTCCACGCTGTCGAGGTAGCCGTTCTCGATACCGCAGATGCCACGGTTGACGTCACCGTGGTCGCTGAGGGTATTTTTGAGGGGGTAACCGATCATGCCATAGTGCTCTTTGCCATCGGCAGCAGCGGTGGAGGTGAGGAATTCTGCGGCTTTGGCGAAGGCATCTGCGCCGTAGAAGTCATCCGCGTTCACGACGCCGAAGGGGCCTGTGACTACGTTGCGGGCGGCGAGCAGAGCGTGCGCGGTGCCCCAGGGCTTCACTCGCCCTTCCGGGACGCTGTATCCCTCAGGCAGGTCGTCGAGGCACTGGAAGGCATAGTCAACTTCAATCTTGCCTGCAAAGCGGGAGCCTACCTGGGTCTTGAATGCTTCTTCGAAGTCCTTACGGATGATGAACACCACCTTGCCGAAGCCGGCGCGGATGGCATCGTACACGGAATAGTCCAGAATTACTTCACCGTTGGGGCCCATCGGGTCCAACTGCTTGAGGCCACCATAACGGCTGCCCATACCTGCTGCGAGAACAAGGAGTGTCGGTTTCATAACAATAAAAAAGACAAATGTACCTCTGTACGGCTGTATTCTATCCTTTCCGGCTCCGTTTGGCAAGGCCGAATTGGCTTAAATGGGTGTAATTTCTTTTTGTCTCAAGTCTTTTGGTCCCGATGTGCTCTTGTGTGGGTTGTTGATGGGGGCTGCTAGTGTGCGTGGCTCGGGAGGGCCGGTGCCCATGAAGGGTGGGACGGAAATCAGTTCTTCTGCTGTCCCGTGACTGTAGGGCTCCCTGTACACTTGACGGGGGGCCAGGGGAGGAAGTCAGGTCTGCGCCGATCGGTGCAGCAGGCAGCAGAAGCCGCCGGCTCCGTAGCCGTGCTCCGGCAGAATGCGGTAGGCGGGGAAGTCCGCCAGTGTGCTTTGATAGGGAGCTAGAGCGGGTACTTCCCGGGCGTGCCACCCCGGGACGCGTTTTTGGATGTAGCTCATGACTTTTTCGTTTTCGTCCGGGTCGTAGGTGCAGGTGGTGTAGAGGATGTGTCCGCCGGGTGCTGTGCAATGGCATGCCGCGAGCAGGATGCCTTTTTGCCGTTTGGCATTGCCGTTGACCACGGAGGCGCCGAGACAGCCGGGATTCCTGATGCCCTTGGCCAGCAGGGACTGCCCGCTGCAGGGGGCATCCACCAGAATCAAATCAAACTGCTCACCGCTGCTGCCCCACTGATCCGGGCGCAGTCCCGTGACGTGCACTTGCCCGAGGCCGCATTGCCCGAGGTTTTGCCGCAGGATGCCTCGGCGGGCTGCGTTGACTTCGTTGGCGGTGTGGGGGTGGTTGCCATCGGGCGCGAAGCGTGCGCACAGCAGCATTGTTTTGCCTCCGGGCGCGGCGCAGAGATCCAGGCTGCGCTCCGGCCGGGGAACAGCGGACAGTGCGGCAGATTCCCAACAGGAGGAGAGGTCCAGTACGTAATAGAGCCCGGCCTGGTAGTCTGCAAACCCCGCGGGCTTGATTCCAGGCGCAGGCACCTTCACGCGAGGGGGCAGCCAGGGCATGGCCGTGGTGTCAGCGCAGTCAAAGGGTGGTGCGTAGTCCGGCGGCGCCAGGGGGCTGAGCACGACGGCGCTGCGGGAGGATTCCCCTGCCCGCAGCGCGGCTGCGAGACGCTCTGCTTGTCCGTGGGACAGTCCCAGGCGGGTGCAGAGACGGATTTCGGCTTTGGTGAGTTCCATGCCTTTGGGATTGCGCTCGGTGTTTTGGTTGGTGGGGGACCGGTCAGTAGGGGAACCGGTCAATAGGGGGGCGGGGGCTTGTTCGGGATGGCGCCGGGGCTGTCAGGGCTGCGCTGGGCTCAGGCCCCATGCAACGCCATGTTTGCGGCACCGATGAGTCCGGCGTCGTTGCTGAACTGGGCCGGCAGGATGCGCAGGCGCTCGTAGTGAGAGGGATAGAGCTGGGACTTGAGGTGCCGGCGCAGCGGGGCAAAAAGCAGCTCTCCGGCTTTGGCGACGCCTCCTCCGATGATGAAGGCTTCCGGGTTGAGAACGTAGTGGCAGTTCATGAGGGTGCAGGCGAGTTTGCAGGCGATGTCGTCCCACTGTCGCAGCGCGACGGGACATCCGTCTTTAGCTGCCCACTCCAGCTCAAGAGGAGTGCATTTTTCCAAGGGTTTGGAAATACCGGCGGCGGCGTAGGCAAGCTGAGCTTCGGCGGCAATCTCGCGGTTGCCGATGTAGTCCTCGACAGCGCCCCGGTTCCCGTAGTGGCCGATGCGCCCGCGGTAGTCGATGCTCATCTGCCCGAGTTCTCCCGCGGCACCCAGGTGTCCACGCAGCATGCGGCCATGCACGATGATGCCGCTGCCTACGCCTGTACCAAGCGTCAGGCAAACGACGTTCTGCATGCCCCTGCCCGCACCGTAGGTCCATTCGGCGTAGGCCATGCAGTTGGCGTCGTTGTCGATGGCTACGGGGAGGCCGCAGAGTTCTTCCAGAATGCGGACGGCAAAGATATCGTGCCAGCCGGGCACGTTGGTGAGGGAATCCACCCGCCCTGCCTCATGGTCGACAAAGCCCGGCAGGCCCATGCCCACGGCTTGGACTTCCGGGAAGCTGGTGCGCAACTCTCCTATGCGGCGGGCTGTTGCCCGGAGGATTTCATCAGGTGAGGCAAAGGCGGCGGTCGGCAGCGGTTCTCCTTTGTGGACGACTGCGGCACCCTGCACGACGGCAAACTTGATGGAGGTGCCACCCATGTCGACACCTATGGCTTGTGCTGGCTGTGTGTTCATGTTTTTCTTTGGAGATGGGGAGAAAGGTAATGGGGCGGGCTTGGTGGTTACTGGCTTTGGAACTTGCGGTTGATTTCGCTCAGTGCGTACGGGACGAGGGTGGGCTTGCCGGTGGGGGTGCAGTACGGGATCTCACAGCGCAGCAGATCAATTAGCAGAGGCAGGGGGCGGGACAGCCAGGGGGTGAGGTCTTCGGCGCAGGCGTATTGATGTGACAGTCGGATGGCAAATGGCTCAAACGGGTTGCGGCTGCGGCGCAGGCGTCCTTCGCCCCGGATGAAGAAGTTCATGAGTTCATACAGGAACGGCTCGACTTCATCCAGAGGCAGCATCGCGGGCAAGGCTTCCACACGCAGGGTGCTGCGGCCAAAGGGGGTAATCATGAAGCCAGCCTGCTCCAGCTGCGGCAGCAGGCGCTGCGCGGCTCCCATTTCCCGCACGTCCCACTCGAGCATCAGGGGGGCGAGCAGGCGTTGGGCGGTGAGTGGTCGGCGGTTGGTTTCCAGTAGACGCTCGAAGATGATGCGCTCGCGGGCTGCCCGTGGGTTCATGAGTACGAGTCCTTCCGAGTTCTCGAAAAGAGTGTAGCGCTGATGCAGGCAGCCCAGGTAGCGGAACTTGGGCAAAAGCTCTTCTGTTACCGGGACGGTCTCTGTTCCTGAGGACGACTCCGAAGGACTCGCATCGGCCTGATGCGGCTGCGTGACAGGCGGCTCAGGGGCTGGTTCGCGGGTACCGGCGGCAGGAGGAAATGGCGCGCGGGTATCGGAGGAAACAGGGGTTGCCCCGCGTGAATCCGCAGATGGAGAAACTGGGGAGGACGCGGCTTCCGAAGATGCGAATGAGGCCGGAGATGGGACCGGGGCTTTGCCTGGCAGATTATTCCGGATAGGCTCCATGGGCGGGAGCTTGAGCTGCTGCTGGCGAGGTTCGACTATCGGGCGCAGCACCAGACGGGGATTGACGCCGGCCTCAGATCGGCGGGGCTGGGCTGGTTCCGGGGAGCGGGGCGGCACTGCGCCGGCTGCGGTCGCTGCCTGGAGTGGAGCCGGAATCGGACCTGCAACCGGGACATCCAACTCGCCCCGTGCGTGCGCCGTTAGTGTTGACCCGATCGCTTCCATCACCGCCATGGTGATGTCTGACGGTCGCCGGAAGCGCACCTCGCGTTTGGCTGGGTGAACGTTGACGTCTACCAGTCCGGGATCCACTTCCAGATACAGGAACAGGGACGGGTGCAGTCCCGTCGGGAACCCGCCAAAGCCGTCTCGTACTGCGCGTGCGATGATTTTGTCTTCGATGGGGCGGCCGTTGAGGAAAATGTACTGCATGCGGCGATTGCGCCGGGCCTCGGAGAGCGGCATCAGGAAACCGGTCACGCGCACACCGGGAGCCTCCGTCGGGCGAATCCTCATGAGTTTGGCGGCTTGTTCACGGCCGATGAACTCGGCAATACGCTGACGCAGATCATGGGTAGCCGGCACATCGAAGCATGGGGAGCCGTCCTTCACCAGCACGAAGCGAACCCCGGGAAAGGCCAGGGCATGCAAGCGCAGCTGGTGTTCGGCGTGTCCGTATTCGGTTTCGTCGCTTTTCAGGAATTTACGGCGTACCGGTGTGTTGTAGAAGAGGTTGGTGACGGTGATTTCTGTGCCGGGGGCGCAGCCGGCATCCATGACGGCGGGCGGGGAGCCGCCTTCGCTGCGGATCAGCGTCCCGCTGACGTCGCTGGCGCGGCGTGTCAGGATTTGCAGCTGGGAGACGGAGGCGATACTCGGGAGGGCTTCTCCTCGGAACCCCAGTTGGCGGATATCGAAAAGGTCTTCCGCGTTGTGCAGTTTGCTTGTGGCATGGCGCATGAGACAGAGCTCGGCATCCGTCCGGCTCATGCCGCTGCCGTCATCGGTCACTTTCATTAGGGCGATTCCGCCCCGGCGCACTTCCACGCGCACGCAGTGGGCTCCGGCATCGATGCTGTTTTCGACCAGTTCCTTCAGCACGGAAGCGGGACGCTCCACGACTTCGCCCGCAGCCACCTGGCTGGCGAGTACATCATCCATGAGGTGGATTTTCTGGTCGGGGGTGTCAGACATCGTGAGAAGTGCCCCCACTCTACCACGACTGAGCGGGAGCGTCAACTCTCCAAAGCTTTCCTCATGCGGCCTCTCCGCGTGAAATGACACAAAAAGGTAGGCTGGGGGCTAGCCAACGCGCGCGTCGTAGTGTAAGATAGGGCCCGTGAAAAAGTGCCAGATATGCGGTAAGCCTGCTTCGATGTTCCTGACGCAGATCGTCAACGGACAGGTGACTGAGCTTGCCTTCTGCGAAGAGTGCGCGAAAGCCAAGGGGCTTTTTGATCCCCAATCGCTCTCTTTTGCCGAGAATTTTTTCCCTGAGCAGTTTAAGGAGAAACTCGATAACCTGATGCGCGAGCTGTCCGGGTCCGCGCCGAAGGACCGTGCCCAGCTTCCTCCGGCCTCTCCCAATATGCTGACGGAGTGTCCTGCGTGCCACTTCACGCTGGCGGATTTCCGCCGCACGGAGCGCTTGGGGTGCCCGGTTTGCTATGAGGTTTTTGCTCAGGAGATCGCAGGTGACCAGCCTTTCCCCCCTGTTGATGCAGGGGATCAGCGGCCAGACGCAGCTGGTGGCTCCCCCGCTCCGGGGACTTCTCCTGCCAAAACACCTTCCGTTCTGCAGCTGAAAGCCGAACTTCAGCAGGCCATCGAGCGCGAGGACTATGAAAAGGCCGCCCAGTTGCGCGATCAAATCAGAAAACTCTCATGAAGCCAGCCTCCTCCAAAACAGCGCTCCGTAAGCTCATCAAACAAGCGGCCAGCGGCACCCCGCCCTGGGTCGGCTCGGGTGTGCACAGTGACATTCTCCTGGGCTTTGCAGCCCGCATTATCCGCAACATCAAGGAAGCCCCTTTCCCGGGGTGGAGTACCGCAGAGGATCGCCAAAAAGTTTTCAACACGCTGAGCCCGGCCCTGCTGTCCAACAAAAAGCTCGGGGTGGATGGCTTTGCCGAGATGTCCGACTTAACGCTGGATGAGCGCCGCCTGCTACTGGAGCGGAAGCTGATTTCGCCTTGCATGGCAGCACGGCAGGACGGCTGTTTTGTCGGATGCAGCAAAAAGGGAGATATCTCCGTGCTGATCAATGAAGAGGAACACCTGGTTGTGCGCTGTTTTGAGGATGGCTCCGACCCTCATTCGAGCTTCCGGAGGTTTCGCTCGATTGCGAAGTCCCTGGATGACGCTATTCCTTTCGCCCGGGATCCCCGGCGGGGAGTTCTGGGCAGCGTGCCGGCAGAGGTGGGCGATGGCATGCAGCTGTATTTCCTGCTGCACCTGCCCGGTATTGTCCTGGCTGGTATGATGGAGCAGGTTGCACGCGGCGCAGAGAAGCTCGCCATGAGTCTCACTCCCCTGCACGGCAACGAGGAAAACTCCGGCAACTGCTACCTGCTCGGTGCAGGCCCCGCCCGCGCAGACAAGACCGAGGTTATGTTCGAGCACCTCGACGACATTGCTCAGGAACTGATCGCCCGGGAGTGGCAAATCCGCCACAAGCTCTTCTACAGCAAGCCCGACGAGGTCTTGGATGTCATTGGTCGCAGCTATGGTTTGCTGCACTATGCTCACCGGCTGACCTACAGTGAACTGCAGCACAATATTTCGTTTTTGCGCCTGGGGGCCGCGCTGGAACTGATTAAAACCTACGGCATGCCCAGCTCTTACCATCTGTGTGAGCTTTTCGCAAATGCGCTGCTGGAGTTCGCTCCCGGCATGATCGCTCACTCCGGCATCACCGACGAAGACGAGCAGGAGCGGGCACGCGCTCAAGCCGTCCTTCATATGCTCAGCTGCGCAGACCTAGAGTTTCTGTCGCCTTTGCTTGATGCATCGTATTCTTCCTGACTGATTTATTCTTTCTGATCCACCCTATTTTCATGAGTAATTTTACCGCACGAGCGCAGCAAATCCTCAACATAGCACGCAGGGAAGCCTACAGACTCCACCACCAGTACATCGGGGCTGAGCACATTCTGCTTGGTCTCCTCAAGCTGGGCCAGGGGGTCGCCGTCGCGGCTCTGGAACGCCAGGGCGTTGACATCGCGGACATGGCATCCAAACTGGAGCACAGCCTGGTACCGGGTTCCTCCGGCGAAGCGGAGGCATCCCTCCCCTACACGCCCAGGGCCCGCAAGCTGCTTGTCACGGCGGGCACCCAGGCACGCCACCTGCGCCACAACTACGTAGGCTCCGAGCACATCCTGCTCGCGATGCTGTGTGATGACGACGGCCTCGCCCTGCAGGCTCTCAATGCCTTCGGCGTCAGCTACGACTCTACCGTCAAAATCGTGATGGACGAGCTTTTGACCAACTTCGGCATGGGAACCCCCGACAGCGGCAAGGATGACGATGCCTCCCCCCTGGGCAACGGCGGCCCCGAAGGCCCCGATGACGAGGAAGAAGATGCCAACGCCTTCCTGCACAGCAACACCCGTGGCAACCGGCGCGACGGCCAGGGCCAGAGCCGCACCCCTGCCCTGCAGGCATTCGGTCGCGATCTGACCGAGCGGGCACGCAAAGGCGAGCTTGATCCCGTCATCGGCCGGCAGGTGGAGATGGAACGCGTCATCCAAATTCTTTGCCGCCGCACGAAGAACAATCCCGTGCTGCTCGGCGAAGCCGGCGTGGGCAAAACTGCTATCGTGGAAGGATTGGCGCAGCAAATCGTCGCGGGTGATGTGCCGGAGTTCCTGCTGGGCAAAAAGCTCATCTCCCTGGATCTAGCCCTCATGGTAGCCGGCACCAAATACCGCGGCCAGTTCGAGGAACGCCTCAAGGCGGTGATGGATGAAATCCGCCGTGAGAAAAACATCATCCTCTTCATCGATGAGATGCACACACTCATCGGGGCCGGGTCGGCCGAGGGCACGATGGATGCCTCCAACATCATTAAACCCGCCCTCTCCCGCGGCGAGCTGCAGGCCATCGGCGCCACCACGCTCAACGAATACCGCAAGCACATCGAGAAAGACGCCGCCTTCGAGCGCCGCTTCCAGCAGGTTCAGGTTGGCGAGCCTTCTGTCGAGGACACGATTCTCATCCTCCGCGGCATTGCGCCGCGCTATGAGGAGCACCACCACGTCCACTACACCGACAAAGCTCTCGAAGCCGCAGCCAACCTGTCGAAGCGCTACCTGACGGGTCGCTTCCTGCCGGACAAAGCCATCGACCTCATGGACGAAGCCGGTTCCCGCCTGCGGGTGGCCCGCATGACCCGCCCCGCCGACATCAAAGCCACCGAGCAGGAACGCCGCGACCTCGAAACAGCCAAGCAGGCTGCCATCGAGGCCCAGCAGTTTGAGCAGGCCGCTGCCCTGCGCGACCGCATCGCCGAGCTCAACACACGGCTCAAAGTCAGCGTCGACACCTGGCACCGGGAGATGGACGCCTCCTACCTTGACGTCGACGAGGAAGACATCATGGCCGTCGTCTCCAAGTGGACCGGTATCCCGCTCGCCCGCATGGAAGAAAAGGAAGCCGAGAAGCTGCTGCGCATGGAGGACGAGCTCAAGAGCAAAGTGATCGGCCAGGACGTCGCCTGCTCGGCGATTTCGCGGGCGCTGCGCCGCAGCCGGGCCGACATCAAGGATCCCCGGCGGCCGATAGGCTCATTCCTCTTCATGGGGCCGACCGGCGTGGGCAAAACCTACCTGGCCCGCAATCTGGCCGAAATCATGTTTGGTACAGCGGATGCACTCATCCAGGTGGACATGAGCGAGTACATGGAAAAATTCAGCACCAGCCGCATGATCGGCTCCCCTCCCGGCTACGTCGGGCATGACGAGGGCGGGCAGCTCACGGAGCAGGTGCGCCGCCGCCCCTATGCCGTAATTCTTTTTGATGAAGTCGAGAAAGCGCACCCGGACGTCATGAACCTCTTGCTCCAGATTCTGGAAGAAGGCGTCATGACCGATTCCCTCGGCCGCAAAGTCAACTTCAGCAACACCATCATCATCCTCACCTCCAACGTCGGAGCCAGCCTCGCCAGCCGACAGGGAACCATGGGATTCGGTGCCATGAACCGGGAGGAAGCGGACTACGACACCATGAAGGAGCGCATCACGGAAGCCGCCAAACAGCACTTCCGCCCGGAATTCATCAACCGCTTCGACGAGCTCATCGTTTTCCGCATGCTCGAACGCCGCGACCTCGAAAAAATCGTCCTTCTGGAAGCCAGCAAACTCATCAAGCGACTGGCAGACAAAAAGATTGGACTCAAGCTCTCGCAGGAGGTCGTCAGCATGCTGGTGGACAAAGGTTACGACCCGCAGTATGGTGCGCGCCCGATGCGCCGCGCCATTGAGCGCATGTTGGAAGACCCCATTGCCGAGGCTATCCTGCGCGGAGATCTCACCGCCGGGCATAACTCCGAAGCCGTCAAGCAACAGGAAACAGGCGAGATCGCCTTCCGGGAGGACACCCCGACGCCGAAGCAAGAGCAGGAGCCCTCAGAATCTTCGCAAGAGCCCGCCAGGGCCGAGCCGGAGCCCGAAAAGACAGGGCCGAAGTCAGAGGAGCCCGGACCAGGGCAGCCTCAAGTCATACCTGCCGACCCTCAACCCGTCCCGGATCTGGAGCTTCAGGCTGATACGCCTGCCCCCAAGCGCAAACGCACTCCGCGCAAAGGCAAAACACCACCCGACGCCGACACCCCGGACGCCGGGCAGCCATCAGCCCCTGCTCCAGGGGAACCGCCCTCAACAAAACCACGCCGACGCCGGAAAAACGGAGACTGAGTCATTCCGGCGCCGCCGTCGGCCTGTTTCCCTCACCTCCACCCGCACCGATGACCGAGACCGAAACAACGACAGCCCCATCGCCGCACAGCCCCGATACCACGGAAAAGCCCGAATCGAACATCCTGCTGAGCGCTCTCGTCTGGGCGCTCATCATCCTGCTGGTGTACTTCAGCGCCGACCTGATTGACAAAGGGCGCATCCTCAACGAGCTGACCCCCTACCCCGTCTTCGGTTACGCGATGTGGGCCCTCATCGCCTTTGTCCTCTGGTACTTCCTGCTCGACCCCATCATCCAATTCCGGATGCTCCGCCGCGCCCAGCACGCCAATCCGGAAAAACAAGCCAAGCGAGCCCTGCGGGCCCTGCGCCGGCACCGCCACAATCCGGAAACCCCGCTGGGAGCCCTCTATCAGGACATCCACCACAACCTCACCACCCCGGAACTCACGCGCGACGAGAGACACAGCCGCCTGCTCGCCCTCATGGGAGAATACCGTGAAGCCACCGGACTCAGCCGACAGGCCCGCAAACTCATCACCAGCTACAGCCGCACCGCCGCACTGGGTGTTGTCGTCAGCCGCAACAGCCTCCTGGATGGTCTCATCCTCCTCATCCTCCAAATGCGGCTCATCGTCTCCCTTGCCCGACTGCACGGCTACAAATCCTCCCCAGTCTTTAATACTCTCTGCTTCGGCTGGGTACTCACCAATTCCTTCACCATGGCCCTCATCGGCCAGGGAACCTCCCAGGAACTCGGTGACATGCTGGGCGACGAATTCGCCGACTACGTCGGGGACCTGCTCAGCAGTGGCGATCAGGCAACCATGCTGGGGGCCGATGCCGTAGGCACCCGCTACCTGCAGCGCACCATCGGCGCACTGATTGAGGCCGTCATGGGCGCCACGGTCGTCTACGTCACCGGGCACATCTTCCTGCGACGTCTGGAATCCGACGGCCGCAAGCTCACCCTCAAAGCCCTCTTCAAACTGCGTCGCGAAGCCCGCCTCAGCATAGGCCGGGAGCTCTTGGTTAAACTCCCGGTCAGCCTCGCCAGGAACAGCGCCAAAGGCGTCGCCGAGCTTTCCGTCCAAAGCGCCAAAAACCTCGCCCACAGCACCGCCGAGAGCTGCCATCACACCGCCACACGCGTACTGACCCGCCTCAGCACTCTCTTCCGCCGCGATCGGGACGCAGAAACGCTCAAACCCGAACAGCCGGCCCCCCTTCCTTCTGCCAAGCCATAGGCTGCCATCGTCTGCCGGGGCACCATCCTGCCTGCCGCTCAGCCGAGCGGATTCCGGGTCTGTCATCCGTAACCGTATATAACCCACTCATTCAGAAGCAGAAACAGCCCTTCATCCACACTGCTTTTACAAACATTCTAATCAATAGATGCTTTAGCCTTGCAATAGTCACTACAAAAGCGTATAATCGTTCCGCCCAGAAAGGATATGAGCCAAACAACCCCCAAGAACAGCAGCACTCAAAACCTGGCAAAGAGCCTGGTACGTCGTGCGGGTGTGCGCATGACACGGCAGCGGCGCGCGGTCCTGGAAACCATCCTGAACTCCCACGACCACCCGACAGCAAGCCAAATCTACGAGCGCACGAGCCGGGGCTGCCAGGGCATTTCCCTGGCAACGGTCTACAACTGTCTGGAAACAATGGCCGGCGTGGGGCTCATCAACCAGCTCCATTTCAACAACGGGCCGTCGCGCTACTGTCCGAACCTGGTGCCGCACGTACACGTTCTGGATGATGCCAGCAACCGTGTGCTGGACATCCACCTGAAACCCGGGCTGCGGGTCGAAGACATTTTCGACCTGCCCGAGGGCGTGCAAATTCGCAGCATGGACGCCTGTCTGCGCGGCTATATTCCGGAACACTGTCTTTCCCCTGAGAAGAAGAAATGAGTCTGATCATCAAGGATCTGTATGCGCGCGTCAAAGATGGCGCGGAAATTCTGAAAGGCGTCAACCTCAACATACCCAAAGGAGAAGTCCATGCCATCATGGGGCCCAACGGCTCCGGCAAAAGCACCCTCTCCAAAGTACTCTGCGGACACCCCGACTACGAAGTCACGGGGGGCTCGGCAGAGATGGACGGGCAGGATTTGTTCTCGCTTTCCGTAGATGAGCGCAGCCGGGCCGGGCTATTCCTGGCCTTCCAGTACCCCGTCGAAGTACCCGGCGTCTCCAATGCGAACTTCATGCGGGCAGCCCTGCAGGCTCGCCTCCCCAAAGAGGAAGAACTCGACGCCGTAGCCTTCTACAAAAACCTGCGGGCCAGGATGAAGCAACTGGGCATGGACCCGAAATTCACCGCACGCGCCGTCAACGAAGGCTTCTCCGGCGGCGAAAAAAAACGCAACGACGTCCTGCAAATGATGATGCTTGACCCGACGTACGCCATCCTCGATGAGACCGACAGCGGCTTGGACGTCGACGCCCTGCGCATCGTATCAGAAGGCGTCAACGCCATGCGGGCACCGTACCGCAGTTTCCTGGTGATCACCCACTACAAGCGCCTGCTGGACTACATCAGACCGGACGTGGTGCACGTGCTCTACAACGGGCGCATCGTGAAGACAGCCGGCTATGACCTCGTGGACTACATCGAAGAACACGGCTTCGATTTCGTGAAGGAAGAGCATCCCTGAGCAGAAATCAGCCACCGGACACCCCCATGGACTCACCAGCCACCCCCTCGATCGGCTCCACCTCCCCCGCCGACGCAGCCGCCGCCCAGGCGGATCTCACCCCCTTCACACTCGACACGCGCGGCGAGTTTTCCTTCCCGGAGAACCACAAATACGACGCCGGCTACGGACTGACGGAGCAAACCATCGACTACATCTGCGATGCCAAAGGCGAACCCGACTGGGTACGCCGCTTCCGCAAAGACGCCCTCAAAAAATTCCGGGAAATGCCCATGCCCACACACTGGGCCCCCGAAAGCATCCGGGGTGTAGACTTTGACAAAATCCGCTATTATCTTGCCCACGGCACTCCCCCCCGCCAAAGCTGGGACGAAGTGCCCGACGACGTCAAGCGCACCTTCGAACGCCTGGGCGTCCCGGAGCAGGAGCGGGCCTTCCTCGCAGGCGTGGACGCCCAGTACGACTCCGAGACCGCCTACAACAACATGCAGGAAGAGCTGCGCAAAAAAGGCGTCATCTTCGTCAACTCCACCGAGGGCCTGCGCGACTACGAGCACATCTTCCGCCCGTGGTTCGGCAAAGTAATCCCCGTTGGCGACAACAAATTCTCCGCCCTCAACCACGCAGCATTCTCCGGCGGCTCCTTCATCTACGTACCAAAAGGCGTCAAGCTCGCCCAACCTCTCCAAGCCTACTTCCGCATCAACTCCGAGAGCATGGGCCAATTTGAGCGCACCCTGATCATCGCGGACGAAGGCGCAGAACTCATGTACATGGAAGGCTGCACAGCACCGAAGTACGACAGCGCCACGCTGCACTCCGGCGTAGTAGAACTCGTCGCCCTCAAAGGAGCAAAGATCCAGTACGTCACCGTCCAGAACTGGGCCACCAACGTCTACAACCTCGTCATCCAGCGCGGCCTCGCCATGGAAGACGCAGAAATCCGCTGGATTGACTGCAACCTCGGCTCCGGCCTCACCATGAAATACCCGGCTGTCGTGCTGCAGGGGCGCCGCGCCCGCGGCGAAGTCGTCAGCATCTCCCTGGCCCACAGCGGACAGGATCAGGACACAGGAGCCCGCATGATCCACGCCGCCCCTGAAACCACCTCCAACATCATCGCCAAATCCATCTCCATCGGCGAAGGCCGAGCCAGCTACCGCGGCGAAGTCAAAGTACTCAAAGGCATGAAAGGCTGCCGCAACAACACCGAGTGCGACGCCCTGCTCATCAACGCCACCAGCCGCACCGACACCTATCCCGCCATCACCGTCAACGGCAACGCCTCCGCCGTCCAGCACGAAGCCTCCGTCTCCCAAGTGGATGAGGAACAACTCTTCTACATGCAGCAGCGCGGACTGACGCGGGCGCAAGCCATGAGCCTCGCCGTCAACGGCTTCATCAACGACCTCGTCCAGGAATTCCCCATGGAATACTCCGTCGAACTCCGCCGCCTCATCGACCTGGAAATGGAAGACTCCATCGGCTAACCCCATTCCTCCGCAGCCACGCCCTCAGCAGCACGTTTTCCCCAGAACCCACCATCACCGCCTTATCCCAGCAGCACATCCGACCCAGTCCCTTTTGCTCCCATCGCACCTTTTTCCCGTTTGCCTTTTCCCCGACGCACCATGGACACCCCCGCTTTCAACGACGCAGACGAGCTTTCCGGCAAGCTCCGGCTCGCCCTCGAACAAGCCGAAGCTGAAGCACGCCTTCGCGAAGCCGAAACGCCCGACCGCCTCAACGAAGACTGGCGCTTTGGCCGTCCGCACATCTACGCCAAGGCCCTGGTCAGCGCGCTGGAATCCGACACCGACAACGCCGGGCGGATCACCATCCAGGCACCGGCAGCTTGCGTCGAACCCATGGCGGACGACATGCGCGACGGCGAGATGCGCCTGCGCAGCATCGGCTCGGACAAAATCCTCGCTCTGCACCTCAAACGCTTCGGCAAAGGCATCTGCCTCTGCATCGACACCGTTCTTGCGGATCCTATCATCATCACCTACGAAACGGAAGGAGTCTTCACCCCCAGCACCATCATCCTGGCGGCAGAAGGCGCCGCAGCGCGTATCATCGAGCGGCATATCGTCAGGGGCTCCGGACTGCTGGTCGCCACCCGTGACATCAAAGCCATGGCCGGAGCCGACATCTCACTGGAGCTGGAAGTCAGCGGGGAATCCACCTCCGGCAGCGACCAGCCCCGGGCGATGAACATCACCAACATCGCCGCCATGGATGCTCAGGTACGCCAACTCACCCGCTACAGCGGACTCGACTGGGCACGCGAAGAAACAGTAGCAGAAATCCTGCACGAAAACACCACCATCGAACTCTTCTCGGCGAACCGGCTGCACGGCACCCAAATCCTCGATCAGCACACCCGCCAGATCCACAGCTGGGGCAAATCCACCAGCAACCTTCTCTACAAAAACGTCGTCGACGGCAGCGCCACCGCCACCTTTGCCGGCAACATCTACGTCGCCCCCGGAGCACATGAAACCGACGCCTACCAAGCGAATCGCAACATGCTGCTCAGCGAGGACGCCACCATCAACTCCCTGCCCGGCCTGGAAATTTTGGCCGACAAAGTACGCTGCTCCCACGGCTCGGCAAGCGCCCCCATGGACGAGGAGCAACTCTTCTACCTGCTCTCGCGCGGCATCCCCCGCCACGACGCCCAAATGCTGGTTGCCGACGGCTTCCTCGCCGATGCCGTCACCCAGTTCCGGGGATCTGAAAGCGATGGGAACAACACCAAAATCTAAAAACCAGCCCATCCTTTTGTGCGCCCACCACGGGCGTGGTCTTTGGCGCCGTCGCAGAACGACACCCTGCGCCTATACAGCCGCCTTGCTACCGTGAACACAGTAGCTACAGTCGGGTCTCCTGCTGCTTCCTGCCGCTACTCCAGCCATAGACACCAAGCCGCACAAAGCCTCTCTGAGTGTCAGCCCCGATGCCGAGGGGCGTTACTCGGCAATGGAGAGCAGAGTATCAGCGCTCCACGGTATCAGCATGATGGGAATGGTCGGACCGTAGGCATTGACGGCCCCCCCTCGTAAAAAGTCGTGGCTTGCATGAGCTCCCGTACAAGAATCTTATTCCGATCTGTCCTCCAGCCTTCTCCGTTCCCTCATGAGTCCACCACTGACGCCAAATCCGGCACATGACATCCTACATAACCGACGCTGACAGTCTTGGTGAGCATTTAGTTTTTGACTTTCGCCACAGAGTCCGATACAATGGGCCCGCATGAGTTCCGCATTCGTACCGAAGGATTTTTTCCAACTTCACAGCGTGGCCGCTATCTTCGGCTCCGGGGAGAGCTGTGAAGTCGATTTGGGATGCGGTGATGGAGGCTTTTTACTGCAAATGGCGGCTCATTACCCGGAAAGGAGATTCCTCGGCGTCGAGCGACTGCTCGGTCGCGTGCGCAAAGTTTGCCGCGACAGTACCAGACAACAGCTGGACAACATCAAAGTACTGAGACTGGAGAGCCGTTACTTCCTTGAATGGTTCATCGCCCCCGGTTCCATTTCCCGGCTGCACTATCTCTTCCCTGACCCCTGGCCCAAGGAAAAACACCATAAAAACCGCCTCGTGCAGGACAGCTTCATCCCGGTACTGCACCGTGCGCTGGCGGAAAACGGAGAAATACTCTTCAAAACTGACCACGATGGATACTACCAGTGGGTCTGCGAGCGTCTGGACGCATCTCCCCTGTTTGAGCGTGTCGAATGGGATGAACCCTACTATCCGAAGACAGACTTCCAACTCCAGTGGGAAGCGATGGGCAAGCCCATCTTCTCTGCGAAATACCGACGCTGCCATGCCAGTTGACCATGTCATTTGAACTTCTCAGCACCGATCCCAGCGGAGCCAGGCTCGGCATTCTTCATCTTCCGCACGGCGACGTTCCCACACCCATTTTTATGCCGGTCGGGACCCAGGGGACAGTCAAAACGCTGCACCCGGAGGACTTGGAGACCTTGGGTGCACGCATCATCCTCGGCAACACGTACCACCTCTGTCTCCGCCCGGGCGATGAACTCATCCGGGACTTGGGTGGTCTGCACTGCTTCGCCGGCTGGGATCGCCCCATCCTGACAGACTCTGGCGGTTTCCAGGTCTGGAGCCTGGCGCGGCTGCGCAAAATTACAGAAGAGGGCGTGCGTTTCTGCAACCACATTGACGGAGCATACATGATGCTGAGCCCGGAGAAAAGCATGGAAATCCAGGCGAACCTTGGCAGTGACATTGCTATGCTTTTTGACGAATGTCCCCCCTATCCCTGCGACCGCTCCTACGCTGAAAAATCACTTGGTTACACCCTGCGCTGGGCAGCGCGCTGCAAAACCTGGATCGACGCTCACCTGCCACGCAGCGGAAGCGGCCTGCAGCAGCACTTCGGCATTGTCCAGGGGTCCGTATATGCAGACCTGCGCCGCCGGTGTGCGGAGGAACTTGCGGCTATGGACTTTGACGGCTACGCCATTGGCGGCGTCTCGGTCGGTGAACCAGAACCGGAAATGCTGCGGGCTATCGAAAACAGCACTCCGTACATGCCCAAGCACAAAGCTCGCTACGCCATGGGACTGGGGACCCCAACCCAGCTGCTCGAAATGATCGAGCGCGGCGTGGATATGTTCGACTGCGTGATGCCCACGCGACTTGCGCGCCATGGTGTCGCCCTTACCCCGGACGGCCCCATGCACATTAAAAACGAACGCTGGAAGACAGACGCCCGGCCGCTTCACCCGGAAAGTCACCCGCACGTACAGCGCTACACGCGCGCAGCGCTGCGCCATTTTTTCCGTGCCGGCGAGGTCATTGCCCTGCGGGTTCTTTCCTTCCAGAATCTCCACTTCTACCTCCGACTGATGGCTCAGGCGAGAGACGCCATCGCTGTCGGCCAGTTCGCTGCTTTCAAAAGCAGCTTCATCTCGCGTTACCAAGCAAACGACATCCCATGATTACCACCATTACCATTGCTCAGGCCTCTGCGGCCCCCGCCTCCGCAACACCAGCCCCCGCTGCCCCTGCAGCTCCGGCACCCGCCGCACCGGCCGTATCCGCCGGTACCGTCCAGCCCTCAGATCAGGCGCCGCAGGACATGCCTCAAGAAGGAGGAGACTTCTTCAGCATGCTTCTGCCGTTTATCCTGATTGCGGTAATCTTCTATTTCCTGCTGATTCGCCCGCAGCAAAAGCAACAGAAGGAAATGAAAGAGCGCCAGGACAGCCTCAAACCCGGCGATAAAGTCATCACCGCCGGTGGCCTCTATGGCATCATCCGCGAAGTTTTGGACGCCGCCGTCCGCCTGGAAGTTGCTCCCAACGTACTGATCAAGGTGGACAAACGCTCCATCGCTGCCAACGTCTCCAAGGACGGCACACCCGAGAACGCCAAGAAGTAAGAGATTCCCCGCAACCCCGCGCTTTGCGCGGGGTTTTTCTCCTCGTGAGACTTCTCTTTCCAGTACTTTGCTCAGCAGCGCTTCTGAACTCCAGCCTCGGGCAGGAGGCTCAGGCCCTGCCTTCTGCTCCACCGGATACAGCCACTCGTGAGGAGGAATTTCAGATACGACTTCCCTCCCGCTCCCAGATTGCCATGCGCATGATGGTGCGCAAGCTTATGCTGGATCTGTATGACCTGAACCGAGACCATATCCTGGATCCGGGGGAGCGGCTCAAGCTGCTCGAGGATGCCGAACGTTCCAAAAGAGAATGCGCCCTCCGGCTGGCGGAGCGTTTTGACCATGACCAGGACGGCAGACTCAGCCCCGAGGAGGAAGAAGCTTTACGCGCCCACGTAGAAGAGCGCAGGAAATCAAGAAAAGAACTGCCGGATCTGATCAAAGAGCCGGAAGGCTCGCTTTGCACCGTCCCCCTGCCACCTCCGCCGCACCACAACTGCTGCCCTGGGTGCCAAAGCAAGGCCCCTCATCCCCACCGGAAGGCCCCCCCCTCTTTTCCCAAGGAAGCCAAGCTCATTGCTTTCATCTCCGGCCACCTCATCATGGCGGCATACGACGACAATGGTGACGGCATCCTCGATGAAAGCGAAAGCAGGAAACTGACCGAAGACGGACAATGGCTCTACGACATGCGAGAAAAAGCCTTGCTTGATGCATATGACGAAAATCGGGATGGCTTTATTTCCCGGGATGAGCTCAAGCATGCGCTTCTGACTATCCTATTCCCCGACGCAGCAGCGCCCGACCACGATCACAAACGCCCACCTCTCACTCCGCTCGACCGCATGCTTGACACCCGCTTCGACGCAGACATCCTGCTCCACCTGTCGCAGCGAAACACCTCGCAACCGGCAGCATCCCAGCCCCAATGAAGGACGTCTACACCTACTCAGAACTCCCCACACTCGCAGAGGAACCCACAGGAACGAAGCCCGTGCGGCTCGGTGTCATCGGCAATCCCATCGCTCACTCAAAATCCCCGCAAATGCAGCAAGCTGCGCTGGACCAGGCTGGTATCAACGCCTCCTATATCCGCATCCTCTGTTCGATGGAGCCGGAGTCCTTTCCCCCGCTTCTTTCCAGGCTGAGCGCCTTGAACTTTATCGGGGTCAACGTCACCGTTCCGTTCAAGCGCCTGGCCTTTGCTGCCTGTTGCAGCACAGACGCACTATCCGGACTTAGTAAAGCGGTCAACACCATGGTACTCTGCCCGGACGGCTGGCATGGTTACAATACAGACGGGCCTGGTTTTGCGCGGGCCATTGCGGAACTCACCGGCCGGGAACTGGGCACATTGCGTGTACTCATCCTGGGAGCCTGCGGCGGTGCGGGTTCTGCCCTGGCGTGCCAGTGTGCTCTCAGTGGATGTCCCTCCCTCACCCTCGTCAACCGCCCCAAACCTGCCTTGGAAGAGCTTCGTTCCCTGCTGAGTCCACTTCTGCCTGACAAGGTACAGACCTGTTGCTTTGGGGATTCCGGACTTGAGAAGCATATAACGGAAGCTGACCTGATTGTCAACGCCACGAGCCTTGGCTTGCAGGATGGGGATTCTCTCCCCATTCCACCCTCATACCTGCACCCAAACCAGTACTACTACGACATAGTACCCCACGATACGCCACTGCGGCAAAGAGCTGCAGCCCGGGGATGTCAGACATCAGACGGACTGGGCATGCTTCTCTGGCAAGGGGCCTATGCTTTCCAGCATTGGTTCGGCATCCTGCCAGATATCGCCCCCATGCGACGAGCTCTGCGACTGCAACCTTGACCGGACTCCCCTGGCCAGACTCCTCTGGCGGGCCCGTCCTTGCAATTGTTTCTCCATGAGAATCCAGTCACACCCGCCTCAAGAGGTGAGAGCGCCGGTTTATTCAAGCCGTCCGTTTTAACGCAACCAGGCATCCCATCCTCTGCAAACTTCTTGCCGGACGGAATAGAACTGAAAAACAGGGAGTGAGAAAAGAGCGGCAGGAAACATACACAGAACCCCTGCCCTGTCAGCAGATAACGCGAAACAAGCCGCAGTTTTCACTGCGGCTTGTTTCAAGCATCCCCACGCGGATTCGAACCGCGGTTCTATGACTGAGAATCATATGTCCTAACCCCTAGACGATGGGGACATATTCGCTTGATCTCTGCAAATACAGCTGCGATCAGGCGGGGGTATTGTAGCATTATTCTGACATTTGTCAAGCATTTTCTTGCAGTGTAGCATCATTATTCTGCGCAGCAGGAAAATAACAAGTCATTATATGGCTTCAATACGCTTAAATCAGAAATCCAGGACTTCAAAATATGTTAAAAGAATTCGTGGAAAGCCCCCTTATGGGTTCATGATAAGTTTGAGCATACGCAGCGTTCATCTTATCAATCAACAAACGCCCTCGGGTGCTGTTGTTAAAAGGCACTCTTCCGGGGGTATCATGTATCGGCCATGTTGCTCCCTATAGGTCGGGAAGGCTTTCTCAGTTTATTCACCCCAAACAAACCGAATCACGCCGGAATGATCAGGTTTCCTCATTCTTGGTTGGTCAGTTTGGGAAAATGTCCTTCAGCTGTACGTATTCCCTTCCCTCATAGAACTTTATCCCCTGCTTTCTTTCGATTAGTAACATTGCTTCCACATCGCTCAAATCGGCATATGGGTTAAACAAAACATCTGATAATTGATCGTCCGGATATAAATACGCATTGGGCAAATTCATTATCAGTGCAATTTCCATGATGCAATCATAATCCACAATGACATCCGAACTACTCCATCGCTGCTCGCAGGCGTTTCTGGTTCTCTCTTTTAACGACTTTCTCCATTTCTTATTCTGCTGTTTAAGCTTTCTTCTTTGTGCCCAAGATGAAAAAAAGTTCATATCGCGTTTTCAGGGGTTAACACCGAATCGATTTCTTTTTTTACCGGGATAATGGATTATGAGTCATTGCCCTGGCGCATATCTTCCCCATATAAGACGAACACTGGGCATCGAGCGTCGGCTTATAATCGAAACAATACCACCGCTCTAACAGGAGCAGGTTAACATATTCGACACCTTAATCAAGTCTTTTCTCTGACCAGACACCCATATGTCAATTCAGAACGAGACTCACATCGCTGCTCGTTTTCCCGGTAATACAGCAATGCGGGGAAGTATCAGCGCAGTTCGATCCACAGAGGACGGTGATCACTCGCCTGCCCCACGCCTGCCACATCAGCGACGCCGCAAGCTGCATCACGGCCTATCCGCTTGTTGAGTACGTGGTTGGCGTACATTTGGTCAAATGTATAATACTGCTGAGCCTTGCGGTGGAAGATCGTCCAGTATTCGCCCCGGGAATCCTTTGGCTTCAGCCGCACCATGGAGGAGTCCTTCGAAATGCCTTGGCGCAGGATTTGCACCGATTCGTCATCGGGACCATCGTTCCAGTCGCCGAACAGCAAGACAGGCAT
Organism: uncultured Akkermansia sp.; assembly: GCA_944390825.1. Lineage (GTDB taxonomy): Bacteria > Verrucomicrobiota > Verrucomicrobiia > Verrucomicrobiales > Akkermansiaceae > Akkermansia. The sequence goes on from CALXRG010000010.1 coordinate 23,021, forward strand.
CTCCGGCTGGCGGCTCATACTCCGGTGCAGGTAGCGGGCTACCGTCTGGGCTTCACGTTTGCGCAGCGACTCCGCAGCCTCCGGGTCATCCGACACCCTGGATTTGAGGTGAGCACCGACAAAACGGAACTGCCTGCCATCCTCCAACCCAATGGTGACATCCAGAATACCACGCAGCATCAACCGCCGCTGCTGTCCATACAACCCATACTGCGGCTTCGAGTCATCGCTCACGACCGGGTGCTGCGAGAGCAACGCCAGCGCCCGGTCTTCTCCCGGTCTCTGCACCAAAACACCGTGCGGATAACTTAGGCCTCTTTTCCCCAGACGTTCGCGCAAATCCTGCAACGCGCGAGGGCCCCCGATTTCGATCAATCCGACCACCTCGGGACGGATCGAAGCGATAACCTCCGCTACGGCCTCGCGGGAAGCCGGAGATTTGGCCTTGTTCACATAGCGGGAGCGGCTGATCTCACCTGGCACAAAATAGCTCTCGATATTGTACATCAGAAAGCGAACCGGCTCTCCCGCTTTCGGAAGATTGAGGGGCTGCGGTGCCTGCTCCCCGGCAGCAGGCTCAGCAGCCGTGACCGAGGCAGCGCAAGACTGTCCGCATCCGTCATCCGTTCCTCTGTCGCTCTCCACCCAAGCCCGGGCCCCGCCGTAGCGCTGCACCATCAGCAGGCACACCGCCAAGCTGAGCAGGATCAGGAAAACATCCGTCCGCCTCAGGACACGCCAACTAGCCTCAGCCAGCTTGGAGAAGGAGCCCTTCATCTCGCCTCATCGCGCAGCCATCGGGCCACGTCCGGTGCAGCATAGGTCAGAATCATGTCGGCTCCAGCCCGACGAATAGAGAGCAGGGCTTCCATCATGCAGGCCTTCTCATCCAGCCAGCCGGACGCGGCAGCCGCCTTGACCATCAGGTACTCGCCGCTCACGTGGTAAGCAGCAATCGGCAGCGTCGTCTTCTCCTTCATCTCAGCAATCACATCCAGGTACAGCGTCGCCGGTTTGACCATAAGCATATCCGCGCCTTCCGCGACGTCGAGCGATGCCTCACGGAGAGCCTCACGGCGATTGGCGGGATCCATCTGGTAAGTCTTCTTGTCGCCAAACTTTGGAGCACTGCCCAGAGCCCCGCGGAAGGGTCCGTAAAAAGCCGATGCATACTTGGCCGTATAGCTCAACAGCGACACCCAGGTGAAGCCCTCTGCATCCAGCGCCTCACGCAAGGCGGCGATGCGTCCGTCCATCATGTCACTGGGGGATATGATGTCCGCACCAGCCCGGGCGTGACAAAGCGCCTGGCGACAAAGAGCTTCGACGGTCTCGTCGTTGAGGATCTCATAACTTCCATCCGGGTACTCACGCACGATACCATCCTGCCCATAGGTATTGAACGGATCAAGAGCCACGTCGGTCATCACACACATGCCGGGAACCGTTTTCTTAATTTGCCGGATAGCGCGTGGCACCACGCCGTCGGGGTTCCATGCCTCAGAGCCGGCGGCATCCTTCTTTTCCTCGGGTACTACCGCGAAAAGATCAACGCAGCGGATGCCCCAGTCATAAAGCCGGGAGCACTCGTCAGCAATCCCCTCCACACTCCATCGCTTGCAACCAGGCAGTGAATCAATCGGTGTATTCTCGGTTCCCTCTTGCACGAACATGGGGTAGATCAAATGCTCTGCACTCAGGGAGGTCTCAGCCATCAAACCACGGACGGCTGAGGATTTGCGGTTGCGGCGGGGGCGGATCGGGAGTTTTGCCATAACGCCGTGACTGTAGCACACCCCCTGCCCCTTGTAAAGCCCCAAAAGCCTGCCTCAAGCCGAGGAAAGCCCCCGTCATCCCGGCATTGGGACTTGCAAAGCACCGCAGCTCACGCTACAATGCGCCCGCATGAATATAAGCCAGATCCGGGACATCCTGCTGCAGGCAGGCATCGCCCCCTCCAAATCCCTCGGGCAAAACTTCCTTGTCGATGAAAACATCGCCCGCTGGATCGTCGCCCAGCTCGAAATCAAACCCACTGACTGTGTCGTGGAAGTTGGACCGGGCACCGGTGCTCTCACTGAGTTTGTTGCTCCTCTTTGCCGCAAGCTCATTCTTGTCGAGTACGACAAAAGCCTTGCCGAGTACCAGCGCCAGCGCTGGATGGGTGACACGCATGTCGAAGTGCACCATGCGGATGGAGCGACCTGGGATCCCCGCTGCCTCTTTGCCGAGCAGCCGGTGAAGTTTCTGGGTAACCTTCCTTACTCCTGCGGCGGGGCCATTCTGGAAAACTTTCTGACGGCCCCCTGTGCCTGCGAGCGGGCCGTTGTCATGCTGCAAAAAGAATTCATCGACCGCATTCTCGCCCAACCGGGGGATGATGCGTTTGGCATCCTCTCACTGCGCATCCAGATGGACTGGATACCGAGAGCCCTCAAGACCGTACCGCCGGAAGCCTTCTCCCCACGGCCGAAGATTGACTCAACCGTCATGCTGCTTACGCCGCGCGATCCGCTGAGTCTTCCCCCCTTCGACCACCGGCTCATGGATTCGCTCATGCAGCGGTGCTACGCTCAGCGGCGCAAGCAAATGTACAAGTTCCTGCCAGAGCAGCCAGCCTGGGAAGGAGTAGCCGCAGCCGTGGGCATTCCCCCGACGGCGCGCCCCGAGCAGCTCAGCCTCCAACAGTGGGTCACCCTGACCAACCTCTACGACCCGCATCCCCTCGCCTCAATAGCCCAGAGGGATGATGAACTGTTCGACGTCGTAGACGAGCGCGATCACGTGCTTCGCCAGGCCAGCCGCAAAGAAGTACACGACAACAACCTGATGCACCGCGCTGTACACATCCTTGTCTTCAACAGGAAACGAGACTGCCTGCTGCAAAAGCGCTCTCTGCTCAAGGACCGTCACCCCGGAGTATGGGACTCCTCCGCAGCCGGGCATCTCGATGCCGGGGAGGATTATGATGCGGCTGCGGCACGCGAGCTGCGGGAAGAGCTCGGTATCCGCGACGCCCAGCTCATCTCCGTCGGTAGCCTCCCCCCGTCTGAAGCCAACGGGTGGGAACACGTCGCCATTTATGCCGCGCTGCACAGCGGTAAAGTCCATTTCCCCGCTGCGGAAATCGCGGGGGTGCTGCCCTTTCCTGCCGGGTTGATTGACCGCTGGATAGAGCGGAGGCCCCAGGATTTTGCCTCCTCCTTCCTGGAATGCTGGAACATGGTACGCAGCATGATCCCCCAGCCGGAGGCTGAGGAGGATTGAGGCAACGGCAACCGCTCACCCCGACAGCAGCGGTAATCCAAGCGCCGGGACCGAAATGCCAAGCACCTGCCAGCCGCAGGCAGGTGGGGATGCGTCATTTCTTTCGATCCGCGGGGGATGGCGGCGCGGACTGGGGGCGCTGCTCCTCTACAGGGAAGGCCTTAGCGTAGGCAGATGCAGACGCCCTGGCGGAGCAGAGGTCACGCACCTGCCTGGCCTCTCCCTTCATCCCAGCTGCTTCCAGTGCGACCGCCTGGCGGTGCAGACAACGCAGTTTGTCTTTTAGCCTTGGGTACTGACCAGCAGCAAATTCAAAAAAGCGCGCTGCGTACTCCGGATTTTTAAGTTCCTGGCAGAGAGAGCCATACATTTCCGCCATCACGGCTTCATGGGCACTGCTGGTACGCTTGGGGATAAGCTTGCGGAGGCGCTGCGGGCTTCCCTGTGCCTCACTGCACAACCCTTCCCACAAGGCATAGGGATTGGTCTCCCTGCGGTCGCGGTTATGGCGAGGGCGGTACAGGGGATCCCCCAGCACCACCCATTGCCAGGAAAGACAGGGCAGCGCCATCATCGCTGCTTCCCCCACCGGATACCCCTTCAGCAGACGATCATAAAAAACAGAAGGCTCGATCGTGCCATCCAGAAAGGGCTCGGCCACATTACCGACCGTTACTGCTGCGCCCCGATCCAGCAGTGCGCCGACCCAGCACCTCGTATCCCTGATCGTCACCGCGCTGAAAGAATGCAAATGGTACGCCACAGCCCCCGGAGCAAACCTGAACCCGCCGGACGCCGCGGCTCCAAACGGCCCGTTGGGATTCTGCGTGTACCAGCCAAAGTAGAACGCCGTATTGTCCATCAGCGGATAATCCTGGGGCAGCGTCTTAGGTGCCGTGTCATGGAACAGGGGCTGGTAGGCATCCGTCGCACGCTTGGCAATCGCGGCGAACCAAGCATCTCCCTGGGGATAAGGCCCGCCCTGATCCACCACCGTCCACCCGGTCAGTCCATGATGCTCCACCTCGGGGGGATCCTGGATCATCCGCAAAATCGCCTTTCGGTCGGGGCCGTCGATCCGGCATACAATCGTCACTGGCACCTTAGCATCGGTAATGGACTCCGCCTTTTTGAAATAGGGATTTCGCAGCGGCCCTTCCTTTGGGTACCGGGCCCCCAGCAAAGACAGTTCCGAATCCAGCGATGCTCCTGTCGTCATGCGCGCGCCTCCCTTCTCGCCCGGCTCAGCCCGAACGCGCAGAGGAAAATCCGGCATCAGGACCAACGCATAAATTGGCGTCTTTCCATCCTGCGGCACACCGCTGGGGAACCTCCAGCCCCGAATACTGGCCTGGTAGAGCAAAGGCTGCACAATCACACGCTCAAAATCCGAGCGCGAGATATCCGCCCCCTGCGGGATACCGCCAAGCGACACCAGCTGAGAGCGAGGAATGCCGCGTTCACGCAGATACGTCGAAGCCGCCTCCTGGCTGAGCAGCGAAGACTCATTGCAGAGAACTACCACCTGCTCCGGCGTCAGCGCCCACCCCTGCTGGAATACCAACCAGCAGCACAAGCACCGACACAACCAGCGGATTAAGCCCCCAGGCATCGTCCCTTGCTCCGCACGTCTCTCTTGTTTACGCACGCCTCTCTGGTTTAAGTTTAGCGTTTGCGGAACAGCCCACTGAACGCACCGAAGCCCTTGGGTATCCTGGGCGCTTTGTTTTTGCCACCCATGCCCGCCAGTTCGCTGAGAGCCGACAAATCGGGCAACTTGCTCATATCCGGCTTGGCATCGCCTCCCATCATCGCTGACAAATCAGGCATTCCTGCCCCCGTCGGTGCACCGCCATTTCCGCTCGGCAAACCGGGCATCGCTGGCATCTTTCCGCCATGAGCCTTCATCATGTTCTTCATCATGCTGCCCATGGGTCCCTTGCCGCCCATCATCTCCTTCATTTCCTTGAAGTTTTTGATAAAGCGATTCACCTCGATTTCCGACACACCGCTACCCTTAGCGATACGGCGGCGGCGCGAGGGAATCAGCAGCTTGTAGTTCAGGCGCTCCGCTTTTGTCATCGACAGCACAATGGCCTCCATCCGTTTCATTCGCTTAGGATCCAAGGCATTCTCCGGCAGCATCTTGCGAATCTTGCTGAAACCGGGAAGAAGCCCCAGTAGCCCTTCCAGCGGTCCCAAGCTTTGCATCATGCGCATCTGATTCAGGAAATCATTAAAATTGAACTCGCCGCTCATCATGCGGCTCACTGAGCTCATCGCCGACTTCTCATCGATCTTTTCGGCGGCCTTCTCGACCAAGCCGACAATATCGCCCATTCCCAAAATCCGATCGGCCATGCGCTGCGGCACAAAAGGCCCGAACATGTCAAGCTTTTCGCCCTCACCAATGTACTTGATCGGCTTGCCGGTCACGGCACGCATAGACAACGCGGCACCGCCGCGGGCATCACCGTCCAACTTCGTCAGGATGATACCCGTCAGCCCGACAGCCTGGTCAAACGTCTGGGCCACACGAACCGCCTGCTGTCCCGTTGCCGCATCCGCCACGAGCAATGCCTCCTGAGGCTTCAGGAACTTCGCCAGCTTTCGCAGCTCCGCCACCAGCGGCTCATCCACTTCCTGGCGCCCCGCCGTATCAAAAATCAGCACATCATGCTCCTGCCCCTCTGCCCAGCGCAAGGCATCCTTGGCCACGCGGATCACGTCCTTTTCCGCAGCCGAAGGCGTATAAACCGGCACATCAATCTGAGCAGCCAGTGTCGCCAGCTGATCAATAGCCGCAGGTCTCACCAGGTCGCACGCCACAAGCAGCGGCTTATGTCCCTCCGCTTTCAGACGCCGCGCCAGCTTGGCACTCGTCGTCGTCTTGCCGGCGCCATTGAGACCCACCACAAGCACACGGGCAGGAGGCGTCAGGTTAAGCCCGGCTGCATCCCCTCCCAGCAACTCCGTTAACTCGTCACGGAAGATTTTCACGATTTGCTCACCCGGTTTCACCGTCTTGAGCACTTTCTCACCCAATGCCTGCTCCTTCACGTGGGCGATAAACTCCCGGGCGACAGAATACTCTACATCCGCATCCAAGAGGGCCATGCGGATGTCTCGCATTGCTTCCTTAATATTAGATTCAGATATATGACTCAGCCCACGCAGCTTGCGGAACGCATCATCGAGCTTATCAGACAGTAGGGAGAACATGCGCCTACACTACTCTAAATCAAGCGTTCTGTCAAGGTTTCCCCGTGCCATCCCCTCATTTCCCCTGCTTCAACCGCTTCAGAAGGCTTCTACCGCTTCAGAAGGATGGCTCCGCTTCTGGGGGAAACGTGCAACAGCCGACCTTCCCTCTATTTTCACAAGCCCGAGTCTCTCCGTGCCGGCGGGTATGCAGAAGCAACGCCTGGACAGAGCACCCCAGCAAAACGCCGCTGCTTCATTGGGAAGCAGCGGCGCGAAAAAACGCAATTGTTAACAGTTTACCATTGTCTGTGCCCCGGTCCTCTGCAGCAGGAAGACAGCTGGCACATTCTGTTTCGTCAGTGAGACTTGCAGAACTCCTCCAAGCGGTCCAGCCCCTCCTTGAGGACATCCAGAGACGTGCAGTAGGAAATGCGGATGGCATGGTCATTGCCGAACGCAATACCGGGAACGGCTGCGACCTTGTAACGTTCCAGCAACTTATTGCAAAGGTTGAGCGAGGTCATCTCCAACTCTGACACATCGATGAAGAAATAGAACGCGCCCTTGGGCTCAACAACCTTGATCTTGGGCATGGCGCAGAGGCGGCTGTAGACGTACTGGCGGCGGAAGTCGTACTCCTCACGCAAATCCGCGATGAAGGACTGATCACCGGTCAGCGCCTCGATCCCGCCGTACTGGGCAAAGGTTGTGGTGTTGGAGGCCGTGTGATCCTGAATGAGGCGGATGTACTTCGCGATCTCTACCGGAGCGGCCGTGTAGCCCAAGCGCCAGCCAGTCATCGCGTACCCCTTCGAGAACCCGTTGACAGTGATGGTGAGATTGTACAACTCAGGGCTGAGCGATGCAATAGAGACATGCTTGAGACCATCGTAGATGAGGTGCTCGTAGATTTCGTCAGCGAGGATGAGGATATCCTCTTCCACCGCGACTTCACCGATGGCGCGCAACTCCTCCTCCGTGTAAACGGCACCGGTCGGGTTGTGAGGAGTAGTGAGCAAAATCATCTTGGTGCGCGGCGTCATGGCATCAGCGAATTGCTCTGCCGTAATCTTCCACCCGGTCTCGGCCGTGGTCTCGACAAAAACGGGCGTGCCGCCGCAAATCTCGACCATCGAGGGGTAACTCACCCAGTAGGGCGAGGGGATGATAACCTCATCTCCCGCACCGATTGTGGCACGCAGAGCATTGAACACAGCGGCCTTGGCTCCGCTGGCGACGCAAATCTGATCGATGCTGTACTCGAGGTTATTGTCGCGCTTGAGTTTATCCGCGATAGCCTGGCGCAGCTGAGGCAGGCCAACAGAGGGGGTATACTTCGTGGCGCCGTTTTCGAGCGCCTTGATGGCAGCCTGCTTGATGTTCTCAGGGGTATCCTTGTCCGGCTCACCACCGGCGAGACCAAAAACCTGCTCGCCATTGGCCTTCATCTCCTTGGCGCGGTTCGTCACGGCGAGGGTCAAAGAAGGCGAAAGGGCAGACACATTCGGTGAGATAAAATCCATTGTGAAAATGATTTGGTTGAGTGTTAGTACGGTGACGCAGGAGGCGCACGCCGGGGGGTATGATAAACGCAGTCGGAGACTTTGACAAGGAAAATATGTGCCCGAACCAGCGAAAATAGACATGAAACAAGTGAATCCAAAACGGCCAAATCATCAAAGAGCGTCGGATTTTCCAAGCGGGGCAGGATTCCGGCTTGCACGCCGGAGGCAAATAGTGTAAGCTGCGGGCGCTATGTGGACAGGCAGATTCTCTCAAGCAACGGCCGATTTGGTTCTCCGGTACGGTGAATCCGTATCATATGACTGGAAATTGTACCGCCATGACATCGCAGGCTCCATCGCTCATGCTCGAGCTCAGCTTCGGGCGGGCATGCTGACAGAGGAGGAGTTTGAGGCGATCCGGAAGGGGCTGGAAGGTATCCTGGCAGACATCGAAGCCGGTAACTTCACTTGGAGCACAAAACTCGAAGACGTGCACATGAACATCGAAAGCGAGCTGACGCGCCGCATAGGCGCCCCTGGAGCGAAACTGCATACCGCCCGCTCCCGCAATGACCAGGTTGCTACCGATACACGCCTCTACTGCCGCGCCGAAATCGACATCACGCTGGAACTGCTGCGCCAGATGCAGCTGGCACTTGTTCGGAAGGCTGAAGAATACGCCTCCGTCCGCATCCCGGGCTACACCCATTTGCAGCGGGCGCAGCCTGTCACCGTGGGTCACCATCTGCTAGCCTATGTGGAAATGCTGTCGCGTGATGCAGACCGCCTGACGGACTGCCGTCGACGGCTCAACATCAGCCCGCTGGGCTCCGGGGCCATCGCCGGCTCGACCATCAACCTGGACCGTGCCGGCATTGCAGCAGAGCTGGGCTTCGACGGCGTGACGCAAAACTCCATGGATGCCATCGCCGACCGCGATTACATCCTCGAAACACTCTTCTGTCTGTCGCTGATTGGCACCCATCTCTCACGGCTCAGCGAAGATCTGGTACTGTGGAGCAGTGCTGAGTTTGGCTACTGCACCCTTTCGGATGCACACACGACCGGCTCCAGCCTGATGCCGCAGAAAAAGAACCCCGATGTCTGCGAACTCACCCGCGGTAAGAGTGGCCGGCTGTACGGTAACCTTGTCAGCGTCATGGTTGCCGTCAAAGGACTGCCCCTCACCTACAACCGCGACCTTCAGGAAGATAAGGAGCCTCTGTTTGATTCCTTCGAAACCGTCAGCCTTGCGCTGCGCGTCAACACAGAGATGATAGCAGCCATGCGCATCAACCCGGACAAATGCGCTGCCGCTGTGTCAGATCCCCTGCTGCTGGCAACAGACCTCGCCGACTATCTTGTACGCCGCGGCGTACCCTTCCGGAAGGCCCATGAGCTTGTAGGCAAGGCCGTGGCCGAATCCGTCAACACCAAAACACCGCTTCATCAACTTTCACTCGAACAATTCCAAGCGATTTCGCCGGAATACGGTGAGGATGTCTACAGTGTCTTTGATCTGGACCGGGCCTTTGCCCTGCGCACCAATCCCGGCGCCCCCAATCCTGACAACACCGCGAGCCGCATCAACTTCTGGAAACAAAAGCTAGGGCAATAAACCGCCCGTGCAAAATCTGCTCCCCTGCCCGATCGTACTACGTGTGCTCGGGCACTCATGGCATCGTGCGTTGTTATCTCTTCCCAGCCGCGGCTTACCCTCGCCCCGCCCTCGTCCCGCATAAGGGGATGCTCGCATAAGGGGATGCTCAGCTCAAGGCACTTGGTATCAGTTCCATCGGAGCAACTTCCTCTGTCCCTTCATCAGAGCGCTCGTCAGTGCCACTCTCAGAGCGCACGGCAGTGCCACTCCCGCCTGGGAGGGGGGCTCAGCCGGCGCTCGGGCGACAAAGCATGGCAAACAGAGAGAAGCCGCTGGACGCCATGCAAACTGGAGGCGGAGACTTTCCTCCGCTACTCCGCTCGGCTACGGGTGATCACCTCAGGACGCAATTCCGAACGGTAACTCAGGACGTAAAATGGCGGTGCGTATTGTCAGCGATATCGTTTTGATTCTGAGCGAGACGAGCCTCTCTCTCGGCATCCACGATGTCCATCTGCATACGCACCAGCTCCTCATCCAGCATCATCGTGATAAACACATCCCAGTGTCTCGAATAACACACCCGATTCAATAATTCACGCATCTGTCCGGCGCAAGGCGACGTCATATCCAGGAGGGGCATCAACTCCCGGGCAAGGGAAGCCAGCAACTGCTTCGTAGCCCCCTGCGACCGCTTGCCGGTGCATACCAAATTATCAAAGCGGAAACTGTAATCCATCAGGTACACAGACTCCAATGTCAACGGCCGGGCGTTCAAATCATGAGCCTCCACAAACAAACACAAGTGGCATAACTGCAAAAACAAGCCGCAGATCGTCACAGCGGGCAACTTACGTCCGCTGGACACCATCACGTCCAGCGGCTCCCCGTTGATTCTTTCCTTGATCAAATGCCAAGTACCCTCAGCCTCGAACAACTCCAGTGTGCAAGCCACATCCTTAGACAGGATACGCGATTGCAAGTGCGCCGTCTCAAGGAAATCCTGCACCCTGTCAGAATCCTTCATGGCCTCTGGACGGAGCGTCTCCACCAGGACTTCCCGCCGCATGTCCTTCTGCATACCGGCAAAAGTGACCGTATCTCGGGTTTCCCGGAGGATGGAAGACAAAATGTACTGGTCGCCCAGCATCATCGGCAGCGCATACAGGTTCAAGCTCATAGCAATCAGTCATTCAGAACAATGGACATCCGGTCAACCGCGTATCAGAAGCAGGAAGACGCAGGCTCATGAGTCGGGACAGGTGAAGGGTGTCCCTGAGGAGCCTCTCCGTGTGACAAGCAAAGGACGGGCAATCCCTCCACAGCCCGGCTCCAAATCTCAGCCGGCAAGTACACCCTCACCGTATCGCTTACAGCATCGGCTGCCTTCTCCACGCGCACAGCCACATTCTCCTGCCCCAGGACAGCAACCCGGCGACCTTCCACCACACGGGCAGGCAACTCCAGCTCAACTTCCCGCACCTGATGCTGATGCACCGGAGGCGCGAAAAGCACGATCTCTCCTCCTTGCCCCTGAGCAATCCACCATCCCTCCGGCACCGCGATACCCCGCAGCGGCATACTACCATAAATTGCGGCGCCATTCACCTTCATCCAAGCGCCGATCCGGCGCAACACCTCCGCCTGAGCCGACGGCACATGGCCATCACCCATCGGCCCGATATTCAGCAGCAGATTCCCCCCCTTTGCTGTGCATTCCTGCAGCTGCCGAATGATCACGGCTGGGCTTTTGAGCTTGGTGTCAAAGCGATTGAATCCCCATTTATCACCGATCGTCATGCAAGCCTCCCAATCCATTCCGGGATAACCCGCCTCAGGAATCCGTTTTTCGGGCGTCGTGTAATCACCGCAGCGCAAGTCGAGCTCCACCGTATCGCGAGTCGCATCGAACCCGGAAAACGCGTACAAACGATTGTTCATGATTATGCCCGGTTGCATCTGGCGGCACATCTCAATAAGCCCCGGAGCCTTCCAGGCTCGCTCGCCCTCCGCAGCCCCCTGCGAATAATCCCACCACAGGATCGACACCGGGCCGTAACTGCCCAGCAACTCCTTTACCTGAGCGTGCAGGTAGCGCACATACGACTCCTGATTCCTGGGAATACCACGCTGGCGCAGCAACTCCCGCTGTCCCGCGGGATAACAGAGATCGGGACAGATCGAATCATCATAATCAGGATGATGCCAATCGATGACACTGTGGTAAAACCCCACCCTCAACCCGTGGCGGCGGCAGGCTTCCACATACTCCCTCACCAGATCTCTGCCCACCAGCTTTGGCGCACAAAAATCACTCTGCTGTGTATCAAACAGAGCGAAACCATCGTGGTGTTTCGTTGTCAGCACCATATAGCGGCAACCAGCCTCACGCGCCAGCGAAGCCCACTCCTCCGTACACCCTTCAGCCGGAGCAAAATACCGTGCAGCCTCCCTGGCATATGTCTCCGTATCCAAATCAAGATTGCGCTGAATCCACTCCGCACCACCAGGCACGCCCCGGAAGAGGCCTCCCAACCCTGAGTAAAGCCCATAGTGGACAAATAATCCAAACTTCGCATCACGCCACCACTTCATGCGCTCATTCCTCTGCTCGTATGACTCGCATACTGCAGCATGATTCTCATCTCCTGCCGCCGGCAGAGACTGTGAAGACGCACGGACGGGCAGCACAGAGGCTGCACACACAAGAAGCAAGGTTACCCATCTCATCCCGTTCATCTTAGCAAACCCGGCAGCGCCGGTCAAACACAATACGAACCGGACATCCACCTTTTGGGTACCCCTGCATTGCGCCGGCACAAAACACCCCGATGGAGCTCTCGGGAGAGAAAAGGCACGCCCCTCACCTTCTGTTCTCCCCGTATGCATCTGATGCGCGAGAAGCGAGCGCATTGTGACCAATATGAGCTTGACTCTGACCGACACGAAGTGCAGAATATCCGCGGTCCCGGGCTTACGTCCGGAACAACAGTACCGCAGCGGCTTCAACAACCGCTTCCGGGATTCCTGTTCGCTTGCTTACTCTTTTCCTTACTCACTGTATGACGAAGCAAAAATCCCCTTTGGGTACGATCTGCGCCAAAAACGACATCATCATCGGGCTTTGCTATCTGGCTGCCTACTTTTTGGTTTATGGGTACATCATCTTGCGTTTTGGTCTAAATCAGGATGAAATTCTTGATTTTCGGGGAGAAGCCTCCGATTCCTACCTCGCAGCGGGGAGGTGGGGTATCGTGCTGTACAAGGACTTCTTCGTCAGCGGATGCTCGCCATACATCGCAGGTATCGTCTCCGGCATTTACCTGGCCATCGCATTCGTCGTACAGACGCGGCTCCTCCGGTTGAAGTCACTGGGGTCTCTCATCTTCTTTGGAGCAGTCAGCATCAGCGCCCCTCAGTATGCATCGATGCTGGTCTACAGCATTCAGATAGACGCTGTTGCGTTTGGTCTCCTGCTGAGTACGGTCTCAGTCGCGATGCTCAGCAGTGCGCCCCGATTCTCTTGGAAGGAATGGGGGCTCGCTTCTGTTTTACTGGCATTGGCTCTCGGTATGTACCAGACCATTCTTGCATACTTTGCCGTGCTGTACCTTGCAGTTTACCTTGAAAAGAAGGAAGAAGGGAAACAACCGCACGCACGGGATCTCGCATGGCACCTGCTGTCCGTCGCAGTCACAGCGGTTGTCATCTGGAAGGGCATCGTGTTGCTGACGCAAATGCCGGGTGTCATTGACGGGCCCACACTCCGTACCATGGAGGACTACCAGCAAAGTCTCGTCGCCTCGTGGAAGTCTTTCCCCGATTTTTCGCCCATGGAACAGCTGCGCTTCATGGGGTTTGTTGGGAAGCAGTTCCTCTCGTGCTGTCTCGGTCTCTTTTACCCCTCCGGCTGGATGGTGTCCATCGTGCTGGTGCCCATTGGGATGCTCCTGGTCAGGTATTTCCGGACACGACGAGGAATCAGTGATTTCCTGTTAAGGTCAGCCATTGTACTTCTCATCTGGGGATTACCTCACCTGTACATTATCTACATGGTAAACTTCCAGGGGGGACGCCTTGCCCCGGCTGAGCCCCTTGCCTGCGCCTGCCTGTGGGGACTCGCCTTGCGACCGATGAACTTAGGATACAGGGGTATCCGGGTTATCTGCCTAGCAGCCCTCCTACTGCTCATTAAGTCGGGCTACAACGCATCCGCCGCAGCTTGGCAGGAGAGAATCGAATATGAACAGCAATCGGGAGAATTGCGCGCACTCTACAATGAAGCCAGAGCCGCAGCCAAAGAACACGGGCTCACCTTCGGCTCCTACGAGGTTGTGGTCGTCAGCAGGGCAGAGATCCACCCAACCCAGGCCAAGGCGCACTGGACGTCCCGCTTTATGGTCATCCACTGGTTTGCCCGCTACCTGAATCTTCCCAACATGCGAGGCCTCTACCAGGGAGAACTGACCTCAGAATTGGCGCATGAGCTTGCCCAAGTGGCCCCCTGGCCGGCAACAGACTGCTGCTACATCCGGGGAAACAGAGTCTACATCGTGACGGATCGCCCAACTGCACAGCAACAGAAACTTCCGTACTCGTACCCCATCGTCCCATACACGCAGCAATAGGGGCCCCCCGGACAAACGGGTAAGGCCGACAAAGGGAAAAAAGCGGAAAATAAGACGCGGCCAACCTGCGTGCCCAGCACCCATAGTCGCTGCGGGCCTTTTTGATATGCTGCGGGCCTTCCTTGCGGGAAGGAGGGGAAACGCCTTACCGCGAAAGACAAGAAAGCGGACGATTCGATTTTGGGCCATCCTAGGCAAGGGGTGGAAATACGGGAAAAAAACTGACTGTCTCGAACCGCTCCGGATGTTCCTTTCCTCCCCCAATGAGACAGAAACACGGAGGCGGGATATCTCCTGCCTCCGTGACGATAAAGGATGCCGGACTGGATTATAAGGGAAGAGCTCCTTCGGGAGCCTGCCAAATCTCATCGGGGACAGGCATCGTATCGGTAGACGGGGCGGGAGGCGTTTTGGCAGCCGCCTCAGTGTCAACCACAGGAGAGCCTCCGCCGATCTCATAGCGCTCGCCGTTGATGATGATTACCCCTCTTGATTTTCGCGTCTTGCCGGTTGATTTGCCTTTGCCTGAAGCCGGTTTGGGGTTGGTTTGAGATTGAGCTGTGACAGGGGTACCATCGGCTTTGGAAAAGTCGCTCATATCTACCAGATCTACCAGCCCGAACGCATAGAGGAAAATCTGCGGGAGGTTGTCACGCACCAGTTCATTGAGCGGGTAGGAGACTTGACCCTCGGGAGAACGCAGGACGATGCGCTTGCCCCGGGCGTTGTTTTCAATGCGGTAGATGGTCGCGTTGTTGAATCTCTTGCCGGTGGTAGTGGCGACATCACCAAGAGGCAGCCCGGGCAGCAGGCTTAAGGCGACAGCGCGGGCTTCTTTGTCGGCTTGGCGGATTTCGTGTTGCACGCCTAAAGCCTGGGTTTTGAGTTCTGCAATGCGGTTTTCACCCTGTTTGAACTGCTCCTCGAGGGAAGCAAGTTTGGCATCGAGTGCAGCGAGCTTCTCGCGCATGGCCAGCTGGACCTCGGCGTGGTGGGATTGGCTGATGAGTTCATCATATCGCTGGCTCAGCTGGTCATTCTCCTCCAAAGCGAGCTCCATGGGAGTGGGCACGCGGAATTTGGGGAGCTCCCGGTGCAGGTAGTAGGCCGAATAACCGAGGACGGCCAGGAGGATCAACACCAGCAGCGTGTCAAAAATTACGGAGCCGACGGTCGTGCGGCGTCTTCCGGGCTGGGTGGGCTTGCCAGCAGGGACCGCCTCTGAGGTCTCGCTTTTGTGAAGCCCTTCGGCCTGTTCCTGATTGGCAGGGGCGCTGGAAGCAGCTTGGCCCGCGGCGCCGGGGGCCGCGGCAACGGACGCTTGGGAGCCGGCAGCCATCGCGGGCTCCTTTCCGACTGATTGCCCTGCTTGGCCAGAGGCTGCCGCCCGGGGCTGCTGCCCGGCTTCCTGGGGAGTGGGGGATGATTCGTTGCTCATGAACGTGAGGGCTGGTTGGCGATGGTATTTTGCATCTCGCTGAACGTGTCGCGGAAAGCCGAGAGACGATCCCGAAGCCGCAGCAGATTGACGTTGGCCTCGTGAACAGCATCCTGTTGCTTGGTCAGGTTCCGCTGCATATCCGCTACTTGCTGCTGGCGTGTTTTGATATCGTCCTCCAGGTTAGGGGTATCCTCACCGGCGCGACGGAGCATAGTTTCCATCTCGGTGATTTCTGTCTTGAGTCGTTCGTTGAGAGTTTGAAGCTCTTCGAGCCGTTGGGGATCCGTGGCCTGTGGTTTGCAGCCGGCACTGAGACAGAGCAAAAGCCCGATACCCGGCAAGAAGACGTTAGGTAAAATTTTCACGCGACAATATTCCCTTATTTGAAGGCCTTCGTCAAGCACGGAATTCGTCAGGCTTCGATTCGGAACAGGGCGTACGGTGCTTCCTCGGATGCTTTCTGTTCCGGCTTATCCCTGCTCGGCTCTGACAAAGACGCCTCCGCTCATGGCGTGAAGAATGGCGTGAAATGACAAGCGGCACTCAGAATCAAAAGCCGTACCCGGCTCATGAGACGGGTACGGCGTGAAGATAGCCCCGGCGGGAATCGAACCCACATCGAAGGTACCGGAAACCTTTGTCCTATCCATTGAACGACGGAGCCGCAAAGCACGGGCAGGTTAGCACAAATGTGTGGATCAGTCAAGCCGTAATTTGCAGGTTATCCTCGAGCAGCGCATCTTATTATTTGACTATGTGAGAGGAAAAGAAATACATCGGCATGAAGTCTATGGCGGAGAATGCACACAAGGTGTGTCATACGGTGGTCCTTTGCTCAAAACGTTCCAAAAGCTTTCTTGACATTTCAGAAGGGATTGTTAAAATGAGCACCGTCATACGTACATACACACCATGAAGTTCCCGATTATTACGACCGCTGCACTTTCCCTGTGCGCCATTGCCACGTCCGTTCAAGCTGAGATCAAGGTTGCTTCTGTCAACGTGGTGGAGACCTATACCATGTTCTACAAGCGCTTCAATACGGAGGAGGAGTTGCAGAAGCAGGCTGCCACCATCCGCGACGAACTTAAGGAGCGCCAGGATAAGCTCCAGAATCTCCAGGAGGAGGCTAAGGCTATTGCCGCTCAGAATGACCCGAGTCTCTCGGAGGCGAAGGTGAGCAAACTGCGTGAGGAGTACAACCGCAAGGTCAACCAGCTCCAGGCGATGAACAATGAGTTCCAGGATTTTGCCAAGCGCAGGGAAGTAGCATTCAATACGTTCAGGGAGAACCAGATGCGCCTGCTTTTCCAGGACATTCAGAAGGCTCTGAAGGAGGTTTCGGAGAAGGGCAATTATGACCTTGTCATTAATTCTGGGGCAGTTTCGCCGCAGAGCGGCTTCAATGCGCTCACGGAGGTGTTCCCCTATGTGAAGAGCTCTCTGGATATTACCCCCGAGGTGATCAAAATCCTCAATGCTGACGCTCCCGAAGGATTTAATCCTGAGGCCGAACTCAAGAAGGCCGCCGAGGCTGCTCAGCAGGCTGCCCAACAGGCTGCCGGCCAAGCAAGCCCCGCAGCGAACTGAAAAAATTAACGCTCCTTATCCCCCCCGCCTTGCGTGAGTCTCTCCCATGAATCTGACCATCAATGACGTTCTCAGGCTGACCGGGGGCAAGCTTCTCGTTCCTGCAACTCCGGAGGTGCAAATCTCCGGAGTTGCTACGCTCGCAGAAGCTCGCTCCGGTGAGGTTTCCTTCCTCGGCAACGAAAAGTACTACCATGATTTCCTGGCGACTCAAGCGTCGCTGGTTCTTGTGCCCCCTGGCTTGCCCCAGCATCCTGAGGGAGTGGCCCTCATCGAGGTAGAGAATCCTTCACTCGCATTCAACGCCCTTGTGGATCATTTTATGAAGTCGGCCAACGACTTTGTGCCAGGCGTCTCTCCCCAGGCTTGGGTTGATCAGACGGCCAAGTTGGATCCAACCAAGGTACGGGTGTCACCGGGCGCGGTGATTGAGGCGGGAGCAGTCATCGGCGACGGCTCGGATATTGGGCCGGGCTGCGTCATTGGGAAAGGTGCCGTGCTGGGCAACGATTGCAAGCTTCATGCCCGTGTCGTCATACGGGAGCGTTGCATTCTGGGCAATCACGTTGTCATCCAGCCCGGAGCTGTTATCGGAGGTGACGGCTTTGGTTTCCTGCTTAACAAGGAGACCGGTCGCTACGAGACGGTAGATCAGGTCGGCATTGTGGAAATCGGTGACAATGTTGACATCGGAGCCAATACCACCATTGACCGGGCCCGTTTTGGGCGGACGATTATCGGTGAAGGGTGCAAGATTGATAACCTGGTCATGATTGCACACAATGTGGAGATAGGCCCCCACACCGTTGTTGTTTCCCAAAGTGGCATTGCCGGCAGCACGAAAGTTGGCCGTTACGTGACCATTGCCGCGCAGGTAGGTATTGCCGGGCATTTGAACATCGGCGACCAAGCGATTCTCGCAGCCCGGACGGGCGTCATGAACGATTTGGAAGGCGGAAAGGCCTACTGGGGCGCTCCTGCTGCTCCTTTCAAGGAGGCAAGCATGCAGTACGCCGCAATCCGGAAACTCCCCTCTGCCGTCAAAGAGCTTAATGCGCTCAAAAAACAGGCTGCCGAAATCAAGGCTCTTATCGAGCAGGCCATTGGGCAGACCTCCCAAGACTGAGCGTCCCATCGCCAGGGTAAACCTGCCCTGCTGTTTTCTCTGGGCACCTGCCGCGCTGCTTTGTGCGCCGGCAGGTGTTTTCTGTGTGGTGGTAGTGCGTGATGCAACGAACGGTGCAGCCGTGGCAGTGCGCCCGGCGGCGGCGTTGCAATTGATTACTTATGAGGCGAAAAGGAGATGGCCATGATAAATGCTGCATCCGGGATGTCATGACCATCCTCTGCCTGCATGGATATCGCGCCGGTTTCGTCCGTTGAAACGCTGGCCATTCCCGGGAAGAGCCTCAGCAAGGGCAGAAGCTCCGAGACCTGAGTGATTTTCTCCAACCACTGCTGCATGGCGGTGTCCACCCGGCGCTGGAGGGGAGCCCGATCATAGGCATCTGCCCACTTGCGCAGTTCTTTTCCGGAGTAGGACGACAAGCCGTCAGCAGTCAGTTGCCTGGCAAGAACACCTGCGGGTATGAGCTCGCAAAGAATGTCAGCATCATGCAGGTATCCGGCCTTTACTTCGCCACTTTTTGTCATGATAACAGCGTCACAGGGAGACATGGAATTAAGCTCGATGATGGCTTGGGTCAGCGCATCCTGACCAATTTCAAACGCAGGATGCCTTACCGCAGAATAATCAATTTTCATAGGGGGGAGTATATGTTGCAGGGGCCTGTACCGCAAGACATTTTCCAGACGACGTGCGAATTTTTCGGGTGGCAGGTGACATCCCCTACAGAGTTCCTGCACTTTTGCAGTTTTACAGCCGCCGCAAACCTGCTTTCCCAGCCTGAGGCGATGCCAGCTTTTGCGCTTGCTATGGAGTCATCCCCTGCCTATAATGCCCGCATGAAGAGTCGCTATGCTTACGCGCTGTGTGCACTGCTTGCTGCAGCATCCTCCATGCCTGCGGCAGCCACGGAGGATGCCATGAAGGCTGCCCTGGGCCACTGGGAGCAGGAAATGGCCGAGTACCGGGCAGCATTGAGCAGCGCCCAGTCGGATGAAGCCAGGTCGGAGATCAAGGCGCCCGATGGCAAGGGCGTCGGTAAAGAACTTTGGAAAGCAATTTCCGGTAAAACAGGAACGCGCAAAAAAGTGATTCAGGGGACCAAGGGCCCCGCTCTGGAGAGTGTGGAGGAACGCGTGCTGACGGTGCCGACGTATGAGTTCGAGGAAAAATGGGCGGCTCCGGCCGTGGTGTGGTTCCTGGAAAGGCCTCAGGTGCTGGTGGAGGTTTTCGAGGGGAAACCCTCCCGGCTGGCGGGTATCGTGGAGGCTCTATGGGACGCAGTGCAGGAAAAACACTATGACAGTCCCCTGATGGCCAGGATATGCCACCTGATTGCGGCCAAGCCGGATGTACAGCGCTACGAAATGCTCAAGAAAATCTACCTGAGGAATACCGACAGCAATGCTCGGGGCTGCGCAGCCATGGGGATGAGTATCATGCTCGGTAATCCCATGGTATCGAGTGCAGAAGGCAGCGATGCCATGGCTATGAACAAGCGGCTCTATTATCTGAAGCAGGCGCTGACTCTCACGGATGATAATACGGCCTTCGGCGATATTTCCCTGAGCGAGGCTGCCAGCAATCAGACCTACATCATACGCCACCTCACGAAGGGGCAGACGCCTCCCCTAGTTACGATGAGTACGGTGGATGGGCAGAAGGCATCGTTTCCGGTGAAGGGTGTTCCTTCGGTCTTGTTTTTCTGGCATCCGTCCGAGCAGATTGGTACAGATATTGTTGCAAAGCATCAGAGCCTCAAGAAACAGTTCCCCTCTCTTCAGTTCCTGCCGGTTACGGCGCATCCCCTCGATGACCAGCTCTTCCGGGAAGATCTCAAGACCCTTGGTATTCCTTTCACCTATGTGGATGACGAGCAGGGAAGCATATCTCTTGCCTACCGGGTTTCCATGCTGCCACTGGCAGTTTTCGCAGATGCGCGGGGCGATATTTTGTACATCGGGTATCCCGATATCAAGTTGCAGACCGCACTGGATTCTTATTTCCGGAGTCTCCCGGCCAGCCACACTTCGACCGGAAGCGCCAATGTTGGCAGTGGCGGTCAGGAGGAGGTGCTGATTCAGCCCGGCTCCCGACCATCCGCTTTGCCAGCCCACCCGCAATCGTCTCAACCCTCATCTGTCCAATCCGGAGAAACCAGCGAGCCGGCCCCGGCAGGTGCCGCCTCTCCTGCTCCTGCCGGAACCGACAGCACTGACGCAGTGGGGACAGAGGCTGCACCGCAGGCGGGCGCGGCCCCTCAGTCACCTCCTGCGGAGCAGTCAACAGAAGGCAACAGCGGAGCCGATGCTCCTCCCCCGTTGCGGCCGATGCCTTCTTTCTAGGCGCAGAGGTGTATGGGTTGCCCCTGCAAAAGATCTTCGTGTCTTCCCCTGCTCTTCTTCACGCGGGCACGGGTACTTCTTCACGTGGGCACGGGTAACTTCCGACGTGAGCAGGGGCGCGGGGATGCCCCAAAAAAGGCGTGACAAAACCGCCCGATATGCTAGAATACAGCCGAGCTATGAAATACCAAGGACTCTACACCGCTATTGTGACACCTTTCCGCAACGGAGAAGTCGATGTTGATGCATTCAAAGCGCTGGTAGAAGCACAAATCAAAGGCGGCGTGACCGGTATCGTGCCCGTAGGCACCACGGGAGAATCACCTACGCTGAGTCATGCGGAACACATGGAAGTGATCCGCCTCGCTATTGAATTTGCTGCTGGTCGCTGCCAGGTGATCGCAGGCACTGGTTCCAATTCCACGAGTGAGGCCATTGCAATGACTCGTGAAGCCGCCGCCATGGGCGCTGACGGCACCTTGCAGGTTTGCCCGTACTACAACAAGCCCAGTCAGGAGGGGCTCTACCAGCATTTCAAAGCCATCGCAGAGTGCTCCGATCTCCCGGTGATCCTCTACAGCATCCCCGGGCGAAGCGGCGTAGAAATTGCTGTTGATACGGTTGTGCGACTGGCCCGGGATTGCCCGACGGTCGTCGCCATCAAAGAGGCCGGTGGCAGCGTGGAGCGCGTCAACCAGCTGGTACAGGCATTGCCCTCTGACTTTGCCGTTCTGAGTGGCGATGACGGCCTGACGGTGCCTTTCATCTCGTGCGGCGCCGTAGGCCTCGTGTCCGTCACAGCCAACGTAGCTCCGGCTCAAATGAAAGAGCTCGTCGATGCAGCACTCGCCGGCGATGGCCACCGTGCCCAAGCCCTGCAGAAAAAGTATTACCCCCTGATGAAGGGCCTGATGAGCATGGATGTGAACCCTGTGCCTATCAAAGCAGCATTGGCATTGCGCGGCGATATGAGCTGGGAGCTGCGTCTTCCTCTTGCGCCGCTGGCTGAGGAAAAACGAGGCAAACTCGCTGAGCTGCTTCGCAGCTTTGACCTTCTGTAACTCCCGGGTTTGCGATCATTCCGCTTTGCACTCACAATACAGTCGATTGATGATGAATATTCTAGTTACCGGTATATCTGGCCGGATGGGCCAGGCCGTCAGGCAGGCCGTTGAGATGAATGCTCAGACTACCCTCACCTCGACGCATGACGTAGGGCAGGACGTTGCAGCCGCTATGAAGCAGGCGGACTGTGCAATCGATTTTTCCTTTCACGGCTTTACTCCCGAGCTGCTGGCTGTAGCCGTAGCGCAGGGGAAACCCCTCGTGATCGGCACCACGGGACACACCCCTGAGGAAAAGGCAGCCATCACCGAAGCGTCAAGGCAAATCCCTATCGTGTTCGCATCGAACTACTCTGTGGGGGTCAACACGCTATTCTGGCTCACGCGCAAAGCGGCCCGCATCCTCCGGGATTACGACATTGAAATCGTCGAAATGCACCACCACCACAAACTGGATGCCCCCAGCGGCACCGCCCGTACCCTTTGCCAGATCGTATGCGAGGAAACGGGTATGGATGAAGATAAGGATGTGATGCACGGAAGAGAAGGTCTGGTCGGGGCCCGCCCCCAACGGCAGATCGGTATGCACTCCCTGCGTGGAGGCGATGTAGTGGGCGATCACACGGTAATCTTCGCTACCGAGGGCGAGCGTGTCGAGCTCACGCACAAGGCGTCCAGCCGCATGACTTTCGCCAGCGGAGCTGTCAGAGCAGCCCTTTGGCTGCAGGACAAGCCGGCAGGTCTGTATACGATGCAAGACGTGCTGGGCTTTACCGACTGAGGAGCCTCAAAACATGCCCGGTACGGACATTCACCTCGAGCGAGCCTACATTGCACTGGGTTCCAACGCCGGCAACAGACTCGAACTGCTCGAAAGCGCCTGCGATCTGCTAGCCGAGACCTTTGGTTCCCTGCGGCTCTCTCAGGTGTACGAGACGGAGCCCGTCGGCTGTCCAGAGGGCTCTCCACCCTTTTTGAACGCATGCGTCGGGGTGGAAACCAACATGAGTCCGCTCGAAATCCTGCATCGTTGTCAGGAAATTGAACAAGTGCTGGGAAGAAGGCGAAATGGGGTTTATGGCGCTCCCCGCACCTGCGATCTGGACCTCATCTGTGTAGGGCAACAGCAGGTGAATACCTGCGAATTGATACTGCCCCACCCCCGCGCACATCTGCGAGCCTTCGTGCTGTACCCTCTGTGTGATATAGACCCCATGCTCACCCTCCCCGGGCAAACGCAAACAGTTACCGAATTGAAGGAAAACCTGCCTGCGGACGGACCCGTGGTGACACCCTATCCCCTTTAACAATCCCATTGCGATGAACAGCAAAATTGCAGCAATCCTTGCCCGCAAGGGGCAATCGCCCATCTCTCAGATTACCGCCTATGACTACCCTACCGCCCGCCTGGTCGATGAGGCCGGGATTGATATGATCCTGGTGGGGGATTCTCTCGGCATGGTTATGCTGGGTTTCCCGGATACGACACACGTAACCCTGGATCACATGCTGCACCACGGTGAAGCCGTGGCCCGGGCAGTCAAACACGCCTTGGTCGTGCTGGATATGCCTATCCACACCTATGACACCCCCGAGCAAGCGGTTCAGACAGCCAAGCGCATGATGCAAACCGGGGTCGATGCGGTTAAACTCGAAGGAGGTGCCGACAAGGAGGCCCACATCCGGGCGATTGTGGATGCAGGCATACCCGTGCAAGCCCATATTGGGCTCTTGCCCCAGAAGATCAAGGAAGACGGCGGTTACAGCATGAAGGGAAAATCTGAAGAAGATGCGGCTCGTCTCATGGCCGATATGCAAGCTGTCGTTCGGGCGGGGGCTTTTTCCATAGTAATCGAGTGCACGCGTCACCGTGTTGCGGCCGAAATTACCCGCGCATGCCCCGTGCCGACCATCGGCATCGGCAGTGGGCACGGCACATGCGATGGAGAGGTGGTGGTCTTCCATGATCTGGTGGGAGGCTATCCCTGGTTCGTACCGAGCTTTGCCTCACCGAAGGCCAACGTTGCAGCAGAGATTACCCGGGCTGTCACCGAGTGGGAAAAAGAACTGAGGATGCCGATTGCTCCTCCCCAAGCCCCCGAAGCCTGACGTTTCTGAGGGCTGGTCTTTCACGGCAACGGGCATCCGGTGAACAGCGAATACCCCATGACGGGGCCCAGGTCCCGCATGCTGCGAAACATCATCCGTGAAAGGGAGGGATGCCGCCTGCCCACCCCGGGGGAACAACCGGCCGCCGGAGCAATCCTCTCTGAAACAATAACGCTGTCAAGCCAGTGGTCTCGCTGCACAACCGTGCCTTCCCCGCCTCCCCGCGGTTGACCAAAAGGAGAGTTTTGACCAAAAGGAGAGTTTTGACCAATAGGGGAGTTACTTGCCAGCCAGGCACAGCAGAAGAGAAGGAACACATGGGCCGCTTCCGGATCGCTCTTGCCAAAAGCACCCCCGTGTGGTACACTAGAGGGACACCCCCGATGGGAATGCTCCATGGATGACGACAACGAACAGCAAGGCAGGAGGCTCGCCCTGCCAGAGTACATGGCCGGAGCCCTTGTCCTGATTATGCTCCTGGGAGTACTGTGCTTCCGGCCCATGGGAGCTGATATTATCGAAGCTCATGGCTACCTGAATGCCGGTTTTGTCGCGTTGTCGGCTGCGGTATGGGTAAATGCCCTGATGCTGGTCGCTCGCGGCATCTGCGCAGTGTGCTCACGGAAATGGCCAGGCCGTTTTATGGCAATACGTATTCTGGTGGCCAGCATAGGGGCTTTTCTGTTTGCAGCCGTGCTGGGAGGCGTTGTCGACCCGTCATTCTGCTGGTTGTGTTTCATGACCTCTCTGCTCACCGGCCTTCTGACGCTGGTGTGTATAGGCAGTTACATCCGGAGGAAAATCCCGCTGACGCATACGTCCAAATACACCGCCCGAAACTCGGCATATATTTTTCTGGGCTCGCTGCTGGCACTGGTGCTGGTGAGTGCTCTTATCCTGATGACCCCCGGCGCTTCGCTCCTGCCATTGCCGTTTACGGACGCTTTTTTCATGAGCGCGTCGGCAGCGTCCAATACAGGACTGGCCACGGTACCCCTCCCGGAAACGTTTACCTGGCTGGGCCTGACGGTGCTGGCGATCGATATGCAGTTGGGAGCCATGGGAGTGATGACTTTTACCTACTTCGTCCTGCTGGTGATAGGGCGCCGCTTGGCGATGCGTGACAGTATGGCTATGTCCTCCCTGCTTGATCAGGATGATCTGAGCAGCGTCCCGGCGCTGATACGCACCGTCATCTTCGTCAGTGCCGTCATAGAACTGACCGGTGCTGCCGCCCTGTACTGCTGTTGGCTGGGGAATCCCGCAGTGCCCCAGGATGCGGCCGGACTGGCAGGCTATGCACTCTTCCATACGGTCTCGACGTTCTGTAATTCGGGCCTGACCCTTTTCCCCGATAATTTTGCCGCGGAAGGTATCCGGACGGCATACCTGTCCCAGGGAGTGATGATGCTCATCATCCTGGCTGGGACTCTGGGCTTCGGCGTGTACCTGGAAATCCTGCAGCGGCTGGGGCGCAGGTTGCGCCGCGAGCGCAACCCTCTGCGCTGGAGTACCCATGCATGGTTCGTCCTGCGGGTGACTCTGGTACTGACAATCCTTGGGACACTGAGCCTGATGCTGATGGGAATCTTCGAACCGGCTTCCCATGCTACCGGGATATGGGCGAACTTTTGGGATGGCCTTTGGAACTGCATCGGCCGCTCGACCGGGATCAACCGGGTGGACATCAACGACTACGGCCCGCTGTACAAAATCTGCATGATGCTGCTGATGTTCATCGGCGGCAACCCGGCGGGCACCGGGGGAGGCGTGTTCGCTCCGGTATTCGCCATCTGCGTACTGGAGGTATATCGGGAGCTCCGCGGAGAGCGCGATATCCTGCTCTACAACCGCTGTATCTCCCGCAAAACCGTCCAGCGTGCAATGTGTACGGTGGTGCTCTGCCTGCTATGGGTCGTCGCGTCCACGATGCTCTTACTGATGCTGGAGCCGGCCATCGCCGCCCAGCCACGCGGCGTGCTTGACATGGCCTTCCTCTCCGTCAGCACCTTTGGCACGTCGGGATACTCCCTGTCCGACCCTGCGGACCTGGGGATGTTTTCCAAGTACGTGCTCTGTTGCAGCATGATTTTCGGTCGTATGGGGATGTTTACCGCCCTGCTGATTTTCATTACACCCCGGGAATCCCCGCCACTGAAGTATCCCGAAACACGCCTGCCGCTGACGTAGCACGCACGGATTCAGCCCATTCCCCACGCCTCCACCCTCCCCCGGAATATGCTTTTGACATAGCTTACCCTTGACTAAAAGCCCAGAACCTGATAACACTGACCTAAGTATGAAATTCGTCATCATAGGAGCCGGACAATTCGGCCGCATACTGGCCCTAGACCTGGCCAAACGAGGCTACGAAGTAACGGTGCTCGACCGACTGGAATCCCTGATCGCTGAGATCCAGGATGATGTGACCCGCGCCCTGATCGGCGACGCAACCGACCGCCGTGTGCTGGAGGGGTTGGACATACAGGATGATGACGTCCGCGTCATCATCGCTGTCGGCGAGGCTTTCGAGCGCAGCATCCTGATCGCAGCCATCCTTACCGAACTCGGCGTGAAACACATCTACGCACGCTACGTCACCGAACTGCAGGGCAAAATCCTTGAAAAAATCGGCGTGAAAAATCTCTTCCGTGTCGAGCGCGTCGCAGCAGAACAAATGGCCTCCATCCTCATCCACGAAGGCTTGATTCAGCTGCACAAGATTGATGCACAACACGACCTGGGCTTCGTGAAGATTCCCGCACCTTGGGTGGGCAAACGACTCTGCGACGTGGAGCTGCGCTCCAAATTCCACCTCAACCTGGTCACTGTGCGCCGCGGCACCCCCGAGGAAGACTCCGACGAAGATGTGCTTGATACCTCTACCCGGCCCGTGATAGGCACACCCGAGCCCACGATGGAGTTCCAGAAGGGAGACGTGCTGGTACTCTTCGGCAAGGAAGAAGACCTGAAACGCTTTGCAGACTATTACGACGCATGAATACTCCACGGGTCATCATCCCCGAACAAAAGTACGGCTGTTACATTTTTGATTTGGATGGTACGCTGGTGGACAGCATGGCCATGCACTTCAAAGCCTGGCGCTGGGCGCTGGCGCAAAATGGAGCACCCTACGAGGCCTTCCTGTGGGATGAGTTTGTCGCGCACGGAGGTATGGCTGCTACCGACATCGTCACCGATCTCAACGGGATATACGGCCTGAATATGGAACCGGAGCGGGTAGCAGCCCAGAAGCGTGCTCACTATGATTACCTGGTCGAGACCGAACACCTCCCGGTAATACCCGAAACAGTCGGCCTCGTGCGCCGTCTCCGCGAAGAAGCCATTCCCTACGCCATCGGTACAGGCAGTGCCATACGCGGCGCCCTGGCGACACTGACCTCTGCCGGCATCTGCGACCTGTTCACCGTGATCGTCACCCCCGATGACGTCGCGCATGGCAAACCCGCGCCCGACATCTTCCTGGAGTGCGCACGGCGCCTGGGCGTGGAACCGTCGGCGTGTGTCGTCTTTGAGGATGCTGAGCCGGGGCTGCGTGCAGCAGCCGCCGCCGGGATGGATTCTGTACGTGTCGGGGCAGCGGCCCGAGTAGACGCCTCAACGCTCGTCCTGTAATCTCCCCTTCCCCGGATCCACCGATGAGCACAGCCTACAGCCAGCCGGATTTCAAAGACGCCCCGGAACGCCTCACCGGCCTGCTTGTCTTTTTTATGCTGCTGGCAGGGCTGTGCGTGATGCCGCTGGACGCCGACAGCGTCAAAGCCTACGCCTTCATCAGCCTCCTGCACATGGGGCTCTGCTGTATAGTATGGGTGCACACGGCGTTGCTTCTTTATTACCTGTTCACCCCGAGGCGCCGCCGCGTGTTGCGCAACAGCCTCAACCTCTGCCAGCTTATTCTGGGAGTACTCTGCTCAGGCCTGATGGCAGGCACGCTCTTCCATGCGATCAATCCGCAGTTCTTCTGGCTCAGTCTGCTGCTGGCCCTGATCATCGGCGAGCTGGGAGTCACCGACCTTGGCAACTACATCCGCTCACGCCTGCCTGTAGCCTCAGCCACCCACCACCGCCTGTGGAACTCCGCTGTGATTTTTTTCGTCGCGATGTTCTCCCTGGTCTGCATCAGCACGGTGCTGCTGCTCAGTCCGGGCGCCAGCGTGCACCCCATCAGTTTCACGGATGCGTTTTTCATGAGCGTTTCAGCGGCATCCAACACAGGCCTGTGCACCGTATCTGTGCCCAAAACCTTCACCTGGCTGGGGCAGACCGTCCTTATCGTCGACATGCAAATCGGCACGGTATCGGTGATGACATTCAACTACTACGTACTGCTGATGGTAGGACAGCGCCTGACCGCAGGAGACAGCATCTCGCTCTCACCCAACATGGATCAGGGCAATGTACGCAACGTACCGGAGCTGATCCGCTCAGTCATCTTTGTAAGCTTGTTTGTGGAACTTGTCGGCGCCGTCTGCCTCTATTTCTGCTGGAAGGGGGATCCCGGCATACCTCAGGACACCGCGCGCCTCATCGGGTATTCACTTTTTCACTCCATCTCGACCTTCTGTAATTTCGGGCTCACACTCTTCCCGGATAATTTTGTGACCGCCTCCATCCATGATGCCTACCTGGTGCAGACCGTGATGATGGTACTCATCATAGCCGGTACGATGGGCTTTGGCGTCTACTGGGAAGTGATAACACGTGCCAGACGACGCCTGCACGGCCAGCGCAACCCGCTGCGCTGGAGTACACACTCGTGGTTTGTCCTGCGCGTCATGCTGGTGGTCACCGTGCTGGGCACCATCGTGCTGACCCTGGCTGGCTGGCTGGAACCCTCAGGGCATGAGCACAGCTTCTTCTCGAGTTTCTGGGACGGCCTGTGGAACAGCGTTGGCCGGTCCACCGGCATCAATCGCACCGATCATGCTGAATACGGCCCCGTGTACAAGCTCCTAATGACCCTGCTGATGTTCATCGGCGGCAATCCGGCAGGCACCGGCGGCGGCGTGTTTGCCCCGGTGTTTGCCATCTGCGTGCTGGAAGTATTCCGGGTGCTGCGGGGCGAACAAGATCTGGTGATTTACAACCGGTGCATCGCACCAAGCACCGTGGCGCGAGCCGTCAGCACCCTCATACTGGGCACGATGTGGGTATTCGGCACATCGGTAGCGCTGCTGCTGCTGGAACCGGCTATCGCCTCGCCCAAGAACGGTGCACTGGACATGATTTTCCTGTCCGTGAGCGCATTTTCGACGGCAGGACACACGCTGACCTCCCCTGGGGTATTGAGTGATGCTTCCAAGTTCCTGCTGGCTTTCAGCATGATGCTGGGGCGCGTGGGAATGTTCACCACGATATTGATTTTCATTCGTCAGCGCAGCGCCGCCCCCCTGCGGTACCCGCAAACCCGCCTGCCCCTTACCTGAAAGGCGCTGCAGGAGGAGGCGAACGATGTCGCATCACGAATCGACAGAATGACTGAATCAAAGCTTTACAAATCCCCCCTGTCGTGCTAGCCTCTGATTCCATAAAAGCAGTGCAACACATTATGAAAAATCTCCTTTCGATTAAAGAACTGACCGGGGAGCAGATCCGAATGCTGCTGGATCTGGGGCACCGCCTCAAGAGTGAAAGAGGCAACCACAGGGAACTCCCCCTGACCGGCCAAACCTGGGCCCTCATCTTTTCCAAATCATCCACCCGCACGCGCGTCTCATTTGAGGTCGGCATCAGTGAACTGGGCGGCAGGCCGATGTTCCTCTCCACCCGCGACATCCAGTTAGGCCGCGGCGAGCCTATCAAAGACACGGCCCGGGTTTTGGGTCGCATGATTCATGGTGCTGTCATCCGCACCTACGGACAGGAAGAAGTGGAGGAATTCGCCGCGTACTCCAAGATCCCCACCATCAATGCCCTCACCGACCTGGAGCACCCCTGCCAAATCCTGGCAGATCTGCTTACCATCGAAGAAAAATACGGCGTTGGCTCGTGGAAGGAGATGAAGATCAGCTTCCTCGGCGACGTCGACAACAACATGGGACGCTCCTGGATGTGGGCCGCCAAACACCTCGGCTTCACCCTGGCCCTCGCCGGCCCGGAAAAAGCCCTTCCCAAGGCAGAAACCCTCGCCGAGCTCGACTGTCCGAACATCATCTGCACCACTGACCCCGCCGAGGCCGTGCGCGATTGCACCGTCATCAACACAGACACCTGGATTTCCATGGGACAGGAAGCAGAAAAAGGCACAAAAGAAGCAGCTTTCTTCCCCTATCAGGTCAATGCAGAACTACTGAAAACAGCCGCCCCCGGGCACAGCGTTTTCCACTGCCTTCCGGCTTACCGCGGTTACGAAATCACCGAAGAAGTACTGGAAGCCCATGCTCCCGTCATCTTCACCGAGGCGGAAAACCGGCTGCACGCTCAGAAAGCAGTACTTTATACACTGGCTAAGGACAACGCCTGAGCCTTGTTATTTACCATGAGTTACGACGAGCGCATCAACGACCTGTTGGATGATATGTCCGTCTTCGACGACTGGACCGAAAAATACGAATACATCATCGCCATTGGCCGCAAACTACCTCCGATGCCGGAGAAATACCGGAAAAATGCCAACCTGATCAAGGGCTGCCAAAGCCGGGTCTGGGTGGGCACCGAGCTGTCGGACGGCAAACTGATCGTCCATGCCGACAGTGATTCCCTGATCACCAAAGGGCTCATCGCCCTCTTCATCCGCCTGCTCTCCGGTCTCACCCCGGCGGAGATCCTCGCGGCTGACCTCCACCGGCTCGACGCCTGCGGACTCAAGGAACACCTGGCCTCCACCCGGGCCAATGCCCTCTCGACCATGGCAGCAACCATCTGTAAAGCTGCGCAGGCCGCCCTGGCCACCCCGTAATTCCGCATCATTGACCACCGCCCCGTACCAGCTCTCCCTCAGCCACTTACCGACATGAATACGCTCCGCCAGCTGATACAGGCCCGCGAGGCGCTCTTGCCTCCGGAGACCGATGCCTACCGGATCCTGGATGGCGCTCCATGGCCGGGGGTGTTTCTGGATGCCCTGTCGGATCGGCTGCTGGTCTCCGTGCGAGATACGAACGTGCCGAGAGAGCTGCGAAACCAGCTGGCTGAGCTGGGAAGACCCGTCTACCTCAAACAATTGGCACGCGACACCAAACAAGCCCCCCAACGGCTCAGCGGCCCCATCGCCAAGCCCCGTTTCATCATCCGGGAAAATGGCGTCCGCTACCTCATGGACATGGAAGCCGGCTACTCCCAGGGCATCTTCCTGGATCAGCGGGATAACCGTGCAGCGGTGCGTGCCCGCTGTCACAGTGGCATGACCCTGCTCAACACCTTTGCCTACACCGGAGCCTTCTCTGTCTGCGCCGCCCTGGCCGGCGCCCAGACAACCACCCTCGACCTCTCAAGCCCCTGCCTCAACTGGTGCAAAGAAAACATGGTGCTCAACAGCATCGACCCGGATGACCACTACTTCTGCAAAGGCGACACCATGCACTGGCTCGACCGCTTTGCCCGCCAGGGGCGCCGCTTCGACGCCATCGTCCTGGATCCCCCCACCTTCTCCCGTGACGAAAAAGGCCACGTGTGGCGCGTAGAAAAAGACTACGCCAAACTCGTCGAGCAAGCCCTGCACTGCCTTACCCCGCATGGCTGGCTCCTCTGCACGACAAACTGCCGCAAACTCTCCCACCTGGCATTCTTCGAACAAGTCGCTGCCGGTGCCCCCCGCTGCCAAATCACCAGCGCCCCCATGCCCTTCGACTTCGACGGCGAAGACTACCTCAAGATCTTGTGGGTGGAACGCTAATGCTCACCCCCCTCGCCCTGTCGCCCACCCGCTTATCCCCATGATAAACCCTTGAGTTTATCAGCATTTGCGACAGTTATTCACAAGAGGCTTCTTAGAAAAGATCTAAAATCAAAATAAACCTAATACACCACATATTGTAGCACAAGTCATTAACACGTACTATATGTGGTGAATATTTTTTCGCAAGAGATTTAAAAATCTGCTTGCCATGTGGAGGCGAACATGCTAAGTTTGCACTGAGCCCAAGCAGCAGGAGGGATCCGAAAAATCCCACCTGGCAGCACCGCCTGCAGCACTAAAAGCTGTGGAGAACGGCGTGGGCAACCAAGCCCCCGCCGACGGGATGGGAGAAGCACTTGCGCGTCAGACGCGGCAGCCGCTGCGCCTGATGCAAGAGGACTCACCCGCTGCCGGCCAACTGATAACTTACCAGCAGAACCAAGAATTATGTCACAGATTATCAAGCGCAACGGAAAGCGCGAGCGATTCGAGGCCTACAAAGTGCAGCAGGCCATCGAAAAGGCGTATCATGCCTCACAGGAACCGTACAACCCGCTGGTGTATGCCAACGTCCTGGATGCCCTGCGGACGGAGGAATACCTGCCGGTGGAGAAAGTGCAGGACACCATCGAGCGCGAACTGATGAAAGCCGGCGCCTACGACACCGCGCGCAACTTCATCAAATACCGCTTCCTGCACAAACTGCAGCGCGAACAAATAGCTGGCATGTACCAGGGCAACACCTGGGTGGACTGCAAACAGACCATTGAGGAGTACATCGGCAACACAGACTGGCGTATCAAGGCCAACTCCAACACCACCTACTCCAACGCCGGATTAGTCAACAACACCGCCGGCAAGGTCATCGCCAACTACTGGCTCGACCAGGTCTACACCCCGGAGGAAGGAGCCGCCCACCGCAACGGTGACTATCACATCCACGATCTGGACTGCCTGACCGGCTACTGCGCGGGCTGGAGCCTGCGCAACCTGCTCAACGAAGGCTTCAACGGTGTACGCAGCCGGGTCAACAGCCGCCCGCCCAAGCACTTCCGCGAAGCCCTCGGACAAATGGCAAATTTCCTTGGGATTCTGCAAAGCGAATGGGCCGGAGCCCAGGCCTTCAGCTCGTTTGACACCTACCTCTCGCCCTACCTCTTCAAGGACCAGCTCCCCTTCTCCGAGGTCAAAAAGGCACTGCGCAGCTTCGTCTACAACCTCAACGTTCCGTCCCGTTGGGGGCAAAGCCCCTTCACCAACGTCACCATCGACTGGACCGTCCCGCGGGATCTGCGCGAGCAGCCGCCCTTCTCCGGCGGTGCCCATATTTTCGAGAACGTGCATGACGAAGCCCTGACCGCCCTGGCCATCGAGCGAGGGGCCACCAGCCTCACCGGGATGACCTACAAGCACTTCCAGCCGGAGATGAATGTCATCCAACGAGCCTTCTACGAAGTCCTGACGGAGGGGGACAGCACAGGCCAGCCCTTCACCTTCCCGATTCCCACCGTCAACATCACCGAGGACTTTGACTGGGAAGGCGAGAACGTCCCCCTGCTCTTTGAAAATGCCGCCAAGATCGGCTCGTCCTAT
This sequence comes from uncultured Akkermansia sp., assembly GCA_944390825.1. Taxonomy (GTDB): domain Bacteria; phylum Verrucomicrobiota; class Verrucomicrobiia; order Verrucomicrobiales; family Akkermansiaceae; genus Akkermansia. Next base: position 56,354 of record CALXRG010000010.1, read on the forward strand.
TTCCAGAACTTCATTGGCTCGCAGTACAAATACGACGAAAACGGCAACAAAGTCATCGACGAAGAAGCCTACAAACCGGACGCCGTCCGCTCGATGTGCTGCCGCCTGCAACTCGACCTTCGCGAGCTTCTCAAGCGAGGCGGCGGGCTCTTCGGCTCCGCCGAGATGACCGGTTCCATAGGCGTCGTCACCATCAACATGGCACGCCTGGGCTACCTCTACAAAGGCAACAAAAACCTGCTCTACAGCAAGCTTGGCGAGCTCATGGACCTGGCGAAAGACACCCTGGAAAAGAAGCGTGTCTTCATCACCGAACTCTACAACCGGGGACTCTTCCCCTATACCAAGCGTTACCTGCCGCACCTGCGCAACCACTTCTCCACCATCGGCCTCAACGGCATCAATGAAATGCTGCGCAACTTCTCACACGACACCATGAACACGGCCACCCCCGACGGCATAGCCTTTGCCGAGGAGGTCCTGCACTTCATGCGTGAACGCATCCGCGGCTACCAGGAGCAAACCGGCAACCTCTATAACCTCGAAGCCACCCCGGCCGAAGGCACCACCCACCGCTTTGCCCGCGAGGACCAGAAACGCTTCCCGGATATCATCCAAGCCGGCACCCCCGGGCACCGCTACTACACCAACAGCTCGCAGCTGCCCGTCAACTACACGCACGACCTCTTCAAAGCCCTCAAAATGCAGGACAAACTGCAGTGCTGCTACACCGGCGGCACCGTCTTCCACATGTACATGAACGAAGCAATCTCCTCACCGGAAGCCTGCCGCGACATCGTACGCAAGGTCCTGACCAACTTCAAAATGCCCTACATCACCGTCACTCCGCTCTTCTCTGTCTGCGAAAAGCACGGTTACCTCAAAGGCCGGCACGACTACTGTCCGATCTGCGACCAGGAACTCATCGCCCGCGTCCGCACCGAAGAGCAGCCGGAGCTGCCCCTCTTCGACTGAGTCATCGGGGGCGGCGATGCAGCCCCCGATGATGCAATCATGGCACTGTACGGCCCACCGCCACTGCAGCGCCCTCACGGCTCAACCAACTGAACCGCCAAAAACAACAAAACATACACCAACAACACACGAACACATACCATGGAAGACATCAAACCTGTCGTCAAAACCGATGAAGAAATCCTCGCTGAGCACAGCGAGGAGCGTACCCGCTGCACCGTCTACACCCGCGTGATGGGCTACCACCGCCCGGTGGAAACCTTCAACGCCGGCAAGCAAGGCGAGTTCGAGGAACGTGCCCATTTCGACGAGCCAGGCCACTGCTGCGCCTGCGACACCATCCTCAAGTAAAACAGAGGCAGCCAAGCGCTCCCATGAGGCAGCCCACAGACATCACACCACTGACCTTTCTGGACTATCCGCACAAAGCTGCGTGCATCCTCTGGTACAGTGGCTGCAATCTGCGCTGCCCCTACTGCTACAACCCCGACCTGGCACTTGACAAAAATCCGGCAATCCGCGATGTGATACCCTTCCTGCGAGAGCGCCGCGATTTCCTGGATGCCGTTGTCATCTCCGGGGGAGAGTGTACCCTCAATCCGGATATCCGGGAGCTTTGTACACGCATCAAAGCTCTCGGGTATCTCGTCAAAATCGACACCAACGGCAGTAACCCGGCCGTCCTTCACGATCTGCTCGATGCCGGGCTGATCGACTACGTTGCCATGGACCACAAAATGCCCGCGGCCCGCTCCTGGAAGATCAGGGGCGGCGTCCTGTTTGACCGATTCAGCGAGTGCATGCGCCTGCTGACCGGCTCCGGCATCAACTTTGAGGTACGCACCACCGTGCACCCCATGCTCCTGGACGAAGCCGACATCCTGCAAATGATTCGGGAAAGCGTCGGCCTCGGTTACGACCAAACCTACTACCTCCAGTACTTCTTTGACGCCGGCAAAACCCTCGGCAACCTTCCTCCCCCCTCGCGCCGCTACGACCGCGGCCTGCTCGACGAGCGCAGCCCCCTGCCCATCGGCTACCGCAACTTCCCGGAAGACCGCTTCAAATACTGAAGCCCCGCCATTGCCCCCCGACCTGCAGCATAGGCCCTTCTCTCGTCAGCACTGGACAAACTAACCTGACGGGCAGGGTGCCTTCCCCCCTGCCCGTCAGGTTGTTGTTGACTTCTCTGTTGGACTTTTTTCGCGAGCTCTCCCGCCACAGGAAGCAGGACGAAGAGGACGGTGCGGTTCCGCCTGGATTTACCTGCCGCTTTACCTGCCTCCCGCCTGCAGGAGTTTACCTGCCGTGGTAATCCACCTCCATCACCAGAGAAAGCAATTGGAAATCCAGCGATCCCCCGTAACGCAAGCAGAATCCCTGCCCTACCCCCGGTGACGGAATATGGCTGAGCCGGATAGCTCCGGTATGAGGGTAACTGATGCCATCCCGCGACGGCTCATACTCCTCCCACGTATCTGCCAAAGATGAGCGGTACTCAAACTCAGGATCCGACTCCTGCACCCTGAGCTTAACCCTCCCCAGCTGGCGCACTGCATTGTAGCTGGAATCCTGCTCCATGCTCATCGTTTGCAGCTCCGAGGAGTAGTAAATCCCCACCTCGTACTCCGTGATTTCAGAATCAACGGGAAGCAGCCCCAGCAAAAAGCCTCTTCCTGTTGCGGTAAACCGCACGTCAGCGCCCCGCTCCGGATACCCCTTCAAGTAGGCCCTGCCCGTCATTCCGGCCAGATGAGGACAATTCAACTGAGAACGCGTTTCTTCGGCAGACCCGCAGTGAGTCACCCCATCGAGGAACCCGTTATCGTACGCCATGCGCTCGATGGAAATCTCGCGACTTGCCAGGTTTCGCGTGACAAACCACACCTCATCCTCATGACTTGTCAGGCTTGGCAACGCCGCCAAATGCAGCACCTCCCGACCATCAAAACTCACACGCTGCCAAGCCGTCACCTGCTGTTCAATGTTGGTCGTCAGCACAGCAAGTGTTCCATCCTTCATCAGCACCCAGAGCTGAGTATTCGTGCCGCGCTGCACCGCCCATTCCTTCACCCCGGACTCAAACAGATGCGCCGCCAGCAAGCTCGTATCCGTCGAGGTGAAACCATCCGCCTCCAGCTTGTAGGAAATCTCACGCAACCGCTTTCCCCCGCGCTGGATATAGAACACCGTATTCTCAACCCCGTGAGCGCCGAATGCGTCACTTCCCACCGATGACTGGCGATTAAACATCGCATTGCTTGCGGTGATCGCTCCCCCATTGGAGGCACTCAGCGTCCACTCACTAATCGAGGTACCCACCAGCAAACTCTTAGCCGCACAAACCCAGCAGATCCGGCTCTGATCAGCCACCGCCAGCGTCAGATGCAACGCATCATCATCGAGCGAACCTGTCCCGAAATCCGAATAATCATCCACGGCACTGGCAAAGAGCGTCGTGGGCTGCCCCTTGGTACCACCCATCCACAAGCGTCCCTGGTGCAACTGGCAAAAGCTCGGGTATCCGTTGCGGGCGCCGAAAGCGCCGAAACTCCAACTGCGTGTCGAGAACATCTTTGGCCTGTCCAGGTAACGGCTTTCAACACTCGCCAGCGCTTTTTTGCTGTTGATCACACTCGTGATTTTCAGCTTGTAGGGACGGGTGCCCCCGTGAATTCGGAAACAAAGCATCGCGGGAATCGTCGCGACATCCTGAGATTTGCACACCAGCACCATACGGCAAGGTTTACTCTCACTCCCGCTGAACGCCCAATTCTTGCGTTCCTCCTGCTCACCCTGATAAAACGTATGCAAGCGCTCCCAATCCCACTGCGTGAAATCTGCGTTTGTATCTGTCGTGTCATAACTGCGCCAAAGCTCCCAAGTCCCGTTCCATTCGCCGTACGTTTCCAGCGACCAGTCACCGCATACCTCAAACGGGCTCAGGTACTCATCCAGGATCATCGCACCAGCCAGGAAACAGTGCGGATAATCCAGCGGAGACGTACTGCCATTGTACATCGAACTCCGGTACAGAGTCCGGCAGTAATAAAAAGACATCAGATTCGTCTCCTCATCATACACATAGTACGTCACTCCAGGAGACAAATCCGCCGATGCCAGATTCTTCAGAGCCTCGACCTGTAACTCATACGTCTTACCCAGCAGCACCGTGCGGGAAGCCACCTCAGCATCTGCGAGAATCACTTCCTTGCCCGCCATATCACTCGTGAAACCCACTGATGAATTATTCTCCAGTTGAGCCATCGAACCATCCGACGAAATCTGCACCAGCAGTTTTCCATCCTGGTACAGGAGAGTCTCCCTCGGGTAAGGATCCAGATTCAGCGGAGCGTACTCCCAATGTGTGTCACCGTATCGGTACAAGGCAGCAGGCGGGTAATCCTCATGCAGCACATACACCACGTCATTCACTTGCATCATATCCAGCTCAGCGAGCACATCCCCGCTATCCCACGGCAAAGAGATTTCATATGGCTCTCCATCATCACCCGTCAGCAGTGCGCCATCCTGGTACACCCTCATCCCGCCGGGGTACAGCTCCAGCATCAGCACATCACGCTCCGAGTACCGGAAAGGAAACAACCTCACCGCTCCATCATACTGATCCTTGGCTCGCCCCACGTAGCGGGTTCCCACCCGGCGACGTATGCCGCCGTACGGCTGAACCAGAAAATTCTTCAACAGCGCCGCGCCACGGTGGTACGCCTGCAAATCAAAACGCGTCGAGAGCCATGGACTCAGCTCCCCCGCCGTAAATCCTAAGACATATGGGTTTTCCTGCATATCAGGCGTTTTACACTCCGGCGCACTCATGCGGCAAGTCCGCTCTTCGCTCAAATCGACCTTTCCCGAACTGAAACCTGTCTGCTCAGCCTCTTTTATCCTGCATTTCCCGATTCCTGAGAGCCGTTGAGACACAGTTGCCTCTTGACGGGCAACAGGAAATTGTGTACTCTGTCCGCGTGAACATGACGTGGTACAGAACCCTGCTGGCGGGAGCATTCGTATTGACCGCATGCCAAACCCAACAATCAGGGGACGAGCAGTCAAATCGTAAGGAGAACGGGCCTGCGCCCCTTCACCTCGGTGCCGTGCACCAAGTCTTCCCCGATCAGGGCTTTGCCACGCTTCGCTTCATCGGCCCGGTACCGCCGGCCGGCTCCACCCTGATTACTCACCCGCCGGATGGCACCAATTCCCGCGTAGGCAACCTGCAGCTGCCAGCCAACCTCCAAGTGCGCAACAGCTACGTGGTTGCCTCCATTCGTTCGGGTGTTGTTTTCCAGGGCGATCGCGTCTTCCTGTACCGGAATGTCGCCCCGAATCAAACTGCCGCTTCGGGAAACAGCACGGGGGACATTCTCCCCCTGCCGGGTGACGGCAGCCAGCTGGGGACACCTGATGCCGGCTCCCTGGGAACCATCGCATCCCCGGCCGCGACATCCTCTGCCATGACGGCTGTGAATCCTGTCTCTGCCGGGGTACCGTCGTCACCCGCCGCTCCGGATTCCGGCTACCTGCAGCCCCTGCCCGACCACCAGCCGGAAGAAGTCCCTGTGCAGCCTGCCGCCCAGCCCGTCAGGAAACCGGCCGCTTCCGGCAGTGTCCCGGCCTACCTCAATGACATCCCCGACAACATCAACGACTGGGATTAGCCGCCTTCTTCTGCTCTGTTTTTGCCGTCCCGTATTTTCCCCACCATTTTTCCTCCATTTTCCCACCCCGTTTTTTCCCTCCTCTGTCTTCTTCCTCCTATTTTCCCTCCTATGCGATTACAATACTACGTCGATGATGAAGGCGAAAGCGTGATAGGCCTTTGGGTGCCGAAACGCAGGTGTTATATTGACGTCACCGCCCGGGACGAGCACATCTGGGCAGCTCTCCTGCCCGGCGGCAAAAAACTGCGCAAGGAAATCGAAACCTGGATTGCCTCAGGAGCGGCGGAAGGCGTCCCGGTGGACACCGAGGGACTTGTCCTGTCCAGTGCCCTGCATGTGCAACCAGTCAACATCGTATGCCTGGGCAAGTGCTATGCGGAACATGCCCGGGAGTTCAGCGGTGATGCACCGGAGGAACCTTCGATTTTTCTCAAATCCCCTTCTGCGATCAGCTCCGACCTTTCCTATGTGCTGAATCCTGCGGGAGCCACTAAACTGGACTACGAAGTTGAGCTTGCCGTCGTCATTGGCGATACGCTCCATCAAGCCGATGAAGCGGAAGTGAAGCGTGCCATTGTGGGCTACACTCTCATGTGCGACTACTCGGAGCGTTCGTTCCAGCTCGAGCATGGCGGTCAGTGGACCAAAGGCAAAAGCTGTGATACCTTCGCCCCTTTTGGGCCCGTTTTTGTCTCCAAAGATGAACTGCCGGATCCCGATCATCTGACGCTTCAGCTCAAAGTCAACGGAGAGCTGCGGCAGAACGCCTCCACATCCGGCCTCATCTGGCCGGTGACCAGGCTGATTGCCTATGTCTCCCGCTTCATCACGCTGAATCCAGGCGATGTCGTTTCCACTGGTACCCCCGGTGGTGTTGGCATGGGCATGAATCCTCCCCGGTACCTGAAAGCCGGTGACACCGTCGAGTTCGGCTGCGACGCCATCGGCTGGGTGACCCAAACAGTAGAAGATGAAGCCTAAGAGGTCGCGCTGTTTTTTCCGCTCCTCCGTTCCCGCATCTTTTTCCGACCTTTCCTCCCCTGCTTTCTTCTTTCTTTCCTCCTTCTTTCCTGGTTCTTCCCTTTCCTGTTCTTACCCCAACCTCCGGCCTCAGCGCCGACGAAATCCGTGAATCCTCTCCTTTATAACCTCGCAAAACGCTTTCTTTTCTGTCTGGATCCCGAAACCGCCCATGAGCTGACACTCACGGGGCTGCGCCTCGCGGAGAAGATGCATTTGGTTCCTCTCATTGGCGGTTCTCCCGTGTCAGATCCGATCACCGTCATGGGGCTGCAGTTCCCGAATCGCGTCGGACTTGCCGCTGGTATGGACAAGCAGGCGAATACGATCGCTGCCTTTGGTCATCTGGGTTTTGGGTTTGTGGAGGTTGGCACGCTGACGCCGCGGCCTCAGCCCGGCAACCCGCGTCCCCGCTGTTTCCGGTGTATTCCGCAGCAAGCCATCATCAATCACATGGGCATCAATAATCCCGGTGTTGACAAAGGAGTGGAAAACATCATGTCTACCCTTCATTTCAAAGGGGTGCTGGGTGTCAACATCAGTAAAAACAAAGTCACCCCCAACGACGAAGCGTGCATTGATTATCTGGCCTGTCTGAGAGCCGTCTGGCCCGTGGCGGACTACGTCACCATCAACTTCTCCTGCCCGAACGTTCCGAACCTCTGCGATTTGGCTAAAGCCGAGTCTGCGGCTCACCTGCTGGCTTCGCTCAAAAGCGAGCAAGCCAACCTCAGCAATGAAACCGGCCGCTATGTTCCCATTGTAATGAAGGTATCGCCAGACATGGCCGAAAGCCAAATCCGGGAACTCTGCCACGTTTTCGAAGACTGCCAGCTGGACGGTCTCATCTGCACCAACACCACCACCACCCGCGAAGGCGTGGAAGGGCATCCTGCGGCGAAAGAAAGTGGAGGGCTCTCGGGCAAACCCCTCTTCAACCGTGCTAACGAAACGCTGGAAGCCTTTGCCAAAGGGCTTCACGGCAGCATCCCCATCATCGGTGTCGGCGGTATTATGAGTGCCGATGACGCAGAGGCCAAGATTCGGGCCGGAGCCTCCCTTGTCCAGCTCTACAGCGGCTTTATTTTCAAAGGGCCCAAGCTGATTCGCGATTGTGCGGTTCGGCTTCGCGACATGCGCCAAGCGGATTGACGGCTGCTTGTCCGTTTGACGGGAAGGGGAAAAACAAACTCGGTACCGGCCTGCCCGCAAAAGCAAAAACATAACCTGATGATGCAATTAAACATTGCATCATCACGGCGGATGTGCTAGCCTTTCCGAGTAAGCCTGTAAACTCGTCTATATGAAAAAATCCCTCCTCCTTCTTGCCTTTGCGACCGGGTGTGCACTCTACACCGCTGATACTGTCCGTGCTGAAGCTGAAGCCGCCGCCCCGGCTGCGGATGCTTCTGCCAAGCCTGCTGATTCGGAGCAGGCCGCTGAGCCGGCCAAGCAGGACGGGGAGAAGACTGATGCGCAGGCCAGCAATGAAGCAAAGCCGGCCGAAGGCACTCAGAACCAGGAGCAGAATAAAGATCAGAGCCAGGCGGGAGGCAATGCTGCGACGGATGTGACTGCATCGCTGCGCAAAAAAGTCCAGCAGATTGATATTGGTCTGGCGTCCATTTCCAAGCCATCGCGCTACTTGGTTTCCAGCTGCACGCGGGTCAAGCAGCATGCGGAGAAAGAGCTCAAGGAGCTTGACGAACTGGCCAGCAAGGTGACGTCTCTGACGGAGATGTTCAACAATGCGCAGACGGGCGAGTTCCCCTTCACGGAAGTAACGGACGAAGATCGCGACAAGTACCAGCGCGACGCCATGGCTGCTTACAACGCGATGCTCACGGACATGAAGGAAAGAAAAGGCCGCCGCAAGGTGGCGGGGCTGGATAAGTTCGAGATCATGCGCGAGCGTTACCAGGGGATTGAAGAGTACAAGAAAGCCTACGAGATTTATATCAAGACCCTCAAGCAGCTTGAAAAGCATTGGGACAAAATGCTGGCCAAGGAAGAAAAGCGCCGTGCCCGATACAATGAGAAGCGCCGCCAGTCTCTTGACGCCGCGGACAACGAGCAGTACGAGGAATTGGCGGCATATTTCAAGAAAGATGGGGACGACATTGCGAAGGTCTGGTACAATCCCATCCCCACCAATCTGCGTATGCTTCAGAACTGCTGCAACAAGCTCAAAGACGCTTTGCGCCGCAGCGACTTCAACAAGATGGAGCCGGAGGTCGGCAAGGTTCCCCAGATGATTCAGCAGTATTGGGAAATGATGGATCAGGCCCGCCAGCACATGATCAACGGCGAGTTTGACACGGCTCGCAAGGTAATGCGCGAGAGCGAGGTGAACAGAGAGATTGCGAGGCTTCGCAGTTACCTTCTGCCCAACGAGTACCGTGATCCCATGGCTGCGCAGTATCGCGAGCTCGAGAATGAAATTTCCAAGCGTGAGCGCGCCCGCAACAATGAGAAGCGTGATCTTGACCGCGCCGTCTCGGCCATGGAGCGCAAGCAGCGCAGTCTTGAATCGCGACTGGTGAGTATTCTTGAATCCATCGAGGAGGAGAAAGCCCGCGATGTTGGTCATGATTCTGCCGTTATGCTTTCCGACTCGCAGGAGGAGCAGTCTGAGTCTCAGGATGGAGGCGACGCTGCTAAGCCAGAGGGTAGCGAAGGTGACGGTGGAGCTGATGGTGATGATGGAGGAGAGGAGGACAAGACTCCAGCTGACGGCGATCAGTCTGCTGATGGAACGCAGACGGACCAATCGGGAGACGCACCGGCCTCTGAAACCACCGGGAGCGAGCAGCAACCCGCAAAGTAACCACCTATTCCATGGGGCAGGGATCTCCGGTACGGCCGGGGCCTCTGCCCATTCCCGAGCATGAAGCTTCTCATCCCTGGAGTTTTGAGTTTGTGTGCCGTGCAGATACTGCATGCCTCGACACTCCCACCGGAGTGGGATACCGCCCTGGAGCGTTACTGTGAGTTGCCTGCCAAGCTGGTTCCCGTGCTGGAGCAGGTCACTGACACCAAGACCGCCGATGAAGCTGCGCCCAAGCTCAATGCCCTGCTCCGCGAGGTGTATGACGTATGCACAGCCCTGCAAACAATCAAATCCTTGAGTGAGGCACAAGCCGCCGACGTGAAAGCGCGTTACGAAAAACGGATGAGGGAAGAATGGGGCAAAGTCTTCTCCCAAATCTTCCGCCTGCAACAGGCTCAGTGCTTTCAATCCTCCCTTTTCAACCAGCAATTCCAGCTGCTGGGCATGATGCTTGACCAATGAAGAACCTCCCCATCATCCTGCTGGCGGCCTCCGTAGCACCCGTTTTTGCCCAAGCGCCCGCCACGTTGTCTTCGGCTGCACCTTCTCAGGGGAATCTGACGGATTCGGTCGCCCCCGGTAGCCCTTTGACCGAAGCCCCTGCGCTGGCAGAACCTTCAGCACTGGCAGAGCCTCCTGCACTGGACGGAACTCCTTCCTTGGCGTCCCCCCCTGCTCCGGCGCAACATGCAGCCCCGGCGGAAACACCACCCCCCGACATGTCCCCCGCGGAGCTGCCCGACGCAGTGATTTCCCCCGACCATCCTGTAGTTCCCGACAGGGCGGTCTCCACCCCGGGAATACCGGGGCTTCTGAATCCGGAAACCGCCGGAGTGAAGGTGACGGATGGCTCACCATCCATTGAAACAGACAGTGAAGCGGCACAACCGGAGGAAGATCCGCAACTCCCTCCCGCCGAGGTGCACGTGCGCAAAGGCATTGCCCTCCTGCTGAAACTGCACGCAATCATGGCGGAAGTCAACAGCCCCCAAACCGCGAAGCACGCAGTCGCACCGGTCGTGACACTCTCGCGCGACATGCTGAAGTGGACACAGGGCTTTTCTTCCCTCCCCCTGCTGGATGATGACACCCGCATGCTTTACGAGGATCAGTATCTGCCGATCTTCCGTAAAATCAACACCCAACTCAAACTCCAGGGAGAGCGCCTCGCCTCTGCCAAGTACTACGGCTCCCGAGATCTGCAGGCAGCCTTGGCTCACCTGATTCTCCTACTGCAGTAAATCACAATGATCGAAACCAGAATACTTCGAATGGGAGGCTTCGCAATCCTGGGAGCCTCCCAGCTTCTTCCCGTATGCCAAGCCGCAACGCCACCGCGTGCCGCCATCACCGGCAGCACAACAAACGCCCCGGCAGATAACTCACCCTCCACCAATTCAAACTCCCCGGCCCCCCGTCCGGGCGAACAAACAGGGGGAACCACAGAAACACCCCAAACAGAAGCCCCCATCGCAAAAGTGACCCAAGCGGAAGACGCCACCCAAGCGAAACTCGACCAAGGCAAACACACTTCCCCCGCCTCCCCCCTGACCGAAGAATCCCTGCTGATGCGAGGCCGGCGCATGCTTCCCCTCGAAGTCCGGGGCGACACCCTCGTCGGGCGCACCCCCCAGGGCAGCGGCGCCCCCTTCCTCATCATGTCCGGTTCAGAAACACTGTGGCAGGGAGGCCCCGACACTGCATTTAGCATCTCCGCGAAAGGCCTTCGGCACCTCTACCTGTTCTCAAGCGAAGCCGATAACACAGACTGGCAGCAGCTGAGCTGGCAGGGCGCACCGCCTGCGGCACTGCCAGCAGCAAAAAAACCGCTGGTCATCGCAGCCGCCGATCACGGGGTGCATCCCAGCACACACGACTGCTCACCCGCCCTGCGGCAACTCCTCAGCGAAGCCCGCCGCCTGCGGCAAGACACAGGCAGAGCCGTCACCATCCGGCTGGAACCCGGTGAATACCACTTCTACCCCGGCGGTACCCTGCCGATGAGCATCTACATCTCCAACCACGATCAGCAGGACATCCAGCCTGTTGCCCTGCCCCTCATCGATCTGGATCACGTCAGCATCGACGGCCAGGGCTCCACCCTCATCTGCCACGGACGCCTGCTGCCTGTCCTGATCATGGATTCGCAGCATCTCCGACTCTCCAACCTCTCCATCGACTACATCACCCCCTTCTACACAGAAGCCACCATCACCGCCATCGACAGCACCGGCACCACCGTCAGCATCCCCGCCGACATGGCCTGGAGCATCAAAAACGGCCGATTCCTCAGCTGTGGAGAAAACTGGGAAATGGGCATAACCTGTGCCATCGCCTTCAAACCGGACGGCCGCATGGTTCCCCTCGGTACCGGCGGAGACCTGCCCTGGTCACGGCAAGCCGACATCACCGGCCCGAACCAAGTGCACTTCCCCCTGAATGCAGGCAAGCTGGGACTAAGCGTCGGGGACATTGTCACCCTCCGCAGCTTCTGGCGTCCGCACCCTGCCATAGTACTCTACCGGACCCGGGACACACAGCTCGACCAAGTCATCTTCCGCAACAGCCAGGGCATGGCTCTGCTCGCCCAGCGCAGCGAAGACATCACCATCCGAGGCGGCGGGTGCATCCGCCACAAAGGGCGCCTGCACACCGTCTCGGCAGATGCCACCCACTTCTCCAACTGCCGCGGACACATCGACGTAGAAGGCGCCCTCTACGAAGGCATGATGGATGACGCCATCAACGTGCACTCCACCTGCCTGCGTATCGAGGAAGTCATCTCGCCGCGCGAAATTCTCTGCCGCTATGTGCATCCCCAAGCCATCGGCTTTGAAGTCATCCTGCCGGGCGAAAACCTGCAATTCATCCATGCTCCAACCCTGCAGAACACCCCAACCCTGAGCAAAGCCGCCCATGTCACCAAAGTAGACGAGCGCACCCTGCGCATAACCTTGGCCGAAGACCTTCCCGAAGGCATAGGCGAAGGCGACGCCGTAGAAAATGCGGACTGGTACCCGCAAGTCACCTTCCGGCACAACACCGTACGCCACAACCGGGCCAGGGGAGCACTATTCACCACGCCGCGCCCCGTTCTTGTAGAGAAAAACCAATTCATCTGGTCGAGCGGATCCGCCATTCTGCTGGCGGGAGACGCCCAGGGATGGTATGAAAGCGGGCGCTGCCTCGACGTCGTTATCCGCGATAACATTTTTGAAAACAACCTCACCTGCCGCTTCCAATTCACCGAAGGCATCATCTCCATCTACCCGGAAGTAAGTGAGCCGAAACACCAGACGGAACGCTATCACCAAAACATCCTCATCGAGAACAACACCTTCATCACCCACCGCGTCCCCCTGGTCTTCGCCTCATCCACCCGCGGCCTGACCTTCCGGCACAACACCGTGCACTACCACGATCAGTACAAGCCTCTGCACGGTGGCGTCCCCTTCATCTTCCGCCACTGCGAACAAACAACCACCCAGGAACTCCCCTCCGACCAGCAGGAATCTCCGTAAGCCCCACCAGCCGGCCTCCCCCAAGACCCACTCCCCATCCGGCAATGCTCTACTCCACCATCAACATCCTCATCGCCCTCGTCAGCCTTGGACTCCTCTACACGTGTCTGGTCCTGGGCGATGCGAACCGCCGCCGCAGGCGCCGGAGTCAGCAGCTGCCAGAGCAGGATCCGTATCCCCCCTCGACCTTTCCCGACAAAATCCACCGTTGGATAGCCGCCCTCTTCATCACCTTCTTTTTCATCGCGTGCCTTTTCCCGTCCGACTCAGCGGAGCAATTCACCGACGGGGAAGACTTCGCAGCCAGCGAGGAAATGACCGCCGCCGCCGAAGAAGAAGCCGTCATGGATACCGGTCCTTCAGCATGGAATGACACCGTCCCAGGCGCAGGCAGCACATCTTCAGCACCCCCCGAAGGCGCTATTCCCTCCGAATCACCGGATTTCCCCGATGACACGGAATCCCCTGATGGCACCGGATACCCCGATACCGGCGCATTCCCCGAGCAAACCTCCCTCACCGTCCCCCCCGCAAGCCAGGACACCGCCGCACAGGAGCCCAACCTCACCGCAGACACCGCAGCATCTTCCCCCTCTGCCACCGCCCCCAACGAAAGCGGGCAACCCCAGGCAACAGAACCAGCCGACGGGGAGTACTGGGATTCCCCGTTCTTTTTCCTACAGGACATCATCACAAGTCTCCTGCTGTATTCCCCCCTGCTGATTCTCTTCGCCTTCGTACCAAACGCAAAAACAGCATCCGACAAACCGGGCCGTGCCGTCCTGCGCATCACCGGCTACCTTCTTCTAGTTTACGGCCTCTCCTTCGTCTACGGCATCTCAGGTCTGCCGGAACTGCTGATGGAGTGGACTCAAGCCCCTGAGCTTCAGCAAATCAGTCAGGACGTACAAAGCATCACCGATCCTCTCGCCCTGGCCGGAGCCTGCCTCTCCATCATCATCATCACCCCCATCTGCGAAGAAATCTGCTTCCGGGGCTTCATCTTCAATTCCCTCGTCCGCGACTGGGGCATGCCCGCAGCGGCCACCGTATCCGGCCTGCTCTTCGGCGCCGTCCACCTCTCCCTCCTGCACTTCATCCCCCTGAGCATTCTGGGCATCGTCCTAGCCGTCAGCTACTACAAAAGCCGCTCCATCTGGACGCCCATCACCATTCATGCCCTCTTCAACGCCATAGGCATCGTCACCCTCATCACCACCGCATGAGCACCCCCCTCTCCCAGCTGGGCGAGGACGCCACCATCAAGCGGCTCCTGCGCCACGCCGCCACCAACCCCGGCCTGCTCCAAGGCCCCGGAGATGACTGTGCCGTCGTCCGGGGAGACGACCACTGGGACCTGCTTCTCAAAACCGATGCCGTCATCGAAGGCGTCCACTTCCCCGCCGGCACCCCGCCCGAACTCATCGGCCGCAAGGCCCTGGCCCGGGCCATCTCCGACATCGCCGCCATGGGAGGCCTGCCCGAGCACGCACTCATCACCCTGCTCGCACATCCCGGACGGCCTGTCGAGCAGCTGGAAGGCATCTACAGCGGCCTCAACCTCCTCGCCTCCGACTTCGGCATCTCCCTGGCCGGGGGAGAAACCTCCTCCCTGCCCCACGAAGGCCTGGTCCTCAGCATCGCCCTCACCGGCCGCGTAGAATCGGGCCGTGCCATCCTGCGCAGCGGGGGCAGCCCTGGGGATATCCTGTGCGTCAGCGGGCGACTGGGAGGCTCCTTTGCCAGCGGAAGACACCTGAGCTTCACCCCGCGCGTCGCCCTGGCCCGCTGGCTGATCAGCCAGGATCTTTCTCCCTCTGCCATGATGGATCTCTCCGACGGCCTCGGCACAGACCTGCCCCGGCTTGCCGCAGCATCCCAATGCGGCTACCACGTGTTCCTCAACCGGCTCCCATGCCACGAGCACATTGATATTTCCCACGCTGTCAGTGATGGAGAAGACTATGAACTCCTCTTCACCCTCCCTCCAGCCTCCTGGACCCGCCTCAGCGCCCTTCAGCCACCCACTCCCATCACCCCCATCGGGCACCTGACAGACGGCGCTGTAACACCCTTGAAATCAGGGTGGCAACACTTCGCCCATTAGCCCGTTTTACCCCCATAACAGGCCCTTTCCCTGGCTCTCCGTGCAAGAGAAAAATCGCCTTCTCTCCGCCCTGTCGCAATTAGTTTACTTATTCACCATCAAAGGATTGAACAAAAAGAAAAAATGTTCCACAGCCTCTTGATCCCCGGCACAGGGCCCCAAAATAATATTCAAGATAAGCTAAAGAAAAGAGAGCTCCCCGACTGAAAAAAATAGAGTCCGTGGAACTCTCATGGAATAGGGCTTTCACCGATGGCAAGAAAGCGCTCCGCAAAAAAAAACTTCCGGGCTCGGGGCAAACGTGACATAGTCAGCTCCGCGAACCCGCCCCGGACCGGAAACAGCGGGATAGAAAAGGAAACAACACATGAACCAAACAGACGTACAGATCGGGCTCTGGCCGCAAATCATGCAGGACATGAAGCGCCAGAAAAAGCTTGGCGAAGTTGCGTTCAAATCTTTCCTTTCTCAGCTCATTTTGAAGAAAGACACAGGCAGCACACTAGTATTTGAATACCCCTCCGGGATGATGATCGAGTGGGTGGAAAATCACTATCTGGATGCCATGAAAGAATCGGCGGCACGCGTGCTCTGCGCCGCCCGGCAGATCGAGTTTGAGGAACAGGGAAGCAGCACAGCCGACCCCCGCAAGCAGCACAGCGAAACAGCAACCAAAGCAGCAGCAGGCAAAACAGCACGCCAAGCCACCCTCCCCTCCCCCGCCCCGGCCAAACCCCGACGCAAAGCCAGGAAAAAAGCCTACATCAACAGCGGGCTCAACGAGAGCCTGAACTTCGACAACTTCGTCGCCGGCGCCAGCAACTCCTTTGCCGTGGGAGTAGCGAAAGCCATCGCCCAAGGCACCCAGGTACGTTTCAACCCCTTCTACATCCATGGCGCCTCAGGTCTGGGCAAAACCCACCTGCTGCACGCCATCGGCAATGCCCTGAGAGAAACCAACGAAGACCTCTGCGTCCTCTACGTCACCTGTGAAGACTTCGCCAACTCCTACATCGACGCTCTGGGCAGCCGCCGGGAAGAAAAAAGCGAAGCCATCCGCGAATTCCGTCGCAAATATCGCCAGGCAGACGTCCTGCTCATCGATGACGTTCAGTTCCTGGCCAAGCGCCAAAAAACCCAGGAAGAATTCTTCTACACCTACGATGCCCTCGCCGCCGCCGGCAAACAGATTGTCATGACCGCAGACCGCCCGGCCCACGAGATCAAAGACCTCGACAAACGCCTGGCCACCCGCTTCGAGCAAGGGCTTTCTGCCATGATCGACGCCCCCTCCTACGAAACCAGGCTCGACATCCTGCGCTGCATGCGCAGCAAGTGGAATGCCAAAGTCGTCGGCGATGACGTACTGGAATTTCTGGCACGCAGCATGACACGATCCGTCAGCAGCCTGGAAGGCGCCCTCACCCGCGTCGCCAGCGTCGCAAGCTTCTCCCACCGCGCATTAAGCGTTGCCGAAGCCCGCTACCAGCTGAGGGATCTCCTGCGCGACGACCGCGGCACCCGCGCCACCATAGAAGACATCCAACGGCGGGTCGCAGAAGAATTCAACATCCGCGTCTCCGACATGAACGGACGGCGGCGCACCGCCAACATCGCGCATCCGCGCCAGATCGCCATGTTCCTCGTCCGACGTCACACCAAAAAATCCCTGCAGGACATTGGCGCGGCCTTTGGCGGCCGGGACCACGGCACCGTCATCCACGCCACGCGCACCATCGAAGAGAAAATCGAACAAGACAGCGAACTGCGCGCTCGCATCGAAAAACTCTCCGCCCTCTTCGTCTGATTCCTCCCCTGCAACGAACCTCCTCCCAAGGTGCCTCCTCCAAGAAGCCACCCCAAAGCCAAGCCCGACAAAGAGAGAGCAGCAAAGCCGAGCGCCGATCCCCCTAAAAACGCCCCCTGGGAGCAAGCCTCCAGCCACCGGGACCCCGCCCTCCAAACCATGGAGCGCGGGGTCTCTGCCGGAAAATCCCACCGTTATCCCCGCACTGCGCACAACCAGGGAGCCCCTCAGCGTCCTGTGGCAACCCACCACGCAACACTCGCACAACCGAACCACAAAATTTGACTTGAACTCACGCCGCTACCGCGCTACAATAGCCCCAGCTGGGGTGGCGGGTTGCCACCGACCGACAAAACCTTTAACATCACATACTCATATGGCTAAACTGACAGTTCGCGACCTCGACGTCGCCGGTAAGGAAGTCCTCATGCGCGTGGACTTCAACGTCCCCATGAAAGATGGCGTCATCACCAACGACGCCCGTATCGTGGCAGCCCTGCCCACCATCAAGTACCTGCTTGACAACGGAGCCCGCCTCGTCCTCTGCTCTCACCTGGGCCGTCCTGAAGGCACAGGCTACCAGGCTGAGTTCTCCCTGAAAGCCGCTGCCGAGTGCCTCGCCGGCCATCTGGGCAAACCCGTCGCCTTCGTTCCGGAAACCATCGGCGAAGCCGCTAAAGCAGCCCGGGCCGCTCTGAAAGACGGCGACGTCCTCCTGCTCGACAACGTCCGCTTCGACAAGAAAGAAAAGAAAAACGACCCGGAATTTGCCAAAGCCCTGCTCGGCGACGCCAAGCTTTACGTCAACGACGCCTTTGGTTCCGCCCACCGCGCCCATGCCTCCACCGAAGGCGTAACCCACTTCGCCGAAAAATCCGCCATGGGCTTCCTCATCGAGCACGAACTTGAGTACCTCGAAGGCAAACTCGAGAACCCGGAGCAACCCTTTGTCGTCATCATGGGCGGCGCCAAAGTCTCCGACAAGATTCAAGTGCTCTCCCACCTCATGGAAAAGAGCCAGACCTTCCTCATCGGTGGCGCCATGGCCAACACCTTCCTCGCCGCTGAAGGCTACGACGTAGGCTCCTCCAAGATCGAGGGCGACAAACTCGACCTTGCCCGCGAAATCCTCGACATGGCCAAGGCCAAGGGCGTCAACTTCGTCCTGCCCGCAGACACCACCTACTCCTTCAAGTTTGAAGACGGTGCCGAAACCTTCAACACCGCCCCCTGGGCAGAAGGCGGCTCCATCCCCGAAGGCGGCATGGGCATCGACATCGGCCCGAAAGCCATTGAGCAATTCTGCGCCATCATCAAGAACGCCAAGACCGTCGTCTGGAACGGCCCGATGGGAGTCTTTGAGCTCGACTCCTTCGCCAAAGGCACCAAAGCAGTAGCCGAGTGCCTCGCCGAGGCTGACTGCTGCTCCATCGTCGGTGGCGGCGACTCCGTCACGGCCGCCAAGAAGTTCAACGTAGCGGACAAACTCTCCTTCTGCTCCACGGGCGGCGGCGCCTCCCTTGAGCTCATGGAAGGCAAAGTCCTCCCTGGCATCGGAGCTTTGACCGACAAGTAAGCCATCACCTCACCCCCTCACCTCGCAGGCTTTGCTTTCCGGCAAAGCCTGCTTTCTTTTACCCGCACAAAAAAAAAAAGCAAAAACCGAACAGGAGAACTTGACGTGGAGTGTTTCAAGTGTTACCATACTGAAAGAATACAGCCAACCATGAAAAACGTCTTCAAAACCAGCTTCATCTACTTCCCCGCCTTTCTTGCCGCCATCACAGGACTTCTCCAGTGGGCCGTTCTGCAAGATCTCCCGGAAAGCCCGGTATACCTGATGGCGTGTGCCATCCCGTTTGCCCTACTGGTAGCCCTGCTCCAAGTATTTCCCTGGGTACTCATAGCCAACATCTTCCAGAAGAAAACCCGCATCGTGCGCAACAGACTGGTACTGCTCCCCCTTTTCATCGTCAATGCCATCTTCCCGACACTGACCCTCGACATCGTCCTCAAATACCTGGCCCCCTACTACGCCGCCTACGCCCGCTTCGTCTACGGCCCGGAATGGACCCCCATGGGGATGACATCTGACCGTGCCCACACAATTTGGCTTATCTGCCTCTTCATCACCCTGACCATGGTAGCCATCGCCTACCGCGTTCAGAAAAAAGTCCTTCCTCCGGACGAAGCCTGACCCGAAGGTAACCCATTCGCACGCTACACCTCGGGAGTCACCGTTCCACCTCCAGGGCATCATCAACCGCCACGCCTCAAGGACGCCTCTAGGATATACCTCCGTCACTGGGCACCTTTCCTGCGCCATTCTTCCCGTCTCCGCCGCAATCCCCGTTTAGGGGCTTGCGGCGTCTTTTATCTCACCACCCGTGCAACCACGCACGCACCTTCACGGCCACAACAAACATGCCGTAGGGTGTGGACACGGTTCAGGTGTGACTTCAGGGCGCGAGAGACAGGGGACTGGCTTTTAGCCAACGGGAAGCGCCCAGATTGTTGTATTCGCCGTGTAATTCACAGCTCACATCAGAAGGTATGGCCACCTGAGCTCCAGTCCGTCTGCGGCAACAATGCTCAGCGCCAAAGCGCGCTCGCAGAAGACAGCGCAGCTGCACAAGTGCGCCATCGCCCGTGAAGGAAAAAAACATCACGGCACGAGAAGACAGACGTCCCCCTGCGTGCATCAGCTGATCACTACGAGGACAACACGGAGCATGCCGCAACGCACCCGCCCGCGATTCACCAGTGCTTACCAAAGGGAGACAGGCAGCAATGCACCGCGGACGTGCCATCTGAGCCAGAGAGCAAAACACCTCTTCCCCCAGAAAGAGGGGAAGAGGTACCGAATCTACCGGTATGAGGGAATTACTTGGAGCGCTCTGAAGCGTCGGCTTCGAGAGCCTTCCAGAGGGAGTTGATGCTGGCCTCCACGACCGGACGAGCATCCGAGGGGTCCGTGCCGGCCTCGCCATGGGCAAAGAGGTAATACTTGATCTTGGGCTCAGTGCCGGA
Source organism: uncultured Akkermansia sp. (assembly GCA_944390825.1). GTDB lineage: Bacteria > Verrucomicrobiota > Verrucomicrobiia > Verrucomicrobiales > Akkermansiaceae > Akkermansia. Next base: position 76,326 of record CALXRG010000010.1, read on the forward strand.
GGGGCGCACTGCGAAGCTGCGGCCGTCTGCCAGATCGAAGAAGAGCATTTTCTCGGCTGGGATGGGGTCTCCTTCTGCATCCAGCAGGTCGCCGTTGGCGAAGTTGCGCACGGAGACAACCGCCGAGCCGTCCATAGCAGTGGGAGGGTTGTCAATGTAGCTCTGAGTGAGGGCTGCAATCTTTGCAGCGCCATCTGCGCCCTCCATGACGAGGCTCTTGCCGAGTTCTTTGTAGTAGCCGAATTGCTTGTAGATGTTGTTGAGGCACTCCAGAAGGCCAATGCCCTGCGAGGCAAGGTAGGCATTCATCTCCGCCAGGCAAAGAGCAGCTACGTTGGCGTCCTTATCGCGCACGAAATCCTGGGCAAGGTAGCCGTAGCTTTCCTCTCCGCCGAAGACGAAGTACTTGCTGTTCCGGAGACGAAGGGCGCGGGTCTCAGCCTCGCTCATGGCGCGGTAGTTCGTGCGCAGCTCGGCGGGGATGGCGTTCTCGTACTTGCCGAGTTTGGCAGCAATGTACTTGAAGCCGGTGAGGACGTTGACGACATCGATGCCGAAGGATTTGGCAATGGCATCCTGCAGAGGAGAGGTGACGAATGTCTTGACCATGACGGCGTGCGCCAGGTTCTCCTGATTAAGGATGCCAAGCTCCACAAGGCTCATGCAACGGTACCATGCGAGCAGGCACCCGGTCTGGTTGCCGGTGAGCAGTTCCATCTGGCCGGTGGCGGGGTTGCGTACGGCGATGCCCATGCGGTCGCAGTCAGGATCAGTAGCGATGACCAGATCGGCCTGTTCTTCGTTGGCTTGGGCGATGGCCATGTCCAGAGCGGGAGCATTCTCAGGATTGGGGCTGGCAACGGTGGGGAAGCGGCCATCCTGCACGTCCTGCGCAGCGACGGTGCTGACGTTGCAGCCGATACTCTTGAGCAGGGGGACGATGCAACGCTTGCCGGTGCCGTGAAGGTTGGTGTAGACGACTTTGGCGGAGGCTTTCTCGAAGACTTCGGGGCGCAGGACGACGCCTTTGAGACGGGAGATGTAGACGGCGTCGAAGGAGGAGTCCAGCACGCGAAGAGAGCCCTGCTGATCGGCGGGAAGCGGTTCGTAGGTGTCTGTCTTGAGGGCATTGACCTCGGCGATGACGGCTTTGTCATGCGGGGAAATGAGCTGCGCGCCGTCGTTGAAGTAGGCCTTGAAGCCGTTGTCGTGTGAGGGGTTGTGCGAAGCGGTGAGCATGACACCTGTGTCGGCGTTGAGCTCACGGATGGTGAAGGAGACTTCGGGAACTGAGCAGGGACCGTCGAAGAGGGCACAGTCGCAGCCGAGGTCGGTGGCGATGCGGGCACAGTACTCAGCGAAGTCGCGGGAGAAGTGCCGGGTGTCATGCCCGATGACAATCATGGGCTTGCGGCCGCTGCCTTCAGCCTCGACGAAGCGGCGCACGTAGGCGATGAGACCGCGCATGGCGCGACCTACGTTGAAATAGTTCATGCTGGCGGTACCGACGCAAGGAAACTCGGGGCGGCCATTGATGCCGCCTTTACCTTGTTCAGAAGGCATAACGACCATGCCGATGGTGCGACCGCGGAGTCCGCCAGTGCCAAAGGCGAGGGTTTTGTAGAAGCGGTTATTGAGCTCGGCCCATTCGCCGCGTTCGACGAGTTCGGCAATGGTGGCGGGGGCGACGGGATCCTGAGTGCCACTGAGCAGCAGGCGGATATTTTCCAGAGAGGAGGAGAGAAGCTTGCCTTCTGCCACGGCTTGCTCAAGCGTGGAAATGAGTGTATTCATACGCCCTGCATTATAGCAGAACCGCCCGGCTTGACAAGAAGAATGTGCGGTAGCGCAGGTCCTGTTTCTCCTGGCGGCAAGTGCGGGTTCGGAGCAGCTTGGTCTCAGCAGCAGCGCTCACCGAGGTACCAGCCAGCAGCAAAACAAAGTAGCCCGACAAGTACAGAAACGGCAATGTAGCTGCCGCCGCAGAGCCACGCGCCGCTGCGCAACATGCTCATGCTCTCTTGAGAGAAGGTTGAAAATGTGGTGAACCCGCCACAGAGACCGGCAGTCAGGGCAAGGCGCAGATCGTGGTGCGCCCACCCCCGCACGAAATAGCCATTGAGCAGGCCCAGCAGGAAGCAGCCGCTGAGGTTGATCAGCAGCGTGTGCCACGGGAAGGAGGAAGTCCCACTGAATTTGCCGATGATCAGGCCGCCACCGTAGCGCAGAATGCCGCCGAAAAAACTGCCGGCACCTACCAGGAGTAGTGTTTTCATCTGTTGAGTCGGGTTGATGCTGCCGGGATACGCCCGGACTCGGCCCCCCCGGACAGCAGGGAGTGTCCCTCCACCCGGTCAAAGCGGGGTTAGTGTACACCCCCGCACAGCAAAGTCAAGTGATACTTGCTTTTTTATATATTCCGACCGAAGCAGCAATCCTCCCCAAAAAGGCGGTCTGCCCAGGGAAGTGCAATCACCCGGTAGAACCCGCTGCCCCCCCTGGCAAGGCACCACTATGCTGCTCATGATGGACGGGGGAATACGCCTACCGGGTGCAGCCCCACACCGCAGGGAACACGGCTCCACTCACCAGCCCAGTTTCATGCGCAGGCGGGCTGCGTAATCACCGGCAGGAAGGCTAAGCAGCTTGAGAGGTTGGGAAGCTTTGCGGATACGCAGCCGTTCATTGAGACCGATCTTGTGGGTGGTGCTGCCATCCAGCGAGTAGATCAGGGATTCTCCGGAGCGGCCTCGTCGCTCACGGGGACGAATTATCAGCTCTGCGGTGTCCGGCAGGACAACTGATCGGTTGGTCAGGCTGTGCGGGCAGATCGGGGTAAGGCACATCACCGAAGCAGAAGGCCACACCAGCGGGCCTCCGGCCGACAACGAGTAAGCCGTGGAGCCCGTGGGCGTAGCTACGAGCACGCCATCGGCGTGATAGCGGTTAAGCAGATGTCCGTTCACTTCGACGTCGACGTCAACCATTTTACCGGTCTGAGCACGCATGAGGGCGATTTCATTAAGCGCGAGGTGTGTGTGCGCGCCAGTCTCATCAGTTTCGCTGCGGCTGACCTCGAGCATGGTTCTCTCCTCAACGGCAAAAGTACCATCTGCCAAAGCCTGCACCAGCAGGGCGATCTCCTCGCGGCCGCAGGCACTCAAAAAACCGAGGTGCCCGAGGTTGACACCGCCGAGGATAGTCCCGCTGCGGGCGGCATCCGCCGCGACCGAAAGCATCGTGCCGTCCCCGCCAAGGCAAAGCACGACCTCAGGCAGGCCAAACAACGTGTCTTTCTCCGTGAGGCCCCCTACTTCCAGAGTCATGAGTCCGACGCGGGCGCACTCTGAAATCAGGCGCTGCATGGCCTGCATGCAGGTGGCTGAGCGATACGGAGCAAAAATACCAATGGAGGCAGGTGAATTCAAGGCAGACATGGTGCAAAACATCAGAATTTAGCGGCGCTGCTCACGCACAATCTCCGTACCGATGCCGTCGGAGGTGAAAATTTCCAACAGCAGCGTATGCGGCAAACGGCCATCGATGAAGTGCACCTTGCGTACACCGGCGTTGAGAGCATCCACGGCGCTCTTGACTTTCGGGATCATACCACCGGAAATGACCCCCTCCTCAATGAGCTGGAAGGCTTCGCTGCGATTGATGCTTTGAATAATCGTAGAAGGATCGGAGGGGTCACGCATCAGACCGGGGACATCCGATATGTATATGAGCTTCACCGGCTTAAGCTCGCGGGCAAGGGCTGCCGCAGCGAGGTCAGCATTGACGTTAAGTGCCTTACTGGTACCCAGTTCACGAGCCAGAGGGGAAATAATCGGCGTCAGCTGCAACGAAAGGGCCTCCTCAATCCGGGGCAGCAGGCAACCAATCACCTGCCCCACACGGCCAATATCCACGCGATTGCCTGCGGCATCGCGCTCCACCAGCTTCTCCCCGACAAACACCGAGGTGCCGGGGATACCGACTGCCTTGCCACCGCTGTCGCGCACCATCTCCACCAGCCCGGGGTTGATGGTGCCGGAGAGCGTAGACTCGACGATATTAATGGCTTCCTCTGTCGTAACACGCAGGCCATTGACAAACTTTGCCTCCAGGCCGGCATCCTGCATCGCTTTGGAGATCGCCTTGCCTCCGCCATGCACCACCACAGGATTCAGCCCCATGGCCTCCAGCACCACAATATCACGCATCAGGTGCCGTACCAGAGCCGGATCATCCATGGCCGAGCCGCCAAACTTAATCAGTATCGTCTTATCGCGGTAGGCCTGCATATACGGCAGAGCCTCCACCAGAATATTCGCCTTGAGAATCTCCTTCTCCGGCTGGACAACCTTGCGGGATGTAATCATAATCGTATTGTGTTACAGAGTGAACGTAGTACAGAATGGGATGGTATCACTGAACAGAAAAACAACAGGAAATCAGCCGGTCAGATATAACGTTTGATCTTGAAGATAACCAGAGGCAAGACCGCAGCCAGCAGCATCATCGCCAAAGAGAGCCAGAAGCCCCACTCGGAATCCAAAATCGGCATATGCTGGAAATTCATACCGAAAATACTGGCAATCAGGGTAGGAGGAAGAAAGACAACCGACATGATTGTGAACACCTTGACGATGTCGTTCTGGTCGATGTTGATGAATCCCAACACCGCATCCAGCATAAAGCTGATCTTGTTCGACAGAAACGATGCATACTCCGACAGCGAATTGACGTCCCTCGAAACCGGACGCAACAATGAATAAAGGCTATCCGCCGAGCTCGTGCAACTATCCTCGTTGCCTGCGAACGTCAGCAACCGCAGCAGGTTCACCAAGGCATCGCGCTGGCGCGTAATCAGATCACCCACGCGACCGAGCTCTACGAGAGCATCGCGCAGATCATCCGTATCGGGATCCGGGTCCTTCGGTTTTCCCTTGCGCAGCACACTTGTCGTACCAAAGATTTTCTTGGAAAGCGTATCCAAATCCGTACCAAAGCGTTCCAGCACATCGGCCTGGCGGTCCACCAGCGTCTCCAGCAAGCCGATAAACACCTGGTCCCGGTTGGTTGTCGGCACCCGAAGCAACTGGTGAGCAAACACATGGAACGAATACGAATCCGTATGGCGGATCGTCGTCAGCATCCTCCCCTTGAGAATGAACGTGATCTCCGCGATGATAGGCTCGTCCGTCTCCACTCGACTGAGCACCGTCGTCGTCATGAAACGTGCCCCATCCTCACAATACAAACGCGACGTCGCCTCAATTTCGCGCATCTCGTCCTTGGTAGGCATCTCGATGCTGCAAAGTTCCTCGGCATAACGAAGCTCGGCAGAGTTAGGAGTCAGCAGGTCAATCCAGATGATGTCACCCTTGCGGCAGTCCTGGTTATCAAGGCCTTCCGTACGAGCGATTCCTTCCTCCGTTTGTCTGTATATCCGAATCATCTTTCCGGCAGGTTGTTTACGACAGCTTGTTGTGGCCGCTTCTTCTGACAGTCGCTCCGAGTGGATGCAGCACTCGCCCCACCAGCATGCCCTGTTTCCGCTCAAAAATCAAGCCAATAATTCCGGCAGCTCTCATTTTGCCCACGCCGGGCAAGTACCGGTTCCAACCACTCAACGCCACCAAAACCTCCCGCCGTCGTCACCTGTACCGCACCAAACCTTCCCCGGGCTCACATACGCTTCGTTAGAGTTTTTATGATGAGAGCGATTTTCCAACGAGAGAGATTCGTGTCACAAACTATTTCCAAAAAAGTTAGAGTCCTTCGCTTGACAAGAAGACAAAACCGCGTAGAATACACCCGATGACGAGCTTCTCCACATGTAAAACCCAACAGCCCCAAGCGGAGGCATGGCGCTGGCGACTGGTTGTACACACGGGAAGCTAACCGTGCGGTCTCTCACGCACGCATCACAACTACATGGAACGTTTTAAACGCCTTGGCTTCCCGCAAAAAGCCAAGGCGTTTTTCTGCACCTGACTCTGTATCCTCCACATCACACAAACAACACTTCAACAACACACATGAAAACACTAGAACACACGCCCCGCCCCGGTTACTTCGGCCCCTACGGCGGCCGCTACGTCCCTGAAACCCTCATGCCGCCCCTGTTGGAGCTCGAAAACGCCTACGAAGGCATCATGAACTCCCCGCAGTACCGGGAAACCCTCGATGAGCTGCTGCGCGACTACTGCGGGCGGCGCACCCCCATCACCCTGTGCGACAACCTCTCCCGCGAGCTGGGCTTCCGGCTCTTCCTCAAACGCGAAGACCTGCTGCACACCGGGGCCCACAAAATCAACAACGCCATCGGCCAAACCCTGCTCGCCAAAATGATGGGCAAAACCCACGTCATCGCCGAAACCGGCGCCGGTCAGCATGGTGTTGCCACCGCCACAGCAGCCGCCAAATTCGGCCTGCGCTGCACCGTCTTCATGGGGGCCAAAGACGCCGAGCGCCAAGCACCGAACGTCCAGCGCATGAAACTTCTCGGCGCCCGGGTCATCGCCGTACAAAACGGCTCCTGCACCCTCAAAGACGCCATCAACGAAGCCCTGCGCTACTGGATCTCCCACCAGCACGACACCCTCTACGTCTTCGGCACCGCAGCCGGCCCGCACCCCTTCCCCACCATCGTGCGCAACCTCCAAAGCGTCATCGGACGCGAAAGCATCGAGCAAATGAAGCAGCAAACCGGCAAGCTGCCGGACTACGTCGTCGCCTGCGTCGGCGGCGGCTCCAACGCCATCGGCATGCTGCACCCCTTTGTCCCCTACGACCACGTCAAGCTCATCGGCGTAGAAGCCGGCGGCACAGGCGAACCGGGCTGCGAACACTCCGCCGCCATCAACCTCGGCAAGCCGGGCGTTCTGCACGGCGAGCTCACCTACCTGCTCCAGGACGAAGACGGGCAAATCCTCGAGTCCTCCTCCATCTCCGCCGGTCTTGACTACCCAGGCGTCGGCCCCGAGCACGTCTACCTCCACAGCATCGGCCGGGTACACTACGGCATCGCCTACGACGCCGAAGCCCTGAGTGCCTTCTCCCGGCTCTCCCGCACCGAAGGCATCATCCCCGCGCTGGAATCCAGCCATGCCCTCGCCTGGGTCTTCAAGCACGCGGCAGACATCCCCGCCGGCAGCGACGTCCTCGTCAACCTCTCCGGCCGAGGCGACAAAGACCTCGCCCATGCCCTCCACTACATCCCGCTGGACTAACCGCTCCACCGCAATCCACCCGGACGTACGTTACTGCACCCATCCCGGAGCACTAATTTCCTCCCTCCCCCCCCCGACACGCGGGCATACACCGCAGCATTCATCATCACATTCCACCACGGCACCCATCCACCATTTTTTCTCCATGAACAACACCGACACCTACGCCCCCGTTCCCCCAGCCAGCGAGCCCCTCAAGGCACGCATCCGCCGCACCCAAGCCGGCGGCCGCCCCGCCCTCATCCCCTTCATCACCGCAGGGTTCCCAACCCCCATCACCTTCTGGGATACCCTGGCAGAACTCGACGCGAGCGGCGTCGACATCATCGAGCTGGGCATCCCATTCTCCGACCCGGTAGCTGATGGCCCAGTCATTGAAGCCAAGAGCCGGGCGTCCCTTGCCGCCGGTACCACGCTGCAGTGGGTCATAGACGGCCTGCGCCAACGCCGGGGCCAATATCAGGCCGAGCTTGTACTCATGGGCTACACTAATCCCTTTATGCAATACGGCATCGGACGCCTCGCACGCGACTGCGAAGAGCTCGGCATCCGTGGCATCATCGTGCCCGACCTCCCGCTGGAAGAAAGCGTCATCTTCCGCCCCGAGCTCGACGCCCGCGGCGTCTCACTCATCACCCTCATCGGACCGAACACCACCGAAGAACGCATGCGCCAATACGCCCGCTACACCCGCGATTACGTCTACATCGTCTCCGTCCTCGGCACCACCGGCGGCATCAACAACCACGTCGAGCGCATGGCAGACACCATCCGTGCAGCCCGTCGTGCCTTCGACGTACCGCTGGCGCTGGGCTTTGGCCTGCGTGAGCCCGGACAGCTCGACGCCCTGCCGGCAGACGCCCGTCCCGACGCCGCCGTCATCGGCACCGCACTGCTTGAGCACATCGAAGCGCACAAACCCATAGCAGACTTTTTTGCCCCTTGGGTACAAGCCTGAGCACCACGCCGAACTCTCCAAGGCTCCGTTGCGGCTCTTCTGGTAATTGTGTAGAATGACGCCGCAACAGAGCCAGAAAAAGAAAAGGAAAACAACGCAAAGGGCAAAAAACATTGAGCATGGCGGTTAAATCCCCTTCCATGCCCGGTATGTTCAGTCATTCCTTGAATATTATAGGCCAGCACACAAAAAAGCGGGAAGTTATATGGATGTGACCCAACTCTGAAAAATACGCAGAACCCGACTTGCCCTCACTGCAGCGCCTCTAGCTATGCGCACGCATACCACCGTCGTCTCGTCGACTTCATGAACGAGGAAAGAGCGGTGCGTAAGTGCCGCCTCAAGGAGGAGCGCTTCATGTGCCGAAAGTGCCATCGCACACCGCAAGATGGAACAGATACAGCGGCGGACCTGGGGGGGTATCACAAATTCTCCAACGGCTGACGACGCATGCCCGCAGAATGCAGCGGTAGGGCACCCAGTGGCCAGACAAGCAGTTCCATTCAGCTCAGGCGACCCCCACATACCTTACACTTGGTTCCACCTTCGCTTGCCCTTCCCGATGCCGGGAAAGAAGAGCGGATGATGGGACTCGAACCCACGACATCAACCTTGGCAAGGTTGCGCTCTACCACTGAGCTACATCCGCGAGGTTTACTCCCCGAGCCTGAGCCCGGGAAAGAGAGCGGATGATGGGACTCGAACCCACGACATCAACCTTGGCAAGGTTGCGCTCTACCACTGAGCTACATCCGCGAGGTATCACTCCCTGAGCCTAAGCCCGGGAAGGAGAGCGGATGATGGGACTCGAACCCACGACATCAACCTTGGCAAGGTTGCGCTCTACCACTGAGCTACATCCGCTTTAGCGCCCCCGGCTCTCTGCCACTCGGACAAGGGAACCTATGGAAGCGGGGTCAGTATACGCTTTTTTACGGCTGATGCAAGACTTTTTTGCAAAAAAAATGAGAAACCGAAGATTCCAGTGCGACAAAAGACAGACTGGAGGCTCCTTCCTGCTCGCCTCTTGCTCGCCTTGGACAGCATCTGCGGCAAAACGCCAAAGCCCGCATAGCAGAAACGCTAACAGGCAGAAGAAAGAATTACTTGTATGGGGACGACCAAGTCATAAATAGCAACACATGTAGAATGGCTGCGTATCCAAAGGAACAAGTACCGCATCCCTTCCCTTAGCACAGTGCCGAAACTCCAATGCGGTGAGAAATAAGCTAAAGTTTGGGAGGGACCCTATCCGCCCCGAACGAAAGTAGCACACCTTACCCCCTACGAGGGAGACATCGTCCAGCCAGCAAAAATCATAACATAACTCAACGAGTCGAATTATGACCCAGTAAGGGCTTGAGTTATTTCGCGTTTTTCATTATGTTACCCCGCGATGATTCGTTTTACACTGATGGGCGTACCAATCGCCATTCATCCCTCGCTCTGGATTACGTTGGCGTTGTTTGGCGGTTTGCTTGGCGTACACAGTGTGGATGGGCTTTACCGTACGGCCCTCTTTGTGATTGCAGGTTTTATCTGTCTGCTTGTCCATGAAATGGGACATGCCCTAGTGGGACGGAAACTCGGTGGCGGAACACCGATGGTGTTTCTGGCGTGGCTTGGCGGCGGATGTATCAACGAAGGTGCTGTTTTCACGCGGGGCCATGGCGTCCTGATGACTGCCGCAGGCCCGCTTTTTTCCCTTCTTCCGGGGGCGTTTGCTTGCGTCTTTTTCATGGTCTACGCGCAGGATTGGCGTTTGGGCATGGAACTGACCGGGGCAATACTCGCGGGACACAGCATGGAGGTCCAGACGACCTTCTCCGCTCCACCCATGCTGCTTGTCTTTTCGCAGTACATATTACAAATCTCATTCTGGTGGGCACTTCTCAATCTCATCCCCGTTTTCCCACTGGATGGGGGCCAGATCATGAGTGGTCTGATGCAATCCGAGCGGCTGGTACATGGTATCAGCCTGGTTGTCTCGCTTGCTCTGCTGGCACTCTGCCTAGTCCTGGGATTCTGGATTCTGGCCCTCCTGCTTGGGTTCCTGGCACACTTGAATCTCAAGGGACTCAGGCAAGCAGAACGATAAAAGACAACCGCGTTTCGCCCAAAATAAACACCCCCCCCGAAAAGAAAAGCCTCAGCTGCTGTGAAAGCGCATCGCGGCACAATCGGGACATCCGGTTCACCCCATGAAGCCGCATGCTCCCCACTCCCTCCTCCACCGCACTCACAACCAGCGCCCCCCTTTGACGCCCCCCCAAACACGTTCGACCAGAAAACACAGACACGTTCAATAGGAGAGCCCAACATAACCAAAACCCAATCGTATTTTTTTGCGGCATGCTGCCGCATTCTTCTTGATTTCCCCAAGTCGCGTGTGTAGAATCCTCCCGCTATGGCGGCCGAGTACACAAGACCCTTTAAACAATCCCGAGGCAAAAGCCTCTACCTGCAGGATGGGGCCACTGCCCTAATTGTCGTCGCCGCCATCTTCATCATCCTCCTAGGGCTGCAAATGGCACGCAGCGTCGTCGTCCCCATCCTCATGGGCAGCTTCCTGGCCATCATCAGCTACTCTGCCACCTACTTCCTGCGCCGCTACCTGCGCTTCCCGCACTGGCTCGCCGTCACCTTCACCGTACTGCTCGACAGCGCCGTCATCTACGGCGTCTTCCTGCTGGTCAAATACCTCGCCGCCGACATGCGGGCCACCCTCCAAGGAGCCCTCATTGAAAAAATCGCCGTCAAATACAACGACCTCATGGCCTTCCTCGACAAACTCGGGCTGGGAGAACAGGCACGCGCCGTCATCAGCTCCCCCTCCGAACTCTTCGACGCCAAACTCATCTTCTCCACCACGCAGGCACTCACCGGCTTCATGGCCTCCACCACCCTGGTCCTCATCCTCATGACCTTCCTGCTGGCCGAGACCCCCCTCTTCCTGCGCAACCTCAACCGCCTGCCCACCAGCAGCGCCGGCAAAAGCAAAGTCGTCGACGCCATACTGGGCGTCCAGCGCTACCTCTTCATCAAAACCGTCGCCAGCGCCGTCACCGGCCTGCTGGCCGGGTGCCTCTGCGCGTGGATGAACGTCCCCTTTGCCTTCCTGTGGGGAGTCGTCGCATACCTGCTCAACTACATCCCCACCATCGGCTCCATCGTCGCCGCCATTCCCCCCATCCTGCTAGCCCTCTTCCTCGGCACCTGGGGTGAATGCTTCGTCGTCGCCGCCGGCTACCTGGCCATCAACTGCGCCATCGGCAACTGCATTGAACCCATCTTCATGGGCAAACAATTCGGCATCTCCACCTCCGTCGTCCTGCTCAGCGTCCTGCTGTGGGGCTGGGTACTGGGACCCTGCGGCATGCTCCTCTCCGTCCCCATCACCGTACTGATCAAACTCGCCATGGAAAACTCACGGGACCTCGCGTGGATCGCCACCCTCATCGACGACACGAAGACAGAAAAAGCCATCCGCAAAGAAATGGCCGTCCAAGCCACCCAAGGACACCACACACCCAACAGAGCCGCAGCCTCTCCCAGCACCACAGCCGGGATCGAAGCTACCTCCGAGCAAGAAAGCACCCCTCAATCACCGTCAGCCCCCCTCCCAGCGGGAGCCACAGCCACCTGGATCCACACCGATCAAAACCGAACCACAACCACCGGCACCACCCCACCCCAAGCCTAACCCGAAAGCCCGGGATAAGCCCCCCTTCACAACAAACAACATACTGAAAATATGCACACATTCGCCTACCAAAACGGCACCCTTCACTGCGAAGGCGTGAACCTCGCGGACATCGCCACCGCCGTCGGCACCCCCACCTTCGTCTACAGCAAAAAAGCCATCATGGACGACCTCACCGAACTCCAGAGCGCCCTGGCCCCGCTGGACGCCCACGTCGCCTACGCCGTCAAAGCCTGCTCGAACAAAGCCATCCTGCACCTCATGGCCGAGCGCGGCGTCGGCTTCGACATCGTCTCGGGCGGCGAACTCTGGCGCATCATCAACGCCGGCGGCGACCCCGCCCTCTGCACCTACGCCGGCGTCGGCAAAACCGAAGCCGAAATCCGCTACGCCCTCGAGCAAGGCATCTACTGCTTCAACTGCGAAAGCGAAAACGAACTGCGGGAAATCAACCGCATCGCCGGCGACATGGGCCTCAAAGCCCCGGTAGCCGTCCGCGTCAACCCGAACGTCGACGCCCACACCCACAAATACATCACCACCGGCACCAACGAAAACAAATTCGGCGTCGACATCACCCGCATCGAAGCCCTCTACGCCACCATCGCCGCCGACATGCCGCACCTGCACATCAAAGGCCTGCAAATGCACATCGGCTCCCAACTCACCGAAGTCGCCCCCTTCATCATGGCCATCGAAAAAGTCGCCCCCATTGCCAAAAAATTCAAAGACCTCTACGGCATAGAATTCTGGTCCATCGGCGGCGGCATCGGCATCGTCTACGACGGCTGCCTTGCCTCCGGACGCCCCGAATGGTGGGCTGCGCACCCCGAGCAAATCACCATCCAAAGCTATGCGGACGCCATCATCCCCCTGCTGCAACCCCTGGGGCTGAAAATCCTCGTCGAACCCGGTCGCCGCCTCGTCGGCAACGCCGCCGTCATGCTCACCACCTGCCTCTACGAAAAGAAAGGCGAAGCCAAAACCTTCAAAATGATCGACGCCGGCATGAACGACATCATCCGCCCCGCCCTCTACGAAGGCTACCATGAAATCTGGCCCGTCATCGAACACAACGGCGACACCATCACCGCCGACATCGTCGGCCCCATCTGCGAATCCGGCGACTTCCAAGCCCAGAACCGGCAAATTGCCGACGTCAAACCCGGCGAAATCCTCGCCGAAATGAGCGCCGGCGCCTACGGCTTCAGCATGGCCTCCACCTACAACTCCCGTCCCCTGGCGGCAGAAGTCCTCGTTGATGGCGACACATGGAGCATCATCCGCCGGCGGCAAACCATGGAACAAATCGTCCAAGACGAACTCCTCCCCGAATAATCCCGGGAACTCCACCCCTCCCCTGCCCGGAGCCGAAGTCTTGAAAAGCCCGGGCAGAGCACATCTCCCCAGCACACATCGACCCCCACGGCATACCGGATGCCGTGGGGGTCATCGCCATTCACCCTCGGGTCAAGGCAGCCAAGGCCACCCGAACTCACGGCCATCCCCATCCTGAGACTCCTCATGAGCCTCATAATACAGGGAACACATGACATACAAAGGCCCGGAGACCTCCATCAGCATCAGCTCCTGCTTCTCGGGCGGCATCTGCTTCACACCGGCAAGCACCTCAGCCTTCAACTGACTTACCTTCTTCATGGACCCTTGCATAAAGCATCGACCCCACCCTCCCCACCGGCGTCGCAAAACAGCTTGACAAAATGAATGCAAGGTCACCTTGCCGCGGGCGGGGTTTGGGGAGGGGCGCGCAGCCCCGCCCCAAAAAGCGCACCGCGCGCGTGGGGAGGCCACCCGCCTCCCCACGCGCGCGAGCCCAACAAAACAGCTTGACTTTCAGAGAAAACTCGTTATAATAATTACAGATGAATAAAAAAGCTTTGTGGTTTCTGTCCCTTCTAGCAATGGTTCCCTTTCTGGTAAGCGGAGCCTATGAGTGGTTTTGCCAAACTGTATGTGACGGCACCATCCTCGCAGTAATCTGGATGGGCGTACTCCTTTTGGCAGCGTTGTGTCACACTCTCTTCGGGAAACGACCGGTAGACGATGAAATGAACCGTCAAAAACTCCGCATCATCAAGGATACCGGAATCGCCCTGCTGCTCTCATGTCTCCTGTGCCTCGTGGCATTGATATTGGGAAAAACACTCACCGCACTCGGCATCCAAGAAGAGCTGCCGTCCTATCACATCATCGCACTGAGCGCCATCCTCCTGGGCGTCCTCCTCATCTTCCTTCATGCACACTACGCCCAGCCCTGCCCATCACGCAGCACCGGGTCGTCCACAAAGGAAGGTCCAACAAACACCACATCGTCCAACGAAAACAACCATGATGGAATACTACTGACGCTGCTTTTAATCGCAGCCGTCGGGTGTCAGATTCTGACACCGCTTCCCATGCACCTACTCTTTCTGACCGCTTTTGCCCTGCTGGAAATCCATGTACTTATGCCCGGAACACAGCCCTCCGTCCCGCAGCCTGGAAAAGACCTTACCGATCTCCTTGGCCGTGAAAAAGTTGTGCGTGACTGCGTCGAACGCCTGAAAACACCCAAGAAACGAACGGGCGAAGCCTGCAATCTCGCACTAACCGGCTCCTGGGGATCCGGCAAGACATTCATCATGAAGCTCGTCCATCACGAACTCCAGAAGGACCAGGACATCCACGTCATCCCCCTCAACCTCTGGCACCTGCAAACCCTCGAGGACATCCACAAAGCCGTCATTCAAGCCATCTACAGCACCGTCCGCGCCCCCTCCTGCTTCAGCTCCCCCGCTCTCCTCTGGTGTCTGCGTAGCATTGCGAACCTCTGCGACGCACAAACCTCCACGCGCTTTAGCGAAGCCCTGGAGCGACTCGTCCTCAATCCCGGCAGCATGCACACCGCTGGGGACATCGCAGCCCTGAACGCCGCCATCCGGAAGCCTGTCATCATCTTTCTCGATGACCTCGAACGCCTCAACAAAAACGTTCTGGAACAAGTTCTGCCCATGATTGACTCCCTGAGTCAAGTCAACAACCTTCGCTTCTTTGTCGCCATCAACACCGAGACCTTCAACGAGTTCAAGACGACACGCACCGAGGCCGCAGGCTATTTCCATAAGGTCTTTACCGATCACATTGAATTACCCAGCATCCAGGAAGAGTATTACGGTGATTTTATACATGAGTTATTAGTAAAAAATCATGCTGACAGAACCAGCCAGAGAATCATCACATCGATTTTCAACGCTAAAACACATAATTGCCCCCTTGGAATTGCAGCCTATTATCCCATCAAAGTAAGAACTCTCATTCATTCCATAGGAACACTGGTTTATCTCTGCAAAAACCCGCTCTCAAAACTCATCCTCTCTCCAGAAGACCATGATGAATGCAAAAAAACACTCTCTTTATATCATTTTATAAACAGCATCAAAGAAGAGAATCCCGATTTCTATCGTGAACTAAAAGCTCTCCCCTCCTCAGAAAGAATTACCTTTTTAGAAAAAACTATTAAAAATAACTCCACCTACTCTCGAAAGGAAGGCAGAAAAATATGGAAAACATACAAAAACTATCGCCCGCTCCGCTTTCTCCTCGAGAACATATGTATGGAAAATAAAACAAGAATCTATTTCGCATGGAGTACTACCAATTTTGAATATGTGTTAGACGGGGTATCGTACAGCATCTTGTATCCATCAACGGAAGAAATTCTCAATGCGTTCAACTTATCCTTCGATACACATACCAGCATCCACTTTGATCGGAAACGTGAATGTGAAGAGAAATTTCTTATACGCACTTTTTGGGATAAAGTAATCCATTGGGTGTTAGAAGCACAAATTCCCCCTTCCGCCTCAAGATATTTCGACAGCTCGGATAACAAAATCTGCTTTATCATAAAAAACAGCGAAAAACAGATACGCGAAAACTCTGATATATTTGTTCCGATCTTAAGGAATTTTCTTACCAATCTGGGTACCCAAAACGAAACAGTCAATCTTAATGCCCATTCCACTCTCATAGCCGAAATTGCCCATTACCTGCGAACCCAGGAGGTTATTCAAGTACTCGAAATCATAGACATGGAGAATTCATCTCATCTTCCAGTTTGCTCCGCCCTGACAAAAGAACTCAAAAACCGAGTCAACAAGATACTCAGCACAAGACCTTCTCTAGCCAGCACGAAAGATCTTGAGGAACTCACTCAAGACTTTGCCCATATTCCAGATGTTCATATGACGAGTGTCCTCAGCGAGATTGAGGTGGATGCAAGCAACCCGAAGCACGTTCTCATGGCACTTGCTATCAGCTGGTATCGCGCCCTCCGCTCTACATATTACTTCTTGACGGAACCGACACAAGGTCAGAAATATAACCTTGACAGTCTGTTCTACAAAGCTCTGCTCGACGCATTCCCCAACCAGGGGACAAACATCGAAGCTTCTTCCCTACAACATGATGTCACGAAACTCCTCCTCCAGCATCCTGATTACAAGGATTTCTTCAAATTTTCTTTACAATTCTACAAAGAGCGAAACAAAGGGATTCCGACAGACAGACAAAAACTCATGGACGAACTCAAAGCCATGTTGGATCTAGTCATGCCCAAGCCTGAAACGGGACAATAAACCATGACGTTCAGAATCGGACGGATGACCCGGTACAACCAGAAGGCACCGTTTTGACCATACGATACCTCCCATGATGAGGAGCATGCTATCGATATCATCACACATAACGAATAAGATCGGTAAGCACTTAACTAAAACCATTGTAAGTAGGCATGCGAAAAGAGAGGCCTATGTTCACATCGCCTCAAAACACCATTGCCTACCAGCTCAAAGAACCCGGCGCTATGGCATGGTCCACCTCCGGGGAGTCATCGCTCAGCACATGCAGCAACCCATGCCACAGGGAGCGCTCTACTTATTCATCAACAAAGGGCACAGCCTACAGTACCAGCGGCTGCCGAAGAGCTCAGCGAAGGGGGGATATGCAACTGAATGAGGGTCGCAGCTGCTGCCATGAAGCCACTGTGAAAGGAGATGCACGGCAGCGCACCGGAGTGAGAGTCGGCGGCTGCCGGTCTACCGGAGCGACTACCTCGGCCTGCTGCCAGGCATGCTGGAGCTGCCAGGAGCTGGGGCAGTAGAACGAGCGAGAAAGCCTAATCCTCCAAGGATCTGGCTCCGACATAAGCAGCGAGCTCGCCCCCCATCAGGGAGGTGAGCTCGTCGAGTACTTACTTCGCCCTTCGGCTGCGCCTCGGAACATATGCAGCGCCTGCGGTTGAGCCGGAGGCGGAGCAAGTTTTTTTCTGTAAAATCTCTGTCATCGGAGCAAAGCACGCTTGCGAGTCAGGTTAAGCAGCGTTGG
>CALXRG010000011.1 GCA_944390825.1 uncultured Akkermansia sp.
AATCCCCCGATCTGAACCTCACTTAAGCAACGAGCTCATCACCCGCGTCAGGGAGGTGAGCTCGTTGAGTGCTTACGAAGAAAATGCTCAGTGATCAATATATAGCATGATTCCTGTGTCAAGGTGATTTCTAATGCGTCTGCCCTGCGCTGGCTTTCCCGTTGAAATCAAAGACCCAGCAGACAGCTAGTGAGGAAGCGCAGGAGGGGTTCTTTACCGCGGGGACGGAGGATTTCGGCGTCGGGGAGTTGCGCGGCAAAGGCGGGGGCAGGGTTGATGAGGACGGAGCGGTCGCAAATGGAGAGCAGGGGGAGGTCGGCTTGGCTGTCGGTGTAGCCGATGTCCGCGTGGGTGATGCCTAGCGCGGCAAGTCGGGTGAGTTTGTTGGCTCCTTTGTTGTTGCCGGGCGGGGGGATGATGGGCATGAAGGGGACGCGCGTGAAGGGGTGCAACGGGGTGCCGATGGTGTGGGTGAAGCCAAGGGCCCGGCCGACGTGTTGCGTCCACCAGTCGGGAGAGGCGGAGCAGAGGACGGTGGTATGGCCGCAGCGCTGGTGCTCGCGCAGTCGCTCGAGGACGGGGGAATAGAGGACCTGCAGGAGTTCTTGCCGGACGAAGGCCTGGCATTCGGTGTCCAGTTGTTCGGCGCTCATGTGCCAGGCATAGCAGAGAAAGGCGCGTTTCATGCGGGGGGTGTCGAAGAGCCGCAGAGCCCGCAGAAGTCCAAAGAGGCAGAGGGGCAGCAGGTAGAGCCGCCGCCAGGGGTGCCGCCGCACAATCCAACGGGCAAAGCGCAGTTGCGAGTCGCCCGGGAAGAGGGTGCCATCCATGTCGAACAGGGCTATCATGCGGCTATCATGCGGCTCTATCATGCGGCTATCATGCGGAGGAAAGATGGTGCGCTTGCTGGCAGGCGGTATGAGGGGCGGGCCGGGTGCCTGTTTGCAGAGAGTTACCAGCCCATGCGTTTCTTGAGGGCGTAGATGAGGGCCGCTCCCATGATGATGCCGCCGAGGTGCCCGGCTTCGCCGCCGGCGTTGCTCCAGTTGAAGACGATGGTGAGGCTGGCAATGAGGATGACGATGATGGCAAAGGTGCGCAGCTTGAGAGTGACGGGCGGGAAGATGAGCGAGATGTAGACATCCGGGTAGAGGATGGCGGTGGCGGTCATGACGCCGTAGATGGCGGCGGAGGCTCCGACGAGGGGAATGAGTTGCCAGAGGTGGACGGCGACCGGCTCGGCTCCAGCGGGGGAAATGAGGAAGGTTTGCATGTCTCCAATGAGACCAAGCCCTCCGATGAGTGAGCTGAAGAGTGCCCCTGCTGCGCCGCAGATGAGGTAGAAGGCCAGGAATTTTTTGCCGCCCATTTGCAGTTCAACGGCCGGGCCGAAGAAGTAGAGGGCCCACATGTTGAAGAGGACGTGTCCGAAGTTGGCGTGCAGAAACTGGTAGCTGATGAGCCGCCACAGTTGCCCTTCTGTGAAACAGGTGTACCAGGAGTAGGAGCCCAGGATTTCCAGGGTTGGGGTGGGGATGCCTTCAGGCGTGCGGAAGTTGTAGATGGCCGGGGCTTGTGCTACGAGGCCGACGACGAAGACGACGATGTTGATGATGATGAGCGCGTTGGTGACGGTCAGGCGGTTTTGATTCATGATGGATGGTAGGGGATGAGACGTACCGTCGGCTTCCTTTGTTCAAAATGGGACAATGAGGAGGCTGGCAGGGAGCGGTCAAGTGGGGCAATCAGGGTGTTTCGGGGGGATTAGGAGAAGAATCCGGCAGGAGGATTGGAGGAAGGAGCAGGTGTGTGGATTGGGGGCTGGTGACGGGCCGGTGTGAGTGCGCGGATGGTGATGGTTGTGCGCCGGGACGGAAGAATTGCGTGCAGGGGGCGGAAAACAGAAGGCGGATACGGGACCGGGGTGTTGCCATGTGGGAGACGGTGCGGGTCAGACTTGCTCGCGCATGCCGAGTTGGCGGCCGATGGCGCTGATTTCTTCGTAGGTGAGGATGTGCTCCATCATGCAGGCGGCTTCATCGGCCCGTTCAGGGCTGAGCCCAACGGTTTGCTGCATGAAGCGCTGCAGGATGTGGTGGGCGTTGATGACGCTTTGGGCGTATTCCTGGCCTTTGGGGGTGAGGCGGATGGGGGCGTATTGCCGGTATTCGATGAGGCCTTCTGCTGACAGTTGCCGCATGGCGGCGGTGACACTGGGTTTTTTGACGCCGAGCCGTTCGGCGATGTCGCTGACTTGGGCCTGGCCGTGCAGGTTACAGAGGTGGCCGATGGCTTCGAGGTAGTCCTCGGCGCTGCGGCTGAGCCGGTGATTCTGGTCGGTCATGCTGAGGCTTTCTTTTGGAGGGTCGCGACGCACTCGAGGTGCTTGGTCTGGGGAAAGAGATCGAAGGGCTGGACTTCGACGACTTCGTAGCCGGCTTTGTCAAACTCAGCCAGATCGCGGATTTGGGTGGCGGGGTTGCAGGAGACGTAGACGACGCGGGCCGGAGCAAAGGCAAAGAGCTGTCCGAGGAAGGCGGCGTCACAGCCTTTGCGCGGCGGATCGATGACGACGGCGGTTTCGGAGGCGGGGAAGTCTACTTGCTCAAAGATGGCTTCGGCGCTCGCCGCCAGGAAGCTGGCATGGGTGATGCCGTTGGAGCGGGCGTTGGCCCGGGCCCAGTCGGCGCTCGTTTCGCTGACTTCGACTCCGAGAACTTTCCGGAAATGCGGGGCGAGGGTGAGGGCAAACAGGCCGCTGCCGCAGTAGGCGTCGACAAGGTACCGGGCGCCACCGGCACTTGCCTGGCGTGCGACGTAGCCCGTGAAGGCGGGCAGGATGTAGGGGTTGTTCTGGAAAAAGTCTCCGGCAAGGAAGTGGAAGGTGAGGTCGCCGACGGTTTCTGTGCAGACGGCATTGTGGTTGGTGATGACGCTGCCTTCGCTCACGCGCATGAGCAGGGTGGCACCGCGGCGGTACTGCGCAGCTGCGGCGTGTACGGCTCGTCGCAGGGCGGGCAGGGCGGCGTTGATGGGTTCCATGGCGATGGGGCATTCTTTCACATCGCAGACTTCGCTGCGGGAACCGGCTCGCAGAAAGCCGATGTTGCCCATCCGGGCATCCTTGGGTTTGTGGAAGTGGGGGGTGATTTTCGAGCGGTAGCCGTATGTCTGCGGTGAGGGAACGGCTGGCCGGACGGGTACCTCCAGGCCGGCTTGCAGTCGCAGCAGGTCTGCAACCTGAGTGGTTTTCCACTCAAGTTGGGCAGCGTACTCAAGGTGCTGGTACTGGCAGCCGCCACAGTAGCCGAAGAGTTTGCAGCGCGGTTCGATCCGGTGAGGTGAGGGCTCCAGGACTTCGATGAGATCGGCTTGGGAGCAGTTCTTTTCGTTGCGGTAGACGCGAACCCGGACTCGTTCCCCTGGCAGAGTGTAGGGGACGAAGATCACCCAGTTGTCCACGCGCCCGACGCCCGCCCCCTGGTTGGAGAGGGAATCAATGGTCAGTTCGAGTTCCTGATGGTAGCTGAAGGGGGTGGGGATGAAGTTGCGTGGGGGGGTGTCCATGGGAGGTGGTGGCGGAGGTGGCGTCTATTGGGCGTCGCCGGTGTTTTGCTTGCCGGTGATGTCCATCGGTAAGGTTTTAGGCATGGAGGGGGAGCGCAGGCCGCGCAATTCGACGGCATTGGGCGCAGGGGCTGCGCTGTCACTGCGGCTGGCGGCTTCCTCCGGGGGGACGGGGGGACGGATGCCTCTCAGGTTGACGGGCAGGGAATCGCCGGGGGTGGGATTCAACGCTTCCGGATCGAGTATGGACGGTGCCGTACCGGGGACTGTTCCCGGCAGCGGTAGTCCTGATGGTGTGGCGGCAGGGGGTTGCCCCGTTTGATTGAGCAGTTGCTGTGCTGCTTTTTGCTGCTCCGGTGTGGGGGTGAGCGCTGATGCGGGATGCCCGGTTGTGCCGGACGTTTGCGCGGGAGTCTGCTTGGCTGCGTCTCCTTCGGATGGTGCTTTGTGGGAGCTGCAGGCGCTCAGAGCAAGGGCGGAGGAGAGAAGTCCGATGATGATGCTCGTGCGTTTCATGGGACCCTTATGCTAGCACGTTCCACACCTGCTTGCAAGTGCTAAGGGGGACAACGGATGCGTTTTTTCCTTTCGGGGCGGACTCGCTTGTCCGCCGCTGGAATCCCTCCGTTCACCGTGCTGCACAAAGGGGGTGTTTTGCTTTTTGTTATGGTGTTGTTATCAATTAAAAACAACGATTCGAAAGTACGGTCGTGCTGACAGTACGAGCATCCGTGAGAGCAGGGACAGAACTCATGCTGCATGCGAATGGGGCTTATGAATGAAGGTGTCCCGTCTCGGGGGGAGGTGGGTGCGCAGCTATTTCTTAAACTTTGGGTTCCGCAGACGGAAGAATCATGAAATGCCTTTCAGAAGGTGCTGGGTGTCTCTCTTTGAGCAAGTGCACTACAGTAGTTGACGTGGGGGCCTGGTCCCATCATAGCGTTTCTCAACTATTGCGTCTTCTTCAGATTGCCGGCTGATGAATGCAGAGCAGAAGGCGATGATGCTGTGAAAGGGAAACGTGTTTCAAGCTGTTAGCATTCATACCAGGAGGTTGCCATTACACTGAACGTCTCCGAAGAGCTTACAGATGACGCGCCGTTCGCGCGTTTCCTTGTTGACTCGTAGCTCTTTGTTTGCTAGATTGAGGCTGCCGGTGCGTGTTCGGACGGCAAGATGACATGGCGATAAATCCCCTACTCAAAGTGACGGGACTGAAAAGGTTTTTCGGTTCCGTGAAGGCTGTGGATGGTGTGAGTTTCTCTCTCCTGCCCGGTGAATCGGTGGGCCTGATTGGAGCGAACGGAGCGGGTAAGACAACCCTCATGCGCGTGCTTGCTACGCTCGATGTCCCTGACGAAGGGCAAATCGAGATGGACGGCGCAGATTTGCTTGCTACCCCGAATTTGCGGACGGCCATTGGCTGGATGCCCGACGACTTTATCTGCCCGCCCAGTACTACGGTGGAGGAATACGTGGACTTTTACGCCCGGGCCTACCGAATCAAGGGCAGGCACAGGTTGGCGGAGGTGGATCGCGTTTTGCGTTTCTGCGGCATGGACGGCCTGCGTGATCGCTTGGCAGACAAGTTGTCCAAGGGTGAAAAGCAGCGGCTGAGTCTGGCCCGCATGCTGATCGGTAATCCGCGCTTGCTGATCATGGATGAGCCCGCTGCAGGGCTGGATCCGAAGGCCAGGGTTGAGTTTAAGGGCTATGTGCGGCGGCTCCAGGCAGAGGGCCGGACGCTGCTTATCAGCTCGCACATTCTCTCCGAACTTGCCGAAATGTGCGATCGCCTCATCATGATGGATGCCGGCACTATCATTGAGCAGGGCACGCGCTCAGCTCTGGTGAATGCCTTTGCCGGGGATACGATCGAGGTGATCATGGAAGTGCTTGGCGATCCGGCCGGGTTGCTTGCAGAGCTTCAGCATCGGACCCCGTGGGTACAGCCCTCGCTGGAGGCACCTGCCGCACAGGACGGGACGGGCAGGGAGGCCGCAGGCGCTCCCGCTGTGTCGCGCCTGCATGCGAAGCTGAGGACTTCCGGCAGTGAAGAAGAGCGCCTTCGCGTTCTCTCTGGGGAGTTGCGGGAGCTCAGCGCCCGTTTCCCCCTTACTTCCTTTGCCCGCCGCGAAACCAATTTGGAGGAAACCTTCATTCACCTTCTCAACGAACACCATGCTTAAGAATTTGCCTGATTACGTGCCCGCAGGGCTGGTTAAGGATTTGCGGCAGTCCTTGCACTCGCCTGTCTACCTGATTCTCTACGGCATCGCGATGATGCTCATCTGGATTCTGTATATGAGTTCGGGTCGGGGTGCGGCTTTTTTCATTCAAGTACCGCTTTTCCTCCTGCTGATACCGCTGAGGGCCTCCCTGACTGTGGCTGCGGACACTAACCCGAGGGGAAACAACTTCATGCAGCTAACCGCCCTTTCCTCCCGTGAGATAGCGTGGGGTATCATGCTGTCCTCTCTGCTGCAGATGCTGATCACGGCCCTGTTCATCTCACTGATCATCGGTTTGCTCTCCTTGGCTCCTCAGCAGAGGTGGCCGATTGCAGAGTGCTGGGAGGCTTTGGCCGGCTGCGTCATCGGGGGCGCCCTCATGACAGGCTTCCTCATGCTTGCCGCGCGGGTGAACCTGATTTTCCGCCTGGGCGCAGCGGTTTTGCTTGTGGGGGTGTTGGGCGGGGTGTTCCATGAGGTATTGAAGGCTGAAAGCTGGTGGATATGGCCCTTGCTGCTGACAAATGCCGCCATTGCTCTGCTGCTTTTGGTGGAGTTCGCCCGCCGGGGCTACGCTTCCCCCTCGGAAAATACGACACGGATGGTACAACTGCTGACGCTGACGCCCCTGGCGCTCTTTGCCGTTCTGCAACTGCTGGGAGCCGAGAAAACCGCTGTCGTGACCCAGCTCCTGCTCGGATGCTGGATCGCCTGTATTGCGGCGACGCTCAACATCGCGCTGCCGGTGTCACTCCCTCCCCGGAAAGCCGAGGTCGCGGTGCGCTGGCTTCCCCGGCTGGTGCAGAAACCGGGTGTGCCCCAAGCTGCGCTTTTCCTGTGCCTGGTTGCCGTTGCGGTGGCTGCATGCCTGGTATGGGGGGCGCCGCCTGAAGGCATCGCGCTGGACTTTCAGTCGGAGGAGGGTGGCGCCGTGTTCCCGTATGAACTTTCCACCTGGAAACTGCTTGTGAGTATGGGGGTGCCTGCCAAGTGGCTGTTCTCTGTCCTGCTGACGGTGCTGCTGCTTGATGGCGTCAGTGCTCGCTCTCACCCGAACCGACTTTTGTATTTTGCCATTGTCGCTGCGTCTCTGTTGCTCCTGGGCATCATCGTGGGGTCTTACACCGATATCACATGCATATGGCCGTATGCCTGCCTGTTGCATGTTCCCTCCTATTTCCCCTCGCCGCAAGAATTCCGGTCGGACCTGGATATGCTGATCCTCACTAATGCCGCAGCCCTTGTCGCGAGTCTTCTGATTCTCATCCTCATTCTGAAAAAGAAGTAGACGGGGCCTCTCGGCAACGCAGCAGGGCTGATCAACCGCCGATTTCGTCTTTTCCACCGGCTCCCTGCGTGTCTCTGATGCGTGCCTCTGATGCGTGCCTGCGAACGAGCGCTTGCAAACGGGAGGGTGCTTGGAGGGTGCTCGCAGGGTGCGAACGGGGCCGGGTAATGCTTTTCCTGCTTTTGCTTGACTGCGGCAGCGATCTGCGGTAGAACTGGCGCATGATAATCGACACGCACTGCCATCTCGCTTCGCCGAAGTATGAAGATCTCGAAGAGGTGCGCCGGAACAGTATCGCCCTCGGGGTCGGGCATTGTATCTCGCAGGGCACGGCACCCTCCGACTGGGAGCTGACGCTGGAGCAGGCCCGGCAGATGCCGGATTTTATCACCCCCTGCCTGGCGACGCACCCCAGTGAGTGTATGGCGTGCAGTGATGAGCAACTTCTGCAGATGGAGACGCTCTGCCGCCAGAACCGTGACAGTCTCGCAGCTATCGGGGAAACAGGGCTGGATTATTACTGGGACGCGCCTGATGGCTGTGACACGGAGACGTACTACGCCCGCCAGAAAATGATGCTGGAGCGCCATTTTGCGCTGGCCCGGGAACTCGGACTCAACATCTCGCTGCATACCCGGGAACGCAAGGGATGCGCCTGCTTCGAGGATGCTTTCGCCATCGCCCGCAATTTCCCCGGGGTGCGCCCGGTTTTTCACTGTTTTATTGGCTCCCGCGAGCAGGCAAGTCGCGTTTTCGAACAGCTTGACGGCATGATTTCTTTCACCGGCCTGATTACGTTCCGCAAGACGGAGGCCGTGCAGGATGTGGCGGCGTGGGCGCCTTTGGATCGCATGATGGTGGAGACGGATTCGCCGTTCCTTTCTCCTGAGCCTATGCGCGGCCAGCTTAATATCCCGGGACGGACGCGCTACGTCGCCGAGAAGCTCGCTTCGTTGCGGGGCATCACAGTGGACGAAGTGGCCGAAGCGACCACTGCTAACGCCCGCCGCTTCTTCCGCTTGCCCTCACTTGCGTGAGACGGGCAACAGGCAGGCGTGACCGGGTACCGAACGGCACGGGAGATGCCGGACCGGGTGTCCCCGGCTCAGTACGTCAGCCCAATGTGGGAGTTGTAGCGCAGGTAAGAGAGAATCTGTCCGTCGCGCATGTCGAGGACATAGGGCGTTGCGTGAGTGAACCAGGCTCCGGTGTTGACGATGGTGCGCTGGGGGTATTTCCAAAAGCCGCTGCGGTGGAAGTGTCCCGTGATGAGCACTTTCGCCTCCGGGAAAAACTGCTCGGCGAAGCTTTGGGCCCTTGCTCCGCATTCTACCCAGCCGCGGAGGATGTTCAGCGGCCGTGTCGGCGGCCAAAAGCAGTGGAGAAGTCCGCGCATGTACTTGTTTTTCACACCGTCGTTGCGCTTCATGATAGGCGTGGTGAAGAGACTGACTGCGCGTGAGAGTTCGAGCCGCTCTTCGAGGTCCGTATCGGCATGGGGATAGGAGCGGATGAGTTCCTGACAGTGCTCGCGGTTGTGGAGGTATTCCCAGCTCCAGGGGGCCACTTCTTTGAAGAGGGCGTGCCCGTGCATGGCAACGACGCTGCCACCCCAGAATCGAGCGAGCAGGGCAGGGACGTCCGGGTCATGGTTGCCGGAGATTTCGATGAGTTCGACACCGCGCTGCCGGCACATGCTGCGGAAGGCGTCGCGGAGTTTCAGCGCTCTGTTTTTCCAGTCGCTGTTGCGTGATTCTGCCAGGTCTCCCGCGACAACCAGCATGCCGGTGTCGTCCAGCAGTGGAGCAAGATCGTCGATCGGCGGCACTTCACTCCGCTCGTGTCCGAGATGCAGGTCTGAGATAAAGCGGACACGCATGCCCGCCGGCGGCTCGATGCTGATGATGTTGGACATGATCGGGGCAGCCGGGTTAGAGGGAGCGCTGGCGTACAGCCTCGTAGAGGCAGACGCCGGTGGCGACGGAGACATTCAGACAGGGTATGCTGCCGAGCATGGGAATGCGGATGAGAAAGTCGCAGTTCTCTTCGGTCAGGCGGCGCATGCCGTCACCCTCGGCCCCCATAACCAGAGCAATGCCACCCCGGAGATCCATGTCGTAGAGAGAGCGGTCACCGTGGTCGGAGGTGCCGACGAACCAGAGCCCGGCTTCTTTGAGGTATTTCATGGTACGGGCAAGGTTGGTGACTTGGATGAAGGGGACTTTTTCCGCAGCTCCGACGGAAACCCGCAGCACGGTCTCGGTGATGCCGACTGATTTGTCCTTGGGGGCGATGACCGCTGCTACACCGGCGCCATCTGCCGTGCGCAGAATGGCGCCGAGGTTGTGCGGATCCTGGATACAGTCCAGAATCAGGTAGAGACCCTGCGGCTGCTGCGCCAGAATATCGGGGAGGTCCCCTTCATCCCGGGCTTTGATGACGATTTTGGCCGGGGTTTTGTCATGGCGCACAGGACCTTTGTCCGACGTCGCTTCCAGTCGGGCGGTGTGTTTGTTGGGGCGGGCGGTGCGGTCTTTGCTGTTGTATTTCATGACGGGATGCAGGGGGGGGAAGCAGTGCGGCTGCGGATTCGCAGGGGAAAAGCCAGGACTCAGGTGCCTGAGGTTTGTTCTGTCCGGCGCTGCTGCTGAAGGATGTTGATGGCAAGTCCTGCCATCATGAGGCCAAACGTACCGGTGATGTGGGCGGCAGAGCCAAAGCCCGCATGGCAGGTGATGCCGCCGCGCTGGCCCGGCTCACGTTCGCAGCTGACGGTGCCGTCGCAGCGGGCAAACCGCGGTTTTTCCGGAGAGTACACGCAGGGAATGCCGATGTCCGGGCAGCGGTCGTAGAGCGGGAACGCGTAGTCCTTGCGGAGGGTTTTGCGCAGTTGGGAGAGCAGGTTGTCGCCGCAGGTGCGGGCCAGATCCGCAACGGTGATATCCGCTGGATTGATGCGTCCGCCGGCTCCTCCGCAGGTGACGATGGGGATTCCCCGCTTGCGGCACTCGGCGATGAGGTGGCATTTCGACCGCATGGAGTCGATGGCGTCGATGACAACATCCGGCCCGGTGTCGAAGAGGCGCTCAGGGTGGGCAACCGTGTAGAAGGAGGGGATGGCGATGACTTCTGCCTGCGGGTTGATGAGTCGGATGCGCTCGGCCATGACGTCGACTTTGACGCGGCCGATGCTGTTGTCGAGGGCGTGTATCTGGCGGTTGGTGTTGGTGATGCAGAGGTCGTCGAGGTCGAGCATGATGATAGTGCCGACACCGCTGCGGGCCAGGGCTTCTGCTGCCCAGGAGCCGACACCGCCAATGCCGACGACAGCGGCCCGGGACTCTCGGAGAAGCTGGGCTCCGTCTTTGCCGTAGAGGCGTTCAATGCCGATGAAGCGTTCGGATTCCATCATTTTTCGCAGATGTGGTTAATGGTGGTGATGCCTGTGGCTTTGCCTGTGGTGTCATCGATGCTGAGCAGGGCGCCGCTGAGTCGTGCCGGCCAACCGGCGACGGGGAACTTGCGGGGCATGCAGGTGACGAAGCTTTGCAGAACGAGGTCGGCGTCGCGGCCGATGATGCCGTGAAGGGGCCCGCACATGCCGGCATCGGTCAGGTAGGCGGTGCCACCGGGCAGAATGCAGGCGTCGTTCGTTTGGACGTGGGTGTGAGTGCCGACGACGGCGGAGACGCAGCCGTCCAGGTGCCTGCCCATGGCGATTTTCTCGCTGGTGGTCTCGGCGTGAAAGTCAACAAGGATGGCCGCAGCTCCGGCTTGGCGCAGTCGGTGGGCTTCCTCAATGGCGTGGGTAAAGGGATTTTCCGGGCCAGTTTTCATGAAGGTGCGCCCCTGGAGACAGAGAACGCCCAGCAGGCCGTGCGCGGTGGGGAGCAGGCAACTGCCGTGCCCCGGTGTGCCTGCCTGGTGATTCAGGGGGCGCAGGACTCTTTCCTGGTTGTCGATCCAGGGGATGAGGTCGGCCTGGTCCCAGCAGTGATCCCCCAAAGTGATGACGTCGATGCCTTTGCTGAAGAACTCTTGGGCTATCGCTGGTGTAATGCCCCGCCCTCCGGCGGCGTTTTCGCCGTTGACGACCAGGGCATCTGCCTCATACCGGTGCTTGAGCTCCCCGACGGAGCGGTAGAGGGCGAGCCGGCCGGGCTCGCCCACGACGTCGCCTAGAAAGAGTATTCTCATCATGCGTCCTGCGCTTTCGGCCCGCACGGTACGACGGTGACGGGGATTTTGGCGGAGCGCACGAGTTTCTCTGCCGTGTTGCCGAGGAGTATGGAGGTGAGCAGGGAGTGATGGCGGTTGCCGATGACAAGCAGGTCGATGTGGTGGCGTTCACAAAAATCGTGCACGCAGGGTACGATGTCGTCGGCCTCTTCTGCTTTGCCGTAGATGGGAATGCCCCACTTGTCGCTGATTTGCCGGGAGAGTTTTTTCGCCCGCTGGTCGGCGAGGGCGAGAACGGTGCTGCAGTCTTCCGGCATGGTGGTGGCGCTCATGGCGGAGAAGCCTCCCAGCAGGTCGCCCGCCGGAAGGCTGCCGGCTGCGTCCATGACGCAGGGCTCCACGGCGTGCAGGAGGTACATCTTGCCGCCACACTGGCGCACCAGGTTGGCAGTGAAGTCCAGTACGGGGGTCCCTTCTTCAGAGAAGTCTGTGGCTGCAAGTATTCTGATCATGACGTTATACTAGCACTCGCGCTGCCGGGATTCCAGAAAAAAATGGCGGGTGGAAGGTGGAATTTCTGCCGCACCGGGGCGGCTCTGCCCGGGCCGTGAGTGTGCACGGGTTCAGAAGCTGTCCTGAGTTGGGTCGTAGTCCGGATTGACGCTTGTTGGGGTGCTCACCGGTGCATCGGCAGCCGGCGCGGAGGGCGAGGCTGTGGAGCCGCCGAAGGTGGTGGTGGCCGGGGTTGCAGCCTGGGGCGCGGGTGTGACGGGAGCTGTCGGTTGTGCCGGGGTTTCGACGACAGTGTCGTCACCGGAAGCGTCTTCGGGAATCACCCTGTCAGGCACGGCTGGAGAGGGGGCGAGGGTGCTGCCGGAGGCAGACTCCGGATGGGTCGGAACGGGACTGGTTGTTTCGAGAGAGGGGGGGGGCACTTCTTCGCCGTTGACGTAAATGCGCTCGCGCACGTGACCCTGGCTGTCCACCTCCCATTTGGTGGAGACTTCGCCCGAGGCGCCGGTTGTGGTGCGGGTGGTGTTTTGTGGCACAGCGGTCGCAGTGGGATAAGCCGGTGCTGCGGGATGGGAAGGGGCGGAAGCGCCCGGGCGGTTCAAACCGTAGGGGATTGCTCCGGTAGCTGCCTGGCCTGCGGCTGAGGCCGCACGTGCCTGGAAGCGGCCGCAGACACGGAGATCTCCGTAGGTGGCCTGGTCAAGCATGTAGAGGTGATCCATGCGCATCAGGGCCTCTTCACCGGGGCGCATAGCCATGATGGCGTCGACGACGCCGGCGGGCTGGCCCGGGATGTCTCTTCTGAGTTCGACGCCGATGAGAGTGCCCGGCGCCAGGGCGCCGTCTCCTTCCGGTGCGTAGCTTTTGTGCGCGAGGTTCTCAATGACGACGAAATGCGCTGCCGGCGCGGCACCCCAGCCTGATTCCGCGACACCCCGGTAGATGACGCGCACCGTGTTGGAGGCCATGAGCTTGCAATTCCCCTGCTGAGCGGCAGGCGCCGGAGCCGGGGCGGTGGGCTGCTCAGCCTGGACAGGCCGGGCGAAACTTACCTGAGCACCTCCCGGAGAAGTTTGCACGGGCACGGAGTCCGTAGTCTCCGACTGTGTCGGCATGGGGGGCAGGGCGTCTTGCGCGAGAGCGGGAAGCCCCAGGGCGGTTCCGGCAATGAGAAGATGGGAAAGATGTTGTGTACGCATGGCTTGTTCAGGGTTAAGGGGTGCGCGGCTCGTACCGTGTGAGCTCTAGTACCGTGTGAGCTCTATATAGCACAGCTTTAGCGGGATTGCCAGTACAAATGATGATTTTTCAGGAGGATATTGGGGGAACTGTCATCCGCAAAGAGTTGCCCGGTGCCCAGCCCCTG
The DNA here is from genome assembly GCA_944390825.1 of uncultured Akkermansia sp. Taxonomy (GTDB): domain Bacteria; phylum Verrucomicrobiota; class Verrucomicrobiia; order Verrucomicrobiales; family Akkermansiaceae; genus Akkermansia. The sequence continues at coordinate 13,145 of CALXRG010000011.1, forward strand.
AAGGACACCCGGTGCCCGCAGGGCGCACCACTGGGCAAGCACACTGTGTCCGACGTGGCTTTCGAGCGCGGAGTTGCACCACCAGCGCAGATGCCGCTCTTCTGCCAGACTGACCCATTCTTCGGCGGCGAGGAGGCCGCCGTGCAGAGAGGGTTTGAGGACGAGCCCAAGCGGTCTTACCGCCTGCGCCCGGGTGAGGGTGTCGAGCAGACGCTGACGCTCTTCCCGGGTGGAGGGGGCGATCAGTTCTTCGTCCAGTGCGATGGCGATCGGGGAATGGCGGATGAGTGAGGCGAGGGCTTCGGGCTGTCCGGGTCTGATGGGTTGCTCGATACAGGAGACTCCAGCTGCGGCCAAGGCTTCAAGTTTGGCCGCAGCCTCCTGGGGAGCGAAGGCCCCGTTGGCGTCTACTCGGAGTTCGGCGAGGGGAAATCGCTCGTGCACTTCCCGAAGCAGCCGGAGTTCATCAGCAAAGGGTAGGGCCCCGACTTTGCATTTCAGACAGGCGGCTCCCTCGGAGCCCCCGCTCAGAAGGCCGTCGCGCATGGCGGCGAGGTTGCCCATCCAGACGAGGTGGTGGAGGGGAATGGAGGCTTCGCTGCGGGTGAACGCCGTGTCCCAGATGACCGGGGAAGCAGCCTTCATGCTGAGCAGGGCGGATTCCAGCCCAAAGCGTATGGCCGGGGAGTCCTCCATGTAGGTGCCCGGCAGGGTTTGCAGGGCTGTGACTTCCCGGCAGACTGCGTGCAGTTTGTTTTCTGCATCCGGTGTTTCATCTTTGGAGAGACCGGGCATGAAGCAGCACTCGCCCACACCGTGGGGCCTGCCGCAGTCACGGCGCATAGCTCCGCCCGGGGCGGGCGGGGCCGGTGAGACTCCCCGCTGCGCCGACTCGCCTCCGGTGGCCTCAGCATGAATGTAGTACACCAGGCGGTCCGTCAACGCGCCGCGCGAGGTGGTGGCTGGCTTTTTGAAGTGCAGTGTGCGGGATTCAACCCACAGGCGAAACGCGGGAAGCTCGGAAAGGTTTTCGCGCAGGGAAACAGCGGGAAGAGGCATTGCGGGGGGGGCCTTACGGGAGGTGGGGGTAGCGGGAAAAGTCCGGCGCCCGCTTCTCCAGAAACGCGCGGGAGCCTTCGTGAGCCTCATCGCACATGTAGTAGAGCATGGTGGCGTCGCCTGCCAGCTCCTGGATGCCGGCCTGGCCGTCGAGTTCGGCATTGAGCCCGGCTTTGATCAGCCGCAGTGCGATGGGGGAAAGCTGCATGATTTCTTCCGCCCATGCGACGTATTCGTCCTCCAGCTGCGCCAGGGGTACTACGGTGTTGACCAGCCCCATTTCCAGTGCTTGCTGTGCATTGTATTTGCGGCAGAGAAACCAGATCTCACGGGTTTTCTTCTGTCCGATGCAACGCGCCATGTAGGAGGAACCAAAGCCTGCATCAAAGCTGCCGACACGGGGTCCTGTTTGCCCGAAGACAGCGTTCTCTGAGGCGATGCTGAGGTCACAGACAACGTGCAGTACATGGCCGCCGCCGATGGCAAAGCCGTTGACCGCGGCGATGACCGGCTTGGGCAAGGAGCGGATTTGTTTCTGGACGTCGAGGACGGACAGCCGGGGGACGCCCTCCCGGTCGACGTAACCGCCCCGGCCTTTCACGTGCATGTCCCCGCCGGAGCAGAAGGCGACGTCGCCGGCGCCGGTGAGAACAACGACTCGAACGGAGGCCATCTCGCGGCAGAGGTGCAGTGCGTCGCTCATCTCGGCGGTGGTCAGCGGCGTGAAGGCGTTGCGGTAACGCTCGCGGTTGATGGTGATGCGGGCGATGCCTCCGAACTGGTCAAAGAGGATTTCTTCGTATTGTTTGATGGGGGTCCAGTCGCGTTTCATGGTGCGTATCAGTGCGTGTGGGTGATGGTAGAAGGTATGGGAGGACGGGCAAAGGAGTGGGGCTGAGGATGGCGAGACATGGCCGGTGAGGTTGCGTTCCGTTGGTCAGAGGCGGGTGGTCAGAGGTGGGTTGTCCAAGCGGTTGCATCGGTTTCTGCCGAGAGAAAAAGTTCGACGAGAACGGGACCTGCCGGTTTATCACTGGTGAGCAGAGCGAGGGCTTGGGCCCAGCCGTCGGCATCATGCACTGCCCGGTAACAGAATCCGCAGGCCTGTGCCCAGCCTTCGGCTGTGGCGGTGCTTTTGCCGGCCACCATCGCGCAGGGGCGCCCGGGTAGGGTGGAAAAGATGCCGCCGCTGTGGTTGTTGAGCAGGAGAATGCGGAGGTTCGGGCCGATGCCGTCCAGGGCAAGGGCGTTCATGTCGTAAAAAAACGCCAGATCCCCAATGATAAGATACTGGAGGCCTGAGGTGGATTGCGCGTACCCTACGGCGGAGGAAAGACAGCCTTCGATGCCGTTGACTCCCCGGTTGCATTCGACATGCACGCCCGACGGCAGGGGAAAAAGCTGGGCATAGCGAACGGCGGAGCTGTTGGCAAGGTGCAGGGTGTCTCCCGGGACCAGCCGGTCCATCAGCTCGCCGACGGCACGGATGCCGCTCCAGGGTAACGGGTCCTGCACTGGCGAAGGTGCGGGTGCCGGGGTGGCGTCACCGGGGGGGAGCAGCCAGCGGGCTGTATACGGGTGGTCTGAGGAGGCCGGAACGCAGGACGTTGAGTCGGAGCTGTTGCTGTGCAGGGCTTGAAGCAGTTGCTCCGGGGTGCCTCGCAGGCAGTGCGTCAGGCAACGGAAGGTGTCAATGATGGCGCCGTCCGGGCTCAGATGCAGGTGAAGGCGCGGCGGGGTAAGGCGCAGAAGCTGTTTGAGGCGTTTGGAAATCAGGCATCCCCCACAGGTGAGAAGCAGGTCGGGCGACAGAGTGGAGTCGGGACTCGCCCCGAGAACCAGGTCGGGGCGCGTTTGGGCAATGCCGTGCGCGTTGCTGAGATGCTCTCCCACGACAGCCCAGCCCGCAGCAGCGAGCCAGGCTGCCCAGTCGGGGCGATCCGGAAGCTGACCGAGGAGCAGCAGGCGCCGCGGCGATGTCCCCACGAGTGCTGCCAGGGTCGCCGCACCGCGAGGATGAGCGAGATCAAGCCTGCGGATGACGCGCACCGGGGGCAGAGCCGCGGAGGTGTCTTCGAAGAGCGGCTCGCTCAAGGGGATATTGATGTGTGCCGGGATACCGCCGTACTCACAGAGGGAGAGCAGGGCCTGGTTGATGAGGCGGTTGGTGTGCCAGGCTGCATCGCCGGTTGAGTCCTGCATGCTGCCCGGCAGTTGGACGCTGCACGGGGTGAGATTGCCAAAAACTCCGGGCTGGGGGAGGGTCTGGCCGTCCTGCTGATCAATCCAGGCGCACGGACGATCAGCCGAAACAATGAGCAGGGGCACGTGCCGGTAGTAAGCTTCGGCAACGGCCGGATGCAGATTGAGCAGCGCTGAGCCGGAGGTGACGCAGACCGCCACGGGAGCGCGATCGGCTGCTGCCCAGCCCAGAGCGATAAAACCCGCGCTGCGCTCGTCTGTCACACTGCGGCAGGAGAATCCCGGCAGTGCATCAAGCGTGCGTACGATGGGGGAATTGCGGCTGCCGGGGCAGAGCACACAGCGCGTAACGCCGTGTGCCTGCATGAGAGCCGCCAGTTCGCGAACCTGGGGTAGGGCGCTTAGTTGCATGGGAGCCTGGCCGGGCAGGGGAGCTGCTTACTTCGTGAGACCCAGCAGCTCCATCTCAAAGATGAGGGTGGAGTTCGGGCCTATGCTGCCGGGGCCATTGGCGCCGTATGCGAGGTTCGACGGGATGGTGACGCGCCACTTGGCGCCGATAGGCATGGTGGTCAGCGCTTCGGTAAAGCCGGGAATGACCTGGCGGATGTTGAACTCCACCGGTTGCGGGGACTGGTCAAAGACAGTGCCGTCCACCAGCGTGCCCTTGTACATGACCTTGGCGGTCGGGGCCTTGCCGTAAACTTCCTCACTGTATTTTTCGCAGCCGCCGGGGGTGAGTACCTCGTACTGGAGACCGGAGGCCGTCGTGACTACGCCTGCTTTCTTGCCATTCTCCTCCATGTACTTACGGCCAAGCTCGAGGTTGGCGCTGCCCCTGGCTTCGGCGCGCTTCCTGAGCATGGCAATAAACTCCTGCTGGTACTGCTGGACTTTTTCGTTGACGATGGAGAGATCCATGTCACCGGCCAAGCCATCTGCGACACCCTTGGAGAGTTTGTCACCCACGATATCGCCGGCTTCGATGCCAGGAAGCATCTGCGGGAGAATCTGGGTGCCGAGGCGGTAACCGACGAGATAGCTCATCACTTCTTTCATAAGATCCTGTTCAGACATGCGGCTATTCTAGCAGAAAGCCAAGCTAAGGCAAGCCGGTATTCCAAACAGCTGCCGGGCCCGGCAGAGATCGCACACGAACAGAAATGCACAGTTTGAACCGGGAAGAGTCATGACATTTTGCTTGCTCTTGACGGGAACCGGGAGTAATATACCCGCCATGAAAGCGCTTGTGAAGACAAAGGCTGATAAAGGACTGGAGCTTCTGGATGTGCCGATGCCTGAGGTCGGCCCGACAGATGTGCTCATCAAGATTTACAAGACCGCTATTTGCGGTACTGATCTTCATATCTGGAACTGGGACCCGTGGGCCCAGCAGACCATCCCCGTGGGCATGCACGTGGGCCACGAGTTTTGCGGTGTGATTGAGGCGGTGGGTTCTGCTGTGACGGAATACAAGCCCGGCGAGATTGTCTCCGGTGAGGGGCACATCGTGTGCGGTCACTGTCACAACTGCCGCAGGGGACTGTTCCACCTTTGCCCGAATACCAAGGGCGTGGGTGTTAACCGCCCCGGCTGCTTTGCGGAATATCTTTCCATCCCGCAGAGCAATGTCATCCGCATCCACAAAGACATGCCGATGGAGATCGCCTCGATTCTCGACCCTCTGGGAAATGCGACGCATACCGCTCTTTCCTGGAATTTGGTCGGTGAGGATGTACTGATCACCGGTGCCGGTCTTATCGGCAGCATGGCAGCCGCTGTGTGCAAGAAGGCTGGTGCGAAGAGTGTGACTATCTCCGATGTAAGTGATTACAAGCTCGGTCTTGCCCGTACAATGGGCGCTGACCGCACCGTGAATGTGGCTGGCGGAGATTCGATCGACGCTGCCCGCGAGGACTTGGAGATTAAAGAAGGCTATGGTGTCTGTCTGGAGATGAGTGGTGCGCCTTCCTGTCTGAAGGACATCATCAAGCACTCCAGCTACGGTGCCTGCATTTCCCTGCTGGGCATTCAGCCCGGTGGTTCCGGTATTGACTGGAACACCTTTGTGTGGAAGGGGCTCAAGATGAAGGGGATTTACGGACGCGAGATGTTCGGCACCTGGCAGAAAATGGATGCCATGCTGCGCTCCGGCCTCGACGTGTCTCCGATCATCACGCACCGCCTGTCTTACCGGGACTTCAAGGAGGGATTTGACGTCATGAACTCCGGCAAGTCGGGTAAGGTCATTCTGACCTGGGCTGAGTAACATGCGGCTTGGTTCAGGCAGCTGTTTGCTGCATTTCCCACTGTTTTGATTTGAGCGGGCTCCGCCGTGTTTCCGGCGGGGCCCGTTTGGCTTTGGTCGGGGTGACAGGCATGCGCCCTGCCGGATTGCGGGGGGGGGGCGCGCGGATTGCGGAAGCGCGCGGATTGCGGAAGCTTGCTCAGTCGCAGTTGGCGTAATATGCGACTTGGGAAAAACGTTTATCCCGCTGAATTTGGGAGATAGAGGGGCTCTTTAGGAGATAGGGGAGCCGCTCCGCGAGAAAACCGCCACGGCCGCAAAAGGCGCGGCCGTGGAGAGACCCGGCGTTCCCTTCTGTCAAAAGGTCTGCTGGTGTCTCGCTAAGCAGAGGAGAGCTCTGCGCTGTTCGGCTTCGGCGCGAGGGCTCCGTGCCGTCTGGCCCCGGTTCATCCGTGCGCTTGGCGGGCGTATCAGAGAAAGACCGGATTCCACTCGGGCTGAGCCATCAGCTCGTCGTAGAGTTTGTGTGCAGCATCACCCAAACTGAGCTCAGCCATGCGTATGTAGGTTTCTGCCCGACTTGGGTCAGGCGTGAGTCCGGGCATGCCCCGGGACAGGATACTGGCCATGTGAACGTAGGCGGGCGGGAAGTTTGAGCCGCTGGCAAGGAGGCAGTACTCCATCACTTTGTCCGGGTTTGGTTCACAGCCAATGCCTTTGTAGTATGTGTACGCCTTGATCAGTGCGGCGAGGGGATGCCCGGTCTGAAGAAGTTGATCGAGTGCTTTGTTCCCTTCCGGTATGTTTTGTGCCGTGCCTGTTCCTGTCAGCTTGCAGTAAGTTTCCATGATGGCGCTGGCGATGTTGCCCTGGTTGGTTCCCTGGCTGAAGATTTCGTAGGCATGGTGTTCGTTGCGGGGAAGACCGTATTTGCCAAACTGGTACAAAGTGCCCATGACAAAGGCTGCCTTAGGATGCCCGTGCATGGCGGCAAGCCGTATCATGTAAGTGCCTACCTTTTCATCGTGACGCAGGCCGGCTTCTTTCAGGGCGATGCTGCCGTCATCCTGAATGAGCATGGTGCCCAACGCAAACAGCGCATCAGAGTTCTGGCGCCTCACGGCTTCGTTCAGCAATGTGAGGGAAGCCTTGGGATCCTTTGGAGCGAGCAGGTTGGAAAGCTCAAGAATGGCTATATCGTTGCCCAGGTCCGCAGCCCTGCGCAACCAGTCCAGCTTCTCTGCCGGTTGAGAACTCAGCTTGCTGAGTTCGTATGCGACGTAGTGATTTCCGCGCTGCAATTCAGACTTGATTTCAGGACGGTCTTTGTCCGCCATTGTTCGGAGTCTGTCGGTGAGCGTGAGCCACAGGTAGCGGAGACGAAAATCACCGGCTGTGCAGGCCTTGGCGAGATAGGCAGTTCCCGCTTCGGGGTCCTTGGCTACGCCGATCCCAGACCTCAGACAGCGAACGACGGGGATCACGGCCGGGGCAAACCCGGCATCAGCGGCTTTTCTCACCGCCGCATAGGCCGCTTTGACGTCATCGCTCATTTCAGCGCCTAGGGGTACGAAAGAAAGGCGCTGGTTCGCCAGAAACGACAGTGCTGCGAGATGTCCTTCATCCGCCGCTTTTTGCATCCAATCATCAACGGCCAGTTCGTCCCCCGTTGTGTTCAGGATGATAATGATAGCCGGGAAAAACTGGTAGCTGTTGGCTTTTTGTATCTGGTCGAGCTGGGTGGTGAAACGCTTGTATTCCTCAGGATGGGCAGCAGGTGAGGAATCCGTCGAACCGTATGCCGGGATATTGGCCGCAAGGGCTTCGGCTGAGCTTCTTTGCGCGGCTGCGGGGAGTTCCCCCGGCGTGCTGGCTTGGGGAAACGCCCGGAGCTTGGCTTGGGATATTCCGGGGGTGCCGGCAGCAGGAACAACAGGGGCGGCCCAGGCCGCAGAAGCAAGGAAAGCAGGCAGACAGGCAAAAGCCAGGCACGCAGTGCGGGAGGACGGGCACGCGGTGCGGGAAGATAAACGTTTCATGTACGGGGGGTATTCTACACAACGGAAGATGAGCTGGCAAGAAAGAATCTCGAGCGACAACGCCTGAAAAGGCCCGGGTGTGCCATCACTTTGACGTAACCCCGCTTTTCCGCTGGCTTTCACAGGTTAAAAAGGGGGCATAATGCAGAGAAAGAGCGTGACAAGCAACGAGATTGTGCTTAAATAGAGTCATGCAGTATACGACTTACACGCTTTACCCCGTAGGTGCGCTCAGCGCGCGTTCTGCAGCCCAGCCTCGTAACGGTGTGCTGCTTCGCGGAGACAATGGCGGCTATGCATGTTTGCAGGCATGGCCTGAGCTGGGAGATAATCCTTTGGAATATGAGCTGGATGCCTTGCGGGATGGTTCGCCGTTGAGGTTGGGAGCCCGTGCTCTTCAGTGCATTGAGTTGGATGGTGCGGCCCGCGCGAAGGGAGTCAGCCTTTTCGATGGACTGGTCGTCCCCAAGAGCCACGCAACACTTACCGTGAGTGCTACCCCCGCTCAAGTGTACAATCTGCATCAGCGGGGTTTCCGCATGGGTAAGATTAAGGTGATTCCAAAACTGTCCACCACGGTAGAACGGTTGGTGAATTTGGCTTCGATGGTGCCGGATTGGAAATGGCGGGTGGATTTCAGCTGCACACTTTCCAAGGAGGAGGCCTTGCAGTTTTGGGATATGCTTTCCGATGCGATGAAGGCCCGCATTGATTTTATCGAGGATCCCTGCTACTACGACGTCGATGTATGGCAAAGTTTGCAGGATGCCGGTATCCCTCTGGGATACGATATGCCGGTGCCGGGGGAGGCCATCATCCCGCGCCGCACGACAAAGCCGATGATGCGCTTGGTCAAGCCGGCCCGCCACCACAGCAACAGCGGTCTGCCTGTCTTTACGACATACCTTGATCACCCGGTCGGGCAGTGCTGGGCTGCGTATTGCGCCGCTCAATTCTATACGGGCAAGCCGGCGTCGGAAATCCCCCTTTGCGGGCTGGTCACGCACCATGTTTACCGGCCCAATCCGTTCTCGGAGCGCTTGGGAATGGACATTACCCCGGATTTCCATGTCCCTGCCGGTACGGGACTCGGGTTTGATGACTTGCTGGAAGCTTTGCCTTGGAAGAAGCTGTAAGCGGTTAGAGCCACATTTCCCAGGGAGGTTGCCAGCGCATCCTCCCTGCTTTGTTTCCGGGGTTTATCCCGCTTGCCTGTTTCTCTGTTTTAAGGCGTCGCCCGCAATGTGCCAGTTGCAAGGGAGGGTAATTCATGCGGTTCATCACGCCAGTTGCCTGCCCGTCAGGGTGCTGGCCTGACTGCTTTTTATGCCTGCAGGCTTGATCGGGAAGCGTACTGCATTAGGTCCTGGGGGTGAGTCAGGAGACCCTATGCGAGGGACAGAGAAGTAGGTTTTGGAAGGCAGTGGGGTTTTGGAAGGTTGAAAAACCTTGGGGGTGGTCAGGCGGCTTTGCGGAAGCTGCGGCGGCGCAGAGTCGCAAAGCCAAGCACAAACACTGCACAGAGCGCGGAGAACCACTCACCCCAGCGTGCGTAAAGGGTGATTTTGCCTTGCAGGTCGACAGGCAGTTCTGCGTAGCTGTAGCCTTCCATCCATGGTGTGCCATCGGCCTTGCGCAGGGCATGAATGGGCGCTCCGTTGGGGGCGATGCAGGTGGTCACTCCTTTGTTGGCGGCACGTACCATGGAGCGGCGCAGCTCGATGCAGCGGAAGGCTGCCATGCGGGCTTGCTGTTCGCCGCACGCTGACTCGCGGAACCAGGCGTCGTTGCTGACGTTGACGATGACTTGGGGGCCCCGGCGTACAAACTTGGTGAGCAAGTCGCCGACTGTGTCTTCATAGCAGACGGCGGGAATGACATCGACGGTACGGGTTGTGCCGGGTACCGGCACGGGGATGGGTTCGTCGCGTGTGCCGGGCAGGATGTTGTTGCCTACCTGTGTGCCGGTGAGTTCGGTGTAGGCTTCGCCTATCCAATCGATGGATTGGAGCAGCGGTACGTACTCGCCAAAGGGCATCAGGTGTTGCTTGGCTGTCGTGACGGTTGAATCCAGGTCGCCGGGTATGATGGCCAGTGCGTTGTACATGTTGCGGGCTTCCATGAGCCCGTATTCCGGGAGACTGATGGTGTAGGGGGTGCGTTTGTCGGTGGGTGTGAGCAGTTTTTCATCGGCGCCAGTGAGCAGAACAAAGGGTTGGCCGCCGAGTTCTTCCCGGATGCGCTTGCGGATCGCCGGCAAACCTTCGCTGCCGAAGAGGTAATGCTGAGTGAAGGCGTCTTCCATCAGCTTGCCTGTCACTGTGTTGCGCCAGATGGAGCAGGGAAGTGCGCTCTCCGGCCAGATAACCCACACCGGCAATTTTGGCGTGATGGCCAGATCCGGGTTTTCATGGGCTTGCTGCATGGTGTTGCGCAGGATGTCTCCGTAGGCATCCATCGTGAGGCGCAGGTAGCGGCCGTAGTTGGAGGGTTCTGCCCCGCTGGCGATGCGGTCTTCCTGGTCGTAGTTGATTTGGGCTGCCATGACAGGCAGCATGAGTGTGCGCTCTGCGCCGTCCGGGTTTTGCTTGCTGATCTGGTTGCGTGCTCTCATTGCTCCGGGGGAGTAGCTGCGAGACATCAGCAGTCCTCCGAAGAAAAGGACGATGAGCACCAGGACCGTGGCATAGAAATCCCACGGGCGGTTGCAACGTCCCATTCCTTTGAGGTGCAGGTAGGCGCGCCGCAGCATACACCAGAGCATGACGTTGAAGGCTGCGGGGATGAAGGCCAGCCCGTTCGTGCCGACAAACTCTGCCCACTGAGCAAAGATGTAGCCGCTGTACAGGGCACTGCCCAGGCTGTTCCAGCTGAAGCCCAGGCAAAAGAAGTGCGCGCGCAACCACTCGATGCAGACCCAGAGGGCACCGAGAGCCAGTGCGCTGGCCGTGCAGCTGCGGACGTCGGCCCGTACCCAGCGGGCCCAGGCTTCTTTGTGTCCGGCGGGGCCCGCCCCGTCGGATTTCCCTGTTTCACTGGTCATTTCCTCCGGCCCCCGGGTCAGGGAAGGGCGGAAGACCGTGGCTGCCATACCTGCCCACAGCCCGGGCAGCAGGGCATAGAGGCACATCAGCGGGATGAAGGCAACTCCCAGAAACACCGGCTGAGGAATGCCAAATACATACCCCACCTCGTGAATCCACCAGAAACTCACGCAGTACCACCCCATGCCGTACATCCACCCCATGCGGAAGCCTTGGAGGAAGCTCACGGGGCGCCGCCACAGCACTGTCAGCAGCGGTAACAGTACGAACCACACAAGCATGTTCCAGTCGTATGGCGGGAAGACCAGCGCTGTGATGGCTCCGCTGCCGATGCAGAGCAGCCTCCGTCCCCACGCTGCCAGATGGCTGGGGCCCGGCTTTTTCCCCGTCGGGGTTCCCGGAGTTTGGTTTGGGGAGTGGGTGCTCCCGGTGCAGGGAGGGATGGCGCCGGAGGGTGCTCCTGGGTTCATGGCCGGGGATGCGGGGGAAGTCATGTTCAGGGCTTCTTCGGTTGGTCAGAGACGGAGATATGCCCCAGCGGTGTCGGACTGTTTTCTGTATCGGGCTGCACTTCCAGTTGCAGTGTCCAGAGCCTCATGTTGTTGTTCACCTGGTAAAGAGTCAGCTCAGCCTCGTCCTTGAGACCTGCTTCAATGCGGAACTCTGCCTGCTGGTCGCTGGCGGCTACCTCGGTGTTGCTGCGGGGTTCAAATGCCCCGTCTTTGTACTGGAGCACAATCAGGTTGCCCTGCCGGTTGCCGTGCTGGTCGGTGAAATACGCAAAAATACGGCCGGAACCCTCGGCTTCCTCCAATTCAATCCGGGCTTTGGGGAAGTAGGCGACCGGGTCGTAGTAATCGGGTCTGTTGGCCAGGCGGGGATTTTCGGATGCCGGACGCCATTCGGCTTCTGCCTGGTCGATGCTCACTCCGCACGCTTCCCAGGGAAAGGGGGAAAAGACCACCCTGCCATCCAGCCGCGGCTGCTCATTGCTGGCTACGACTCCTGCGATGATAGCCATAAGGATGAGGATGCAGCCCCCGTAAATCCACGTGCGCATCCGGCGGATGCGATCGAAGGCCTGCTTGGCGGATTCTGTCTCGATGGGTTCTTTCACGACCTTATTTTTACCCCAAAAAAGCCTCCTTGCAATAAAAAATGATTGCATTCTGCGCAAAATCAGTAAAAATAGGGGAGGGAAACAACACCCATACACGAAATGGCCGATATCGAAGAAAAAACACCAAAGAATGTTCCTGGCAAGTTCTATGTAGACAGCAACTGCATCGACTGCGACCTTTGCCGCGAGACCGCTCCCCTCTTCTTCGCCCGAGATGACGATGAGGGTGTCTCCTATGTGCAGAAGCAGCCCTCCACAGATGATGAGGTGGCTCTTTGCACTGAAGCACTCGAGGGCTGCCCTGTGCAGGCTATCGGCGACGACGGCGAGTAAGCTGAGCCGGAACAGTCTTGAGAATGGCCCGGTGGCGGAGTCGCTTCCGGGCTTTTCCCTGCCCGGGCAGCAGGTTTTCATTGGAGTGTCCGCGCTCCAGTCCGCTCCGTCTCTCCTCCGCTCGTTTCACCCCGTCGGTTTTTTCTTGCATTGAGTCCTTTTGTCCTCCGGTAGATGCTTTCTCCGTCTAAGTACGTTCCATTCCTGTTTGAGCGCACTGTCTGAGTGCTCTCTGTTTCTGTTGGTGAGCACAATGCCTCGGCGTAAAAAGAACGAAGTCCAGCCCGTGGGGCCGTCTCTGTCCAGGACACCGGCGGCGCACCGGCCCCGTCGTTTTCGGGTGGTGGCCTGGGAGGACGGTTCGGAGCGAGCGGAGCGCTGCTCCAGCCGGAAGAGCCGGTATGATGGCCAGGCTTATTCGGATTTTTATGGTGTTTTGCCTGAGCTGGCCGTGTCGCGCAATACCCGTGACATCGCTTCTGTGCTGGGAGAGCTGCTCAGCTCCATGAAACTGGAGGTCTCGGAGATGGCTCCGGATTTGCTGGCTGACACCTGGAAGAGGGCGGCCGGGCCGGTTCTGGGCCTGCGTTCCCAGCTGGTGTCTGTTGTCAAGGGCGTTGCTACCGTCCGTACGGCTCATCCGGTGGTGCACCGCGAACTGCAGATGATGCAGCGGGCTCTGCTTTCCGCGCTCAACCGGGAGCTGGGTGATGCGTCTACTGTGACCGCGTTGCGTGTGATGCGGGGATAGAGGTGCCCGGGGGGCGGAGTGTGTTGTTCGTGAGGGGCGGGGGTATCCGGATGCAGCGGGGCTTGTTGCAGGGCTCCTTGCCCACGAAGGCGGGCCGCAGTGCTGGCCGGAGTGGGACAGGATGCAGGCCTGTCAAAATATGTGGAGGAGCGTCGGTATTTGTCCTTGTCAAGCGGTGCAGAAGGGATTATACTGCCATTGCACAGGTGTGCATCATACGATTATGAAGATTCTCATTACCGGCGGTGCCGGCTTCATTGGCTCCCATATCGCTGAGCATTATCAGGGTATCGCGGAGGAAATTCGCGTGCTGGACAATTTGCGTACCGGCTACAAGAAAAACCTCGACGGACTCAAGGTGACCTTCATCGAGGGGTCTATCACCGATCGTGAGCTGGTGGCAAAGGCTGTGGAAGGCGTTGATTACATTTTCCACATGGCTGCGCTGGTGTCTGTGCCGGAGTCGATGACGAAGATTCGTGAGTGCATTGACCTGAACGTGAATGGTCTCCTCGTCGTGCTGGAGGAAGCGAGCAAGGCCGGCTGCAAGAAGGTGGTGCTGGCTTCGTCCGCTGCTATATACGGTGACAACCCCATTGTGCCGAAGGTGGAGACGATGTATCCCGAGCCCAAGAGTCCCTACGGCATCACGAAACTCGACGGCGAGTATTACATGGAGATGTTCCGCACGACCGGCCAGATCAATACCGGTTGCTGCCGTTTCTTTAATGTCTTCGGCCCCCGCCAGGATCCGAAGGGTGCGTATGCGGCTGCCGTGCCGATTTTCATGGAGAAGGCGATTAAGGGAGAGGACATCACGGTGTACGGTGACGGTGAGCAGACCCGTGACTTCATCTACGTGAAGGATATCGTGGGCGCACTGACCTACGTGGCTGAGCATCCGGAGGTGACGGGTGTGAATAACGTGGGTTACGGTGGTCAAATTACTATCAACAGGCTGGCAGAAATCATTATTGCTGCGGCTGGTTCCCACTCGAAGATTGTGCACTTGCCTGAGCGCCCCGGTGACGTGAAACATTCCCGCGCCTGTGCCGATAAGCTCATGGCTGCCGGTTGGAAGCCCAAGTTCACGCTCGAGGAGGGACTCAAGACTACGCTGGAGTACTTCAAGAGTGTGACCAAGTAAGCGGATTGCCGTTTGTTGCACGGGTGAACTGGTCAGATTCTTTCCGGTGGCTCGTGGTACCCGGATTTCCCGGCGGTGCGGACGATGGCCCGCGCCGCCTTTTTCCTTCCGGCTGGTTTGTCTGCCTATGGGCTATTTTGCTTCGTGTTGTATGGTTTTCCGCCACCTGTCATTTACCTCAATCCCATGATTTCTTTCCCGTCCCATGCGAACCGGCGATGATGAGAGCTGCCAGGGGGAGTTCCCGGGCCCGCGACTGACATCCACGGCGTTGGCGCGATTGGCTCAGGAAAGGCTTGCTGCGCTTCGGGAGGAGGGGTATGAACCTCACCCTGTCCGCGGCAATCCGAGACAGAAAAACCTGGCACGGCAATTCTGGGGCAAAGCCTGGATGCGCCATTTGGCTCTTTGTGAATCCGGTGGTCTTTGCCTGGCTCCCGGGCGCACGCTGTTGCGCCATGGCTGCGTGCTCGATTTGCGAATACGGCGGGGCTGTATGGAAGCACTGGTGAGTGCTCAGGAACTCTACGAGGTAAGCCTGAAGGTGAGGCCGCTGGAGGATGAGCCTTTGGAGGCGTTGCGAGCTGCCTGCCAGGGGCGCGTCGCATCACACATTGCGCTGCTGGAGGGGCGGGTTGATGAACATCTCCTGGCTATCCTGTGCGACCCTGAGCAGGGACTGCTGCCTGCGCCATCGGACTGGCAGATGCGCTGCAGCTGTCCCGATTGGGCCGAACCGTGTCCGCATGCTGCCGCTGCTATATACGCGGCCGGCATGCTGATTGATTCTGACCCTTCGCTGCTGTTTACCCTGCGCTCGCTTGAGCCTCAGCAGTTGATGCAGCCGGTAACCTGCGGGGAGATGACCCGGATCAGGGATGCCGGGAAGCTTGCTTCTCTTTTTGGCATCGAGTTGGATGTGGATGGTGGCGGATGGGGTATGGACGAAGTCCCGCCGGTACACGGAGAGGACTGAGGCTGCGGAGGGAGAACGGCCACCGCCGGGGTCCTGCGGCCGGCGGATTTTGCGGCTTTCCTCCTGTTTGAAAAGAGGAGGAACAGGGAGGTGGGGCTGATCGTTTCCCTCGCCGGGGAAACACGATCAGCCCGAAGTATGATCAGCCGATGAGAGATCAGCCGATGAGAGCGGTCGCTCCTTTCACCAGCCAGTAGCCGCCGAAAAGCAGCCACACGAAAAGCAGCAGAGCCAGCAGGAAAGGCTTCGGCCCGGCCTTCATGAACTTGTCAAAACTGGTTTCCACCCCCAGGGCGGTCATGGCCATCGTCAGCATAAAGGTGTCGATCGCTTCAATTGCTGAGAGCCAGGCTGCCGGCAGCAGGTTGAATGAATTGAGGCCGATCACCGCCAAAAACAGGAACGCAAAAAGGGGAACCGAGATTTTGCCCGGCTTGCCGTCTGTGCTTTCCTTGCGGCTGAGGATAATGCTGAGGACGATCAGGACCGGTGCCAGCAGGATGACCCTCACCATCTTGACGATGACCGCCGGACGCTGGATATCCGGTGTCGTAGGTTCCCCGAAGTCCGGCAGTGTGCAGAGGTTGCCGCGCAGTTCGTCGCAGGCGGCATTCATCGCGGCGTGGGGTGCCTGCATGGTTTGTTTCATTTCGGGGTGCAGGGAGAGGTGTTTTTCGACGACCGCATTGAGCTGCTGGCGGGCAGCTGTCATTTCGACGCAGGCGGATTGGACAGATTCGGGTGTGCCGTTCATGGCTTCGCCGGCCCCTACGACGTGCGCTACTTCATGCAGGGTGGCACCGGTATAGATGCCAACTTCGCGTGCATCCATGTCCAGTGTGTCGCTGCGGTACATGGCCGGATAAAGGAACATCGCCACCGTGCCGAACAGCACCACGGTTGATACGGCTATCGCACTTTTGTAGGGTTCGCCTTTCACGACAGACTCAGCACCGAGTACCGCCGCTGCACCGCAGATTGAACTGCCCACGGAAGTCAGCAGTGCTGTCTGGCTGTCCATTTTGAGCATTTTGCCTACGCCGCAGCCGATGAGCAGCGTCAGCACCACGATGGCTACATCGACCGCGACTGCCGCCCAACCGACGTCCATGACGTCACCCAGGGTGATACGGAAGCCATAGAGTACAATGCCGGCACGCAGTACTTGCTTGGAACAGAAATTGATGCCCGGATTCCAGGATCTGGGAACCTGCCGGCGCAAGCTGTTGGCGAAGATCATGCCGATGATGATACCGACGATGAGGGGGCTGAAACGCAACTGCTTGATCCATGCAAACTCTGCCAGATAGCAGGCAGTGCAGGCGAAAAGGACGATCAGCAGAATGCCCGACAGGAAAGATGACTTCGGTGCCTTGGACATGCGCAGAGTATGTAGAAGGTTACTTATTTTGGCAATGATAATCCGCGGAAAGGTCTGTTTGGGGGCGCTTCTGCACTTGTAGGAGTGGCGGAGTTATGCCGGGGCTGGGACGTGATCCCCGGGAAGAGGGTTCCCGGGAAGAGGAAGGGCGTTTCCCCTGGCTCCGGCAGGGGGTCAGCCCCTGTACTTAGCGCGACTGTGCAGCCAGATGGCGTATCCCCCGCACAGGACGTTGGGGAGCCAGAGAACAATGTAAGGCGTGATGCCTCCCGATTTGCGGGAGAGTTCGCAGAACACCAGCGCCATGAAGTAGACAGCGGCTACAAGAATGCCCAGGAAGAATCCCGTGGAGGTGTCGCGCCGCCTGGCTGTGATGGCAAGGGGTACACCGATGAGGGAGAATACGATGCATGCACAGGCAAAGGAGGCCCGCTGGGTCCCTTCTGTGCGGAAGGCCCGCATGTTTTTTTCATCCATGCCGGACTTGTAATAGGCTGCTTCGGACGATGCTTCCGACCAAAGCTGGCGGGCACAGGGGAAGGGTTTGTTGGCTTCGGCAACTCTTGCCAGTTGTTTGGCGAAGTCCGGATTTGTTGCATTGACAATGGTCATGAAATCGAGCGCCTGCGCGATCTCCTCGTTTGTAAACCGGTTTGGTTTGAGTTTGCGGCGTGTGTTGAGGGGAATGTGGATGCGCAGGGGCATGGACTCGACCATGACAATCTCGGTTACTCCGTTTTTCGTGCGCTCGATGACGGTGTTGAAGAGTTGCAGTTCAAGAATGCGGGTGGTTGTGTCGAAGTTGCCCAAGCGCGCGGTTTGGGAGTGCATCGCGTCAAACTGCCCGTCAATTTGAGGCATGCCGCTGTCATCCAAGGGGTAGACGTGCAGCCCCTGGATGTCATCGCCGGCGCGGTTTTCGATGTAGAGCTGTGTTTTGTCCAGCTGCGTGGCGTTTTGGGAGGCGTTGAGCAGGTTGCGCGGGTTATCCGTGGCGGCCCGCATGACCAGTTCGCTCATGGCTCGTTTGCCTTTGGGGGCGATTTCGATGTTGATGTAGTAGCAGACAAAAGAAAGAGCTGCGGCCATGCCGATGGCTGGCATGCTCAGGCGCCAGAGGCTCAGCCCCGCCATGCGCATGGAGGTCAGCTCGTTGTCAGCTGCAAGGCGGCCGTAGACCAGCAGAACTGCGGTCAGGAAGCCCCACGGGACGGAGAAGGTGAGGGAGAAGGGAATGACCTGGAGGATGAAATCGATGACGATGCTCGGGGGGGCTCCGCTTTCCACGAGCAGGGAGTGCAGCTCTTTGAACAGTTGCCCGAGCAGCATGAGCAGCGTGAGCGATAGCACACCGAGCGCTGTCACAAAAATCAACTGCACAAGGATGTATCGGTCAAGCGTTTTCATGGGGTGCGGATGCGGGGGCTGATTTGATCGGGAAAACTCACAGACTCATGAAATTGTGCAGGAGCTGGAGGCCCAGTTTTTGGCTTTTTTCCGGGTGGAATTGGGTGGCTACGAGATTCCCGCGGCGAATGGCTGCGGCGAAGGAAATCCCGTAGGTGCAGGTGGCCGCGATGAGACTGTCATCCTCCGGTTGCGGGAAGAACGAATGCACGAAGTAGAAGTGTCGGTTGCTCCCCATGCCGTTCCAGATGGGGTCGTCCGGGTTGCGGAAATGTACGTCGTTCCATCCCATATGGGGTACTTTGAGCCCTGATGAGGGGAAGCGGAGTACCCGGCCCCGGAAAATTCCCAGGCCACGGGCACCGGGACTTTCTTCACTGCCTTCAAACAGAATCTGATAACCGATGCAGATGCCCAGGAAGGGCCGGTCCCGGGCAATCCAGTCACTGATGGCTGCGGCGAGCCCCTGATCCACCAATGCACGGGAACAATCGCCAAAAGCGCCTACTCCAGGCAGAACCAGGTGAGAGATGCCCTCCAGATCCCCGGCACACCGGACCAGATGCCCCTCTGTTCCGGTGGCGAGAAAGGAGTTGCGCACGCTGGAGAGGTTGCCAGCGCCGTAGTCGATGATGCCGAGTTTGCTCATGGTCGCGTGGAAGGAAGGTTGTGAATCAGAGAGCTCCCTTGGTGGAGGGAATCAATGCCGCGGCACGGGGGTCAATCTCGACGGCTTGGCGCAGGGCGTGGGCCAGGGCTTTGTAGACAGCCTCGGCGATGTGGTGCCCGTCCAGCCCGTAGAAGATCTCAATATGCAGGTTGCAGCGCAGGTTGTTGGTGAGTGCCCGGCAAAACTCCACGGTGAGGGAAAGGGGCATGTTGGGTGCATCGGCCGCATTTTGCGGTGCCCGGAACTCGAGGTACGGACGGTTCGACAGGTCAATGACGCAGCGGCACAGGGTTTCATCCATTGGTACGTAGGCGCAGCCGTAGCGGCGAATGCCCCGTTTGTCTCCCAGAGCACGGGCGATTGCTTCCCCCAGCACGATACCGGTATCCTCGACAGTATGGTGAGCATCGACTTCCAGATCGCCCTTGGCTGTCAGCGCCAAATCAATGAGGCTGTGACGGGCAAAAAGGTTAAGCATATGGTCAAAAAAAGGATGTCCCGTGGCGATGGCGGCGCAGCCGGTGCCGTCAAGGTTAAGCTCCAGGGTGATGTCGGTTTCGCCTGTGGTCCGTTTGCTTTGGGTTTTGCGTGATTTTTCCATCTTTCTGCGTGGTGATTGTAGCATAAAGAATCAATCATGCAAAGCGGAAAAGCGGACTGTATGAAAGCACCCTGAAGATAATCTGCCCACCCATGGAATGGAATTGCTCCGGGCAGACTTTCCCTTGCTTTTCTGCTGTTTTAAGGTAAGGTGATGGCGTCAACCGCAAGGGGAAACGCAATGAATAAGAGCAATGAAACAGCGAATTGGTTGGTGGCCGTATTCACGGGCTGGGGAATCCGTGAATCATGGGCGAAAATTGCAGCCGGAGCTATTGTGGGGGCTCTGATTGCAGCAGGCATTCTGAGTACGACTGCCTGTACGCCGGCCACGAGTGATCAGGCACAGCGGTGGTATGAGGTCCACCGTGTGTACCATTCGCTTACGGGAACACCCTGCGTGGTGACCCTCCCCGATGAGGGGAAGTAATCCCCCTGTTGCATGGGGGTGGGCGCATGCCGGTCTGTGAGCGGCATGCGCCCATTTGCTTTTCCGGGGGAGGGAGCTGTTGTTTTATCCCGGGGGGCCTGCGCGTGATGGCGCCGCTTGATCGACTCTCCCCGCTTCCCGCTTTTTTGTTGCCATTTGTCACTCTTTTGTTGCCATTTGTCACTCCGGGCGAGCTGTCCTATAGAGCTGCCCTATAAAGCTGTCCTATTGGGCTGTCCGTGGTGTTGTTTTCCCAAGTAGTTTTTAAGTTGTTTTCGCAGCAAGCGAGGGAAGGAGAGGTTGGGTCGATGGCGACCGGAAACGCAAATCTTGACAAGGCCGCTTCATTGGGGTAATATCCGCCCCCGTATGAAAATCAGGCAGTGCGCGATACTGGTAGGTCTCTTTCTGGCGAGTGTTCCGGCTCAGGCTGTGGATGTCGTGCTTTCGGGCGGTTCGGCGCTGACCTCCTGGGAGCACTTGCGCGGAGCCTCGCAGCATGATAAGTGGTGGGCCAATTTTATTCGCGCGGCCACTATTCGCATCGACCAGCTCAAGTCGGCCAATCCCCGGGCGCGGATTGTGTGGGTCGTGTTTCGCCCGTCCTACGTTACCCGGGGACGGGAGGATGGCAAGGATTACATCAGCCTGATTCGTGAAGATGCCGAAAAACGTGGAGTTAAGCTGATATGGGTTGATACGGCGCAGCAGGCAGCTGATGCAATCAACAACGCTCCCCGCGGAAAGGATAAAATCTCATCGTTTACCTATTTCGGCCACTCAAACAGATTTGCTTTCATGCTGGATTACAGTAACAACATCATGGCCGCTTCCAAACAGTGGATCCATGAGAAGGATATTGCCAGGATGCTGCGGCGCGAAGCGTTCCGCCCCGATGCGGACTGCCGGAGTTACGGATGCTACACGGGACTGAGCATGAGTGCCAAATGGAAGGAAAGCCTTGGGATGCCGCTGATGGGGAATACTGATTCCACGCGCTACTACCCTGTGAGCGCCGGCGGGCTGCCCGAGGGCGCAGGACGCTGGGTCCGTTGAGCTTCGTTCTGCTGATTCTCTTTGCTTCCGGGGCAGTGAGCTTGGTGCAGGGGGGAGCCGATGGCTCCGTTGCCGCTCTGTTGTCAGAGCTTTGGGGAACCCTGATGCGTGCAGGGCGACTCGGGTGTGGACCTGTGCGGTTTGGGTGTGGATCCGGGCTCAGGCCGATGTGTGGCCGGCACCTCTCAGATTGACGCACAGGGGCGGGATTCTTTCCCCTGGTCGATGAGGTCTGCAAGCGTGACGTTGATCAGGTAGTCACGCACAACGTCGTTTAGACCTTTCCAGATGGGCAGGGTAGCGCAGGAGTGTTGCAGAGGGCAGGTGTTTTCATCCTTGCTGAGACACTGGACGGGGGCGATGGAGCCTTCTGCCGCAGTGATGATTTCGTACACAGTGTAGTCCTGGGGTGCCCGGGCAAGACGATATCCCCCCATTTTTCCCCGTGTGCTAACCAGTAAGCCTTCCTTGAGCAGGATGGACATGATGCCCTCCATGTACTTTTTGGTGATTTGCTGACGCTCCGATATGCCCCGCAGGGAGACGGATGCCTGGTCTGTTTGCTGGGTGGCCAGGTCAAGCATGATGCGGA
This sequence comes from uncultured Akkermansia sp., assembly GCA_944390825.1. Classification (GTDB taxonomy): domain Bacteria; phylum Verrucomicrobiota; class Verrucomicrobiia; order Verrucomicrobiales; family Akkermansiaceae; genus Akkermansia. The sequence goes on from CALXRG010000011.1 coordinate 34,200, forward strand.
GCGAGTACCGGCCTTTGGTCGAGATTCTCATCATAGGAGGTTTCAACTTACACTATTCTGGTAGGGTAGTCAAGCTCATATCATGCGATTTTGTTACTGCTGCACTTGATGCAGTATCATGGCTGGTTCTATCAGGGACAATGAGTTACACGTCAGTTAGCGGGCCGTGTCAGGTGTGGAGGAATCCGTGTCGGGTGTGAGAGAGCCGTGCGGTGGTGAGAGAGCCGTGCGGTGGTGGGCGCGGTGTTGGAGGGAATCAGTATTGATGACGGAGTTGCGCTGGAGGGATGGCGCAGCGGAGCCTGGGTTGCACGCAGCGCGGGAGGCAGGCGTGATGTCACGCGGGATGCTTGCCAAGCGGGAAGCTTTGTGCTATGAACGGGGCAAGAAGATGGCAGAATCAGGTCAGCAGGCACTCGATACCGTGGCATTGCGCTTCCTGGAGTACCTCGAAGGAGAGCGCCATGCTTCTCCGCGGACGCTGGAAGCTTACACGCGGACGCTGGTGCAGTTCTGTGATTGGATGGGAACCCGCTTTGTGAGTTGGGAGGCATGCGAAGCAGATGATTTCCGCGGGTGGCTGTACGCTGCGCTGGAGCAGCAGCTGAAGCCCGCTACGATACGCTTGCGTTTCGCGGCGCTGCGTTCGTTGTATGCGTACATGATGCGGCGTGAGTCGTTGCCGGTCAGCCCCTTGGCTGAGGTCGTGCTGCCCCGGGCTGTACAAAGTTTGCCTGTCCATCTGAGCTTGCAGCAGATGGAGCATTTGCTCTCGCTTCCATTGCGTACGCCGCGCGATAAGAAAAGCCCGCGCTGGCTTCCGTACCGGGATGCGGCGATTTTGGAGTTGTTCTATTCCTGCGGGATGCGGTTGAGCGAGTTGGTGAGTTTGAATGCTGATGCACTCCAGCAGGGGGCTTCCTGCATCCGGGTGATGGGCAAGGGACGCAAGGAACGATTGGTGCCGGTGGGAGATTACGCCCGGGAAGCGATTTCAGCGTACCGCGAGCTGGCTCTGCTGGATGATGACGGGCCTCTGTTCATCAGCCGCCTGGGGCGCCGCATGACCGGGCGCAGTGTACAGCAGATGCTTGATAAGTATTTGCGCTGCTCGGATATTCCTTTCCATATTTCCCCGCACAAACTCCGCCATACATTCGCAACGCACATGCTGGACGCAGGGGCGGATCTGCGGGCGGTTCAGGAGTTGCTGGGGCATTCTTCTCTTTCGACGACCCAGATTTATACGCATGTGACCAAGTCCCGTATGCGCGAGGCTTACCGGGATGCTCATCCCCGGGCCCGTGGGGATTTGTATGAGGGAGAGTTGCAGGAGGATGAGTGAGGGTGCTCCCGCCTGAAGCCGCTGGCGGGCAGCCTTGCGCGCGTGGCACCGGGGTGGCGGCTCAGCGACTCGTCGGAGAGAAGCAGTGACCGTTTGCTTGGATTGTTGCGTTTCCTTTGCCGGGCAATGTTTTGCCCCCTTCTGGCGGGCGCATTGTCCGCGGTAGCGGGATGATGCCCGGCTTTACGGAGTTTGATGCGGGGAAGGGGAATCTGCCTGTGCTTGTTCCAGCCATTCCCGGACACCGTAAACGGGGTAGTGCAGGTCGTTGGTGAGGTAGGAGCGGAGCTCGCGGACGGCTTTCTCCCGGGAACCGAAGAGCTGCTCGGGGCTGAGCCGGAGTTCCGGTGGTACGTCCGCTTTGTTTTGCAGGGCAAAGAGGATGCCCAGCAAGGCTGGAGTGCGGTTTTCTTCCTGGCGGTAAAGTTCCCGGGCAAGTTGCCATGCTTCCTGAACGCTGGTGCGGGATTTGCAGAGGTTGTAGAGAACCCAGCGGCGGAACATCGGCGGAGCCCCCAGCCCGACGGCCCGCTCAAAACTGGCCGCCGCAGCCCGATAGTCAGGAGGCAGGGGGATGTCGGCATAGTAGCGGGCAAGCTCCAGGTGCAGGCGGGCACTCCCCGGATTGTTGGCGATGCCGTCAGTGAGAAACTTCAGACCCCGCTGTGCGTACTGGTGGGCAAGTACAGCCTGATCGTGCTGGGAAAAGTGGCCATCTGTACGCACCTGAGAAACAGCGTTACGCGCCATATCCTGTGAAGCCCGTACCCAGTAGTTGATCCGGTGCGGACTCAGGGCCGTGATCGTTTCCCAGCGGCGCTGGGCACGGGGCCAGTCGCTTTTCAGCCAGGCATCGGTGGCATCCAGTGCCAGGATTTCTGCGGCCAGGGAGCGCAAGCCTCCCAGGCTGAACACGGCAATTTGCTGGCTGATGGCGTCCTCGCGGCTGATAGCAGGCGGGGGGAGCCGCAGACCCCGTCTCTGCTGTGCCTCGCTCAGGCTCCTGCTGAAGGGGAGCAGCAGTGCCCCGCCGGCGGCAAGCAGAGCCAACTGCGCCAGCGGCACACCTGAGTTTCGCAGAAGCCGGGGAAGGACGTTCATCGGGCCGGGAGGGGGTGTTGCCGGGACGGAGCGGGGGCATCAGGCGTTGAGCCCAAGCCGCGCCCGGATGGCGGTGTCGAGTTTTTCCCATTCCGGTACAGGAGCATGAACCTCCCGGGCCCGGCTCAGGGGAGTCCCCCAGATGGCCTGGTATTCCACGGGGCGGCCCCGTAAGTAGTCCACGGCGCTGCTGGGAATGAACTCGCCCATGCGGGAAGTGCGCTCCATCTGCTCTTCCACAAGCTCCATGGGCAGCGGAAAACCACGCATTTCCGCGGTGAGACACACCTCGTTCATGATGCGCCTTGCCCGCTCCGGTTCGCCGGCCATGCTGAAAAGCTTCCGGATGCTGATGCCGCCGTGGGCAAGACAGAGGCCGTTGAAGGGGATGTTCCAGGAGAGTTTCGTCCAGAAGATTTCTTCCGGGTGGCGGAAAGCCTGCGCCGGTATACGGGCTTTCTCAAACAGCTCGGCAAAGGAGCAGGCTCGCCCGAAACCCGGCCCGTCTGCCCGAAGGGGAGCGATATTGACCTTGCCGCCTTCCAGATGGGAGATCTCGGCGGGCTGGTCCATCATACAGCACACGAAGCAGAGACCGACAAAAACCCGTTCCTGCGGAACGAAGCGGGCGATTTCCTCCGCATTGCCCATGCCGTTCTGGAGGGTCATGACCTCCGTGTCGTCCCGCACCAGAGCAGGCAGGGCGGAGGAGAACTGCGGGTTGGCAGAGGTTTTCCAGGCGACGAGCACAAGGTCGACCGGGCCGCATTCCTGCGCAGTGCGGCAGCAGTGAGGCTCCGGCAGGAAGATGTCTCCATCGACGCTGGTGACCTTCAGCCCTTTGCTTTGCATTGGGGTGCAGGCCGAGCGTGCAATGAAGCAGACATCGTGCCCGGCTTCTGCCAGGCGTGCCCCATAGTAACAACCCAAGGCTCCTGCTCCCAGAATCGCGATTTTCATGACTTCACGATAGCATATCGGCATCAATTTGCAACACAAAAGCCTGGCAGTTTGCCGTATGGGGCCTTGACGCGGAAGCTTCGTCGTGGCATACTGGGCGCATATGAACGAACAGGGAGGCAAGATACCTTGGTGGCTGTGTCTGCAGCTTTGGGGCGTAGATGTCTTTCTGTCAACGATATGCTGGGGCTTGGGCGTGGCTGCCCTGATGCAGGTGACAATCATCGAGGAAGGCCCGCTGGTGTTGCTGGGCGTTGCGGGGTGGATATGCAGCCTTGTGGTGCATTTACGGGGAGCGGTGTCGGGAAAGGGGTGGTTTGTTTCCTACTACCGCAGCCATGCGGCTCCGATGCTGATGCTGACTTTTGGTGTCGGTATGGCTGCTTTGTGGCTGTCGCTGTTCTATGTGGGGCAGTCGATTTTGGAGTATGCCTTTTTCCCTGTGCTGCTACTGCTGCTGGCTTTGGTAGTGGGCTCGTTCCGCAAGATGAAGGTGATCGGTGGAGTGGCTGGGTTGCTGTATGATTTTCTGCTGGGGCTCAGTTATGCACACGCCTGCATCGTGCCGGCCTGTTATTTCAGCTTCGTGCTCGCGCCGATTAACCGCGCGTCGCTTTGGTATTTTGCGGTGCTGATGGGACTGTATTTCATGATGAGACGCTCGTGGCTGATGCCTCGGGAGGAAAGAGAACGCCGCGGTCTGATTATCACATGCGGGTTGCTCATGATTATGATCATGTCCTTGCTGACGAGTTTGGTCTCGCCGTTTTTCGAGCGTTCGCTATGCGTGATGATTGCCATGGCCTGCGCCTGTTTGCAGGTGCTGATGCAGTTGCGGGAGCGTCTGAACGATGCGGCGATGTTCAGCCTCGGCTGGTGGGTGATGGCCCTTCCGCCGGTGATTTGCATCAGCGTGTTTGCTCCGGAGACATGGTGGAGCTTGCCGTAAGAATCCCGGAGCTTGCCGTATGACATGGCGGAGCTTGCCGTGTGCCTTCGGTCGCTTTGCCGTACGACAGGGGAAAGCTTGCTGCGCGACCAGGTGGCCCTGTTTCATCCGCATATCAAACCGGGCCGAGCAGCCCTCTGCTGCCGGGTCGCTCCGTGACACCGGATAGATAGGCTAATAGGCTCCGACAGAAAAGCCGGCGCTTTCCGGAGAAATCGCCGGCTTCTTGCGGAGAGGGGACCGCCCTCGGAAATCAGTAATCCCGCTTCAGCAGGTAGTCATTGATGAGCAGGAGATTCTCCCGGCGTTTCGGGGAGAAGGCATCGAGCGCAGCGCGGGCATCGGCTGTCAGAGCCCGCGCTTCCTCCCGGGCCTGGTCCAGGCCGACCATGGTGACGTAGGTCGCTTTGTGTACCTTCGCGTCCTTGCCCACGCTCTTGCCGAGGACCTCGGGAGAAGACGTCATGTCCAGAATGTCATCAACAATCTGGAAGGCCAGGCCCAAAGCTCGCGCATAGGCGGTCAGGGCCTCGAGTTGTTCCGGCGTACAGCCTGCGGCCATGCCGCCCAGACGCACGGATGCCATGATGAGAGCTGTGGTCTTGCCGTTGTGGATGGCGCGAAGCTCGTCCAGACTCAGCGTGCGGCCCTCGCCCTCCAGATCAAGAACCTGTCCCCCCACAAGGTTGAGGCTGCCTGTGCGATAGGCCAGCTCCGCAACATAATCGCGCACGCCGTAGCGGTCGTTGGCCGGTACCAGCGTGAGCATGCCAAACGCCTCCGTCAGCAGGGCATCCCCCGCCAGGATGGCCACTCCTTCGCCGAATACCTTGTGGTTGGTCGGCCGGCCCCGGCGCAGGTCATCATTGTCCATGCTGGGCAGATCATCGTGGATAAGGGTATAGGTGTGCAGGGTTTCCAGGGCACAGGCGGCGTTGAGAGCGCACTCATCATCACCTCCACAGGCTTTGGCGGCTTCCAGGCAGAGCAGGGGCCGTATGCGCTTGCCCCCGGCAAAGATGCTGTAGCGCATGGCTTTGTGGAGGGTGGTGGGAGCGACGTCTTCTCCCGGGAGCAATTCGGAGAGGCGGGTTTGTACTTTGTCAGCGGTTTGCTTGATCAGCTCATGAATGTCCATAGCAGGATGTGTGTCTTCGTCAGCACGGTGCGCTAAACAAAGTTTAGGGCGTGCTCCGGGTATTATGCCAGAGCACGCCCATCCTGTAAATCAGAAAAACGGCAGCAGGAGCATTACTTGCCCTTGACGAGCAGCTCCGCGATTTGCACCGCGTTGAGAGCGGCGCCTTTGCGTACCTGGTCGCCGACGACCCAGAGGTTGAGGGCGTTGTCGATAGCAAGGTCTTTGCGGATGCGGCCGACATAGCAGATGTCGCCATTGGTCGAGTCGAGCGGCGTCGGCCAGACCCCGTTGGCCGGGTCGTCCATCAGCCCGACGCCGGGCATGCCATCGAAGCAGGCGCGGGCACCTGCGACGTCCACGGGCTTTTCAAACTGAGCAATGCAGGAGATGGAATGACTGCGGTATACAGGCACCCGTACACAGGTGCAGGTGACACTTAACCCGGGAAGCCCCATGATTTTGCGGCCTTCATTGAGCATCTTGAGCTCCTCCTTGGTGTAGCCGGAGTCCGTGAATTTGTCGATTTGCGGCAGGAGGTTGAAGGCAATCTGGCGGGGGTATGTGGAGGTCTCGACCGGATGGCCGTTCACGATGGCGCGCACCTGGTTTTCCAGCTCGGTAATGCCGTGCTGACCACTGCCGGAGACGGCCTGATAGCTGCTGGCAATCACCATCTTGAGACCGAACTTGAGGTGCAGGGGGTAGAGGGCCATCAGGGTGATGATGGTGGTGCAGTTCGGATTGGCGATGATATTGCGCGGATGATCAAAGGCGGCCTCGCCGTTGATCTCAGGTACGACCAGCGGGACGTCGTCGTCCTGCCGGAAAGCAGAAGAATTATCGATCACGATACAGCCGGCCGCCCCGGCGATGGGAGCAAACTCCCGCGAGATGTCGCCACCGGCGGAGAACAGGGCGATGTCTACATCGAGGAATGAGTCCTTGGTGAGTTCCTCCACGGTAAGCATTTCACCGCGAAAGGCGACCTGTTTACCCGCGGAGCGCTTGGAGGCCAGAAGTTTGAGGGAAGCCAGCGGGAATGCTCGGCTCTCAAGGCAGGACAGAATCTCGACGCCTACGGCTCCGGTGGCGCCCACGATAGCTACTCTGGGGTTTTTCAGGTTCATGGTTGTGATGTTGATGGAGCGGTGCTTCAGGCGCACGCGCGGGTGGAGTATACAGCATATCGGGGCGTTGGCAAGTCAAAAGTCGTGCGGAAAATGGTTTTTCAGGAGCTTGTCGCGGTGTTTAGGCTGGGGAAAGCGGATGCTTCAACGCTGGGAGCCTGCTCTGTCAGGCAGGGATAGTGGGCCTGCTTGCGAAGGGGGCTCTTGGGCAATAGAGGTGTGCTGAAAGATGGAAGGCCAGAGACGGGAGGCTACGGTTCCGGTTGCATGTGCCCGCCCCGACTGCGGAAGCAGAGTGAATCTGCTTGCAGTTCTGCCCTAAACGTGACAGAATAGGCGCATACGAGAGTCGAAACCAATGAGGCTTTTCCTCTTCTCCCTGTGTTTTATGTTGGGGCTGCCTGGACTGAGTGCCGTGCAGAACGCGGGGGAGTTGCCTCCTTTTCGCCCGCTGTGTGATACGTTTGCATCCCCTTTTGAGCAGTTGGAAGCGCAGGAGTGTGGCTTTCGCTGTGAGGAGGCGGCGCAGGTTGGTGAGGGTACGCAGGGGGAAGTGACCGGTACCGCCCCCGGCATGTCGTCCGGTAGCGGGGAGCGTGGCGGGAGCGGTGAGGTTGGATTAGCGGCTTCTCCGGAGGGGCCTTCTTCTGCGGCCGCGGCCGCAGCGGAGACTGCGGGTGGAGCGTTGGGGGCAGAACCATCACCGAAGGAGGCAGAGACATCGGTGGCGGTTGGAACATCAGAGCCGGCAGGAATAGCGGAGCCGGAAGGAATATCTGAGGAGGCAGGAATACCGGAGGAGAAATGGGATCCTGCCACATTGCCGTCTCTGCGGTGCAGAATTCTGCTGACGGGGGATACCATGATGGAGGATTTTGCCTTGCAGCTCAACAGGGATTTGCGGCCACGCCGTGGCTACCGCCTCCAGGTTGTGACACGCCGCAGTGCATGTCTCAGCAGCTCCGGGCGTTTCAACTTTGCCGAGAAACTGGAGGACGTCATCAACGAAGATCGTCCGGATTTGGTGGTCCTGCTGCTGGGCTGTTGGGATGACGTCGCCATCCGCACAGAGGAAGGCTACGCTATGCTGGGAACCCCGGCATGGGAGGAGGCGTACGGTGAACGTGTGCAGGATGTCCTCGCCGTTTTGCAGAGACAGGGGGTGCCTGCCATCTGGGTCGGCTTGCCGGTCATGGGAAGCAAAAATGCCCGGTCGCTGCACCGTCTCACGGAAATCACCCGCGAGCTCGTCGGTAAAAGTAACGTCAACGTACGCTTTATCGATAATCAGGACGTGCTGGCTGATGCCGAAGGCAAATTCCAAATGAGGGAGAGCCGTCCCGGCCGGGAGGCTGTGCTGTTGCGCCGGCGCGATGGCAAGCACACGACCCGGGCTGGTGACGAGCTCATGGTGGGGCGTTTTCTGCCAGTCCTGACCCAATCGATTCGGGAGTTGGTGTCTGCCCGTGCGGCGAGGGGTGAAGCTCCCGAGCCTCCGGAGAAACTGCCCATCACTGATGTTTATTCAAAACTTTTCCGCTGATGATTGATTTACCGATCCGTTCTGCGCGTGTTGGCCTGCCTCTGGTGCGTGTTGGCCTGCCTCTGGTGTTCGCTGCCAACTGTGCGTGGGGGAATGCGACTCCTACACAGGATCTGCAGGAGGGAGTGGCATTGGCCCGCGACGGCAGGCATCAGGATGCTTTGCCACCCCTTTTCCGCTCTGCCACCAGCGGCAATCCCTATGCTCAGTTCAACCTCGCCCTGTGCCTATACCTCGGCCGGGGGGCGGCGCAGGACAGAGAGCACGCCATTGAGTGGTGGCTGAAGGCAGCCGAGCAGGGGCTGCCGCAGGCCCAGTATAACCTCGGATTGTGTTACGCTACGGGGCAGGGTGTTGCCCGCAACCCGGAAGCCGCCGTATTCTGGTGGAAAAAAGCGGCAGACCTGGGAATGCAGGACGCCGCTTACAACTTAGCTCTTTGTTTTTACTCCGGCTTCGGCACCGGCAAGGATGACTCACTCGCTCAGTATTACTTCCGAAAAGCCGGAGTCTCCGCCCCGCCGACTGCCTCGCAGCACTGATTGCTGCGCTGGGCGGGGCACCTCGGGGAAAAAGGCTCGGAAAGGCCGCCAGCTACAGCTAATACTTGCGCGATCATCCGATCTGTCGGGGAGAGCCCCACACGCGCTGTGCCGCAACCTTTCCTATATGTAAGCTAGCATAGTGGTGTGTTTCCGTCAAGAAAAAAGATGAACTTTTTTGCCAAAAAACACGGTTGTCTAAGGTTATGCTAGACAAAACGTCTTGTTTGTGGTTTATTATGCGCATTCATTCCTCTTTACCCCGTTAAAAACATGAAGTCTTACACCATTTTCCAGAAATCTGACGACGAAACGGTAACCAATTTCCTCGACTGGATGCGCAACCAGGAGCGCGGCGTGTATCGCGCGGCCGTGCGTGAGCTGGGTGCACTCAAGAAACTGCGCCCTCAGTTTATCCAGCAGAAGCCCTTGGCCGAGCAATACGCTTGGATCAAGAAGATGCTGGCATGGAAACCTGCGGAGACAATCGCTGACCACTTGCTTCAGGTGTGGCTGATCCGCAAGCACGAGCAGATGCTTGTCACGTTTGTGGACAAGCTGGGTATCCCGCACAATGGACATGGTGTGGTTGATGATCTTCCCGAAACGCTCGATGCGGACAAGCTCAAGGAGGCCGTTGATGCCTTGTTTGCTGCGTACCCGGCCGGGGCGGTGTCGATTTATCTTCATATGTTCCAGAACCAGACAGAGACCGGCTGGCCGGAGCTTGCGGCGCTGCTGGAGAGCGATGAGCGCGTGACGCTCAAGTAAACCGCCTTCTCTCGCCCGTTGACAGACGACGAACATTACATGATGCTGGCGATGCGCGAGGCCGATAAGGCCCGCGCCGTCGGCGAGGTGCCTTGCGGCTGCGTCATTGTGAAAGAAGGCGCGGTGATCGCAACGGGGTGGAACCAGGTGGAAACCCTGGGAGACGCCACGGCTCACGCAGAGATGCTGGCGCTCCGCGCCGCGGAGAATGCCGTAGGGGATTGGCGCTTGGAGGGCTGTACTGTATATGTGACCAAAGAACCCTGCCCGATGTGTGCCGGGGCTCTTGTTCATTGCAGGCCGGATCGTGTTGTTTTCGGCATACCCGATCCCAAAGGCGGAGCTTGTGGGGGGTGGATTGATTTGCTTGACTCTAATCCGCCGCTTAATCACAAGTGCGAGCACCTGGGAGGCGTGCTCGCAGATGCCTGTCTGCAGCAATTCCAAAGCTTTTTTCGGGAGGCCCGGGCAGCGGCACGCCAACGCAAACTTGAGGCACGGGCCGGAGCCGCCCGTAACAGCAGTGAGCAGTTATGCGAACCCGATTCCTCTTCCCATGATACCGCATCTTGAACTGTACAACAACACATCCGGCACCTGGCCTTCCGAGGCATGTCTGGAGGAATTCCGCAAAGCGTTGCAGGCTTTGTTGCCTGAGCTGATGTCATGTCCACCTGGGCCGGACCACGTCCTGTCGCAGCTCGATGAGGTTGAAATCAGCATAGTGGATGATCCTACCATAGCCCGCGTCCACGGGGAATTTCTCCATGACCCAAGCCCTACGGACGCCATTACTTTCCCCTATGGGGAGATCCTGGTGAGTTGCGATACAGCCGAGCGTTATGCCGGAGAGCACGGTCTCTCCCGGGACGAAGAGCTTTTCCGCTACATCGTGCATGGTTTGACTCATCTGCACGGTTACCTCGATGCTGAACCGGAAGATCGCGCCGCTCTATTTGCTGTACAGGAGCCGCTCGTCTCCCGGTATTGCCCGAAATAAAGCTTGCCAGTGAGAGGAACCCCTGCTACAATGCGGTCGCCGTTTTTCATGCTCCGGTAGCTCAGTTGGATAGAGCACGAGCCTTCTAAGCTTGGGGTCCCGCGTTCGAGCCGCGGCCGGAGTGTCAGAGCGCAGCACCGTTGCTGATAATTAGCAGCGGTGCTTTTTTTTGGGGGGGGCGGGGGTAGTCGGGTATGCCCCGCAGCAGGGGGGAGTTCCCCATGAGTCGCCGCCAGCGCGCAATCAGATATCCGTAGGCCCTGCGTCGCTGTCCTGCGGGTGGAAAAAGGCGGAGGCGAACCTCGGGCAGGAAAACGGAACCGAACAGAAGGACAACACTCGCGAGATGAGGCAACACGGGGTGCTTGTGTCCCAAGCTCTGTCAAGTGTGGGCATGGTGTGTATGGCTCATCCAGTGCGGATGTTGACTTAGACCGCGCCGGCACGTTGCTCATTTTTTATCCGTGCCGTTTCCTGATAACCTTGGCAAGGCCGTCTATCGCTTATGGACAATGGGCTCGACGAGGAAGGAAACCGTGTAACCAACTTTTCTGTTACGCAAGGCCTTGCCTTTTCTGTCGATAAGGGTGGCGGTGCCGGCATCCGGCGAAGTGAAGTTGAGTTTCCAGCGGGTGCTGCTATATTCCCCTAAGGCTTTGTCCTGAGGTGCTTTCACTCGGGTCTCTTCGTAAAACTCACTCTTTTTGTCGTTATAGTAGTGGTATAAGACCGTAGCCCCTCCACTGTCCTCCGGTATGGTGATTCGCAACCCGTGCTTTCGAGGAAAAGGATAGACGCCTGGCTCATCACCGCGTTCGAGTACGAGTTGCTTTCCTATGAGGGAGGGCGGCTGTTCCGGAGGAGGTTGAGGTGCTTTCCGGTGTGAGCAGGCTGCCAGAGTCAGCAGTCCCAGAGCTGCTGGTAGTGACAAGAGGAGAGATGTGTTCATGGTGCTGATGGTGATAGGTGGGGCAGAGGCAAACGGCGGGCTCCGTCGGAGCCGTTGACTTCCGGAAAGACCAGGATCCGCGGTCAAGACGCCGTCGTTCTACCGGGAAACTATCCTATCAGTTCTGTTTTTGGAAGTAAAGACAAAGAGTGATGTTTTTGATGTTTGGCTGCAGAGTCCGGAACTTCATTTTCCGGAATTCAGGATGAACGCCGTGTCCTGGCTTATGTTGTCTCACAGGTCAGGCACAGGTGAACACCCGGCATATCAACCGCTTGTAGAATCTCCTGTGCCGTATTGATGAAAAAGTTCAAAACAAACTCTAAGAATGGGGCAGCTGTCTCAGAAGGGAACCGGCGGCTAGGAAGGGGACCGGTAGTTCTGGGGGAATTGACAAGTGTGAGTCGGTACGGAATTTTCGTAAGCTCCGGCGCGGTTGTCTCAATCCTTGCTTGAACTTGACGCCGTATCAGGTTACAATACCATGCGTGAGGAGAAGTGTGCCAGAGGATCCGGGCAGACCGCATGTGGGAGCGGTGCTGCTTTGTGTCCTGCTGTCGTTGTTGCTGCATGCTTTGGTTATTTGGTTGCTGTTGCAGATGCCGCAACAGGAGATGTTTGCGCGGCAGCCTCTGCCGCAGAAGGAACATGCTATGCGGTATTTGCAGATTTTCCGCCAGGAAACTCAAAAAGAGGATGAATTGAGAGCGGTTGATCCTGAAGAGGAGCGTGATGAGCGGGAGAGACCCTTTGCCAAGACAAATCCGGATGCGCCGGAGCGCCACGCTCTCGAGGCTGAGTACGTGGGTGCCCGCAATACGACAGCTGCCAGCCAGGCAGATGTTGTCCACTTGCATGATGACCGGGAGGCCCCCGCGATGGAGGGCCGTGAGGAAGAGGATGACCGGTTGGAGATTTTGGAGCAGGAGCGGCAAGAGGGCGACATCGAAAGCGAGCAGCGAGTGGCTCCGCAGCCGACTCCTCCCCTCCCTGCATCGGTGTCCGAGCGGCCTTCGACTGCGGTGGTTCCGCCCATGCCTTTGCCTGTGACGGGTAAGCCTGAGGGTGCCACGGAATCCCAGACTACCGCCGGAGATCAGCAGGAAGCCCGCCCCGGGGAGAGTTCGGCTTCTGTTCGGCAACAGGAATCTGCCCCTGACGGACAGTTGAAAATCACCCGGGAGAATGAAAAGCCCACTCCTGATCAACAGGATGCCAGACAGGCGCGCCAAGGTGCAGAGAACGGTAATGCCGAGGGGCACAACACTTCTACCCCGGCGGTTCAGCCCGCCGATGCTCCCCAACCCAAGCCGGAGCATCCCTCAGAACCAGCTTCACCCAAGCGGCAACCCGTGTACGATCCGAGCTTGCCTGCCCACATGCAGCCGGGATTCCGGACCTACGAGCGCCGCAGCCGCAGCACGGGGACTTTCGTGGTGGGACGCAATCCTTCGCTGAATGTGGAAGCCACACCGCGCGGGCGCTACGAGGCACTTCTCTACCGTCTCATTGCCCGTTCGTGGTACATCGCCTGTGATGAACACCGGGGTGACATCATCCCCGGATCGCTGACCATCAGCGTCTGCCTCAATAAACAGGGGCGTATTCACAATTTGCAGTTGTATGGCCGCCGCGGGGCAAGCGTGCTTCAGCAGTCGTTCACATTCACTGCAATCCGCCGGGCTGCCTTGCCTCCGATGCCGGAGGCCGTGCAGAAAGAAGTAGACAGTGATCTCATTGAGATGCTCATCACCTTCCATTTCGATTGATCGCCACAAGAATGTTCTTATTTGACACCAGTATATGATTGAGACCATCCGCCAGTTCCTTGATACGTGTTATCCGTTTGGGTATCCCCTGCTGTTTTGTTCGCTGATGATGGTGACAGCCGTCCTGTACCACTTGTTGTTTGCAGGCGGGACGCGACACCTGCCACGGATGCGGGCATTACTCGACCTCGCCAAGCAACGGGGGTCTGGCCAGGGGTTGCTGGAGTATGCCCTGACGACGAAGTCCGCTCTGGGACGTGAGGTTGTGTTTGCTGTGGAGCATCGGCACGAACCTGAGCTGGAGCGGATGATGGAGGCCCGGCTGATGCTGTTAGTGGATTCGCAGCGGGCCGGGATGTCGACAATCGGTGTGATCAACAACATCGCTCCGATGCTGGGCATCTTGGGGACTGCCTGGGGCCTCGTGGATATTTTTGGCGTTTTTGGGACTCAAGCCGCTGAGCTGGGTATAGCTCAAGGTATTTCCAAAGCTCTCTACACTACAATATTCGGCCTGGCAATCGCCGTGCCGGGTGTGATTTGTCTTTCTTGGTTTGAGCGGGCACTGGAACGCCGCGCCGCCCGCATCAATGAGTTTTTTACTGATTTGCTTGCACACCGGGACCGTCTGTAAGCAGGACGCTTGACACACCATGACGATTTACACTCGCAGAAACGTGGGGCAGGGGATACCGCTGGTGCCGATGCTGGATATCCTCACTATTTTGTTGCTTTTCTTCGTCGTGCATACGGAGTTTAAGCGTCAGGTTTCAGTCTTGCCGATTGAGCTTCCTCAGACGCGGCACCTGGCGGGTGAACAGGGGGACGCTGACCAGGTGCTGTTGGAGCTTGACGAACACGGCACTATCGCTCTTGGTGGTAAACACCTGAACCCCGAACAACTGGTGCCCGCGGTTCGGGCGCTCCTGAAGCAAAATCCTAAAGTGAAAATCCAGGTGTCGGCCGCCCAGGGGTCATCGATGGGTGCTTTTGTCGAAGTCATGGATACACTCACATCCGCCGGGTTGGAAGTGGAGCAGGTGCCGGTGCGCATCGAGTACCGCCCCCGCTGAGTTTGTGCTGACGCGCGGCTGCGCATGCAAACTTGGTGCCGGTAGAGGAGGCGTGAAGGCAGAGCGGCCGTATAATACCGGGTGTGGGATGCTTGGGTGCCAACCCGTCTTGCCTGATCATCAGAGGCCTGTACGGATAGCGGCTTTTTGACCGGAGCCAGCCGCTTGGGGATGCTTCGGGACGGTGTTTGTTGCTCCGTTCCTGGCACGGGGGCCGGGGAAAACTCAGGCAACTGTACGCCGGGGCGCTGCGCCCGCGGCTGGGAGCGCGGCCCGAAGGATTGCGGGAGAAGCGCTGACGGAGGAGAGCATGGGATCCTGGCTGAGGGTTTCCAGAAGGGTGGGTTGGGGCGCCGGAGTGGTGGTGGACCGGGGTTGTTCACCAGTGGGCTCGGATGTCCGCGTCGGTGCTGCGGGTGCAGGGGTCGCGTCAGGAGCTGCCGGTACTGGGGCGGCTTCTGAAGCAGCAGATGGTGCTTGGGTGTCTCCCGCCGGCGGTGCCTGGTTCGCAGCAGCCGGGCGGGTCCCCACGGAGGTGGGTGCTAATTTTGAGGGTGAGGCCGTGGGCTGCGGGATGACGTCCTGGTCTTCGGCTATGGCGGCATACTGCGGCGGCAGGAGGGGAGCCATTTTTTGAGTGATGCCGGGTTGCTGTTCTTCCAGAGCTTGGAGCATGGGTCCGGTCCAGGGGGTGAGGAAGAAGCCGACGGCTACCAGCGAGACAAAGATGATGCCGAGCCCCGCGAGGATGCGCTCCGTGCTGGCGGGAATGACTTGAATGGGCAGGGTGGAGCAGCGCGCATCCCAGCTGGTGATGCCGCGTCGCCTCAGCAGCCAGAGTGTGAGAATCCCCATGATGACGGCTAAAGGAAAGAACATCATGCCGCAGCCCATGATGAAGACAAGCAGTGCCCGCATTGTGCCCCGCAGGACGCTGATGTTTTCTACATCACCGAAGACGTTCAGGCGGATGCCCATGAGTGCTTTGCCCGGGGTGGTTCCCATCCGCGAGAGGTAGAAGCCTTCGATGATCGCGCAGGGCAGCCAGATGAGGTAGGAGCCGGGCATGAGCATCAGGTCAAACTCGATGCCCATCACGTAGATCACGAGGTAGAAGAACGAGAGGTACAGAGAATAGTCGATGCAGCGGGCAAAGAAGCGAACGCCCGGGGAGGGCAGGTAGACTCTCCGTGCCATGCCGGGAAGGCCTCCCGGCTCGCCTTCCCCTTCAAAGAGCTCGGGCTCGCCTGTCGTACCCGGGGCGCCGTCCTGTGGACGGGAGGGAAAGGTACCGGCGGGGGCTTCTCCGTGCTGTTTTGGCGGAAGCGGAGGCAGCCCCTCCGGGAGTGAGGAAGCACTGCCGGAGACGTCAGAGGCGTCGTCCTCCGCCTGCTCTCCGGCGCGGTTTCGTGGCTCCAGCTCATCAAGAAAATCACTGAGTGCCGGGAGTTTTTCCAGGGGCATCCACTTCTCGCAGCCGCTGTGCCAGCCCAGGGTGTCCCGCGTTAGCTCGCCCATTTGGACGAGAGAGATGACGTCCGGCACCGTGGCGGGGCCGCAGCGTTTTTTGTCCCGTATCCAGTATATGTCCATGAGCGGTGTTGAGGTGGTGGGGATGAAAGAAGAAGGGAGAAACGTTTAGTTCGCACGCAGGGCGCGCGAGGGATCCTGGCGTGAGACGACAATGGCTGGTACGGTGGAGGCGATGATGACCATCACAAAGGCTTTGAAGGCTTGCCAGGAGAAGGTGGCCGGGTCATAGACAGCAGGTAGCTCGATGCCGTGCCCCTGCATGGGGAAGGGATCCAGACCAATGCCGGCCAGCGCAGCCTGGATTTCCAGACGGTAGTAGAGGACAAGCAGCGCCAGCACGACACCGAGAACTGCCCCAAGCAGCCCAATGATGATGCCCTGCCAGGCAAAGATGCCTACAATTTTGCCCGGGGTGGCACCCAGCGCTTGCAGAACGGCGATTTCACGCTTGCGCTGCATGGAGACGGTGAACATGACCGCCATGATGCAGAAGCTGGCAATGAGTGAGATGATGGAGAGGACAAAGCTCAGCATGACACGTTCGTTGGCAATGAGGTCGTGCCATTGCTTCAGGCGGTCGCTCCAGGGCTGGAT
Organism: uncultured Akkermansia sp.; assembly: GCA_944390825.1. Classification (GTDB taxonomy): domain Bacteria; phylum Verrucomicrobiota; class Verrucomicrobiia; order Verrucomicrobiales; family Akkermansiaceae; genus Akkermansia. The sequence continues at coordinate 50,597 of CALXRG010000011.1, forward strand.
GCTCCAGCTGAGTCCAAGCGGGTGCTCATCGGTGGCTGCGGAGAGATCCGGGAGAATCGCTTCGATGGCGTTCATGGCCGGTTCATAGTTGTTCGGGTCGGTGAGGCGCACGCAGATGCCCTGGACCTGGTCCAGTCCGCCTTGAGAGTAACCGATGGCATCCTGGGCAATGGTAAGAGGCAGGTAGATGCCAGGGCCGGGCAGGTTTTCCGGGGTTTGATAGATACCGACAATTTCCAGGTCAGTAGGCATGACCATGTCGTTGATGCTTTTGGCGGCGCGGCCGTCCTCCTTGTCCCGGTCCAGGCTTGCAAGGGTCGCGACGGTGTTGTTCCATGTCTGCTGCTCGGCTTGGCTGAAGGGGGTGCCGGCGATGTGGCTTTGCGCCAGCTCGGTGAGTTTGCTGCACCCTTCGATTTCGCCCGGACGCATCCTGTCTTCCGGCATGCGGTAGAGGATGTCCAGAGTGGCGGAGAGTTTGTCAGCGGGGATCATGAGGCCCTCTGCGGTACTGGCGGCGCCGTCGAAGAATTGGCTGATGGCTTGCTTGAACGTTTCGTCCTGCTGGGTGATCAGGGGCTCCTGAATCATGGAGTAGATGCGTCCCGCACGCTCCAGCCCCCCCGCCAGCGGGGTGAGGGTCAGGGTATCGCCGACGCTCAGCCCCAATGAGTTGGCCGCAGCCGTGGAGATGATGCAGATGGGGTCATAGCCGGCTCCCAGGTCACTGCTGCCGGCGATGATCATATCCGAAATGGGCCCGATCTGGGCATTGTTCTCCGGCTGCAGGGCAGAGAAGGTGACCGTGTTGAGGATGTGATTGGCGCTGACGCTCCCCTGGCCATCCAGCTGGGGGTAGGCGCAGATGACACCGGGTACGGTGGCTATTTTCTCCGTCAGTTCCCGCCAGTCACAGGTTTCGAGATTGATGCAGGTCCTGCCTTGCTCGTTGAGCAGGGCGATTTGCAGGTGGGGCGTGAAGGCCAGTACGCGGTCGTCTACTTCTTTTTGCAGCCCTTCCATGACGGAGAGCACGACGATGAGCACCATGACGCCCAGGGCCACGCCCAGCGTGCAGATAAGGGTGATCACAGAGAAGGCCGTGCGCAGCGGGTTGAGGTACCGCACGGCAAGCATCAGGCTCAGATTGCGTCTCAGAAGTTTCATGTAGTCGCGCTAGTATTCCAGTTGTTGCCTGAATTTTCAAGTCTAAATGGTGGCATGTTTTGGGCCTGCTTCCCAGGTGTCTTTTTTCACGTGGTGTTATTGGAACAATTCTAAAGAACTGACACACTATCTTCTTGCCTGCCAGCCGCTCTATGCTAGAATATGGGGCAATGAACGAGAAACTTATCATCATTGGGACGGGGCCCGCCGGGTATACGGCGGCCATTTATGCTGCCCGCGCAGACCTGAAGCCCCTGGTGTTCACAGGTGACCAGCTGGGCGGTCAGCTCACGACGACAACAGAGGTGGAGAATTTCCCCGGTTTCCCTGAGGGAATTATGGGGCCGGAGCTGATGTTCAACATGAGCAGTCAGGCGGAGAAGTTCGGCGCCCGTTACGCGTATGAGACGGTGACAGCTGTGGAAAAGGACGGTGAGAGTGGTTTGTTCGTGGTGAAGACCACCGGTGGTGAGTATACTGCCCAAGCCGTAATTGTAGCCACGGGCGCAAAGGCTCGTTATATGGGGCTGCCGGGGGAGAAGGAGCTTATCGGGCACGGTCTGACGGCCTGCGCGACCTGTGACGGGTCGTTCTACCGTGATGTGCCCGTATGTGTCGTCGGTGGCGGGGACAGCGCCTGTGAGGAGGCGTCGTTCCTGACCCGTTTTGCGTCGAAGGTGTACCTCATCCACCGGCGGGACCGCTTGCGTGCCAGCAAGGCCATGCAGCAGCGCGTGCTCAGCAACCCGAAAATCGAGATCCTGTGGAACAGCACAATTTCTGACTACCGGAAAGACGACAGCGGCGAGCTGTGCGGTATCGTGCTTAGCGATACCGAGACGGGCGAGCAGCGCCCGCTGGAGCTCAAATGCGTCTTTATGGCGATCGGGCATGAGCCGAACAGTAAGTTCCTGGGCGATTTGGTCGATACGGATCCGGCCGGCTTTATTATTCGCCCGTGGGGTGGTGCGGCCACCCGCACACCGGGACTTTTCGCGGCAGGTGATGTCGCGGACGCCGTCTACAAACAGGCGATTTCTGCGGCAGGCATGGGGTGTTGGGCTGCCCTGGAAGCTGAGCGCTATTTGCTTGAGCTGGAGGATTGAGTATTTCCCTGAGTTTTTTTCATTATCCTGACTTATCACACTTATGAAACGTACTGCGTTCATCCTGACGGCTGTGCTGCTGGGGGCCCTGGCTTCCTGCACGTCCACCGAGGAATTGGTCGGTGAGGCCGATGTCCTCTACAAGCAAAAGAAATACAGCGAGGCGGTGCCCCTGTTACAGGAAGCCGCTGAGCGGGGCGATGCCCAGGCTCAGCTCATGCTGGCCAAATGTTACGACTTTAGCCAGGGCGTTCCCCACGACATGGCTCAGGCCGTGCGGTGGTACACCGCTGCGGCACAGCAGGGTAACAGCAACGCCATGGACAACCTTGGAACCTGTTACATCACTGGCCAGGGTGTGGCCAAGAACGAGGCCACCGCCTTCGCCTGGTATCAGCGGGCAGCCCGGTTGGACAACCCCCATGCTCTCAATAATCTCGGCCTCTGCTACCTCAACGGCCAGGGGGTTGCCAAGAACGACACCCTGGCTGCTGAGAACTTCCGCCGCGCTGCCCAGATGGGGCACCGCAGTGCCCAGTACAACCTCGGCCGCTGCTACTTCCATGGCATCGGCGTACCCCGGGATGAGGAGAATGCCCGCTACTGGGTCTCCAAAGCCGCTTCTCAGGGGGACAAGGAGGCTAGCGCTTTCATGGCTGATCACCAGTGGCTCACGATGCCCTGACGATGCCCTGATTAAGGCTGCTGTGCCCTCGTACGGTCGCGGTACCGTTCAGGGCCGCTGAACCGTAGTAGGACCACTATACCGCGGCTTGGCTTTGCCGTTGCGGCGGAGCCAAGCCGCGCGTTACCCCGAAGGGGCCGCGGCCCGTATCCTGCCGTCGGCGGGTGATCGGCTGCGCCCGGGCCTGGCTTTCTGTGACCCGAGCAGGGTGGCGTGTCGCTTAGTCCCGATTGGGGTGACACGGCCGCAGACAACGGGAAACAGGAATTCTGCCCGCGGCAGGTTCTTCCAAAATAAGGGAAACGTCGATCATTTACGGCTTGCAGGGTAAGGAGTCGTGGGGTAGAATAGCGCCATGGGAGTGCTAGAGTTTATCAGAGCTGGGTTTGAGGTCCTGGTGCTGGCGTTCATCTTTTACCAGGTTTACCGTGCCTACAAGGATTCGCCAGCTGCGACGATTTTCATCGGGCTGATTCTGCTGCTGATCTTGGGATCCGTGCTCCTGAAGCTGATTGGAGCAGGGGTGCTCAATCATCTGGTCACCGTGTTTTTTGCCGGGCCTGGTTTGATTCTAGTGGTGTTGTTTCAGCCGGAAATCCGTTCTGTGCTTTCGAAATTTTCCCGCAAGCTGATGGGAGGTCGTTTTTGGGGGAGGGCCGATGCCGGCAACGATGACTTCATGGAGGCGGTCAAGACGGCTGTGCAGTACATGGCGAGTCGCCGGGTGGGGGCTTTGCTCGTGTTCCGCCGTACCAACCGCTTGGATGAGATTGAGCACTTTGATGCCGGAACCGAGATTGATGCCGCGTTTTCTCCCGCACTGGTGGAGACGATTTTCTACCCCGGATCGCCACTTCACGATGGAGCAATGATTATCGAGAACGAGCGTATTTCCTATGCCGGCGCCATCCTGCCGGTCAGTGAGCGTGCGCCGATTGATTCGACGATGGGACTTCGTCACCGTGCTGCTATGGGGATTGCAGAGAAGAGTGACGCCGTGGTTGTGGTGGTATCAGAGGAAAAAGGGCGCGTGAGTCTTGTCTGTGGACCGATGATCCAAACGGACCTTTCTGTGGAAATGCTGGGTGCCCGCCTGGCCCAACTCCTTTACGAACATGCAGATAAAAAACAAAGTAACCAAGTTTCTCAGGACTGAGTGGAAGGCCAAGCTGACTTGCCTGCTGCTGGCGATCATCGTGTGGGTGGTGGCGGACCGGCTTTACGTGCAGAACGGAAAGGAAGAGATCAGTGATGATGATATCCTGATGGCGATGCCTGATTGAGGCTTCCCCTTTGCATCAGTCAAACGGGGTGTATGCCGGTGTTACCTTACCAACCAAGATATGCAGGACTTTTTTGTTACAGGAACAGACACGGAAATAGGTAAGACGTACGTAACGTGCTGCCTGCTGCGGGATTTGCGACGCAGAGGGTTTCCCGCCATGGGGTACAAGCCGATGGCATGCGGTGACCGTGCGGATGCCCGGGCGATGCGCGATGCCACGGATCCCAAGGTGAGCCTGGAATTGATTAACCCGCTGTACCTGCGGGCAGCGACGGCGCCTTATGTAGCGGCTCAGCTGCAAAATACGGAGATTTCGCTCGAACCCCTCGTGCAGGGATACCGCGCATTGAGCGCGGAAGGTTATTCCCCGGTGCTGGTGGAGGGGGCCGGGGGCTGGGAGGTGCCGATAGCGCCGGGACTTTCCATGTCTGATTTTGCGGTGGCTCTGGGACTGCCGGTGGTGCTGGTGGTAGGCAACAGGCTCGGGGCCGTGAATCACACGGTACTGACCGTACAGGCTATCCGCAGCCGGGGATTGGAATGCCGGGCGATTGTGCTGAACCATGCCGGAGAGTCATGGGATACGGCTTCGCTCACCAACAAGGCGCTCATCGAGGAGTTCACCGGGCTGCCGGTGTGCGCGGAGTTGATTCACGGCCAGGAGGATCTGGACTCCCGGGCTGTGCTGGGTATTTAGTGTTGCTCCGGTTTCCGGCATTGTTCCCGGTGTCGCCTCCTCGGAAGCAAACACACTCCGGGCGGGCTGTCTGAGGGCAGACTGTCTGAGCTCGGCTTAGGGAGCGGGGGCTGCCGCTTCCTGCCGGGGGAGGGCGTTGCCGCTGGGAAGCTCTTCCCGGTTGGGCATGGTGGCGGGGCGCCTCTTAGCCAGTTGGTTTCCCGTAGCGGTGCTGCCGCAGGGCGTCTTCCGGTGTGATGGCGCGCAGGACGCGACAGGGGTTTCCCGCGGCGACCACGCCGGCAGGGATGTCTTTGACGACGACGCTGCCTCCACCGATGACGCTGCCCTCACCGATGCTGACTCCCGGCATGACTTGGACGCCGCCCCCAAGCCATACCTTGTCGCCGATGCTGATGGGGTGTGCGTACTCCAGCCAGGCCAGCCGCCGCGCGATGTCAAGTGGGTGTCCTGCTGTATATAGTCCGCAGTTGGGCCCGATGAGAACTCCATCACCGATGGTGATGGGAGCACAGTCGAGCATGATGCAGTTGTGGTTGATGAAGACCTGATCTCCCAGGTGGATGTTGTAGCCGTAGTCACACTGAAAGGGTTGCATGATCACGCTGCGTGGCCCAATAGAGCCCAGGAGGGCGCGGAGAAGGTTTTGCAGGAGGGTGGTGTCGGTGGGAAGGCTGGCGTTGAATCGGTGGGTGAGCAGTTTTGCCCGGGTCCGGTCTTCGGCTAGCTCAGGATCGCTGGCATCGTACAGCTCTCCTGCCAGCATGCGTTGTTTGTTGGTGGGTGGTTCGTTCATCAGACGGTGGTGTGAGGTCGCAATGGGTGTGTCATGCGAGGCCGGGAAGAATAGCCGGGGGCCAGTCCGGTTTCGGGAGTTATGTTGATGTTTTGCTGTTGCTTTCCTAATCTTGATCGTGCGGTTGACGTCAGATGCCTGAATGCTAGGTGAAATGGTCGCTCCCGTCAAGAAAAATGAGCTGCTCCGGTGCTCAGACTGGGCGAAACCGGCGGTGTTTTTCTTTTCTAGCATCTATTGAACAGGGGAGGGGGAGGGGGTGTCGCTGATGCATGAAGGAGCTGCTGTTGCTTCCGCTGCGTAAGTTCGGACGTGTGCTGGAAGGTACATGGGTGTATTTGGGATCACTGGGAGCGATGGCTATGCTGGTGGGTACTTTGGGGATGGCGTTGTATCATACGATTGAGTGGAGGCGGATTGGTGGTGAGGCTGAGTATTACGGTGGGGTGGTGAATCACGGCGGTGCCGAATTGCCTGAGGGGGTGGCGGCTCTCCCTGATGAGCTCCAGGAGAAGCCTCATTGCTGTATTCGTTTTGAATATGATGGGGAAGGTCGCTTGCTGGGCTTTGTGTATTTGAATGCCTATGGGCAGGTGGGGTGTATTCCGGGTAGTGCGGTGGCTGCTCAGCGGATGGTGTATGATGAGCAGGGCCGCTTGCTTCGAAAGCAGAATGTGGATGAGAGGGGGGTGCCCGCAGCGGACGCCGCTGGCGTGGCGACCCGTTTGTTCTCTTATGATGCAGCGGGTAATTTGGTGCGCCGCGAGACGCTTTCGGCTGATGGTGCGCTGGTCGTTCCGCGCATGGCCGGGTACGCGGTGGAGGTGGTGACGTATGATGAGAAGCACCGTCCTGTTTTGAGGGAGTACCAGGATGAATACGGCAAGCCCGCTATCAATGCCTGGGGTGAGAGTCGTCTGGTGTATCGCTATGATGACGCGGCGGGTGTGAGTACCCGAGAAAATTATGTTGATGATGTGCTGACGGAGAATCACTTCGGGTATGCGGTAGAACGCCGGGAGGCTGCTGCCGACGCCCAATGCTCAACGGTGAGCTGGCTGGATGCCCGGGGAAATCCGGCTGTGAATCATCAGACGGGCTCTGCTTGTGTGTGTACTCGTTGGAAACGGGAGGCGGGATTACACAGGGAGTTTGTGTGTAGGGATGCTGAGGCACAGGAGCCGGTGGGGGTCCGCAGTTGTGCGGAGCGCTTGGCGCGGTATGACCGGCAGGGGCGCTTGGAGTGGGAGTGTTTTAAGGCTGAGGATGGATTGCTTTGTTTGCATCCGTGCCTGGGCTATGCAGAGCGGGTTTGCCGCTACGGGGAGGATGGCGGGTTGCAGACGGAGTTCTTTTGGGATGCCGGGGGACATCCGGCGATGTGCTACGAGAAACGCTATTTGCCGGCGTCGGATGCGGAGCCGCCTTGTGTTCTGAGCCTTTTTTGTGACGGCAGTACGTCGGTTCGGCCTGTAGCTGGGGGAAACCAAAAGACGGGACTGTCGGCCGGTGCTTACGCGCTTCCTTGAGGGTGCAATTCCTGGTTTGGGTAACGGCTGATGCTGGCGTGGCGGGCTTGGGTGTAGGGGCGTTTTGGGGCGGTTGGGCGGTGTGTTCCGGCACGGGTGGGGGGGCACAAGGGACCGGAGGGTAGCGTAGCGGGCGGATGGGGCCCTGTGCAGTTGGGAGAGCCCGGAGTGGATTCAGGCTTGTTCCGGCTCGTCATCGAGGTAGGGCTCGGCCCGGAAGCTTCGGCGGGAGGTGACAAACATAAAGATGAGGCCGATGAGAACGGCGAGGCTTCCATACAGCATGAAGGTTGAGGTGCCGGCAGGATCGCTCACGATGGAGGAGAGGTACATGACGAGCATGTTGCCGAGGGTGGAGGAGATGTACCAGAAGCTAAGAACGATGCTTTTCATGTTCTTGCCGGCTGCGGTGTAGGCGTATTCCAGTCCGGTTGTGCTGACGAAGATTTCTGAGATGGTCAGGATGAGGTAGGGCAGGGTTTGCCACAGGATGTTCAGCCGTACGCCTGCGTCGATGCGGGTTTGCAGGTAGGCTACGACGAAGTAGGAGAGCCCGGCCAGAACGATGCCCATGCCCATGCGCTTCAGTGGGGTGGCGAGGCGGCCCATGCGTGGGTAGCATACCAGGGTGAGCAGCGGGACAAGTATCATCACCAGTAGCGGGTTGGCGCTCTGCATGGCTTCTGCGTTGAATTCGAGCTCCGCTCCGAACAGGTTCATGGAGATGCTTTCCATTTTGGCCCCTTGGAGTACCCAGCTCGACATGGTTTGATCAAAGAGACTCCAGAACGGAATGATCATCAGGAAGACGATGAGGACGCGGAACATGTTGCGGGCTTCTACCCGTTGCTTGGGCTGGTAAATGGCTTCTACTTCTTCCCTGCGACAGTAGAGCATGCTGCCGGCTACGCCGAAAAAGCCGTTGATCCGGAGGGTCGAGGCGAGTTTGAGTCCCGCCAGTATGAGGGCTGCTGCGTAGAGCAGCAGGCAAATGAGGCCGCTGAACGATGCGGCTGTCTCACTGGCCTGGCTGAGCAGGGCCAGCTGCTGTCCGCCGCTGTAGGCCCAGTAGCCCAGCAGGACGATGATGGGGGCCAGTACGATGAAGGTGGCGATGTTGATGGCGGTGTTTACAGCTTGGTTGACGGTTGTTTCTCCGTATCGCTCGCGGGAGCGCACCGGCCCCATGAGGAGTCTCCCGACCAGGGCGCGAAGGAAGTGGGGCTGCAGCGGTTGCTTGTGGGTGTAGTGTTTGCGGCCGAGCCAGAAAACCAGCGTGGCGATGGCCATGAAGATGCCGGGGACGCCGAAAGCCCAGCCGTATCCCAGGGTTTGGTGCACCCAGGGGATGATGAGGAAGGAGAAGAAGGAGCCGAAGTTGATCGACCAGTAAAAGGCGGCGTAGATGCGCGTCATCAGGACGGAGTCTTTCAGCCCCTCTACTTGGTCGCCGACAAAGGCTGAGACGCAGGGTTTGATGCCGCCGGCACCCAGTGCGATGATGAATAAGCCCGTGATGAGGATGGTGCGCTTGGTGTCGATATCTCCGGTCAGGTCAGAAAGAGCGAGTACCCCATGCCCCAGGCAGTAGAAGAGGGAGACGTAGAGGATGGTGTTGTAGCGTCCGTAGAATCGGTCGGCAATCCAAGCCCCCAGCATGGGCAGGATGTAGATGCAGGCGATGAAGAGGTGGGAAACCGCCATGGCCTCTTTTTCGCTCATCAGGAGCATGGAGGTCATGTAGAGCGTGAGAATGCTTCTCATGCCATAGAAGCTGAAACGCTCGCAGGCTTCGTTGCCCACGATGTACTTGGTTTGCGGGGGCAGGGCGGCCATGGCGTTTCAGCTTCCGTGCGGGGTCAACAGGAAATGGGGCGGGAGGAGAGTTCAGTCTTTGCGGGCGGCCTGCTCTGAGAGAAGAACTTCGTAGCGCTTGTAGGCATCCTGGAGCCAGTCCAGGATGATGGCCTGACTGCGCAGCTGGCTGTTGAGCTGCATGCTGAGCATTTTGCGCAGGGCCCGGTATTCCTCTGTATCCTCGTAGGTGCGGGAAGTGACTGCCGTGATGCTGGCGCCTTCTGCGGTGGTGGACAGGGGAGCAAGCGTGTTGGTCGGTACGGTGATGAGCTCCTGAATGGAGACTCCCTGGGGAAGGCCTCCTGCTGTTTCAATGGAGGAGGGACCGAAGTTTTGCACCGCTGCTCCGGCTGCCGTTGCCTTGGCAAAGGCGGCGTCCAGACCTTCTGCCTTCAGCGTGGCTGCCATGTCGTCGTAGAGCTTTTTGGCTGCATCTGACAGGGCGGAGTCTGCTTTTTGCTTTTTGAGGGCGGCGAGGGCTTTGTCCCGGGCTTGCTCGTAGGTCATGACTACGGGTTCCTGTATGGCATTCACGCAGACGATGATGAACTTGCCGTCACGGGTGCGGTAGTAGCCGCGAATCTGGTTAATTGTGAGCAGGGAGGCTTGGGTGCCTTTGTCTGCGGCTGCTTTGTAGGTGTCGTAGGGGGTAGCGGTCTTGACTTCGTTAAAGGCAATTTCCGCAACAGTGCTGTCCTTCCCCTTGAAGGGGACACTGAGTTTCAGGCCATCGGCGACACCGGCCAGGGGGCTGAGCCCGTAGGTTTCGGACTTGTAGGAGAAGGGTTCGTTCTCCGGATTGTCGGCTGTGGCGCGGATGATGTCGTCCATCCCCTTGCCGTCGGCCATGGAGAGTTTTTCCATGATTTCGTCGCCCACGCGGTCATCCATGTTGCCGTTCTCGGCTTCCAGGGTGTAGAGCGTGATGACTCGCTGCTCGTCTGTCAGGTAGTTGGCGCTGGTGCTCTCCCAGAAGGCTTTGATTTCCTCTTCTGTCGGCTCCGCCGGAGACGGGACGGCGGTGGCTGGAAGCCAGGCGCTGCGGCCGCTGATGTGCTGACTGAGTACATCTGCGAGCTTTTCCTGGGTGCTTGGGTGAGCAATCAGGTTCGCTGAGTAGAAGGAGCAGAGAGCGTCCCAAGTGATCAGGTCAGACACTACGTCGCGGAACACGCGCTCCTGAGCGGAGGATGCCTGTCCGTGCAGGCCGCAGAGGCGCTTGTAAAGGTCGGTATCGAAGCTGCCGTCGTCTTTGCGGAAGATCGGCATCGACTTGATGTAGGCGTCCACCTGCTCGGGGCTGGGCTTGAGACCCAGGGCTTCTCCTTCGGCGCGGATAATGGCGCGGTTGATGGCGACGTTGTCCTCAGCCCGGGAAGCGCCGCCAAAACTCCAGAACCAGCGGGCTTCGGAGATGTTCTCCACGAAATCTTCGAAATCCGGGTTTTTGGCCAACCATTCGGCTTGCTTGGCTGATTCGGCTTCATCGAGTTTTTCGTTTTCGTCTGCGTCGAAGTTGCTCACCATCCTGGCATGTGCGGCTGATGTGAGCTGGGCGAGGTACCCGTCACCGTTTTCACCCAGAGCCATGGTCTCGGGGTAGGAGTAACCGGTACCGTTGACTTTGACGTAGAAGTCCCGTGAGAAGGCTGAGCCGCTTCCGGCGTAGTCCATCACAATCAGACCAAGGCCTACGCCGGCAATGGCAATCAACACGATGATGGAGTTCCTGCGGATGAATTCGAGAATAGTCATGGTGATAAAAGACTGGGCGCCCGACGGCGGCGGGCAACGGCGATATTGTAGCGGAAAATGATATACTTGCAAGCGAAAAAGTCCGCTACTGTGTCATCAGTGCGTTGGTGGTCATCGCGTCATGCCGTGTCATATTTTCTTGACGGAGCGGCCTTTTTTGGTAGAATACAGCGCGTAACAGGCACCGCCCACCGATGAAGTACGGTATTTCCGCATTGGCCCGCAAGACAGGCTTGAGTATTCACACCCTGCGTTTCTACGAGAAGGCGGGGCTGCTGCGCTATGTGGAGAGGACTCCAACGGGACGCCGCGTCTATTCGGATGACAGCCTGGGTTGTTTGCTGGGGGTGCTGTGCCTGAAGCAGGCGGGATTCACCTTGCCGGAAATCAAGACTTTTTTTGACAGTACTTCGCAGGGGAGCTCCTCGCTGCCGGAACGTCTGAGCATGCTGCGCCAAGCCAAAGCCAACCTGCAGAAGTTGGCCGATGAGCTTTCCCGCTCGATTCATCTGGTGAACTTCTTCCTGGACGGGGGGGAGGCTGCGCTGGCGGCTCAGTCCCGTGGGGAGAATCCCGATGCGGTCTTTCCCTTTTTTACAAAGGAGGGTATTGTCAATTTCCCGTACCTGAGCCGCGTTGATGGGCGCTGGGAAGTGTCTCTGCCCGGGCTTCAGAAAAATGCTCAGGAACACACAGAGACCGACACCCAGACAGAAAGAAAGGAGGCGATTCCGCATGAATAAGTGGGTATATTGGACAGCCTTGGGAGCAGCTTCCTGTTTGGTGGCTGCTGCGTTGCTCATCGGCCGTGCATCACGCCGTGATGTGGATGATATCGACCGCATGCTGCGTCACTACGATTGAGTTTTTCCGCCCGGAATGGCAGGAGATGACCGTGAGGTTGCCTGTGTGCCGTGAGGTTGGCCGTGTGCGCTCGCGCCCATGAGCACGCTGGGCGGAGCGTCGCAGAGTCTGATGGTGCGGTTCGCCTGCCGCTCGCCCGTGTGTGCATGGGGCGGTGATGGGTGTCTCCCCGTCGTTCGCGTCTTGGTTAATCTACTGAAGACGCCGTTCCTGCCGCTGTCCTATGGATGGTTCTCTTCGCCTTTGTTCAGGTGATGCAGTTGTTCATTGTCCCGTTTGTCTGCTTGGTCTCAGGCGTGGGGATCCTCCGGGTGGTTCTCCCGGGTGGGGGGCACCGGGGCGACCTGCTGGTATTCTCCCCGGGCGTTTCGGATGTCGGAGACCCAGGCGGGGTTGTGCAGCAGGGCATGCCCGAAGGAGAGCAGATCAATTTCACCTGCGCGAAGCATGTGGACGAGGCTGTGGAGCCAAAGACTCGTCCCGGGAGTGCGTCCTGCCCGGGGAGGCCCGGGTTTGGTTGCGGCAGGCTCAACGCCCGCGCCTGAGACCTCACCGGGTGTTTTTTGCCGGCGGTCGGTGATCGGAGTGGGGGGCGCCGGTGCTGTCGCTGATGCTGTCTTCTGTGCCTGGTCAGCGAGCCGGGGCACCGGTGTGGCCGGGATGCCCTCGCTACTGATGGCGATCGCGGGTTTGCCGGTGAGCGTCCTCACCCAACCTGCAAACGTCAGAGGGCTGCCGTCGAATGCGGGCTGCATGGCGTCGGGAGAGGCACAGTCAAAGATATCCACCCCCATCTCACAGAGGGGCTGCAAATAACCGGAAAGCTCCTGAGGTGTTTTTGCCAGCTTGGTATTCAGGTGGGGTGCTTCCGTCTGTGAAATGCGCAGAATAATCGGAAATTTGCTGCCCACTGCCTTGCGAACCGCGCAGATCAGCTCACGGGCAAAGCGCGTGCGGCGGTCAATATCTCCGCCGTACTCATCCGTGCGGCGGTTGGTGTCTGCGCGGAAAAACTGATCAATCAGACTCATGTCTCCACCGTTGACGGCCACGGCGTCAAAGCCGAGCAACTGTGCGTGCAAAGACGCTTGCGCGTAGGCGCGGATGATTTCCCGCATGCGCTGGACTGACATGGGATCCCCGGTGCGCTCGAGTGTAATGGGATTGATCCCGGACGGACTCAACGCTTCTCCGTCGCCGGGGCGCCGCCGGGAGCCCCCCGTATGCAGCTCTCCTGCATGCCAGAGCACCGGCGCTATCCTGCACGGGGTTCTGTGTACGGCCTGGCATACCTGCTTCCAGAGGCGCAGCGCGGCGCCGGAATAAAACTCCGCGTGGTCGGGATTGTCCGTTGCGCATGGGCATACCGCCACATTCTCCGTCAGAATCAACCCGACATCACGCCGTGCCCTCTGGTAATAATAGTCCACCATGCCCGGCGTGGGAAGCCCACCCGGTGCCAGTGAATGCAGCATGGTGGTCATCACAACCCGGGTGCTCAGCGGGAGCTTGCGGTGCTCCCAGGGGAGGAACAGGAAATCAACGTCTCGCAGGCTTAATTCATGGGGTGTTTCAAGGGGTGTTTCAAGGGGTGTTTCAAGGGGTGTTCTCATGGTGCTTTTACTGTAGCGCGGGCACTCATTCGCCTCAAGAAATTAGAATATATGTTTGGAAGGCGGATATGGAGAACTCGCACCGGGGCGGTTATTCTTCTTTGGAATAAATCTATTTTAGCATGGCGCACGAAAAGGATTGCAAAATCACGGATGCAGGGCTACAATACGCGGGCCCACGGGCGAAACCCCAAGAAAAGCATGATGATCAAGAAGAGGATTTTGATGGTGACGGGACTGTTGGCAGCAGCGTTGTTCGCTTCCTGCCAGAGCAGCAATGATCAGATGGAGAACACAGCGCCCCAGGCAGGGGTGCAGCCGGTTACTCAGCAGTCAGGTACACCGGCCACGAGAACGGGAGTTGCTGCATCCACGCAGAAATCCAAACCGATAGTCGATGCAAAACCGGTGAAGTTTGTGCCCTCCGTGCCGGGGCGGCGCATCTCCCGCGTGTCTGTGCCCGGTAAATACGTCGCTGTGACTTTTGACGACGGCCCTCATGCCACCCTGACCCCGAAGGTGCTCGACATCCTCGCAAGGCACAACGCCAAGGCAACCTTCTTCGTCCTGGGCGACCGCGCATCGCGCAACCCCTCCATTCTGGCCCGTGCCGTAGCCCAAGGCTCGGAAATCGGCTCTCACACCTGGAACCACGCCAATCTGTCCCGCTCCAGCCTGTCCACTGTCAAGAGTGAACTGGACCGCACAGCCGCGGCGATTCAGTCAGCCACGGGCCGGGCCCCGCGCATTATGCGCCCTCCCTACGGGGCCTGCAACAGCACAGTCCTCAGCTATATATATGAGCAGTACGGCACGCCGGCCATTCTTTGGGATGTCGACACGAACGACTGGCGCAAGCCCGGGGTCCAGACCGTCATCAACCGTGCCGTGCAGGGGGCCCGCCCCGGTTCGATCATTCTGCTGCACGATATTCACTCCTCCACGGTGGCAGCGGTTGAAGGAATTGTGACCGGGCTTCAGGCCCGCGGGTTCACTCTGGTGACAGTTTCTGAGCTGATTCGGATGGGGCGCGCCGCGGCAGGAGTTTCCCCGAATGCTCCAGCTCCGGCCCCTGCTGTTCCGGCTCCTGCTTCTTCTGCGGCTCCGGCCTCTTCGGCTGCGACTGTGCCCACAGCCCCCGCAGCTGCTCAGGCTGATACAACCGTGCCGGTGTCTGCGGCTTTATTCCCTGCGTCTGCATCCTCAGCAGCGGCACCTGCGGTCTCAGCACTCCCTGCTGCTCCAGCGTCTGCGCCAGCGGCGGCGTTGCACGGTGCTTCTTCGACTGGTTGGTCCGGGGCGTCCGCCACATCGCCGGCACCGGTGACGCCCACCGTGCCCACGTTGCCCTCTGACGCTACGGGAACTTCGCCTTCACCCGCAGCCCAGCCGGCTCCCGTTCAACCGGCTGGAACCCCGCCGATGGGTGATACGACGATACCCGTATCCCTCTTCTGAAGACCCGGCCTGATGGCAAGACCCCCGATTTATCCAAGCGACAGACACCATGAAAGCACAGTCAAATAGCACCACGGGAACCGTGTATCTGGTCGGAGCAGGCCCGGGTGACCCCGGTCTGATGACCGTGCGCGGGCGTCAGCTTTTGGAGCAGGCGGATTGTGTCGTTTACGACGCCCTCTCATCGGCGGCACTGCTTGCGTGGACAAAACCTGACTGTGACAAAATCTACGTGGGTAAGCGATCCGGCCATCACGCGATGCCCCAGGCCTCCATCAACGCACTGCTGGTGGAGTGTGCCCAAAAATACCCCTGCACGGTGCGGCTGAAGGGGGGAGACCCGTATGTCTTCGGACGCGGAGGAGAGGAAGCCGCCGATCTCGCTGCGGCCGGGGTGCCCTTCCAGGTCGTGCCCGGTATCAGCTCCGCGATAGCGGGACCGGCTTATGCCGGCATCCCCGTGACGCACCGCTCCCATTGCACACAGTTCACCGTTTTCACGGGACACGAGGATGCCGCCAAGCCGCAGTCCACGCTGGACATCCCGGGGATCGCCGCAGCCCATGGTACTAAAATTATGCTGATGGGGATGAGCCGCTTGCGACAGACGATGGAGGCTCTCATCGCTGCCGGACAGGACAGCAGCACGCCCGCCGCTGCTGTGCAGTGGGCGGCCACCCCGCGACAGCGCTGCATCACGGCTACGGTGGGTACCCTGGCCGATGCTGTGGAGCAAGCCGGGCTGTCGTCCCCGGCGGTGGTGGTCATCGGCGACGTTGTCAGTGAAGCCCCACGGCTGGACTGGTACAGCAAACTGCCCCTGGCCGGCAAGAGAATCGTCGTCACCCGCACACGCGAGCAGGCCAGCGCGCTTTCTTCTCGGCTTGCTGAACTCGGAGCTGACGTAATGGAACTGCCGACCATCCGCATCACGGATCCGACCGACCGGCGCGACTTCGCTCAGGCCGTCGTCGACTGCCCGCACTACGACTGGCTGATTTTCTCAAGTCCCAACGGGGTCAAGCGCTTTTTCCGGGCCTTTTTCGCTGTGTATGAGGACATCCGGGAACTGGGCGGAGCCCGGATTGCCGCCGTCGGCCCGGGCACCGCGGCTGAGTTGAAAAAGGTAGGACTGATGGTGGATGTGATGCCGAAAAAAGCCGTGGCGGAAGAACTGATCGCCGAGTTTGACCGCAAGGGCGAGGAGTTTGGCGGAGTCGCCAACGTCACTATGCTTTGGGTTCACAGTGAAAAGGGACGTGATGTCATCTACCGTGAGCTGATGAAGAGGCAGGCCATCGTCGATGAGTGCATTGCCTACAATACCGTACCTGAAACCGAGGATCCCGGAGGCACAAAAAACCGGCTGCGTGAAGAAGGCGCCGATATCATCACCTTTACCAGTTCGAGCACCGTGCGCAACTTCATGGCCTTGCAGATTCCCATTCCCGAAGGGTGCCGCATTGTCAGCATCGGCCCCGTCACGACGTCTACGCTGAAAGAATATGGCCTGACCCCGGATGCAGAGGCCGAAACGCATGACATACCCAGCCTTGTCCAGGCTGTCCTCCAGCTGTCCGGGCAGCCGTAACCGCGGGAGGAAGAGTTTAGTCTGGAGCCGACCATTTACCGACATGATGACCTGCGCACCACTTCAGTTTCTCTGCCTGGGGCTGAATTACCGGACAGCTCCCGTGGCAGTGCGCGAGCGCTTTTCCGTTTCCAAGTCCCACCTGCGGCAGGCACTGGATGAGCTGATGAAACTGGAGGATGTCCACGAGTGCGTCCTGCTGTCCACCTGCAACCGCACCGAGGTGTACATGTGGACGGCTCATCCGGACCGGGCGGTGGCCTCTGTGCTGGCCCATTTTCTGGGGACCGAAGCAGGGAAGGGGATTGATGCCTGTTTTTACAGGCATGAGGGGACCCTGGCGCTCACGCATCTCGCCCGGGTTGCAGCCGGCATGGATTCCATGGTGATTGGGGAGACCGAGATTTTCGGCCAGCTCAAGGAAGCCTATCGCGTCGCGCTGGAAGCCGGGGCGACCGGGTGTGCCGGCAACACGACCTTCCAGCACATCTTCTCCATCGGCAAAAAAGTGCGCAGCTCGACCCATATCACCTCCGGTCCCACATCGGTCGGCGCTGCCGCAGTGCAGCTCGCACAGGACATTCTGGGAGATCTGGCCGGATCCAGGGTGCTGGTTGTCGGTGCCGGCGACATCGCCCGCAGCACGGCTCAGAGCCTGCGCTCCCGGGGTGCTGAGCACATTTTTGTGGCCAACCGTTCGTATGATCGGGCGGTCGAGCTTGCGTCGCGCGTCGGAGGCAGGGTGATTCGGTTTGCAGAGTGGGTGCCCTACCTGGAGCAGATTGATATTGTCATCGTTTCGACGGCGTCCCCTGTCTACGTCGTCAATCCTGCCGTGCTCGAATCCGTACAGCAGACGCGTGCCGGCAAACCCCTGTTCTTTATCGATCTATCTGTTCCCCGCAACGTCAATCCCGCCTGCGCGACGGTACAGGGCATCCACGTATATGACATGGATGCCATGCAGGCCATGGCTGATCATACCCACAGCGTACGCGCCGCAGAAATTGAGCGGGCCCAGCAAATCATCTCCGACTGGGTAGAGAAAAACGCCGAGCTGCTCCTTGCAGATCGGGCGCGCCGCGCAGCCCTGTCGGCTCATTAATACAGACGGACCGGGAGCTCCGCAGGAACCTGATCGCCTGCGGTTGTTGTGTGATGCTGTTGTAAGATGCTGGTGACCAGATGATAGGGTGCTTTTTTTGGAAAAGATGGCATTCTTCCTTACGCAGATACGGAGCCTTTTTTTACAAAAAAATGCAAAATCTACCATTTTTTTTGAACGGAAAGTTGCTAGATTGTGTCCCTATCCACGTAGGAGATACGCAACTGACCAATGGAAGAACGCAGCAACAGCAGTGAGCTTAGTACCGAGGAGACAGAACTGGTGGCATTGATCGCCACGCTCCGTTTGGAGCCAACTCCCGAGGCCGACTTTGAGCAGCGTTTCCTCTATGATCTCCACGAGCGCATCGTCCGGGATTCCGTCTGTTGCCCGGCCCGTCAGCGCTTCTGGGAGCACCTGTGGCAGTTCGTATCCTTCAGCAGGATGAAGCTGGCTTTCGGCGCCTCGACCCTTGGGTTGGGAGCCGTCGCATTGGGGCTCTTCTCCTTCACATCGGAGGAGGAGACCGCGCTGGCGGCGGGAGTTTCCCCGACCCGGCGGGTGACCACCCCCTACGAGGAAAGCCTGGCCAGCCTCTCTCCCAGCATTGATACGGAGGCTGAGCGTTGCACGACCATTCGCATTGGAAAGCCTGCGGACGCTATGTATGACACGAATGCGGTGGCATTGCGAACACCGTACTTCCCGTCTCACAACGCAGGCAACGTGATGAGAGTCTCGTCGTTGCCGCAGTCCGCCTACGAGCGTCCGTATTCCGTACCTTCCTTTACAGGGGCCCGTCGTTCAGGCGGGTTGTAATTTCATAATGGAGTCTAGAGTTGTTACACACTGGTCGTGGACGGGAGTCCACGGCCAGCTGTGTTTTTGGACGGCTGGAGTGTGAGATTTGAATGGAGCGCCCGCGAGAAGGAGAAAATTCTCGGCCTCGCAGCTGTTTTTTTCTAGTCAAACCAGAATCACTATGCTAGTATCGGAGCAATCAACATGAGTGAAGCAGACTACATTTTTGATCAGGTCGATCGGTATCTGGAGTTGAGTCGGGAGGCCGTGAGCCCGACGATATACCTCTCGGCCGGTCTTCAGCCCTACTGGATGAAAGCCGGTCAGTACGTACCGGTAGGGGAAACGGCCGGAGTACTCAGTGCCGACGATGCCGCAGCCCTCGTGTCGAGCTGCACCAGCGAAGAGCAGCGTGCCCAACTCGCCGAACAAGGAGCAATCGACTACCAGTACGAATCCGCGACAGCAGGCAAGTTTCATGCCTACCTGTACGTGCAGGAAGGGGGCTACCTGCTGATTTTCATTTCATTGCACGTTGACCCCTATCTGAAGATGGGCGTGGACTGCAAATGTTCGGATATCCATCTGCCGGCAGCATGTCCTCCCACCTGGCGTCGCAATGGCAACCTGGTGCCCATGTGGGAAGGCGCTCCGCCCCTGACCCGCGAGGATACACAGGCGCTGACGGACAGCTTCCTGGGTGAGAGCGAGTTTGCCCGCCTCAAGGACACCGGCGACGTCGACTTCGCCTACCAGAACGCCTTCGGCCGCTACCGGGCTTCTGTCGTACAGCAGCGCTTGGGCAACGACATCTGCTACCGCATCATCAACAGCCGGATACTGACCATGGCTGACATCAACCTGCCGGAGGAACACGTCGTGCCGCTCACTCGCTTCACCAACGGCCTGATTCTCGTCACCGGCGCCGTCGGCTCCGGCAAGTCGACTACCCTGGCCTCCATCATCGACTTCATCAACAAAGACCGCAAGGATCACATCATCACCCTGGAAGACCCGATCGAAGCCATCTTTGAACCCATCAACTGCCAGGTGAACCAACGCGAAGTTCTCAAGCACACCGAATCCTTCGCCCGGGCTCTGCGAGCCGCTCTCCGTGAAGACCCGGACGTCATCATGGTAGGTGAGATGCGCAACCTCGAGACAATCTCGCTGGCCCTCACCGCCGCAGAAACCGGACACCTCGTGCTGGGGACACTTCACACCGGCTCGGCAGCACGTACCATCGACCGTATCCTGGATGCGTTCCCAGTGGAGGAACGCGAGCACATCCGCATCATGGTGTCGGAATCGTTGCGCGGCGTCTTTTCCCAGCAGCTGGTGCCGAAGAAAGACGGCTCCGGCCGCGTCATGGCGCTGGAAATGCTCGTCAACACAGCCGCTATTGCAAACTGCATCCGTGAAGGCAAAACCTTCATGATACCGGGCCTCATCCAGACAGGCAAAGCCCAAGGCATGCGGCTCATGGACGACTCGCTTCAGCAGCTCTACCTCCAAGGCCTCATCAGCGCCGAAGAGTGCACCGTGCGCGCCACGGACAAAGTCATGATGGACAGCTTCCTGAAGGCTCACCCGGAATCCAGTATAGGTGCAGCCGCCCCCAAGGCCTGATGAACCGCAACCCTGCATAAGACAATGAATCACCCCATTGACAAATACTTCCGTAAGCTTGTAGAAGAAGGCGGCTCCGACCTTCACCTTTCCGAAGGCATGCCTCCGAAAGTGCGCGTGCACGGCGAAATCGTCCCCATCGAAGACACTATCCTCACCCATGAGGACATGGTTGAGCTGATGCAGCCCATCTGCACGGAAAAGCTGTGGAAGCAATTCACCGAGATTGGCGATGCCGACTTTGCCTATGAGATGGACGAGACATCCCGCTTCCGCTGCAACTACATGAAGCAGCAGCGCGGCTACTGCTGTGTCTTCCGTCTCATCCCCACCAAAATCCTCACTTTGGAGCAACTCAATGTGCCGGAACAGATCAAACGCTTCGCCGAGATGCGCGCCGGGCTCGTGCTCGTGACCGGTCCCACCGGCTCCGGCAAATCCACTACGCTTGCGGCCCTGATCGACTACATCAACACCAACTATTCGCGCCACATCATCACCATCGAGGAACCCATCGAGTTCGTCCACCCGTCCAAGAAGAGTCTCATCACCCAGCGTGAAGTACCGTCCAACTGCAAATCCTTCGCGGACGGTTTGCGCGCGTCCCTGCGAGAGGACACCGACATCGTCCTCGTGGGCGAAATGCGCGACCTGGAAACGATTTCCCTGGCGCTGACGGCAGCCGAGACCGGTTTGCTGGTGTTTGGTACACTGCACACCAACAACGCCCGCAAGACCATCGACCGTATTATTGACGTCTTCCCCGCCGAGCAGCAGGCACAGGCCCGCACCATGCTGGCGGGCTCGCTGCGTGGCGTGGTCGCTCAGCTGCTGATGAAGCGCTGCGACAAACCCGGCCGATGCGCCGTGAATGAAATCCTCTTTGCCACCCCGGCCGTTGCTGCCATCATCCGCGAAGGTGCGACACAGAAACTGGCAGATGTCATCGTTGGCGGCAAGTCACTGGGGATGCAGTTCATGGATGACGCCATCTGGCAGAAGCTGCAGCAAGGTATTGTTTCCCCGCAGGAAGCCTACATGAAATCCATCGACAAAGCGCGATTCAAGAACTTCCTGCCCAAGGAACTGGCCAACATGGCCAATGCCGGCGGTGCATAAAACGCCTGATTGTCAGAGAATTAGGAAAAGGAAAGAGCGGAAGGGGGAGCAGAGTCAGCCCCTGCCTCCCGCGCGTTGGCGTGATTTTTTTGGTATCGGCTCATTCGCGTCTTGCAAATTCTGCATGCCCTGCATATAATGTGCCCCGCAAGCATGAAGCGCACTCTGTTCAATACCGGCGCCGTCTTGGCGCTTGGCGGTTTAGTTGGCCTGCCACCCCTGGCAGTAGCCGAAGAGCCGGCGTCGGATGCCGCCACACATGCCTTGGAAGTCGGGCGTGATCTGCTCCAGACCACCAACGATCTGTGGCTGCTGCTGGCAGGCATCTGCAATCGGGAACAGGCCGACAAAGGAGCACTGCCCTTTACAAAACTCACAACCAGGTTGATCGAGCTTGACACCGAGCTGACCACGGCTTGCATGGATCACGAAGTGCTGGTCAGCCCGGAATCGGAACAGCTGATGGATTTGCGCATCGGCTCGGCCTTCGAGGAATTGCTCGATGAGTTCAACAGCATCTGCTGCGCCCACTGCTATGGTTCACCCAGCCTGACCCGCGCCTTTCGTGCCGCCATCGAAACCGGATTCTTCCCGGAAGAGTCACTGGCCCATTTGCAGGAACAAAATCCCCCCTACGACGCCAACGAAGAATCCCTGGAACTGGCCCGTCTGCGCAACCTGCTCGAACCCGATGAAGAAGTCCTGAGGACCCTCACAGAGGTTCGGGATCCCAAGAGTGCAGAACAAGCCGTCGGGAAACTGCGCAAGCTCTCCACCGCCCTGAGCAACCTGATGCCGCCGCGCGCCTATCTCAACCGCAACTTTGCCGACGGAAGCGCACCGAACGTCGTAGCCACCCGCGTGCCTTTGGAGCGCCTCCTCTGGAACATCCGGGCGGAACTCGTGCGCATCGCCGGGCTGCCCGGGTACGATGCCGCCTCCTATGACAACTTTTCCGACGTGCTCAACTCTGTGTTCGACGGCCTGAGCAAGACCCATACCACGTGGTTCAACGACGTCTTCGACTCCTCATTCAGGAGCGACATTGCCGAAGCACTGGAAGAGAGCCAGCCCGTGCACAGCAACTAATGTTTGATCAACCCGCGACATGCCAGTATCTGATTATCTCGTGACAATCGGTCTTGAGGTGCATTGCCAAATCAAGACGCAAACCAAAATGTTCTGCTCGTGCAGAGCCGGCTTCGGCTATGAGCCCAACACCAACGTCTGCCCCACCTGCCTGGGCATGCCCGGAGCTCTGCCCGTGCTGAACGAATACGCCATCGAGCGTACCATCCTGACCGGAATGATGCTGGGATGCCGCACCCCGGAAGTCTCCAAGTGGGACCGCAAGAACTACTTCTATGCGGACATGCCGAAGAATTACCAGACCAGCCAGCTTGACCTGCCTCTTTGCATCGGGGGCAGGGTACCGCTCTACTCCTGGGCATTCCCGGCGGATGCCAGCGTCGATACCGATGAACCCGTCGTGCGCTACGTACAACTCGACCACATCCACTTGGAAGAAGACGCCGCCAAGCTCACGCACTTCGGCAACTACTCACTGGTGGACTACAATCGCGGCGGCACTCCCCTGATGGAAATCGTCTCAGCCCCCGACCTCACCAGCCCGGATGAAACATACGCCTACCTCAAAAGCCTGCAGCAGCTCATGATCTGCGGCGGCATCTCCGACGCAGACATGGAGAAAGGCCAAATGCGCTGTGACGTCAACGTCTCCCTGCGTCCCCGCGGACAGAAAGAACTCGGCGCCAAAATCGAAATGAAAAACATCAACTCGATGTCCGCCGCCCGCAGAGCTCTCAACTACGAAATCGCCCGTCAAGCCGAAGAACTCGACCGCGGCATCGCCCAAGTCCAGTCCACCCGGCGCTGGGATGACGCACTGGGCGAGAGCATCGTCATGCGCACCAAAGAGAACGCCCATGACTACCGCTACCACACCTGCCCGGATCTCGTACCTGTCCACACTGAAACCATCGTCGCGAAAGTACGCGGAGAAATGCCCGAGCTGCCGGATGCCCGCCGCCAGCGCCTCGTCCAGCAGTACGGCCTGCCCGTCAGCGACGCCAACACCCTCGTGGCCGACGCCGGTCTCTGCGCCTACTTTGAAGCCGCAGCCTCCAGTTCCCAAGCCCCCCGCAAGATAGCCAACTGGGTCATCAACAACCTCACCGCAGCCCTCACCGAGAAAGAACTCAGCATCGCCGACTGCCCCGTTTCACCAGCCGCGCTGGCTGACCTCGTCGCCATCACCGAAGAAGGCATCGTCTCGAACAACCAGGCACGCGAAGTTCTCGACGTCCTCTGGACAAAACCCGGCATGAGCGCCACCGACGCCGCCGCATCCCTCGGCTACAGGAAAACTGACACAGGAGCCCTCGAAGCCACCATCGAAACTGTTCTCGCCGACAACGCGGACATGGTCGCCATCGTCAAAGGCGGCAACCTGAAACTCGTCAACGCCCTGACCGGCAAAGTCATGAAAGCGAGCAACCCCAAGCCCAATCCCAAGATCGTCACCGAAATCCTCATGGCAAAACTTGGGCTTTGAACAGGAGCAGGGCCGGGGGGACCCGCATGAGGAGGGAACCCAGGCCGCACCACCGACAGGAGAAGAGAGAAAACGACCATGTTCCTGCTCTTCGACTGCAACAACTTCTTCGCCAGCTGCGAGCAAGTCTTCCGCCCCGACTGGCGCCGCCGCCCGCTCGTCGTCCTCAGCAACAACGACGGCTGCGTTATCTCCCGCAGCCCCGAAGCCAAAGCCCTGGGTATCGGCATGGGCGAGCCCTACTTCCAGTGCCAAGCGCGATTGGAAAAAGCCAGAGCCATCGTCTGCTCCGCCAACTTCCCGCTCTACAGCGACCTCTCCGATCGCATCATGCGCATCCTCGAAGACGCCCTGCCCAACGTCCGCCAGTATAGCATCGACGAAGCCTTTGCCCAAGTAAGCAATATCCCTCCCACCCACGACTGGCTGTCGTACGCCCGCGCCCTGCGGCAACGGATTCGCCGCTGGACCGGCATCACCACCAGCGTCGGCCTGGCCCCCACCCGCACCCTGACCAAACTCGCCAACGAAACCGCCAAACACTGCCCCGAGCACCGCGGCGTCCTTCAGCTGGCCACCCCGGAGGACTGGGAACCCCTCCTGGCCCAGACCCCCGTCGGCGATATCTGGGGCGTTGGCCGACGCCTGGCCCCCCGCATGCACGGACTCGGCATCCGCACCGCGGCCGGACTGGCAGGAGCTCCGCTCGACTGGCTGCGCAAGCAATTCGGCGTACACGGAGAGCGGCTTGCCCTCGAACTGCGCGGTACCTCCTGCCTCGATGACGACCCCGACACCGAGCGTGGGCAAATCATGGTCTCCCGTTCCCTCAAAGAAGGCATAACCGAGGCCTCCATCCTGCGCGAAAGCCTGTGTCGCTTCGTCGAAAAAGCCGCCCGCAAGCTCCGGGACAACGCCCTCATGGCCACCCAGCTCCTCGTCGTCCTGCGCACCTCCCGCTACGAGCAAGCCTCCATGCTCTATGCCCGGTGCGAGAGCGAGCTTCTGCCCGCCCCCACCGACGACACCCGCGAACTCACGCGGCGTGCATGCAGCATCCTCGAAAGCATCTACCGCCCCGGCTACCAATACAAAAAAATCGGCGTCATCCTCACCGGCCTCCAACCCATCGAAACCATACAACCCACCTTCGAGCATCCGGAAATACGCCCCGACCCCCTCATGAAAGTTCTCGACAGCCTCCAGCGTCAAGGACACCACATCCACTTTGCCAACCAAGGCACCGGCACCCCATGGCATCAGGACCATGTCTCCAGGCACTACACCACACGCTGGGAAGACATTCCGGAAGCCTGGTGATCCAGGCAGCCCCCCGGGAAACAGCATCGCACCCCTCCGCGAACCGACGCGGAATCCAAGCACGTCAACCCGCCTCCATCCCACCAGGCAGCCTCAACCTCACCGGACGAACAGAACGGTCCCATGCAGCAGTCGCCGCCCGATCGCCTCAGCCATAGAATCCGAACCACCTAGCCTCTCGTCGTCGCCGATAGCGAAAGGCACGTACACCCGCTGATTTCATGGCCAGAGAGAGTGACGAAAGACAGAGCGTGCAAGGTTGAGTGGGTTGTCTGCGGTCGCTTCCGCAGACAACGTGGACCCAGCGAAAGGCACATCGGTCATCAGGATGCGATCGTTGGTCTCTGGCGACGCAAGACAAAGACCGCATACGCGCCGCATAACCAGGCAATAAAGTCCCCCATCAGGCCGGTGCATCCATACCGCTCCAGAAGCAAGCCGCCTCGCGGCGCAAAGCCGGAGACATATACCGGCTGCGCAACAGGGAGCAGTCGCGGTGTCCCATCTCCAGCTGCAAATTCGGCAGATTCCGGAAATGGGCAGCGTGGTAACTCGCAAAGGTATGGCGGCATACATCCGGCACCCAATGTGTGAATCCCGCCGCCTGCCGCAGTTCATGCCAGCGCCGCTGCCAATTGCGTGGAATCGTGCATTCCTCGCGTCGGAAATTCCCCAACCCGCGCACCGGAACCGCACGACCTCCGCCCGTTTTGCTCACTTGCGGGCGGATTAGCACCAGCTTGTCCTCCCATAAAATATCATCCCCCTTCAAGCGCCGCACCTCCGTCGGCCGGATACCGCAGTACAGCAGCAAATGCAGCGAAAATCTCATCTCGCGGAAGCGCCGCTGCCCGCATGCTGCGCGGAGCCGTTCCACCTCCTCCAGCCGTAGTGGAGAAATTGGTTTCTCCTTCACCGTTGGCACTTCTATACGAGCCACAGGATTGTCATCGCACCATTCCCGGCGTATCCCATAGGCAAAAATACTGTGTAAAATCACACGTCCCTTCACAAAACTACTGCGGCTCCCGCCGAAAGCCGACTCCAGAATCCGCCGGCACTGTGAGGCCGTCATTCCGCGCAGCGGCAACTCAGCTGCTCCTTCCACCCGCAGAATCCGTCGCACAAAATGCCGCAAATCCCGCCGCGATGCTGGTCTCAAATCCTTGCGAGCCTCTACACTTGACCAAGCAGCCTCCTCCAGCGACACCGTCTGCTCCGCATCCTTCACCACTCCCGTTCCTGCGCGAATGACTCGCCGCAGCAGTGAAAGCAACTCCCCGCGGGGTTTCCCCCGTGCTATCTCCCCCAACTCCTCGACCGCTTCCAGCGCGAGTCTAGCCAGATCACATACCCCCAGTTCAATGCCCCTCAGCAGTTCGACTGCCAGTGCCCGTTTTTTCGTGTAATCAGATGTATTCATTGCTAATGCTG
>CALXRG010000012.1 GCA_944390825.1 uncultured Akkermansia sp.
TGCTGGTTGTCCTTGTTTTGCTGGTCCTGCTGGTTCTGCTGGTTGTCCTTGTTTTGCTGGTCCTGCTGGTTCTGCTGGTTGTCTTTGTTTTGCTGGTCCTGCTGGTTCTGCTGGTTGTCCTGATTTTGCTGGTCCTGCTGGTTCTGTTGGTTGTCCTGATTTTGCTGATTTTCCAGTCGCTTGATTTCTTCCTCCAGTATGTTGATGAGGTTGTTGACTTTATCTATGTTATGTTGCGCGACCGCCAGCGATGGAGCTGCCGTAAGGGCGTCCTGGTAGGGGACGATGTCTTTTTTGAGTTGCCCGACGATGCCTTTTAACGCCTCGGGTGTTACTTGCTGCCCTTGTGGCTGGGGTGCGGCACTGAGGCTGCCGCCGCTGTCCTGCCCATCGGCCGGCTGTCCGTAGAGTTGACGGAGCTGATCAAAGGTCGCCAGAGTGTTGAGCTGGCCGAGTTGGTAGTGCGCGGCTGCCTGGAGCTCGGGATCCTCGTCCTGCAAGGCTCGCGAAAAGGCCTCCCTGGCCTTGGCTGGATCTTCTGTTTGCAGATCCAGCCCCTGTTGAAAGGCCTCAATGGAGTCCCGGGCCGGCGCCGCCTCCGCCCGCGCCCCCAGCCACAGCAAAGCCGCCAGCGCAAGCAGCGGCGTGTGCCGGAAACTGCGGGCCCGGCGCCACTCCGTGCTCAGCAGGATGGCCGCTGTCAGGAGAAGAAGTGCCGCTGCGGCAAAGTACATGAAAAGGTCGTTGGGCACTTTGTGGAGTGATACGGTGTCCTCGTGGGCTTCCAGCTGGGAGACTGCTTTCTTGGCAAATGCAGCCAGATCAGAGCCGTTGCGCATCAGGAAGAAGCTGCCGCCTGTCGCGTTGGAGAAGCGCTGCAGTGACTGGGCATCCAGCCGGCTGATGACATGCTTGCCCTCGGCGTCGCGGAAGAGTCCGTTTTCGCTCGTGGGGTCAGGCACGGAGTCCCCCTCCGGCGTGCCAATGCCCACCGTGATGATGAGCAGCTGGCGCTTGCGGGCTTCTTCCGCCAGTTCCAGGGAGGTGTCGACGGTGTCCTCCCCGTCGCTGAGAATGACAAGAGCATTGGTGCCGTCCGGTGCGCTGCGCTCGAAGTTGCGTATGGCGGTGCGCAGAACAAGACCGAAATTGGTCCCGCCGTAGCCTGCCCAGCTGCGATCCACCTGGGCAATCGCGTCGCGCAGGGCGTCGTGGTCGTACGTGAGCGGAACAACCAGATCCGCTTCGCCGGAGAAGACGATGAGGCCGATTTTGTCGTTGGGTAATGCGTCAATGAGTTCGTAGGCCGCTGCGCGCGCTTCTTCCAGACGGGAGGGGGTGACGTCCTTGGTTTCCATGGAGCGCGAGATGTCCAGCGCAATAAGAAGGTTCCGTCCGGTGGCGGTGCTGCTGCCTTCCCCGTAGCCATAGATGGGTCTCGCCGCTCCCAGAATAGCGCAGCTGAGGGCGAGCAGTGCAAGTGCGGCAGGCAGAACGGTACGCCATGCGGCGCGGCGGCGTACCAGCTCGTGCTCATGCCCGGCAGATACCAGCCGCTTCCAGGCAGAACCTGCCCGGCGGTGCGCCAGGACGGCTGCTACGGCCAGCAGAAGCGGCAGCAGAAGTGCTGTCAGGACGGAGGGATAGAGAAAGGTCATCGCAGGGGTGGGGAAGGGGGTCGAATGAGGGGGTTAGGGGGCTGGACGGGGACGCACGAAGCTCATACCGGCTCCGATGCTCATGAGCAGGCAGGCGAGACTGAGCGGGTAGATGAAGATTTCGTCGTAGCTGATGAGCGTGCGGCGTTTGGCATCGGTCTTTTCCAGTTTGTCGATGCTGGCGAATGCTTTCTGGAGTTCGGTGCCGCTGCTGGCGCGGTAGTAGCGGCCGCCCGTGATGTCGGCGATTTCTTTGAGGGTTTCTTCATCGATGCTGTCCACTTGGGCGGTATAACTGGAAAGCCGCTCGTCCTGGCCGATGGCGATGGGGAAGATTTTGATGCCAAGCTCAGCGGCCTGCCGGGCGGCGTCCTGTGGGGTGATGGAGCCGCGGTTGCTGACGCCGTCGGTGACGAGAATGATGACCTTGGATTTGGTTTCCTGGCGTTCGTTGAGTCGGGTGGCTGCGGAGGCGATGGCGGTACCGATGGCCGTGCCGTCTTCACTGATGTAGCCGGGGCGGGCCCGCCGGGCAAAGCCGCCGGGATCGGCAAGGTAGAACTGGTCGATGATGTAGCGCACCAGTGTGTGATCAAGGGTCAGCGGGCTGCATTGTTTCGCTTTGCCGGCGAAGGCTACCAGGCCGATGCGGTCGTTGGGACGGCCGTCGATGAAGGTGTTCATGACGTATTTGGCGGCGCTGAGGCGGTCGACGGTGCGGCGGATGGTGCGTCCGCGCTCGTCTTTGCCGGTGAACATCATGTCCTGGGAGGCCATGGAGCCGGAGAGGTCACAGGTGATCATGATGTCGATGCCGCTGACTTTCTGCTCTTCATACCGGTTCATCCAGCGCGGCCGGGCGAGGGCGACGATGAGGCAGGCTGCTGCCAGTGCCAGGCAGAGGGGACCGAGTCGACCCGCCAGTGTTGCCGGGCGGGGAAGAAGGTTTGAGACGATGCGAATAGTGGGGTGGGTGATGCACGCAGCGGTGCCGCGCCGCCGCCGGAGAAGCAACAGCAGAGGGATGAGAGCGAGCAGGGTGAGTACCCACGGGTGGGCAAAACCAAACTCGCGTGTGGGTTCGGGGGTTGCATCTGCTGCCGCCAGAATCTGTGGAAGGAGGGGGTACATGGTTATTGTTTGAGTTTGGCAAACTCGGCTGCGGCGGCTTGGGCTTGCCGCTGCGCTTCGGCGATGCGCGATATCAGGGAGCGGGCGCGGTCGGTCATGGGTCGCAGGGGCATGGATGCATGCGCGATGCCGGCGGTGTATTTGAGCCGGGCCAGTTCGTCCAGGAGTTGTGTCGCGTCGTTGCGGCAGTCTGCGGGGATGCCGGAGAGGGCGTCCATGCGGCGGCTGAATTCCTCGTGGGTTTCGAAGAGCGCGGGATCCTGGGTTTCGCCGGTGAGGAATTCGCGCACGATCAGGGAGAGTTGCAGGCTGAAGGCTTTCGGCGAGAGGGTTGTGCTGTCGAGGTGGTCAAGGGCACGGAGCGCGATTTCCTCGGCGGTGGGGGGCGGCTGGGGGGCTTTGCGGCGCAGTCTGCGCAGTATGAGCAGCCCTATGATGAGAAGCAGCAGGATGCCGGCCGCAAGGGCGACCAGCCAGCCGTACTCTGCGGCGTGGAAGGTGCTGGCGGGGATGTTGTCCTCCAGTTGTGGGATGGATTCGAGTATGTTGGGCGCGGATTCAAACATGGCGGGGCTCAGCGGGCAAAGAGGCGGCTGCGGCGGGCAAAAAGCTGCCGCAGGGCAGGGATGAAGTCGGCGGTGGTTTGGAGGTCCAGGGCGTCGATGCCGAGTTGGACGAAGACTTTGTCCCATAGCTCACGGTGCTGTTTCATGGCTGTGGCATGGGCAGCGCGAAGTCCGCCGGTGAGTTTGGCTTCGTAGAGTTCGCCGGTTTCGGGGTCGCGCAGGTAGGCGCGTCCGGCTTCCGGCAGGGAGAGTTCGGCGGGGTCCTGGACGCGTACGGGGATGAGTTCGTGGCGGAAGTTGAGTTTGCCGATGGCTTTTTTGTCCGGTTGCTCCAGGAAGTCGCTGATGAGGAAGGTCATGGCGCTTTTGCGCTGGGTGATGAGGATCTCGTTGGCGACGGCTTCGATGGTGTCGTCTTTCCCCTCCGGGGGGGTGGAGAGGATTTCCCGGACGATGCGCAGGCACTGTTTCATGCCTTTGGCCGGGGGCAGGTAGAAGTGTGGCTGGCGTCCGAAGAGCAGCAGACCGACTTTGTCGCCGTTTTGTGCGCCACTGTAGGCCAGAACTGCAGCGATGCGGGCGGCATATTCGAGTTTGGTGTCGGGGACGCCGGCGGACGCGTAGCCCATGGAGCCGCTGGCATCTACGGCGAGCAGCAGAACCTGTTCGCGTTCTTCGTGGAAGCGGCGGACGTAGGGTGTGCCGGTGCGTGCGGTGACCTTCCAGTCGATGAAGCGGGGTTCGTCCCCGGGGGCATATTCGCGGAAATCATCAAAGTCCAGCCCCTGGCCCCGGAAGCTGGAGCGGTACTGTCCGGCAAAGGTCGCCGTGGCGAGTTTGCGCGCTTGCATTTCGATGCGGCGCACTTTTTGCATGATTTCCTGTGTTTTGTCCATGATGCGTGGCGGTGTGTGTTGTCGGGCCCGAGGGGGGAGGTGATCCCGTGGCTGGGACAGGCGTGGCGGCTTTTCCCCGGGTGAGGTGCCGGGCTTCCTGTCCCCGCCGGGTGCCTGGGGGGCTTACGGGACGGGGACTTTGGAGAGGATGCGGTCGATGACCATGTCGCTGGTGACGCTGGCGGCTTCTGCTTCGTAGGAGAGCAGGATGCGGTGGCGCAGGATGTCGTGCGCGAGGTCCTTGATGTCCTGCGGGGTGACATAGGCCCGCCCGCGGGTGAAGGCCAGGGCTTTGGCCGCAAGGGCGATGTTGATGGTGGCGCGGGGTGAGGCGCCGGCCCGTACCATGCCTTCGAGGCTGTGGTCGACGCGCTCCGGTGCGCGGGTGGTGCGTACCAGATCGACGATGTAGCCCTCTACCGCAGGATCGATGAAGATCATATCCATGAGCTGGCGCGATTCTTCGATTTCCTGGACGCTCACGACGGGGGCTGTACGGGGGGCTGCTGCTGTGCTGCTCATGAGGGTAAGAACCTTGAGCTCTTCCTCGCGGGAGGGATAATCAACCAGAACTTTGAAGAGGAAACGGTCGAGCTGGGCCTCGGGCAGCTGGTAGGTGCCTTCCTGCTCGATGGGGTTCTGTGTGGCCAGCACCAGGAAGGGATTTGGCAGTGCATAGCTGGTTTCGCCGAGCGTGACCTGCCTCTCCTGCATGGCTTCCAGCAGTGCGCTTTGCACTTTGGCCGGGGCACGGTTGATTTCATCCGCCAGGATCAGGTTGGCAAACACCGGGCCTTTTTTGGCGCTGAACTGGCGTGTCTCGGGGTTATAAATCATGGTGCCCAACAGGTCGGCCGGCAGCAGATCCGGCGTGAACTGGATGCGCGAGAAGGCTGCGTGCAGTGTGCCTGCCAGGGCTTTGACCGAAAGGGTTTTGGCGAGGCCTGGCACACCTTCCAGCAGGACGTGGCCTTTGCAAAGCAGGCTCAGCAGCAGGCGGTTGATCAGTTCCTGCTGGCCGATCACTACCTTGGCCATTTCCTGTTTGACGGCGTTGACCCAGGCGGATTTCCGGGCGATTTGCTCATTGAGTTCCTGTGTGTTCATGGTCGTTTGTCGTTGCTTACTCTAGCACGTTGGCGGCTGGAATCAAGCTTTCATCCAGTCTTACTGACGTGACAAACGGATTTGCTGTTCAATATCGTGACAAAGTTATTGTGTCACATGTTATGAAAAATGTTCGCAGGAGCTTCATCCTGTGTCAACATACGGCTTGACGCGCTGCCCTAAATCGGGTAAGATGCTTCCCGCCATGGAAAACATCCTGCCGAACAGTGAACATACGCATACGCTTTCCGTCTTAGTGGAAAACAAGTTTGGCGTGCTTTCTCGCGTGGCTGGCCTTTTCTCAGGCCGTGGGTATAATATCCATTCTCTCAACGTCGCTCCGTGCGAGGATCCCCGTTTCTCCCGCATGTCCATCGACGTGAATGAGCATCGCGAAAAGCTCGACCAGGTGATCAAGCAGCTCAGCAAGCTAGTGAACGTGGTCGAGGTGACCGACTTCCGCTCCGTGCCCACGGTCTACCGCGAGATTGTGCTGCTGCGTGTGCGCTTCGGCGACAAAAAGCAGGAGATCCTCGAGCTTTGCAATATCTTTGGGGCTAAGGTGCTGGATGCCACCCGCGAGAATCTGACCATTGAGATTTCCGGCGGTGAGTTCCGGCTGGCACGTTTCCTTAACCTCATGGAGGATTACGACGTGGACATGATTTCCCGCTCCGGCAAAATCGCGGTGGTTAAGCCGCGTCATTGAAGCCCCGGCCAGCCGGAATCTTTTCTTAGCCGTTTCCCGGTGTCACAGGAGCCGGGATGGCGTTTACCAAAAACGGAGAGGTGATACACCTCTCCGTTTTTATGGTTGACGTGGAGCAGCGGGTATCACTCCCCGATGCGAATGACCTTCCTGAGCAGTCGGCGCATGCGGAGTTTGCCTATCGAGTAGTGCCATGTAGCCAAACGTCTGCGAAGAAGTTGGGTAAGACTTTCGCGGCCGTCTTCTGAGAAACGGACTCGCGGGACCTCGGACGTATCGATGGTGCTTTGGCCGGAAGAAGAATTGGTAATCCCCATGATGTTGGGGTAGACGCCGCAGATCGGCACGCCTTTATCAAGACAACTGCGCACCAGGTGGTAATCGAATGAGGCGCTGTAGTGTTTGAAAAACTCCAAGGCTTGTTTTGCGCCTTCGCGTGTGTACAGGATGCCGGCGGGGGCTCGTGTGCACGACTCCCAGTGACACCGCCTCAAGTTGATGCAGCGACAGCTGATGGAGGCATTGCGTTTCTCGTGCCAGTGTGTGGGAGTGGCAGAGAAAGCTGATTCAGTCACACGAGGAGCTCGACCCGGATGGCAACTTCACCCAGATTGATCGTGCTCCCATCCGTCAGAGGGTACTGGCGGTCATAGCGGGTAAGGGCGTGGTCGTCAACAGTCGTGCCGTTGCGTGAACCAAGATCGGAAATAGCTAATCCCTCGTTTGTCATCTGCAGCAAAGCGTGCCGGCGCGATACACTGTCCTCCGAGATGACAATGGTGCACTCGCTCGGATCCCGGCCGATGATCGCGCCGGTCGGCGAGGCTTCAAGCTCGCTAATGGAGAGTCTTGCTTCCCAGGGAGCGCCCGAGGGTAGCATCCCGTAAAGCCGCAGGCTGCCGCTCTTCCTGTCCGGGGCTCCTCCTACCGCCAGCCTGCGCTGCTCCTCCTCCGATAGCGTTGCTACGTTTGGCAAGCCGTTGCCAAGCCCCCACTTAATCCGCAGCGCATCCTGTCGCGGCAAAGGCATCAGCATGATTTCCGGGTAAGGATTGTCCCCTTCCTGCAATGGATCGGGAACTTTCCGCCGGTGCTTGTCGGAAGGCGCCTGAGCTGGGGGCTGCACGGCGTCCTCCCGTGTATCCCCGTCGTCTCCCATGCTGGCCAAAATCGATGAGAGGGAGCCGGACGCATCCGGGAAACATGCCTCCTCAGCTGATTCTCCCACGTCGGCATCACCGGGGAGTGCCGCGGGGGCATCCCCTGCGGGAATAGTCGGGCTCGGCGGGGCGTTGCCGGCGAGATCTTTTGTCAGTGAAGCCTGCTCCATGGTGGCTATTTCAGAGATGAACGGTTGTGCTGCACTCTATCAGATAAATACGGCGCTGTCAATGGCAAGGCCAGGCAGTCCGGGGTGCGCTGCCGGGGGAATCAGAGCTTGTGGCCAAAGTCATCCTCCGGGGAAAGCGAGCGGATGAAAGCCACCAGCAGCTCAATGCAGGCCTGGACGTCATCCAGGTCAGCCGTTTCTACCGGGCTGTGCATGTAGCGCAGGGGCAGGGAGAGGTTGGTGGCCGGTACGCCCGCGCGGGAGCGGAAGATCTGGTCGGTGTTGGTGCCGGTGGTGCGGCCGGAGGTCTCCCGCTGCATGGGGATGCCGTTCTCCAGAGCGGCAAGCTCGAGTCGGGCGTTGAGATTGGGGTGACAGGCTGGACCAATGCAGAGGCAACCGCCTTTGCCGAGGCGTACATCGCCGTAGCGGCCTTTGTCGAGCCCCGGGGAATCGGTGGCGTGTGTCACATCCAGGCAGATTGCCGCTTGGGGGCGGATGCGGTAGGTGAGCATGGCTGCACCGATGCAGCCCACTTCCTCCTGGACGGTGTTGGCAAAGACGATGTTCCAGGCGGGTCTGATGCCGCGCTCGCTGAGAGCTCTCGCCACTTCGGCTGTGATGAACCCGCAAAGACGGTCATCGAGAGCCCGGCAGACGAGGCGTTTGCCGCCGTTGAGCATGAGCGGACCATCGCAGTAGACGCCCCGGTCACCCACGCGCAGTCCGAGCGACTCCACCTCCTGGCGGGAGTCGCAGCCGAAGTCGACGTACAGATCCCAGAGTTTGGGGGCTTTGTCGCTGTCCTCCCGGATATGGATGGCCGTGTTGCCGGTGATGCCGATGACCTCGCCGTCCGTGCCTTGGAAGCGGATGCGGCGACCGCGGGCAATGGCGACATCGGAACCGCCGAGACGCTCGACGCGCACGAAACCGTTGTCCTCAATGTGGCGGATGGAAAAGCCGATTTCGTCGGCATGGGCATCCAGCATCAGGGTGGGTGCTCCGGGCTCGGCAGCGTGGAGCACGGCCCAGGTGGAGCCGTAGGCGTCGCAGTGCTGCTCGTCGGTGAAGGGGGCGATGTAGGCGGCCCAGAGGCGCTGGGCGTCCATCTCCAACCCGGTGGGTGCCGGGGTATCGAGGATTTGGGTCAGGAATTCGGAGGCTTCTTCGGTGAGGTTCATGGTGGGGAAGGGGGGAGGGGAGTAAGGATCGCAGGTTGCGGGTGATGATCAGTTACATGTTTTTGTAGGCGATGTCGGAGCGGCGCTGAGACCCGTCGAAGTCGACCTTGGCGGCTTCGGTATGGGCTCGGGTACGGGCTTCATCCAGTGTGGCGCCTCCTGCGACGATGGCCAGCACCCGCCCGCCGTTGGTCACCCAGCCGGCGTCCGTCTTCCGGGTGCCGCAGTGGAAGACGCGGGCCCCGCATTGTTCCAGTCCGGTGATGAGATCTCCCGAGTGGGAGGAGGCGGGGTAGCCAGCGGAGGCCAGAATGCAGCAGACGCTCCATCCCCCGTCGAAGCTGATGAGCTCCGGCGCGAAGTCACCCCGCGCACCCCGCAGGCAGAAGGAGGCAAGATCGCCGCGCAGCAGCGGCATGACGGCTTCGCATTCCGGGTCGCCGAAACGGCAGTTGTACTCGATGACTTTCGGACCGTCCGGGGTGAGCATCAGACCAAAGTAGAGGAATCCGCGGTAGGGCAGACCATCAGCCTGAAGGCCCCGGACGGTGGGAGCAACAATGGTGTCCTCGATGGTTTTGAGCAGTTCCGGGGACGCAAGCTGCCGGGAAGCGACTGCACCCATGCCCCCGGTGTTGGGGCCTTCATCGCCGTCCCGGAGGCGTTTGTAGTCACGTGCGGGGCAGAGGATGAGGTAGTGATCGTCGCAGATGGCACCGAAGATGGAAATCTCCGGGCCTGTCAGATATTCCTCCACCAGGAGACGGCCTTCGCCAAAGCGCTTCTGGATGAAGACCTCGTTGAGAAAAGCCTCGGCATCGGCCGCGGTCCCGCAGACGGCTACTCCCTTGCCTGCGGCTAAACCGTCGAACTTGAGGACGGTCGGGTAGTTGCCGCCAATGGCTGCGAGTGCTTCTTCGTAGCCGGCGACGGCGGTCGCTTTGCCGGTGGGGATGCCATGGCGAACGAGGAAGTCTTTCGCGAATTCCTTGCTTGCTTCGAGCTGGGCGCTTTCCTTGGTGGGGCCCCAGCAGGGGATGCCCGCGCGCGCGCAGCGGTTAGCCAGGCCGTCTTCTTTGACCAAGTAGCTTTCTTCGCCGGCGACGCAGAGGTCGATGTGGTGGTCCACCATCCAGCTGATCAGCTCATCAAAGCTGCCGGTGGGGATGGCTTGGGCGGTTTGCCGGATGGCATCGCTGCCGGGGTATGTGTAAAGCTCAGGCTTGCAAGGGCTTGCAGCCAATGTCTCCACGAGCGCCTGCTCGCGGCCACCTTTTCCGATGACGGCTATTTTCATGCTGGGGCTATTGTAGCAGTTTGGGCTGTGTTTGCAAGGATAAAGGCGGCCTTGGAGGTCGCTTCCGGCGGATGCGTCAGGGTGGGACGGCGTGAGAACCGGGGGGATGGATGGAGCTTGGAGGGATGCGTTTCCTGTCGCAGCTTTCGATGAGGTGGTTCGGGGGAGGGCGTGGATGGGCACTTTAGGCTTCACGGGGAGGTTGCTTTTGTGTATAATGCGCGGCGTTATGTTACAAGCTGGTATCGTCGGACTTCCGAATGTGGGCAAATCCACTCTTTTTAATGCTGTGACGCGCTCCCGCAAGGCGGAGGCCGCCAATTATCCGTTCTGCACGATTGATCCGAATGTGGGGATGGTCGAGGTGCCGGATCCGCGCCTGGCGGTGCTGGCGGAGATGAGCAAGAGTGAACGCATCGTACCGGCCGCGATTGAGTTTGTGGATATTGCCGGACTGGTCAAGGGCGCGGCTGAGGGTGCCGGGCTTGGTAATAAGTTCTTGTCCAATATCCGTGAGACAGACGCGATCGTTCAGGTGGTGCGCTGTTTTGAGAATGACGACATCATCCATGAACTGGGCTCCGTCGATCCCGTGCGTGATATAGAGATTATCAACGACGAGCTGATTCTTGCGGATCTGGCCGCGATGGAGAAACGCAAGGAAAGCCGTATCAAAAAGGCCAGGGGCGGGGACCGGGAGGCTAAGGAAGAAATCGCGCTGATCGAGAAACTGATCCCGCATCTGGATGCCGGCAGGCCCGCGATTACGCTGGAACTGAACGATGAGGAACGCAAGCTGCTCAAGAGTTTTTTCCTGCTGTCCAACAAGAAGAGCATCTTCGCCTGCAATGTGAGCGAGGATGAGCTGGCGGAGGCCGTCGCGAACCCGGATGCTCATCCCTATGTGTCAGCGGTGCGCAAGTACGTGGCGGAGCATCATCACGCCGAGGCTGTGGTTATCTCCGCCCGTATTGAGGAAGAACTTTGCGAGCTCGATCCGGAGGAAGCCCGCGAGTTTCTGCGTGACCTCGGGGCAGAGGATTCCG
The DNA here is from genome assembly GCA_944390825.1 of uncultured Akkermansia sp. Lineage (GTDB taxonomy): Bacteria > Verrucomicrobiota > Verrucomicrobiia > Verrucomicrobiales > Akkermansiaceae > Akkermansia. The sequence goes on from CALXRG010000012.1 coordinate 10,925, forward strand.
GCGTCAGCGAGCTGATCAAGGCGGTGTACCACCTGCTGGGACTGCGCACGTATATCACCACCGGTGTGAAGGAGACGAAAGCATGGACGATCCCGGCGGGAGCGAAGGCACCCCAGGCTGCCGGCGTCATTCATACTGACTTTGAGCGTGGTTTCATTGCGGCTCAGGTTGTCTCGTACGAGGATCTGGTCGCCTGCGGCTCGCTTGCCAAGGCGAAGGAGCAGGCGAAGCTGCGCATCGAGGGTAAGGATTACGTCGTCAAGGACGGAGACGTGATCGAGTTCCGCTTTAACGTCAGCAAGTAGAGCCGTTGGCAGCGCTGCCGGCGGCGTTTGGCTGCTGCGCTCGCTTGCGTATCGGATTGGCTGTAAAGGCAAGGCGCCGTCGGTTGTGAAACCGGCGGCGCCTTACTCTACGCTTTGCGTACGGGCGACGGGAATCGAACCCGTGTCTCATGCTTGGGAAGCACGCGTCCTACCATTGAACGACGCCCGCAAGGAACGGCGGTATTTTACAATGGACGGTGCGTTTCGTCAAGAAAAAAAGAAAAAAAGGGCAAGGGGTAAGTTTTTTCTTGCCAAGTGCACACTTTTTGCTATGATGCTCTCGGAGCACGCGGGTATAGCTTAATGGTAAAGCTCCAGCCTTCCAAGCTGATTATGCGGGTTCGATTCCCGCTACCCGCTCTTAACCATCTTACCACGATATTACCATGAACAAAACGGTGCTGATGAGCTTGTTGGTTGCGGCGGGGTGTCTCTCGACGTCTTTCGCCGATACCGCAGTAGAAGAGAAGGCCGCGGAGATTAGCAAGCTTGCTAGCGATCCCTCGGTTTCCATGAGCGACCTGAGTAAGGCCGTGTATGAGGCTGCCAAGGCCAACCCCGAGGGTTCGGACCTGTACCTGAAGATTGTGTTTGATGCGCGGTCGGCTACAAGCTCTTCTGTCGAGCTGAATACGGCTGTGCAGGCTGTGTTGGCTGCGGTGCCTGAGGTGGCGCAGAACTTTGCCAAAGCGGTTCAGGCACAGATGAATAACGAGGTCCTTCCTGTCTCGATGACGGGCACCAGCAGTGATTTGACTACGCGTGTCGTCAGTGTTGTGTTCAGTAATGCGGGTGTCCTGAGTCAGGTGGTGACTCAGCAGCCAAACGAGCCTGCGATTACGCCTACGCCTGTTCTCCCTGTCCCGGATGATACATCCGCTTCCTACTAATTCTGACAGATTGATGCCATGAAATCATATGCTTACACTACTTTGCTGGCGGGTGGACTCCTGCTGCCTGTGACTCAGGCTGCATCCCTGTATGATACGGCGCCGCCCATTGGCCTGCCTGTTTCCCATGCTGTCCAGTACGCCGCCTACATCAATGCCGGCTGGGATTCCAACACGAACTCCTGGCACGATGGCAAGGGTAGTGCTTATACGAGCTTTGGCGTGCGAGCTACTTACGCTGAGTATGAGTCGGTGACTAAGGCGGCATACAATGCCAATATCGGTGGCACGTACTATTTCAAGGATGCATACGGTACTGATCAGAAGCTGTTTTCGGACATCAATCTGACGGGTAGTCTTTCCCACCATATGGGGTCAGGCTCAGTCCTGAATATGAGTGGAAACATCGGTTACCGTGCCGAGCCGAATTATGCCAGCGGCATTTCAAGTGCCCGAGCCCAAGGTGATGTCTTCACGTGGGGGCTGAATATGGATTATTCTCAGCCGATGGATGCCCGTTGGAGCTGGAACATTGGTGCCAGCACTGATGGCTATTACTACACTGAAAAGGCTTATAGGATTGACGACCGATTCTATGTCGGTGCCCGGACAGGGTTGTCTTACAAGTACACGGAGCGCACATCGTTCAGCGGTAATCTTTCCTGGCGTTATGATGGCCGTGAGCATGGTTACGATGCCAACAACGTCTATGCTGGCTTGAGTGTAGCTCACTCGATTGATGCTGTATCCAGTGTTAGTGCCGGTGTCAATGCTCAGCTGAAGTTCATCGATGGCGAGTGCAATGTGTACCCGAATGTGCGTTTCGGTTATAACCGCAGGCTTACCGATGTGCTCAATATGAGTCTTTACGTCTCACTCGATAACGAGAACGTCAATACTTACCTGGGCGAGAATTACAACTACCTCTCCAACGCCACGTGGCGCGGAGGCCTCACCATCACTTACCACATTACGCCTCAGGTGTCTGTCTTCGGTGGCGCTGACCTCATGTTCTGCGACTACTCGAAGGGAACCAATGGCCTTGCCAGTTCCGATCAGCGTACCTACTCTGTCAATGTCGGTTTCTCGTACGCCGTGACAAAGAGTTTGGCTTGGAGCGCCTCGTACAAGTACACTCAGGGTAATAAGGCCGCGGGCGATTATACCCGTAACATCATCCAAAGTGGTCTTACCTACAGCTTCTGATGATATAAGCTGAACGTTTAGGGGTGGATCCAACTGTTAACAGCTTGGACCCACCCCATTTCAATATAGTAGACATGGCAGGCACAGGCACAGAAGGCGGCAGCAGGGAAAGCATGCTGCACGCCCAGGATTACCTCAAAATTCTGAGAAGTCGCTATAAGTTGATTCTCACGGTGTTCATCGTCATATTCGCAACTAGTATTGTGGTGACTCGGACGATGACTCCTCAGTATATTAGCACGGCTAGCTTTGAAATTAAGCCCCCCGGAGATCTGATCCGCTTTACGGCAGAAGGGGACAATAATCCTATCCAGGTGGCCGAGGGTGGCGTCGCCTGGAGGGAGACTCAGTATGATGTCCTGGTGTCGGAGAAGAATCTTAGGGTGGTAGCGCAAAATTTAAAGCTTCCTGAGGAGTGGGGAGTTGATGAGCTGACTGCTGTGAATATGCTGCGGGGAATGATTTCGGTGAAGCCTCGCATTGATACGAATATCATCGACGTGATTGTGCAGCATTCCGATCCGCGTGTCGCCCAGCAGATCTGTGCTTCGGTGCCGGAGTCGTATCGGGAGATGCGTGAGGAGAAGGAGAATCAGCAGATTGGAATTGCCATTTCCGAGCGCGAAAACATGCTCAAAAAGCTCAGCAAGACGCTTCAGGATAAGAAGGATGCTGTGCGTGCCTACATCAGGGAGGGTAAGTATATTTCCCTGAATATTAATCAGGGAGGAAGTGCCACTCCCAGTTCTGCGGGTGCAGAGGAGAAGACATATGACCAGCTTCATACCAATATGCTCGCGCTGGAGTCTGAGATCGCGCAGATGCAGGTGCATATCGAGAAGCTCCACGATCTTCGCGATGCAGACTTGCTGAGCTACGTGACCCGCACGGGTCTGCTTACGGCAGAGTCATATTGCTCTGCTAAGGTGAGAAGCCTGAACGATAAATATAACGAGGAAAAGGACACCCGGGATCAGCTGTTGCTCAGCGGTTACGGTGAGCGCCATCCCAAGGTGCTGATGCTCGATCAACAGCATGAGAGCACGCAGAAGGATCTTTTCGCCGAGCTGGTGGGCATGCGCGATGCAATGATTGACCAGCTAGACGTGAAAAAGAAGGAGCTCGACGATGTGAACCTGCGTTTGAAAAACGCTGAGGGGGCTCTGCGCGCCAAGACGGAGGAAGATCAGAAGGTGCAGCAGGCTCTCCAGGAGTACACTCAGGAAAAAGCCCGTTATGATCGCCTGGAGAGCGATTTGATAGCTGACAAGATGCGCATGAGCGCTCCGCGGCTCTCTATTGAGATTTATAACAACGCGACGTTGCCGGTCGTCCCGAGTAAGCCGAATTATAAGCTCAATCTTGCCATCGGCGCAGTTGCCGGCCTGGTGGCTGGAATTCTGGCGGCTCTTATTTTCCAGTATTTTGATACTTCGGTCAAGACGCTGGAGGATGCGGAGCAGCACCTGGGGCTTCCCGTATTGGGTGTCATCCCCCGGGATGTGGGACTGCTGATGCTGCAGCAGGGAAACAGCCCGGATGCAGAGGCTTACCGGATTTTGCGTACGAATATTGAACTCAAGCGCACACTGCTTAATGCTTCCGTGTTCGTTGTGACGTCATCGAACGCCGGTGAGGGTAAGTCGACAACTGTGAGCAATCTGGCCTACGTTTGCGCAACCTCCGGCTACAGCACCCTGATGATAGACGGCGATATGCGCCGCCCCCGCTTGGCGCGCTATGCTGAGATGCAGAGCTCGCGCGGTCTTTCTGACTACTTGAGTCATGATGATGTGGAGCTGAAAGATGTCGTCTTCCGCTCCGAGGTACCCAATCTTTACCTGCTGCCGGCCGGTGCGACGCCAGCAGATCCTTCCGGCCTGATTTCTTCATCGTACCGGATGGACCGTTTGTTGGAAGAGGCACGTCGACGCTTCGACATCGTGCTCGTGGACTCGCCTCCTGTCTTGGGCGTCAGTGATGCGTCTCTGCTGGTGAGCAAGGGCGACGCGACGCTGATGGTGCTGCAGCCGCGGCGCATGCCCTTGAAGGCTTTGTTGCGCGCAAAGAGCGTGATAGAAGGCGCTGGTGGCCGCCTGATTGGATTGGTCATGAATAATGTCGATATCAGCGGTGATACACAGTATCAGTATTATACGACGTATTATTCTTACTATCAGGATGACACGAAGGGGAAAGGCAACTCTTCGACGGCATCGGGCGCAGGTCGCGCAGGTGCGCGGAAGCAAGTTGCTTCCAACGGGAAGGCAACAGAGAATGCGGCCGGAAGCCAGCACTCGGCTCACCATGGTGATGAAGAATTGTACTAAGATGTACTAAGAGCAAAATCCAGAAATATGCTGAAGCAAATGAGAAAGGTTACAGTTGCCCTGTTAGTCGCTTTAGTGACTGCTGCATCTGCGTTGCATGAGGCAGTTGCACAGGATGTCACGGAGGCCCGTGCCGTTAAGGGTGGGGTCGTGACGATTACGCTGAAAAACATTCCGGCCGAGGATGTGGGTAATGTCAATGGCGAGTACCCGGTGAGCCAGTCGGATGGCACAATCGCACTCCCCTACTTGGAAAAGCGTCTCTACGTGGCCGGTAAGACGTCGCGCCAGGTAGAGGAGATGGTGCAGAGTCAGTACGTCAGCCAGAAAATATACAGCCAACCTATCGTTCAGGCCGCCGTGGCCAGCAAGGAGGAGGCTGTCGAGGCGATGACGCGTTATGTCATGGTGACGGGGTATGTCGGCAGTAAGCGCAATCTGCGTTACCGCAAGGGTATGACTCTGATTGAGGCTCTGCTTGAGTGTGGCGATATTACGGATTTCGGCTCGCGCCGCATCCAGGTAACCCGTAAAAACATCACCCGTACTTATGATTATTTCAGTGCGCGGGATCGCGATCTGAAGCTTCAGCCGGATGATAAGATTTATGTGCAGAAGCGAGGCGTTCTGGAAGGACGCCCAGGATCTATCGGTCCCTAGTTTTTCCTTCAAGCGAAGAGGGACCCTGACTGTACGGTCAGGGTTCTTTGTTTAGGATAAATGCCACAGGAAAGACGGTGCCACAGGGAAGACGGAAAGCACTGCTGTTGAGTGTCGGGTATGGTCAGGGTCACCACTCGGCTGCCCGGGCTTTGGCTGAGGAGCTGGAGACCCGAGGATGGACGACGACGATGCACGATCCCTGTGCCGAGACGTACCCGCGCTTGTTCCGTCTGACGCAGCGTTACTATCATTTTTGTGTTCGCAAGGCTCCCTGGCTGTGGGGGGTGACGTATGCGCTGACAGATACCGCTGATTGGCGGCGTCAGGTGGAGGGTATGCTGTTGCGCCGGTGTACGGCTTATGTGGAGGAGTTGCTCCGCCGGGAGAATCCGGATGCAGTGCTGTGTACTTACCCGCTTTTTGCGTATATGCTGGATGCTCTCACCGACAGTGCCCGGGTATGTGTGCCCTACGCCGTGGTGGTGACCGATGCAATCGAAATCAGCCGGCCGTGGATGAAAACTCATGCCCCGCTGGTCTGTGTGACCGATGAGCTTTCTGAAGCAATGGTACGCGAGCGCTACGCTCTCACTGATGACCAGGTTGCGTGCACGGGTTTTCCCGTGCGGAGCGCGTTCCACCGGGTGGCAATGGTGCCTCGCGATGTCGGTGGGGCGAGTGTGAGACTTTTGTACGCCGCGTATAAGGACACACGCAGCGTGTGCCGGGAGGTTAGAGCTCTCTTGTCGGAGTTCCCAGGTATGCATGTTACTCTGTTGGGGGGGGAGAGGGCCGATGAATTGCGGGGTGCGATGGCTCAGGAGGTTGGGCGTCGGAGGGTCTCCATCGAAGCGTTTAGCCGGGATATGCCGTCACTGTTTGCTCAGCACCATATCTATGTGGGCAAGGCTGGAGCTGCGACTGTGTTCGAGGCATATGCCGCCGGTTTGCCGATGATTGTCAACTATTCGCTTCCTGGTCAGGAGCAGGGTAATCTGCAATTGGTGTTGCATGATCGTTGCGGGTTCTACGCCGAAAATACGTGTGCGCTGCTGGCTGCCATCCGTGGGATGATGATGAATGGGTGGCGCTGCTGGCACGAGATCCGGCGGATGATGGCCGCATCCAGTCGATCGCAAGGCGCGCCGCGTATTGCGGATTTGATTGAAAGGCGATTCTTCACATGAGCCAGAATAAAAACGAACGCGTCCTCCTGGTGGACAACTCAAACACGCGCACGAAGTTCGTGTTGCAGATCAATGGACAGTTGCAGCCCTGCCAGCGTGTGCTGCCTACGGCGTCGATTACCCCCGTGGCGGTGGCCCGCCTCCTGCGCGGTTGGCGCTACGACCGTGCGGAGATCTGTTCGGTGGTCCCGAATCGGGTGGCTGCTCTCGAGGATGGCGTGGCTTGCCCGGTCCGCTTGCTTAATCGTCATTCCAAGCTGAATATTCAGCTCGACTATGAAGGAGTCGCCACGCTCGGTGCTGATCGCATCGCCAATGCGATGGCTGCCGCTGCTCTGTGCCCCCTGCCGTGCGTGGCCGTGGATCTGGGGACGGCGGTGACATTTGATGTTGTCGTGGCCGGGGATCCCTTGCCCCGTTTTATCGGGGGTGTGATTGCTCCCGGACTGGCCGGTATGACGCAGTACCTCTCACGCAATACCGCGCAGCTGCCGGCTATTGAGCCTGAGGAGCCCCAGCACGCGATCGGGCGCAATACGTCCGAGGCTCTGCGTGCCGGTACCGTTTATGGGTACCGCGGGCTGATTCGCGAGATCCTGTCGTCCATTGAGGCGGAGCTCGGTGATAAACCGTATGTGATCGCGACGGGAGGCGATGCCGTGCTGCTTGCCTCCCAGTTGGAGGAAATCAATGCGGTGGATCCCCTGCTGACTTTTCGCGGAATAGCGCTGGCGGCTAACCTCGCCTGACATAAGTTTTTTCGCTATGCCGGCAAATTTGGGTTGCATGAAACCGCAAGCTAAGGTAGAATACCGGTACCTTAAAACTCAGTCATACATCTTATGTCCGACAACATCGAATCCCAGGTAAAAGACATCATCGTCGAGCAACTCGGCGTTGAAGCAGATAAAGTAACTCTCGACGCTAAGTTCATTGAGGATCTTGGTGCTGACTCTCTTGACATCGTTGAGCTCATCATGGCTTTCGAGGAGAAGTTCTCCATCGAGGTGCCGGAGGATGCCGCAGAGGGTCTCAAGTCCGTCAGCGACGTCATTGAGTTCATCAACAAGAGCAAGGCCTAATCGGCTGAGTCTTTCCCAATGGGCGGTCCTCCTGGCAGAAGGTGGGGCCGCCCTTTGTGTTTATTGGCGCGATGAGCAGCGGACACTTGGATGACAATCGCATCGCGTATGCTATGCAGCAGACGCGTGTGCTGTATGTGCCTGACCGGCGTATCGATACGTTCGGTGATACGAGGTTCCGCTTTTCTCTGGTCTCAGAGCTCATGGATACGGTGGGCTGCTGCCGGGTGCGGACCGGGTTTGTGGAGGCTCACCGCCCGCGCATCCTCCGGCCGGCGGATTTGCGTTCCATTGAGACGGAGGGGTTCCGAAAGGATGTCGCGCGTATTTTCGAGTGGTTGGCTCAGCATGGTGCCAAGTTGCAGCCCTTGCTCAATTATGGTTTTCAGTTTGTGCGCAGCAGTGTGGAGGAAGAGTTGGTGCATGAGCCGGTGCGGGTGGTGGAGGACAGGGTGGTGAGCGAAGCTCTGCATTCTGGCGATCCCTTACGCGCTGTGATTGCCGGGGTGGATGATGATTGGGAGGTGTCGCTGCTGAGGTTTATGCTGGAAATGATTCAGAAGTCTCATGAAATCAACGTGTTCGATTTTAAGCGCCGCGGTCTTTTGTAGTCTGTTGCTGGACGGACGGGCCGGGGCAGAGAATTATTCCCTGTGGCCAAGGCGTCCGGCGGAGTTGCAGCAGGCGCGTATGCTCATGGCTGAAGGCAAGGGGAGTGAAGCCATTTACCTCCTGCGGCCGTACTGGCGCGCCAAGGGGGTGACAGGTCAGGAGGCCAGGCTTCTGACTGCTCATGTCAATGTGCCCAGGTATCTGACCCGCAATCACCCCGGCATCACGATTTACACAGTCAGACGTGGTGATACCATGCCCAGGGTGGCCCGCAACAGCGCGTGTCCGCAGGACTTGGTGATGCTGCTCAATGGCATCGTGGAGCCCTCCAACCTGAAGGTGGGCCAGAAGCTGGCGGTTGTTCCCATGAAGCAGCATCTCGAGATTCATCTGCCTTCCAAGGAGCTTTGCGTATGGGATGAAGACAGCCTCGTGGCAACCTACCGCATCGAGGCGCTGGATGGGGTGCCTTTGCGCGGCGGGAATACAGACACCTGTGTCAAATCCCGTGAGGTGTACCAAGGGGGAAGTCGGGTACGTGCTGGAGCTTCTGCTTCGTCGGATCGGGCTCTCCTGCTGGAAAATGGCCTGCTGATCACGGGTGATAAGCAGATGAGAGGGCAGGTGATTCTCATGAATCAGCGCGATCTCAACGAGCTGGTTCTCCTGGTGGGGGAAAAGGCACCTGTGTTCTTGGTGCGTGATGAGAAGAAGTTCCTGGATGGACTCGAGGCGGGCGCGGCTCAACAGCCCTCTACAGGTGACAAGACACCAGCTGTAAAGCCAACTTCAGCTCCTCCTGCCAGTACCTCATCTGACTGAGTGAGCGCGTTGCTGAGTGCCGCAGACAGCAGCAGACCGTGGTGATTGACAAGCAGGGTGATTGCTGTACCGGGTGATTGATGAGCGAGGCTGGGGGTCCGCCCGCGCTGGCTGTTCCCCCGTTGGCTGCGCTAGTTGTTCGCTGCGCGGTGCTCCGGCGTTCTCGTGCGCTGTTTGATGCCGACGTAGTTGCGTACGGGTTTGCTGGCTGGGAGTGAAACTCCGCTGCCAGTATCCAGAAAGGCGGAGGAACTGCCTCCATCCAGGTTCAGGGCGGTGCTGATGCGGAAGGGGGCGAGAGCGCCCTGCCGGAGCCAGCAGGCCAGCTCGTGGAGGGTCATGCTGCTGCATACGCCTATACACCATTGTCCCCGGCCGTCTGTCGCTACAAAGGTACGGGAGGCGCGGCGGGTGTTGTTGAGTCCTTTGACGATGTTTCCTTTCTCGATGAGAAAGGGGCCTCCCTGAATGGCTTCCTGCATGTGTTTGGGTGCGTGCGTGAGATTTCTGCTGCGCTCTAAAAAAATGCCGTTCCCCGTATCGTAGAGTACGCCGGACACGGTGAAGCCGCGGGTGGCAAGCGGTGAAATCTGCCGGCCACGGTGGATGACAAGCCCCAGAGGGGATGACTGAGGGTCGGCCGCGAAATACCCGCCGTTGACTCCAGCCATGCAGCCGCTCGCATTGACGGCTTGCCGCAGCGAGCCGAAGCGACGGGGAACACCCTCGTCCAGAACGCACAGACCGTGAGTGCCGGAGCGGAAGAAGAAGGCGTGTATGCGGTCCTCCGGAAGGAAGGCGGCAAGAATCCCGCTATGCGCCGGAGGGCGTGTGACTTGACGGTATTGCGCCGTGACCGTGGGGGAAACCAGGAGGCTGAGGCTGGCCAGAAACACCGGGAGCTTGTGCATCATACCCTGAGGGTACCATGCGACGGCGGGATTACCAGCGGGGATTGCGTCAGCGCTGCAGGAAATCTCTCCGGAAAGCGCAAATGTGCTTGCCATGGGTAGGGGAAATTGGTACACTGCGCGGAGAGGGAGGGCAGGTTGCTTTCCCCAACATGCTAACACCATACAACGTCATGAAGTTTATTCCTTTTGCTCTGGCTGGGGTTTTGGCCGTGTCCGCGGTATGCGCGACGCGCCTCGACGCGGATGTCGCAGATGATTACTGGTCTCCCGAGAATATGGCCGCACGTCAATGCACGTCCGTTCATCTGTGGTATCTGCCGCAGATTGATCACTCAGCGGCCTATCAGGAGATGGTCGTCGAGAAGAGCGCTCCCGGTACTTATTTCGCCGCAAATTGTTTCTCTCGTGGTTACATCGGCGTGCAGGAGCTTAATCCAGGACCTGATGGTAAGTGTGAGCGCATTGCGATTTTCTCGGTTTGGGATGCGAAGGAAAGTGGGGACAATCCTCACGCGGCGGCGGAGGAGGACCGCGCGAAACTTGTTCAGCGCGGCGAGGGTGTGGTGACGCAGCGGTTCGGTGGTGAGGGGACGGGAGGCAAGTCGATGCGTCTGTTCCCATGGAAGGAGGGTGACGTGATTCGTACGCTGGTGGTTGAGAAACCGGACGGTGAGGATTTCCGGCAGGTTTCCGGGTACCTGTATAATCCGGAGACGAAGAAGTGGGAGTTGTTGAGTTGTTGGCGTATTCAGGCTTTGTCGCGCGGGCTGAAAGCCGGGAGCGGTTTTGTCGAGGATTTCCGACGCAATGTGGAGTCCAAAACCATGGAACGCCGGGCGACGTTTGGGCCTGCTTTCCGGTGGACGGGGGAGAGGTGGGACCAGGCTACGGCGTTCCGTTTTACCAAGGACGGTAATCTGAATATGAATATCAACTGCCGCTTGAATCCTAAGCTGGGTTACTTTTCGCTGGGAACAGGCGGGAACCTGAGCCCCGAGAAGGATTTCCCCGTTTTCGCGGAGCGGAAGCTTACCCCCTTGCCTGCGGCTCAGGAGCCGGGCAGTGATGTCATGGAAATCATCACAGCTCCGAAGTTGGAAGCAGTGGAGTATCAGGACAACGGCAGTTTTAAGAACTGAGTTTTCCGGCGTTGGTTTCACTGATGAAAGGACGGGCGGTGGCGCGGTATGCGTCGCCGCCCGTTGCCGTTGTTTACCGGATGCGGTAGGGAGGTAAGGTGTGTAAAGGTGCGGCCTGGTGCTGGCTATGGCTACCGATTCCCCGTGGGCCGCAGGCAGCGTGATGGGGGTGTTTGGATTTGAGTGTCTCCTGCTGTCTCTTTTCCCTCACAGCGTTGCGGGGCGGAGGCTTTGAGCGTCAGGTGGCGCTGCGTGTGGGCGATCAGGTCTTGACTCTCCCTCGCGTGAGCATTGGCAAAGGGGCGGCAGGGAAAGAGTTTTATTCTGTCTCGTCGTTCAGACAGCCGTTGCGCGCGGTGCGATGGGTGATGACTTGTTCGCGCAGGCAGTTCAGCAGTTCAATGCGACCGTTCGCTACGACGTCTGCGGTGCAGACGGGCAGACGGTGTTCGGCCGCGAGGTTGAGGGTCTCCGGGGTGGCGGCGATGTCCCGCACGTGGACGCCGTTGAGAGCAAGCTCAGCGAACCGGGCTTCGTAGGCGCCGCGGGATTCTTCCCTCAGGATGACGCCGAGCGGGGCCAGGACGCGCAGCATCCAGGGGCGGGCTTCATCGCAGCTGACCTGGACATCGCAGCCGGCCCGCAGCGCGGCCATGAGCATGATGCTCAGGTCGATGTCGGAGCCTTGTTTCTCGAGTCTCAGGCAAAGGGGAACGGGGCGGTAGACGAGTTCGGTGGTTTCTCCCGGTTTGGGGTCAAGCAGGTGGGCGCAACCAAACTCCTGCTCCCACCAGTAGGAGATGGAATCGGCGGCGGCTGTCAGTCGTGTGAAGTCGTCGGGACTGGGCTTGGGTGAGAGGCTTTCCCAAGGGGCAAACGGCATGTTGCGCTGGTTGCCTCGTTTCTGGGGTCTGCCGGTTTCACTCCACTTGCTCAGTGCCAGCAGGAAGTTGGGGCCGCCGGCTTTGGGAACAGAGCCCCAGCTCGAGGCTCCCCATCCTCCGTAGGGGATGCGACCGGGCTGGCCTTTCGGGCAGCAGTTGATGCCGATGTTGCCGGCGATGATGTGCTTGCGCCAGAGTGCGAGCTCATCGCGGTTGAGTGTGTAGATAATGGCTGCTTGGCCACGGCTGAGTTTGTTCTGCAGTTTGGCGGCCTGAACGGTGTCGGGCACCCGGATGAGACTCAGGAGGGGAAGCTCGTGGGCTTTGCTGAGGAAGTTGCCTTTGGTGGTGACGGAACTGCGTACCCCGGGAGTCCAGAGCAGGGAGGCGATTTCGGCCGGGTGCGGTTGTACGAGCCAGGCGCCTTCGAGTTCCTGGCCGCTGAGGGCTTGCAGGGCTTCCGGGCTGAGGGCGTGCGCCAGTGGGCCGAGCTGGGCGCCGGGTACCCACCCCGGCTGTGCGGTGCAGGTGGAGACGGCGTCCTTGAGCGCATTCATGAAATGCTGGTTGTCGTAGAGCGATGCGTGGATGGCGATGATGCGCGGGCATGAGGCATCCTGTCCGGAGCGGGCAAAGGCTGCGGCCGGGATGTCCCGCACGGCTTGCCGCCAGTCGCACTGGGGGGCAAGGTAGACGACGGTTTGACCTGCCATGGCGGAGAGCAGGCGCCGGTTGCCGGCTGCGGTGCCGGTGCGCACGAGGGCTTCTTCGCTGATGGAGGAGATGGAAGCGGCGACCCTGCGGTCGTTCATGAGCTTGGAGGCCATCTGGTTGTCCATGCAGGGGACGAACTGGAGGCGGGGTTCGCTGAAGCCGAGGCCGCGCAGCATTTCGACCAGCCGGTAGCCCAGCAGCGTCGAGTGCATGGAGGGTTTGTAGACGACGACGTTGCCTGTGATCCAGGCTGCGGCTATGCCGCCAATGGCTTCTTCGACAGGGTGCGCAGCGGAGGGGATAACGGTGACCACGCCGAGCGCGGTGGCTTGTGTGCCGTCCTGCAGGCCGTCGAGGTCGGAGTTGTCGACGTAGTAGCGGCAGTAGTCGATGGCGTTGCGCAGCTCGATGTCAGCGTCCTGCATGGTGAAACCGGCGTCACGCGCCATGATGCCGGCGAGTTTTTCGCGTTGTTTTTCGAGTTCTGAGGCGAGTCGCAGGACCATCTGGCAGCGCTCTTCGTAGGGGAGCGGCTCGGCGATGGTGGCGTTGAGCGCCTGCTGCATGATGAGGTCAATGGCTTCGTAATCGACTACGGTGAAGCGGTATTCGGCAAGCCCCGGTACGGTCAGTGAGCGGTGAATGCAGGTGAAGGGGCTGTCGTAGGGTTTCCCATTGACGAGGAGGGGCAGTGTGTCCTGCTTGCGCTCATGCTCTTCCCTGGCTTCATGGTACAGAGCGTCGATGTGTGAGCGGTCTTTGATGCAGTGCAGGGAGCTGCTGGGGAAGGTGCCGGTTTGGCGGGTGGTGCGGCCGGCGTCTTCGCGTCCGCTCATCGAGGCCAGAAACTGCTTGCGCATGCGTCCCCAGCCCATGGAGTCGGGGGCGACGGAATAGCCCGAGGTCAGTATGCCATCCGGCCGGGAGAGGTCGTTGAGCAGGGTCAGCAGGAACACTTCAAACTCGGAGTCTCCCCCTTCGGCCAGCGCACTGATGGAGAGGGTGACGTCCGCGCCTTTCCTGGCCAGCATGCGTCCTGTGTGGTTGCCGAGTCCCGCCTGGAGCATGAGGGCCGGCAGGCCGCTGTGGCCGCAGCGTGCCCAGTCCAGCAGGGCGTAGGAGAGGTCGAAGTAATTGTGGGTGCCGACCAGCGGGACGATGCTGTCTTTGCCGTCCTTGAAGGCTTGGTGAATGAGTTGCTTGAAGCGGGTGTCGGTTTCGAGTTTGCTGCGGCAGAGTTCGTCCTCGCTGTCCAGGGTGTAGGCGAGATTCTGCTCTTCAGCCAGCCGTGCACCTTTGAGCAGGGCGACTTTGAGGGGAGCTGCGTTTTTGGCGCAGCGGGCTTTGGACCAGCGAATCAGCTCAGCCAGCTGGTTTTGACTGCTGGAGAGGTAGGCCGGCAGCTCCAGGATAACGTCGGCGGTGTTGTATTCCTTTGGTGCCAGGGAGAGTTTGAGTGCTTCGATGACGATGGGAAGGGTCAGGCAGTTGCCGGCTCGGATGTAGAGGCGCTTTTTCTTGCCGGAGGCCGAGGGCTGGCCTGCACCCTGGGCGAGGGAAAGAAGTTTTTTGAAGTCGGAGGCCAGCGCCTGGGCTCCCTGCTCGGGCGCGTAGACGCTGAGCATCGGGCAGAGTCGCCATGGCTGGATTTCAACACCGGCATCCTGTTGCTTGCTCAGGATGGACTCGAGGTTGCGCATGTATTTCTCTGCCGATTTCTTTCCGTAGACATCCGGCCCCAACGGGTTGATGACGGGTACAAGCCCTTCTTTGGTCAGGGATTTGATTTTGCGGTTGATTTTGTCCAGCTCCGGGGGCAGGGTTAGTTCGCCAAAGGTGGATTTGAAGACGCGGCGTACTTCTTTCATCGCTGCGGCCTGCATGCTGCCGGCTGCCATGGCTGCGGCCTTGAGCCGGAGCTTGCCCATGGTGCTGAAGAGATTGGGAATACCGTCGTATTGTGCAATCAGCTGACGCAGTTGCGCCGACTGGGTAGTGAGATCTGAGCTGTGGAATACGCGTGAGCAGAGTGCCCGGATGAAGAGGCGGTTGCGCTTTTCCGATACCAGGCGGCTTAGGGCGGCAAGCAGGGTGCGCTCATCGGAGTTTAGGCACTTCAGAGCGGCCGCCTGTAGCTCGGAGGCCATGTCGGCGGCATGCTGGGCCAGCGTGCGGTCATCCATTTTCCGCTTGCGGGCTTCCGCCAACTCAGAGCTGATCGTGTCTGCTGCCATGTGCACTATATTTCAATCCGGGCGATTGTACCACTCCGGGAGGGGGGCTTGCAAGTCTAATGTTAGCAGGGTGACGCAGGAAATGGTGTCTTTAGGGCTTGAGAAGACTGTTATTCAGGAGTCGGGGAAGAAGTTGCCCAATCAGATTGCGGACGTCCTTGTCCATTTTGGCCGCTGCGGTGGAATCTCTGTGCTCACAGGAGGTTCCGACCTGAAAGTAGGCCCAGCGCTGGGTGTAACCGCGCACGATACGGTCGTAGACGTCGTGAAGGGTTCGTGAGTAGTGCGAGGGACAAATGGCGTCATTGCCCACGAAAACGTAGTAGTGGATGTAGTCGTAGGCCGTTTCGTGCCCGTTTTCTTCGGAGACGACGGTGGAGTCGAGGCGTGTACAGGGCAGGCGCATCCCGTTGGACAGTGTGATGACGGAGGCGGATGCCTGCAACTGGCGGTGCCCCTGGGCGGGAAGGCAGCGTTCGGGGCGGTGGATGGAAGAGTTCATGTCGTTGCCGGAGTAGACGATGGAGACAGTGATGGGGGCGCCTTCGGCCTGGTCGGTGATGCGGTTGATGCGTTGGTAGATGCCTTTGCTGAACTTGGTGTCTGCGGCCAGCACGTTGCGTTCAATTTCGCTTTCCTGGGTACGGACGCCGTACCAGCCGGGGAGTGATGAGCCGACGGGGAGTTCCGGGCTGATGGCGGATTCCCGGAGCTTGACTTCATGGGGGATGAACCAGACCAGTGACATCATGGCAGTCAGCAGAATGGGTGGCAAAATCAGTGCCGCAAGCGTCGTGCGCGGGTAGGAGTCTGCGGATGGCCGGGGAATGGCGTTGGCCGGTTGTTTTCCCGGGGTGGCTGCTTCGGAAGGGCTGGTGCTTGCCTGTCTGAGTTCCGATGCGGGTGGTGACGGGACAGACGCCGGGGTAGAGGGCACAGAGGGTGAGGCGACGGAGGCCGGAGTGTCTGCGGTGTGCTGCCTTGTGTCTGCAGTGTGCCGCCTGGTCACCGTCCGGCGCCGGGAGCAGAAGGGCAGCTCCCCCGCCAGCAGGGCATGCAGGAGGGCGAGACCAATCAGGCTGGCAGGGAAAAAGAACAGAAGCCCCGACCAGTCATGCCAGGTTTTGCTGGCAAAGACCGGGTTGATGTATTCGGCGCACACGAAAATGCTGGCGACGCGGAAGGCGTTGGCGATGATGGAAAGGGGAATCGCGGAAAGAGCCAGAACGCAGCGTTTCCAGAGGCTCAGCCGGTCTGCCAGGTAGCCCCAGGCCGCGGAGATCATGATCAGCGCCATCAGGGAGCGCATGCCGGAGCAGCCGCCTGCGATGTCGAAGGCGTCCCAATTTCCGGTTGCGGAGCTGATATTGGTGCCTTCCAGAATGGTTTGGACGCCGCACCATCCGGCTAGCGTATGGGCTGCCTGGGAGGCGAGCAGTTGCATGCCTACTGTCGCTTGCTGAAAGCCAGGCAGGGGAATGGCCAGCCACAGGAAAAAGCAGGGAAAAAGGCAGTGCCATGCGGCGCGGCCTCCTTTGTAACACCAGATGAGGCCGCAGAGCATAAAAGGAAGTGCGGCAATCGCAATGCGTCCCTGCATCGTGCGTACCGCCAACAGGTAGAGCAGGGCGCCGAACGCGATGGACAAAAGTCCGTACAGACTCGGCTTTTGCGGGATGCTCTTCATGCTTCCCCATGCGTGGTACAGCATGTACAGGGCGAAAAGCGGTATCAGCCAGCCATGCTCGTAGTCGTTTTCCGTATTCCACGTCGAGCGCAGCCAGAAAAATGCGCTGCAAAGCCCTTCAACAAATATCTGAAGCCAGCCATAAAAAAAGAAAATAACTGCAAGGGCAAGTGCGCAGCTTATGTAAGTAACTAACTTTAAATGCGTTTTGGTGTTTTTGTACGGTGCTTTGTCTTGGCTCATGGGAAAAAAAGTGCTCCGATACGTGCATTTAGTATTGCTATTTTCGCCAAAATGTCAAGAATAGACGGCGCACACCCCCACGTATACAACGGTATGAAGATTATCAGCGGTACAGCACACCCCGAGTTGGCCAAGGGCATCGCGCGTGAATTGGGGCTTCCCCTTTGCAATGCCAAGGTTAACACTTTCCCCGACGGCGAAAGTTTTGTTCAGATTGAGGAATCCATCCGCGGCGAGGATGTTTTCATTGTTCAGCCCACATGCCCGCCGACGAACCATAACCTGATGGAGCTTCTGGTGATGGTGGATGCCGTGCGCCGTGCGAGCGCAAGCCGCATCACGGCCGTGATGCCGTTCTACGGCTACGCCCGCCAGGATCGCAAGGACAAGCCGCGTGTGCCGATCACCTCCAAGCTGGTCGCCAACCTCCTGACAGCTGCGGGCGTCAACCGCGTGCTGACGATGGATCTTCATGCGGCTCAGATTCAGGGCTTCTTCGAGATTCCCGTCGATCACCTCGTGTCTGTGCCCGTCCTCATCAAGCACCTGCGTGAGCATTACGTGAAGAACCTCGACAATCTCGTGGTCGTTTCTCCCGATATTGGTGGTGTCAAGAACGCCAAGAGCTACGCTAACCTTCTTGGAACTCAGCTGGCCATCGTCGCCAAGCAGCGCATCTCCGCCACGGAGGTGGATGCCCACGCGGTGATCGGCGATGTGGAGGGCAAGGACGTCCTGATGGTGGATGACATGACTGAGTCCGGCGGTACGCTGTGCGCGGCTGCCGATGTGCTCAAGCAGCATGGCGCCGCCCGTATTTTTGCCGGGGTTTCCCACGGCGTGCTTAACAAGGAAGCCCGTAAGCGCCTGCTGGAAAGCCCGATCGAGCGCCTGCTCTGCTCGGATTCCGTGCCGATGGCGTGGGGCGACCACGTCGATACGGTGAGCATCGCTCCCCTCTTTGCTCAGGCCATTCGCAACATCCATGACAACGCCTCGGTGACCCATCTGTTTGAGGTCTGATGCTGCGTGCGTCTGGTGCCAGGGCGCTTGCGGTATTTCTGCCGGTGTCTGGTTTATTTTCAAAAACGCCGTCCTGTACAGGACGGCGTTTTTTTCGTGAATGTGTCGTTGCCGGGGTTGGGCTTAGTTTGCCCCGCGGTTTCGGATTTCACGGAGCCGTTGCTGGAGCCGCTGTACGATTTCCGGGTACTCGGCCGCGATGTTTTGTTTTTCGCCGGCATCGGTAGCGAGGTTGTAGAGGCGCGGTTTGGCACCGGGAAAGAACTTCCAGGGGCCGGAGCGCAGCGCCAGGTTGTTTCCAAAGGCTTGTTCCACGAGATCGGTGCGCCCAACGGGATCATGGCCGAGCAGCGCAGGGAGCTGATTCTGGCTGTCGGGCATGGCATGGGCCGGCACCTCCACGCCCACCAGGGCCGCCAGCGAGCGGGGGAGATCCACCTGGCTGATCAGAGCTGCGCTCTCTCCCCGACGTACCTTGCCCGGCCAGCAGACGATGAAAGGCAGGCGCGTGCCCCCTTCCAGCAGGGTGTACTTGCCGCCCGAGAAGGGAGCCGCCGGATTGTGACCGGCGCAGTCCTGCTCCGAGTTGTCGAGGTAGCCGTCATTGATGACGGGACCGTTGTCGCTGGTGAAGATAAAAAGGCAGTCATCCGCGTAGCCGGCTTGCTCAAGAGCCTCCCTCACCCGTCCGAGGCAGTCATCCATTTGCAGGGTCACATCACCGCGGATGCCCAGCCCGCTCTTGCCTACGAAACGCTTGTGCGGATCCCGCGGTACGTGAATATCATTGGTGGCAAAGTAGAGGAAGATGGGGTGCCCGGCGTTTTCCCGGATGAAATTGACCGCTTCGCGGGTGATGTCATCTGCCAGATCCTGATCGTGCCACAGCGCCGCTGTGCCGCCCCGCATGTGGCCGATGCGTGAAATGCCGTCGATGATGGTACAGGCATGCTGCCGATTGCGCGGTTGTCCCCATGGTTTGAGCAGCTCAGGGTGAGAGGTCGCCGTCTTCTCTCCCGGGAAGGCTGAACTGTAGCTGACCTCGATCGGATCGCTGGGATCCAGACCGACGACGACACCGTTGCGGAGGTAAACGCAGGGTACGCGGTCCGCAGTAGCCGCCAGGATGAAGGAGTAATCGAAGCCTGTCTCCCGCGGACCGGGAGAGATCGGTTTGTTCCAGTCGATGGGAGTATCGCCCCGGCCGAGTCCCAGGTGCCACTTGCCAATGGCTGCGGTGCGGTAGCCGGCCTGCTGCATCATGCTTCCCAGCGTCATGCACTCATCCTTCGTGGGAAGGATGAGCTTGGCATCGCCCGGCAGGATGCCGGTGCCTTGCCGGCGCCAGGCGTACTGGCCCGTGAGCAGGGAAAAGCGCGAGGGGGTGCATACGGAAGTAGTGCTGTGAGCATCCGTAAACTTCAGCCCCTCCTGTGCGAGTTGATCCAGATGAGGGCAGGGGACTTTGTCGCATCCGTAGGTGGAGGTGTCGTGGTAGCCCAGATCGTCTGCGATGAAGATGACCACGGCCTTGGGTTTATCCGGTACCGAGGGGGCCGCCCCGGGTTGTCCCGTGGCGAGGAGCGGGCAGGTGAGAGCTGCGAGGGCTGCGAGGAAAAGCTGTCTCAGGAAGAACATGATGCTACTCTAACATGAATCGGCAGCTGTGGCAACCCCTAAGAAGCGGGAATAGGCAGTTATCTGCCGCGGCCCGAGGAAAGTGCGCTGTTTTCCCGGCCGGGGGAGATTTTGCCCGCTGTGTTTCCGTGGGGAAGGGAGCTCAGCGCAGTGCCTGCCGCGGCCGGGTGCGGAGCTTACATGTCAAAGTCTTCTTCAGCAGCCTGCGGCCTGCTGCTTTGGCCTCTCTTACCGTTTCGCTGGCCTTCCTGGTCACTCTGATCCTGTTCGCCACTTAAATCCTGATTGCCACTTAAATCCTGTTTGCCCATGGCAGTGTTTTTGCCCTGGGGGTGATCATCGTTCCCGAGCAGGTGATCCAGAAAACCACAGGCGATGCTTTGGTCATAGTCCACTTTCCACACCAGACTGTCTTTCTCGAACTCAGGACATTCCAGGATTTTTCCGACCCGATAATCCACGCCATTGAACTTCAGGGCTTCGATGAGCTTTTCTCGCGTGGGGTAGGAGCGGTTCGTGCGGAAGAGATGAAGCTTGGGTTCCGGGTTGCCGATGTGAAATCCGCTGCTCGGGGTGTCCCCTACCTCCTCCAGCAGGAGCGCATAGCCAAACTCTTCACCCGGAATTTCGGAAATGAGCACTTCGATTGGGTACTCGCAGCCTCTTTTGACTTCAAAGACCTTGCCGCTGGAGAGGCCACCAATTTTCTCATTCCAGTGCGGGGTGTCGTCAAATTGGAACAGTGCCCGGGGCTCCTTGGGGCGGGAGGTGATTTCGTACCAGTAGCCGGGGTGGGTGCCGAGGGTCATCTTGTTGCGTGACGGAATGCTCCAGCCGTATTCGAAAACCGTTTTGTTGTTGAAGCGCACCAGCAGCGTATCATCCCCCATGCCGACAAAGCGGAACTTCCCGGTTTTCGGTGCTTTCACGACACCTCTGTACAGCGCTACCCAGCAGCTGGGCCGGACGTTCTGATCCTCGCACTGAAAGGCAACCGGTGCATAGCTGGCCTTGCATCGGGGCAGGTAGAAGTACGGCGCATACAGCCGAACCTTGGGCGAATAGTACTGCTCCAGAAAACGGGTATCCCAGCCGGTCTTGACGAAGTGCCGGATCAGGGAAACGGTCGAGTGCGGCGTGGCCGCCCGTGCTCCGGTTTCCGGCAGGGGTTGCTTGAGGTCGTAGAACGTGCCGATCAGCGCCGAGCGCTCATCCACCTCCTCACCGAAGAGCCGTTGCAGGTATTCGTTCGGTTCCAGTTCTTCCCAAGCCTCCCGGATTTTGTCGGAGAGGTCTGCAACCTCGTCCGAGGCGTAATCCTTCACTTTTTGCCAGGTGTCGCTCCAATCCGCCTGCGCCGGCAGGGCCAGCAGGCTGAGGGTGAGGCTGAGTGCAGTAAGCAGGGGATGTTTCATGTAGAGAAGGGGAGATGGGAGAAAGGGTTATGAGTTTTTATCTTCGTTTTTTTTGCTGCAGAGTCGCAGCATACAGGCGATGAGCAACGCCCATACGGCTGTGAGGGAGAGAACCATCGAGATGATACCGGCTGTTGTCATGGAAGGAAAGACGGGGGATGAGAGGGGAGAGAGAGAAATCAGGACTGTTTGTCGCGCGGGGATTTGTGATAGTAGTTTGACGTCCTCACGACAAACGCCATGAACAGAGTGATCAGCAGGAACCAGGCCAGGGGGAAAATCGCCCCGGGTTCACCGCGGAGAACATTGCGGATTTGCGGGCAGATTTCCACGAAGGCGTTTTGGTACACCCAGGAGCCGAAAATGCAGAAAAGAATGGCGGGAGTCACCCAGTTGACCACGAAGCCCAGGCCCCGGGGGAGGGGAATCAGTGAGCCGCGGGCCAGCTCGCGCAGGCCGTTGCGGGTGCCCCAGATGAAGCGGAACAGGATCAGATAAAGCGACGAGATGAAGTACAGGCACATCGTGCCGGCCCAGAAATCCATCGTGTCGAGTGCCATCAGATTGCCATCGGTAAACCACGACACGATGACCGAGCCTCCGGCCATCATCATGGCGACCACGACGGTGCTTTGCGAGCGCTTGAGATTCCAGAATTCTTCTACAAAAGCCATCGAAGGCTGGAGGATGGAGATCGAACTGGTGACGGCAGCCAGGGACAGCAGCCCGAAGAACAGGGCGCCGAAGAACTGCCCGCCCGGCATCGAGGCAAATACCTGAGGCAGGATATTGAACCCCAGACCAAACGTGCTGGCGCCCGCTGCTGCCGCTACACCCAGGAAGGAGACGGTGGCCGGCACGATCATCATCCCTGCAATGCCGACCTCCACCACCTCATTGGCGGCATTGGCCGTTAGCGAGCTGAGCGCGATGTCTTTGCCGCGTCCGACATAACTCGCATAGGTGCAGACAGTCCCGAAGCCAATGGAGAGAGAGAAGAAGATCTGCCCGGCTGCCGTGATCCAGAGCTGCGGGTTCATGAGGCTTTCCAGCAGGGAGAGCTTGCGCTCGCTGATGGTTGCCTGAGGGTACTCCGCCCGGGCCCGGGTGAGCATTTCCTGCCGCTGTTGCTCGTCGGCCGTATGCGGGATCATGTTGACGGTTTTCTCGATGCTCTTGCCGTCCTGTTCTTCGGTGGCGATGATGAGTGTCTTGGCGGGATTCCACATGTAGCCGAGGCCTTCGTTCACGTTGCGCTCAGGCAGGTGGGCGTCAGGTGTGCCGAGCGTGAGCACCCGCACCATGATGACGATAGCCGTCAGCAGCAGGACGGGCATGCTCCATTTGCAAAACCATTCGATACCTTTCGTGATGCCCCGGTAGAGCAGGAAGAAGTTCAGCAGCATCGCCAACAGAAAGAAAAAGAGCAGCGTGCTCTTCTGCACGTCAAAAGCGGCTCCATCCTGCCCCATGCCGACAAAATTCGCGAAAAATGCCCCGTACTGCTCGCTGTTTTCCAGGTTGAGATCGCCCACGGCCATGTGGTACGTGTAGCCCAGCGTCCAGCCTTCGAGGTACATGTAGTACATGCCGATGCCCAGCGGCGCCACAACACCGAAGATCCCCAGGTATTTCCACAGGTGGGAGTGCGTGATATTCAGGAAGATGGAGGCGCAGGAATGCCCGCCGTAGATGCCTCCTCTGCGGCCGATCGTCCACTCTATCCAGCACAGCGGAATGCCGAGAAACAGAAACGCACAGAAATACGCAATCATGAAAGCTCCTCCGCCGTACTGGGCTGCCAGCCCGGGAAAACGGAGGAAATTGCCGAAGCCTATCGCGCTGCCTGCGACGGCAAGAACGACGCCGAGTTTCGAGTTCCAGTTCTCTGATGTGCGTTTGCCGGACATGCGCCTCATCATACGCAATGCTTTGTGCCAAGTCAAGCGTTCATAACTACCGGCCTTCGCGGCAGGTTAACTTTTTCGTGTTTTTTGACCCGCGCCGGTTTGTCTGAACCGCAGCTCCGGGTGGCAGATAGAGGCAGGAAGGGACAGAAAAGAGACGCACGGCCGCTGCTGCAGCCGCGCGTCTGTTAAAGACATCCTGAGCGGGAAGCTTAGATCTTGCCGAAGAGGGTCTTGCCCTCGGAGAGCAGATCGGAAGCAGCGACTTTGAGGCGGTCGCAGATGCCCTGCTCGCCCTTCTTCAGGTAGGAGCGGGGATCGTACACCTTCTTGTTGCCGACTTCGCCGTCGATCTTGAGCATGCCGTCGATGTTCTGGCACATGTGCATCACGATCGGCTTGGAGAAGGCGTACTGGGTGTCGGTGTCGATGTTCATCTTCACGACGCCGTAGGAGATGGCCTCGCGAATGTCGCAGAGGTCGGAACCGGAGCCGCCGTGGAACACCAGGCGCATATCCTTGCCGTGTTTGTCCATCACAGCCTTCTGGCCATCGCGGAGAATCTTGGGCTCCAGCTTCACAGCACCCGGCTTGTAGACGCCGTGCACGTTGCCGAAGGTAGCGGCCAGCATGAACTCGCCCAGGCCGTTGAGGGTCTCGTAGGTGAGCAGCATGTCTGCCGGGGAGGTGTAGAGCTTGGCCGCGTGCTGGCCGGAGTTGTCCACGCCGTCTTCCTCACCGCCGACAACGCCGATCTCGAGCTCGAGCACGATACCGAGCTCAGCGCACTCCTTAAGCATCTGCTGGGAGATCTTCAGGTTCTCCGCCATGGGCAGGGCGGAAGCGTCCAGCATGTGGGAGTTGAACAGCGGGCCTTTGCCTTCTGCGATGCGCTTCTTGGACTCGGCAAGCAGCGGGCGCAGGAAGGAGTCAATCTTGTCGGCCTGGCAGTGGTCGGTGTGCAGTGCGACGAGTACGTCGTACTTTTCAGCGAGGCGGTGTACCGCCTCAGCCAGCACGATGGCACCCGTGGCGGAATCCTTCACGGCAGTGCCGGAAGCAAACTGACCGCCGCCGAGGGAAATCTGGATGATACCGTCGGACTTGGCCTCAGCGAACGCCTTGAGAGCGCCGTTGATGACTTCGATGGTGGTGACGTTGACGGCCGGGTAGGCATAGCCCTGCTCCTTGGCCGTGTTGAGCATCTTGATGTACTGTTCTTGAGTTGGTACAGGCATGATCGTATGAGGTTAGATGTTTTCTGTGTGCCTTGCAGTGTGCGGAGGCACACCTTTTGCGGCTGTATTTTATCGCGCCCAGGCGCCTTTGGCAAGTATTATTTGGTGGCTTGTGCCACATTGTGGCGGCTGAATGTGAGTGCGCAGACTGGGGTGCGGTACTGGTGCAAGAGGAGAAGTAACGGAGAGGGCGCCATCCGTTGAGTGGCGCCCTCTCCGTTGCTCTTTCCGAGCTTCACTGATGCGATACGGGGGATAGGACTCGAACCTACGACCTCCACCATGTCAAGGTGTTGCTCTACCAACTGAGCTACCTCCGCTTTAAGAAAATGGGCAGGGATGGATTCGAACCATCGAAAGCAAACGCTAGCAGATTTACAGTCTGCCCCCTTTGACCGCTCGGGAACCTACCCATTCTGTTTTGCAGGCCACCGGAAGTGGCGTGCGACGGCATTATACGCTCCCGGTGACGCTAAAGCAAGTCTTTTTTTGCTTTTTTTTGTATGCAGGGGGAAGAGTCGATTTTTATCGGTTCTTCTATTATGCCATAATAGACTCCTTGTCAAGCAATAAGATGTGCTTGTATCAGATATCTGCCTGTGATTTTCCTTGTTTCCGCAGAGCAAATACCAGGAAACCGATGCCCAGCAAAGCCAGGGCAAAGGACAGGTACTGCCCTCGTGTGATGCCGTACCAGACGGCCTCCTGCGGTTCTTTCAGGTATTCAACGGTGATGCGCACAACGGCGTAGAGGAGGCAGAAGATGGCACAGAAAATGCCGTTGGGAGCTTTCTTCCAGCAGAGCCTTACCGTGATGAGCACGGTGAAAAGGAGGAGGCCCTCGCCTGCTGCTTCAAAGAGTTGCGTGGGGATGCGCGGCGCGAGGAAGGGCTCCAGGGCTTCGCGGGCTGCTTCGTTTGCCCGGGTAGCCGCGATGATGGCCGCGTTCTCACTCCCGTCTCCCAGCAGCGGGATGTGGACAACGTTGTTGACCTCGGCATACATGGCCCACCATTGTTTGGATGCAAAACTGTAGATCTCCTGTGGGAATTTCATCGCCAGCGGGTTTGCAGCATCAGTGATGCGGCCGTAAAGCTCACCGTTGATGAAATTGGCGATACGTCCGAAAAATAACCCGATGGGAGAGACGATGGCCAGCCCGTCCAGCACTGCCGTAAACGAAAGCGCGTGCCGGCGCGCGTAGAAATACGACACCAGTATAACGCAGAGCATGCCGCCGTGCGAGGCCATGCCCCCTTCCCATACGCGCAGCACCCAGAGGGGATCAGCCAGAAAGCCATCCACTCCTTTTTCCGGCAGCCAGTAAAAGAAAAACTCGCCCAACCGGCCGCCCGCGAGCACACCCAGAAGGCAGACTAAGGTGATGAAATCTCCCAGCTTGTCTTCCGAAATGCAATAGAGTTTGCGCTCTGCTAGCCATTTGAGCATCAGGTAGCCCAGGATAAAACCCGCAATATAGGCCAGACCGTACCAGCGGATGGCCAGAGGTGTGCCCGGTATTTCCCAGAGCACCGGATCGATGTGGTGAACATAGGTGGCAAGCGTCGTCATCCTGCAGAGCTTATAGCACAGCAGGGCTTCTTTCCTCAAGCCAATTTTTGTCCGAAGGTGTCCCGACACACAGTCGCGAGCGGATTTACGTTGCATTTTTTCCCGCTCTTTCAAAAAAAATGAAGCGCAGGCAAGATTCTTCTCGCCAAATGCAGGGGAGCTATGCTATAAATATAGCCACACATTTGAAATTTCTCCATGAAGACATTCCTGCTTACTGCTGTGGCCGCGCTCTTTGGTTTTTCCTCGATGCTTTCTGCTCAGGATGTTACAAGTGCGTTTGTGTTCCTCCCCAAAACACTCAAAGACCTTCCGAAAGTGTCCCCCGTATCGGAGGACAGCGCTTGGTATGTGGTCAATGTGCCTGTGAGCTTCGAGGCTAAGGCACCCGCCAGCGAGAAACTCAAGCAGGTTTGGATTAAGGACATCCAGTTGCGTATCCACCTCGTGTTCGAGACGGAAAAGGGTAAGAGGATTTACCTGACCAAGGATGTAGCCCTGTCGGATGTGGCCCTCAAGCAGGAAAAGACAGCCGGGACCTACGGCGCTACCTGCAACGTTGGCGTGTATCTCTCCCCCCGCTCGATGCACGTGCTGTTCAAGAAGGGCGAAGGCAAGGATGAGCTGAAGAGCAACCTCGTCGCGGTGGCCGTGCAGGGCAGTATCGATGGGACGCTGTGTAAGGTTGGGACGCGGGCCGACAAGAATGTTGCTCAGAAGAGCGCAAAAGGCGGTCGCTTTGACGACAAATGGTATGTGAAGGGTATGAAAAAGGCGGAAACCAGCGCAGAACTGTTTGCTGTGTCTGAGACTCCTTTTGCCGGGACTCAAACCGGCAATTTCCGCTGCAAGCCCGTTTTTGGCGCTCCTGAGGTAGACGGCTCGGTGTTTGGCGACACTTCGTCGGCTTCGTCCGCATCCGGCAGCACCTCTTCATCAGCGGCTTCTTCTTCGGCAAGCTCTGCCGGTGCGGATTCTTCTGCTGATTCCGGCTCAGAGGATAGCGCAGAGTAAGGGAACCAACGTTCCTGCTGCGATTTTTTCGATAATCACTACACACAAAACATATGTCTGATTTCAAAACAACTGTTGCGTTGGAGATCGGCGCACAGAGTGTGACCATGGCCGTTTTTGTGCCGGCCGGCAAGGGCTTTTCCCTGTCGCGTTACGCTCGCCGCGATGTGCTGCTTGACCCGGTTGAGGAAGGCATGCGCATGGACTACGTGAGCAATGCCATAGCGGAATTGGTGGAGGAACTCAAAGTGCGCGGGAGCGAGGTGCACAACGTCGTTTCCGGTCAGCAGGTGTTCATGCGCTTCATCAAGCTGCCGGCGCTTGACATGGACGACCTGGCTGAACAGGTGGGTTACGAAGCCCAGCAGCATATACCCTTTCCCATTGAGGACATCGTCTACTCCTACCAGGAGCTGTCCTCCGGCGCCGATTCTGGCGAGCGTGAGGTTTTGCTTGTGGCGATCAAGAAAGACGTGTTGGATAACCTCAACACCCAAGTGGAAAGCAACGGCCTGAGCACCACGTCGGTCGACTGCTCCATCACTTCTCTCTTCAATGCCTACCGCGTTAGCTACCCCGGGGATACGCAGTCAGTCGTTATCCTGGACATCGGCGCGAAGACGACAGACATTATCTTCTCGGATAACGGCCGTTTCTTCACCCGGTCGGTCACGGCAGCGGGCTCCTTCATCACCAATTCCATAGCACGTGAATTTGGCCTGAGCTTCCGCGACGCGGAAAAACTCAAAGTCGAGCGCGGTCAGGTCTCGCTGGGTAACGGGCACACGGATGCCATGAGCGCCGAGGACGCATCCCTGGCCACCGTGATACGTACCTCCATGGGCCGACTGAGTTCGGAAGTGCAGCGCACCATCAATCACTATCGGGCGCAGTACAAAGGCAACACCCCGGTCAAGGCCTATATCTGTGGTGGTGGCGCGCGCATGCCCTTCGCCCAGGAGTTCCTCCAGACTGCCCTGAATATCCCGGTGGAGTTCCTTAATCCTCTGGTGCCGTTCAGCATCGGCAAGAAGGTAGACACCGCTGCGCTGGAGATGGATGCCCTCTGCCTCGGCCCCGTGGCTGGTGCTGCTGTGACCGGTGCGAAGTTCGGCGAGTTCAATATTGACCTCGTACCGACCAGCGTCGGCAAGGAACGTGCCGAGAAGCAGCTTGTCCCCTGGGTGATTGCCGCCGGCGTGATTGCGCTTGCCGGTGCTGCTGTTTTCGCCTATGGGGCGCAGAAAGATGCTGAGGACGTGGAAAAACTCATCAGCTCAGTTTCCGGGGAGCACAAGAAGCTCATGAAGGTCCAGAGCGAGATCGAAGATTTGCAGAGCGATTACGACCGCGATGTCCGCAGTATTGAGAAGATCGCATCCAAGCTGGATGAGCGTTTCTCCTATGCCAAGCTTTTGGCTCCTCTCGCAGAAAAGACCGTCTCCTACAAGTACTGGGTCAAGGAATTCGCGCCTCTGGTCAACTATGACGTCCAGGCGGTTGATCCCCAGAAAATAGCCCAGTACCGTCTCCTGAAGGACAAACCCGTGCGCGGTACGGCCGTGCAGCGCCCGAAGGACTCGGAGGATCCCGAGCGCAACCGCAAGGATCCGATGGTGACCGCTATCTACCTCTCCGGCTATACGGTGAGGGACCCCCGTATCGAGAGTAGCACCGAGCACCAGAACGTCGTGCGCAACGCCATTGCGGAGCGCCTGCACGCGACGGATCCGGACTCCCCCTTCAACTTCACGAAGGAACAGCTCGACAACAACGTGCGCCTCTACATTCAGTTCGAGCTTCCGGCGAAGGACAACCGCTCCGCCTCCTCCGTGCCGGATTATCTGCAGCGCTTCCACGTCGTTCTGCCTCTCAAGCAGCCCATTCCCGTGCCTGAGCTGGCCCGCTAAACCTTAACTCTCCATTTCATCCATGAACATTAGTGAAAACAAGCGCATTGCCGGCATTACCGTTCTTTTCGCCATTGCCTTTGGCGGCCTGATGTATTACGGGTTTGACTGTGCCGGACAGGCCGATGAATCCATGGCCAAGCTGGACAACATTCGCAATGACTACAGCGGTTTCGAGGAAGCGGATATCCAACCTTCCCCGGAGAACGTCAAGGCATTGAGAAAAATATGCGACGAGGCAAAGGCCAAGCGTCAGGAGCTTGAGACCCTGATGGACGGCTACAAGAAAGTCTGCACTGGTGATGGCGTCAGCATGGCGGCCACCGACTATCTGGTACGCATCAAGCAGGATCGCGCTGAGGTGAAGAAAAAGGCCGATGCGAAGAAATGCAACCTTGCCGGCAATGCCGCCTCCTTCGGCAAGGAGGACCGCGACTTTGAGACCGCTCCGGAATCCGTGCGCGTGGCACCGCTTTTCTTCCAGCACCGCGTTGTCAGTTCCCTCGTCAACAAACTGGTAGATGCCGGTGCGTCCGCGGTGGAGAGCATTTACTGCGCGCCCCTTCCTGAAGCGACTTACGGCGAAGGCGACGACTGGGAAACCGAGCCGATGAGCTTTGAGATTGATTTCCGTGTGCCGCGTGGCGTGCTTGCCTCGGTGCTCAACGATATCATGTCGAGCCGCGAGTATTTCATGACCATCACTGGCATGTACGTGAACAACGAGAACTCGCTGCCTGCCATGGATGCTTTCACGGCCCCGGTGGCGCCGGCAGCGGATTCTGCCGCGGCTCCGGCCGGTGGTGCGGCTGCTGATCCGGCTGCTGCTCAGGCTCCTGTGGCGGTTCTCAAGACCGGAGCAGACTCAGAAACCGTCCGGGTACACCTCAACATTCAAGTCCTCTATTTCAACCCCAAGGCTCACTAAGACCCAAGGTTCACAAACTTTAGCGCATTTGATATTATGTCAGAAAACTCAATTTCACACGCGAAAACGATCGCCATCGTCTCAGGCGTCGTCTTGGGACTGGTAGGGGTGGGCATGGGGATTCCCCACCTGATTGATGACCCGACCAAGCGTCCCTCAGCAGCGATCGGCTCGATGGAAGAGGAACAGCGCAGCGAGCTTGAAGCACCACTTCAGGCTGCCACCAGGAGCATGGGCCTGAAGGCCGCACTCGGCGATCATGTGCCGCGTGGCTCCAAGGAAGACCGCGTGGCTCCCTTGTTCTTCGCTCCTCAGCTCTGGCAGGTAACGCTCTCAGACCGCAACGCCATCATCGATATCTACGACCCGAACGCCCCGAACATCCATGCAGAAGTGCCCAACAGCTGGTTTATTGCCAATGGGCTTTTGGCTGACATGGGCAAGAAAGATGCCTTGGCCGTGGACAGCGATGGGGATGGCTTCTCCAACTTTGAGGAATACCAGGGCAATACCAAACCGAATGACCCCAATTCCTATCCTCCGCTTGTCACGACGGAACGTGCCAAGCTTGAGGCTATTGCCATCATCACGAAGCGTGCCCGCATCGAGGTGGAGGGTATGTTCGGTATCCAGGAGCAAACACCGGACTCTGTCAACATCACTGTAACTCAGCTGACCAAAAAAGGTGAGCTCACGGCCAACAAAACGAAGAAGGCCTACAAAGTGGGTGATGATATTGACGTGCTCGACGACGCCAAGCGCTTCAAGGTGGAGTCGTTCGCCAAAAAGGAGTTTGGCACGTCCTACGGCGGTAAGAGCAACGAAAACGTCGTTGTGCTGAAGGATAATGCACTTCCCGATGTGCCGGCGATTACCGTGCGTGCGGGCACACCCCGTGCTCATGAGACCCATCCCGGTGTCCGTCGCGCCTATGACATGGAAGACACGAAGGTGAAGTTCCGCGTCACGGCCGGGAAAACGGCCAAGAACGAGTTCACCGTCCGCGTAGGCGAAGGCTTTACCCTGCCGAATGCGGATGGAAGCAACACCGAGTGCAAGCTCGAGGACGTCAATGAGCGCCAAAACTCTGTCAACATCAGCGTGAAGGGGATGGAAAGCCCCATCGCAGTCCCCAAAGTTTGACCTTTCGGGCAATGTTACCCCACAAAATCGAACAAAAAACATGCGAAATCCCATTTTTTAAAACTGTAGACTTTACAACCCGATAGATTTCTGTCATAAATAAGACATTACCATGAACCACGCACCTCTGAATATCACGAAGCGGACTCTCTCCATCATGGCCATCGCTGCAACCTGCCAGTTTGCACAGGCCAACACCGATGGATATCTGAGTACCTCCTCCGCAGCCGGCACCAGCGCTGTAGGTCCCACAGCCGTCATTGGCGACTCCTCACAGACCAGTATCGACGCCCGGGAAAAAGCACGCCGTAAAGCAAAGATGGATGCAGCTCTTCAGCTTCTGCAGGAAGGGCGCTCCGCATACGAAGCCAAGAAGTATACACGAGCCCTGGAGAAGTTCCAGAATGCCTGGGCGGAGATTCCCAAGGCTCCCGCGACAGTCAAGTGGCAGGAGCACATCATCGACTGCATTGGGGATGCCTCGATCGCCGTGTCGATGGAGTACGCTAAGATCGGCCGCTATGACGAAGCTGAGCAGCTCCTGCTCGATGTACTCAGCCGGGATCCCAAGAATCGCCTGGCGGCACGCCGCCTCGAGGAACTCCGTGACCCGATCCGCAACAACCCTGCGCTGACACCCGAGCACGTCAAGAATGTAGAGGAAGTGCAACGCCTTCTGACATTGGGCTGGGGGTACTACAACCTCGGTGACCTTGACGCCGCATACGATTCTTTCAATCAGGTGCTGGAAATTGACAAGTACAACAGCGCTGCCCGCCGTGGACAGGAAGCAGTCAGCAAGCGCCGCATGGTCTACTACGAAAGCGCCCGCGATGCATTCCGCGCCCGCGCCCTTGCCGAGGTTGATGCCTCGTGGCAGGAAGCTTTACCGAAGGAAATTGCCGATATCGAATTCGGTGGAGCTGTGACGGAGACCCTTTCTCCCAACCAGCTGCGCAACGAAGAGATGCTCTCCTCGATGCGCGTATCAGAGGTGGTGCTCCAGGAGGCTCCGATGGCTGAAGCCCTCGACATCCTCCGCGCCGAGGCCAAGAAGAACAACATGACGCTCAACTTCATCTTTGAGCGCCCCAAAGCAGCCCCTGCGCCCGCACCTGCTCCTGCAGCCGACGAAGACGAAGTTGACGAAGACGAGGGTGATGAAGACAGCGAGGGCGGAAGCGAAGAGAGCGTCGCCCCGGCTCCCTTGGCTCAGGCCCCTGCCGAGGCCATGATTACCGAGCTGAAGGTAAGCGACGTCAGCGGTAAAGACCTGCTGGATCTGATGTGCGCCGATGCCGGCTGTCAGTATCGCGTCGAAGACAACGCCATCGTGGTCTACCAGACGGGCTCGAGCGAGAAGATGTTCCGCCGTCAGTGGAAAGTTGCGCCAAGCTTCTTCAAATCCCGCTCCGATGGAGAAGAAGAGGAGTTGTTTGACGAAGACACCGGCATGTCCGCGGCTGCTCCCAAGAAGCTTGAGCCCAAGAGCGTACTGCTCAGCGCCGGCGTCACCTTCCCCCGCGGGGCTGAAGCCCGCTACTCCGAGGCCACGGGAATGCTGACTGTCACCAATACTCCGGAAAACCTCGATGCTGTGGAAGACGCCATTGCCGAGTTCCGCCGCAACATGCCGCAGATGGTCAAAGTGAGCACCAAGTTCATTGAGGTCTCGCAGACCAACGAAGAGGAACTTAGTTTTGACTGGGTTGTCAACCCGTTCTCCATCAACAACTCAGGGAACACCTACGTCGGCGGTGTCAACGGAACCTCGTCCAACCCGCTTCGCAAGCCGGGCGACTTCGTCACCTCCGGTGGCAACGCCTATGCCAACAACTACAGCGGCAACGGCTCGTGGCCGATCTCGTCCAACACGACCAACGCCACAGATGCCATCACCAACGGCTTGGTCACTGGCGGCCTGCGCTCCGGCTCATCTGCCCTCTCGGCCAGCCAGCTCGACACCCTGCTGTCCAACGGCAGCATCGGCTCGAGTGCAGCAACCTCGCCGGCTCCAGGCATCCTCTCCCTCACGGGTATCTTCGACAGCGGCTCCTACCAGATGATCATGCGTGGTCTCTCCCAGAAGAAAGGCGTCGACGTCATGTCCGCCCCGAGTCTGGTCTCCCGTCCCGGTGGAGTGGAGTGGTCCCCCGAGCCTGACCCGCTGGCCAGCGACCAGGGTGGCGACAACAACTGCGCCAAGATTGAAATGATCCGCCGCTTCGTCTACCCCTCCGCTTACGATGCACCCCAGATTCAGAGTAACTCCGGCAACAACAACAACGACAACAACACAGCCGGCCTTCCGATTGCCGCCCCTGCCAACCCCAGCGAGTGGTCAGTGGAAGAAGTCGGTATCATGATGCGCTTCAAGGTTGCCGAGTTCGATACCGATGCCGATATCATCAAGTTCGAGCAGTTCGAGATTCGCGTAGTGGACTTCGAGGGCTTCATCAACTACGGCTCTCCCATCACTGCCGGTATTGCCAACAATACCTCCATCGAGCACATCACCCTCACCGATAACCGCATCGACATGCCGGTGTTCAGCCGCCGCTACGTCAACAGCAACCCCTGCATCTATGATGGTTACACCATCGCCGTCGGTGGCATGATCGAGGACAACGTGCAGAAAGTGGAAGACCGTGTGCCTGTGTTTGGCGATCTGCCGCTCATTGGTCAGTTCTTCCGCAGCAACGCCGAATCCCACATCCGCCGCAACCTGGTGGTATTCGTCACCGCCGAGAAGATTGACCCGACTGGCAAGCCCACGCGCCTCCGCGAAAAGGGCACGGGTGATAATCCTACGGCCTCCAATGCTCCCAGCCTGTTCCCGGATGACGGCTTGGCCAATCCGTAAGGAACACGACGTTCATGGTTGTTTTTCACCCCGTTCTGCTGCGGCAGGGCGGGGTGTTCTTTTTTCACCGTGCTACCCTGTTTCCGGCGATGTGCAGCAAGGTAAGAGCAGTATAAGCGTATGCACTCAACCGGAAACATCGTAAGCCGCCAACGAGACTGCCACCCGTGTCAGCGAGGTGACCCCGTTGACTGCTTACCCTGAAACCGGACGCCTGATAGCCTCCATTTGCGGCGTACTTCGGTGCTGCCGGACTGCGGGAACAGTCACCCGGGCGAGGGTAGAAGGGCCTGCGACTCCAGTGCGCCGTGTGATTTACAATGGGATGGCACGCAATACAAAACCCGCTTTCCTTTCTTCGCAAAAGGAAAGCGGGTAGCTGCGCTTGCCGCAGGGGCGGCTGGGGCACAGTCACTGCCTGATCAGGAGGAGGGAGTTGGGTTTCCGTCCTCCGGGCGGAAGAAATACCCCGTACCGCGCTCGGTGCCGATGCAGGACGCGAGGTCTCCGAGCTTTTGGCGCAAACGCTTGATGTGAGTATCCAGGGCGCGTGACTGGGTCGTATCGGCGTAACCGAAGAGAGTTTTTTGGAGCTCATAGCGGTCCTGTACCTTGCCGGGGCGTTCCATCAGGTAGGCGAGGAGCTTGAACTCCGCCGTGGTGAGATCGACCGGTTCGCCTCTGACTGTTGCGTGCAGTGTGTTTTTGTCCAGCACGATCGACCCGGAGCGGACGATGAGCCGCGCATTGCCGGCACTGGTGCGGGCGAGGATGTTGCGCACGCGCAGCACCAGCTCTTTTGGGCTGAAAGGCTTGGTCATGTAATCATCCGCCCCGAGCTTCAGACCCGCCAGGCGATCCTCCAGCTGAGCGCGTGCGGTGAGGAAAAGCGTCGGGATTTGATCTGTGATGGGGCTGGATTTCATCGCGCGGTAAACATCCAGACCATCCATGCCCGGCAGCATAATATCCAGGATCACCAGGTCTGGGCAAAGCAAGCGGATTTGCTCCAGTCCCTCAGTGCCGTCATGTACCACGGCCGTTTCCCAGCCCTGGCGTTCAAGATTGAAAGCAACGAGATCCGCGATGTCCTCGTCATCTTCGACGATGAGAATCTTCATAGCTTCAGTATAGCAGAGTCAGGTTAAATTGCACACTTTTTGTTGTGTCTTGGCGCGACGCAACTGTTGGTGAGCAGGTAGAAGGAGGGGATGGCCAGCTGCTTGGCATGGTCACCGATGCGTTCAATGGCCCGCAGAATAAAGAGCAGGGCCGTGCCCGTCTGGAAATTGTAGAACATGGCCGAGGAGGTATTGTGAAAGATCCGCTCCATCTCAGCCGCATAAAGCTGGTCGAGCTCCTCGTCTTTCTTCTGGACGCCGTAGGCCAGCTGCTCATCCTCACGCAGAATCGAAAGCACCGCATCCTGCAGCTCCACCTCCGCCATGAGGTAGATGGGCTTGAACGCCGCTACATCCTCCGTATCAACCTGACCGGCGATCTCCAGGACATTCTGCACGATCTGCTGAGCCTGGTGCACGATACGGCCCAAGCGGCTGCAGCGCTGAGCGCAGC
The DNA here is from genome assembly GCA_944390825.1 of uncultured Akkermansia sp. GTDB lineage: Bacteria > Verrucomicrobiota > Verrucomicrobiia > Verrucomicrobiales > Akkermansiaceae > Akkermansia. The sequence goes on from CALXRG010000012.1 coordinate 46,084, forward strand.
GCACGAGGTGCAGCCGGCTGTCCGCATCCGTCATGCCGATGAGGAGATTGGAATGGCAATCACCCTCCGCCTTGCGGGTCTCATGCAGCAGCGCCGCGCACTCCGCCGCCAGGCGGTGGCAAAGCGTGACATCGAGCGTAAAAAGCGCATCACGCACGCGGCTGACAAGGTCAAGCACCTTGCGGCTCAGCTCAGGGAAATAGTCAGGCGTATCATTGAATCGTATATCCATTTTCTTCTTTCGTCTTTGTTGCATCTTGTCTCAGGGATTTCGCCCGTCGACACCCCTATTTATACCCATGAGCCGCCAAAACGCAAGAACGCTACCGTGAATAAACAGCCACAGAGCACGGCCCGCCGCGTGACAAAAACGCCACAGAGCAGACGTACCGTCCCCCGTGGCCAAAAGAACATATTTTTCTTGCATAGCAAGGGCATTCATGGTAATCAGTTCGTGAACATGGATACGACCTACTACGTCATCTACGGAATGCTCCTACTCCTCTCAGTCTTTGGCCTGGTGGTAGGTGTGAGCAACGACGCCTGCAATTTCCTGAACTCATCGCTGGGCTGCAAAGCCGGCAACTACGTCCAGGTCGCGGCCGTAGCCGCCGTCGGTGTGCTGCTGGGAGCCAGCTTCTCCAACGGCATGATGGAGATAGCCCGCAGCGGCGTGATGAACCCCTCCATGTTCACCTTCAACGAGGTGATGCTGCTCTTCCTCGCGGTCATGGTGGCCAACGTCATCCTGCTGGACATCTTCAACACCCTGGGGCTGCCCACCTCCACGACCGTCTCGCTTGTCTTCTCCCTCTTGGGCTCAGCACTCGGCATGGCCGTCTACAGCATGGAGCAGGCTCCCGTGCACGCAGGGCTCGCGGAATACATCAACACCGACACCGCCATCGTCATCGTCTCCGGCATCTTCAGCTCCGTGCTCATTGCCTTCCTCTGCGGCACGACCGTCATGTGGTTTGCGCGTCTGCTCTTCAGTTTCCATTACCAGCGCTCATTCTTCTACATTGGGCCACTGTGGTGCGGCGGCGCCCTGACCGCCATCTGCTACTTCGCCATCTTTAAAGGCCTCAAGAGCAGCCCCATCGTCGACCCGGATTTCCTTGCCTGGATGGAAGCCAATCTCTCGATGCTCGTCCTGGGGGCCTTTGTCGTATGGACCCTCATTTCAGCCTTTCTCCAGCACATATGCCACATCAACACCCTGCGCATCATCGTGCTGGCCGGCACCGGAGCCCTGGCACTCGCCTTTGCCGGAAACGACCTCGTTAACTTCATCGGCGTCTTCATGGCGGCAGACGCCTCCATGGACATCGCCCAAGCCCACCTTGCCTCCGGCGGGGATCTCGCCAGCCTGCACATGGGCGACCTGACCAAACCCGTGCAGACCGACTTCATCTACCTGCTGCTGGCGGGCGTCATCATGGTCGGAGCGCTCTTCTTCTCCAAGAAGGCACGCAAAGTCACCGAAACCGAGCTGAAACTCTCCTCGGCCAGCACCGTGAGCCGCGAGCGCTTCGGCTCCAGCCCGCCCGCCCGCGTCATGGTGCGCCAGACCCTCAACATCGTACGCTTCGTGCAGCGCATCACCCCGGAACCCATAGCGCGATTTGTCGGCTCCCGCTTCGTACCCCTGCGCCCCGAAGAAGAAACCGGCGCCCTCTACGATCAGATCCGCGGCTCAGTCAACCTCACCCTGGCGGCCCTGCTCATCTCCGTGGCCACCTCACTCAAACTGCCCCTCTCCACCACCTACGTCACCTTCATGGTCGCCATGGGCTCCTCGCTGGCAGACCGCGCCTGGGGGAGAGACAGTGCCGTCTACCGCATCACAGGCGTGCTCACCGTCGTCGGCGGGTGGTTCATCACCGCACTGGGCGCCTGCTTTGCCGCCTTTCTGGTTGCCCTCTGCATGAGCTTCGGCGGCTTCTGGGGCATTGTCATCATGCTCACGCTCAGCGGAGCTTTGCTCATCAAATCCACCTTCTTCGTACGCGGCGAGAAGCAGGAAATCAAACTGCTGGACGTCAACAACGAAGCCGCCGTGCACGACTTTGGCTCCGCCGCAGCCGGCCGCCTGGGCCGCATGGTCGGCATCTACAAAGCCATGGTCAAAGCCCTGCTGGAGGAAGACCTCGACAGCCTCAAACGCCTGCGCAAAAAGACCCGCGAAATCAAGAAAACCATCGAAGCCATCCGCGAAAACGAAGTCCTGCCCACCCTGCGCGGCATCCCGAAGGAACTCGCCGACCGCGGTCAGCTCATCTTCCGCATCACCGAGATTTCCTCCGCCACCTGCGAGCGCCTCCTCACCCTCGTGAAAGCCAGCTACAACCACATCGACAACAACCACGCCGGCCTCAACGAAGAGCAGGGCAAGGACCTGCTCGCCCTCACCGACAAAATCGGCCGCTTCTACCCGAACCTCACCGACATGCTCGTGCAGGGAGACTACGCCGACATCGACAAAATGGTCAGTGAGTCCGCCACCCTGGGGGACGACTTCGCCAGCTGCATCACACGCCACCTCATGCACAACGCCGAGGACGAAAGCAGCATGCGCAACGGCATTCTCTACCTCACCCTCCTCAACGAAACGAGAGCCATGGTAAGCCACGCCTTCTCGCTCATCAACCGCATCAAAGAACTCTACGAGGACTGAGCCGGCAACTATCATCCCCTCCGGTACCAGTCGCCTGATTCCCCCGGAGGAGGCGGCCCCCCGTGCCAGAACCGGTGAGCATCCTCGGCGCGGATCCCACGCATATTCACGTAGCGGGTGCGCAGCAAGTGGGGGTTGCTGTGCCCCATGAACAACTGGAGCGCATTCAGATCACGGTAACTTTTCGCGAAATAGCTCGCAAACGTGTGCCTCAGCGCATCCTGCTGCCACTGGCCGAAACCCGCCTCCCGCCGCAGTTCGCGCCACTTATTCAACCAATTTGCCGGGCAGATGCTGCGGTCCGGGCCCAGCGTGGAGCGTGAGCGCAAAATTGCGTGCAGCGCCGGGCAAATCGGGATATGACGCCCACCCCCGGTTTTACTGTGCTCAGGGGGGACGATGACCTCCCCCTCATCCAAATCCACATCCCGCCAGTGCAGCCGCTCCGTCTCCCGCGGCCGTACTCCCGCATACAGCATCAGCCCCACCGCCGCCAGGCAGGATCCATCGTGGTACCGAGCCGCAACATCCAAAAGCCGCGCGATCTCCCCCAGCTCCAGCGCCCGGATTTCCCGCTCTCGGATCCGGGGTATCTCGATGTGCTTCACCGGGTTTTCCCGGCACCAGTCCCGCCGGATCCCTTCATTGAACAGGACACTCAGCACCGCCCTCGCCTTCGTACGCCGCGTAGGCTGTGGAAAAACCTGCTCCAGCCTGCGCGCGCACTCCTCTCGCGTAATCGTACTCAGCAGCCTCCTGTCCCATCCCTGCGCACCCTTCCCCAGCCGCCGCAGACATTGGCGGATATCCTGCCGCGTGCGTGCCGAGCGGCCCGACTTGATCACCAACAGCCGCTCAACAGCCTCCGCATACGTCACGCTCCCCTGCCTGCTCGTCCATGCCGTCACACCCAGCCTCAGGCAATCCCGCAGGACATGGGCCGGTTTCTGGTCCTGAACTTCCTCGGGCAGCATATCGAGAGCATCCAGCACGAGCCTCACACACTGAGAGAGGGAAATCCCTCTATCCTGCAGCAGGAACTGTGCCGCTTGTTTCTCCTGTAATTTCGTGCGCATGTTATAAGCGTAGTCAATAGCTTTTTTTATAAAAAATGGTTTTTCTTATCCCTGGAGCTTCCATGGAGAGAGAAACTGTGTACTATCCTGATTATCAAACTTCTGTATATACAGTAAAGTATATGGCAAAGCTGATGGAGGATAACCGGCAGGGTCTAGCAACTACTTTACCTGAACCAGTGCAGACGTCGAGCTTTTCTCGCCGGAGCAAAACCGTTCTGCGTGTAATCCTTAGATAATAAGGATGTTATAAAATTGCTGTTTTCGTGTGTCAGTTTGTTTGAAAAAAGAGCGGATTCTTGGTGTCAAAGAAGCACAATTCATATATTCATGGTGGGATATAAGACTCAATCTATTTAGAAACAGTATATTAGAATGTAAACAACGGGATCTCAGGTGTCATTTAGCAGTATAACTGACTACGCTTATAACATGCGGTAAGCTAATCTAAGCCGGACGCAGGTAGTGCCGGCTTCAACAACAAGAAACTCCTAAAAATGAAATTACACCTTCCCGTGAAATTGCGTGCGAGCGTGCTCGCAGCCATCGTGGCGGTACCCGCCCTCCTTTACAACCAGGCCTTTGCAGCGCAAACGGCAAGCAGCGTGGCCGACCTGACACCTGTCTCGGATGGCGTCTATACCTCCGGTCAGGACCTGACCATTAGTGGTGTTGTTAATGCCTCCGGCTTAGACTTGTCGGAAATCCAAGTGACCGCTGGCGGCTCGGAAGCTGGCGACCTCACGATTCAGAGCACCGGTGCTCTCATGAATGTCGCTACCGTCACCGTCGCGAACGACATGACCGTCGCCGGTAGCGTCAGCGATGTATCAGCTATCACCGTGGCCGGAACCGCTACCCTTCAGAATACAGCTCAGCTGGACAACGTCAGCCTGACCGCCGCGACAATCTCGGGAGCTGACGCCGTGACCTCGCTGACGGATTCCACCCTGACGCAAACCCTTGGAAATTGGTCACTTTCCTCGGTGAAAGCGGGAAATACCTACATCAATATGGGCGGAGAAATCACAGTGACGGGTGCTATTACTGGGGCCGGTGCGACCTTGCAAACAGACAGCAATAACATCAATCTGAACGGAGCAATCAACGCTGGAGTTACGATTGATTCCGGAAATTGGATCCAGGTGTCGGGAACTACCATCGCGGCAGGGCAGATATGGAGCGCCGCTTCTGATATCCGCTTCAATGCCGCGAATAACCCTAGCATTACAGTCTCGAATTCCCAGTTGAGCGCGGGTGGAGCGCTGTATGGCGGGGCCAAATTGACGTTACAGAACTGCTCAGGCCTTGAAGGAACGGAGACCGTTTCCGTCGGATCCGTAAATCTCCATTCTCTCATCCTAGATAATACCGATTTGACATCGACCGGAAGTGTCTTGGTGTTCGGTGATAATAACGGACCGGCAAAGTTGAGTGTCAAAAATGGCTCAGTCGCCGACTTTGCTTCGATTGCCAGAAGTAACTCTTCAGGCCGTACGGTAGATGTACTGGTTGATGGGGCAGGGAGCGTCCTCTCAATCAGGCAGAGCTCCACGATTGCTGGTACCGTAACGGTTCAGGATGGGGCGACTCTCCAGGCAGCCGGTGGGCTGACGCTAGACGGCGCGATTAAGGATGACGGCAAGATCATCGGTTCCACTCTGACAACAACCGGCGATTCCATCACCTCCGACGGCTTAGGGGCGGATGAGAGCGGTAATACACTCACGGCAGCTACGGGGATTACAGTAAGAGGAGCCATAGAAGGCACGGGCAACACACTCACGACCACCGGCACGGATGCCGGCATCGAACTCCAGGGGAATGTGGACGCTGCCGTCACAGTCTCAGCAGCGGGCGAACTCACCCTGACGAACGGCGTCTCCTCCGTCGCCTCCGGGCAGAACTGGACGGCTGACAGCCTGGCAATCCAGGCCGTAAACGCTGTCACGCTGGGCAATTCGACCGTCTCAATCACGGAGGCCGTAACGTCGCAGAATGACCTGACCATCAGCGGTGGCACTAGTCTTACCGCAGAGGGCGTCGACGTGGGAGACAACACGCTCACCTTGAGTGGTTCCAGCACAACCGTTGCGACAAGCGACAACAGTAAGGTGGAACTCACGGCAGACACCGTAGCGCTCGAGAATGGTATGGCGCTGGCGAACGCCGTGGTCAACGCCTCCACGTTCACCCAAGAGGAGGGTACAAGTTACAGTGGCGTGACGTTTGCCATGAGCGGAGCGCAAGACTTCGGGGATGTGACGACGGACGATAATACGTACTCGAGTGATGGTACCCTGTCATTCGGAACCATCTCTGGAGACGACAACAGCGCAACCAGCTCTGTGGCCAACGCCGACGCCATTGTGGTGGGAGGAGAGATCAGCGGTAACAATACGCAGCTCACCGCCACGGGTGACGGTGGGGCCATCTCGGTCAACTCCATTGGGGGTACAGGCACCACCATCAGCACCACCTCCGGCGATATCACCGTCAACGGGGCCATTACAGGAGCAGACACCTCCATCAGCACCACAGGCGGCAAGATCACCGTCAACGGCGCCATCACCGCAGCCTCCACAATCGAGACCACAAATGGCGGCGACGTGGAGTTGCATGCCGACGTGACGGCTTCCGCCATCACCTCATCGGGTGATCTGAATATCATCAGGGACGGAGGTGTGACAATCTCTGACTCTGATTTGGGTGTTACAGGGGCCATCACCGGCAACGCCCTGACGCTCACCGGCTCCAAAACTCCTGACCGGGAGCACACCGCCGGCAGCGTGGATAACGACGCCCTGACCGTCAGCACGGATACCTCTCTGAATGTCGCAAATACTGTTAACACCGGCGCTCTCGCCGTGGCTGGCACTCTGGAGGCGGGTGGCGATGTCACAGGTGCTGGGGGTTCCGATATTTCCGGTGCTCTTTCGTCGACCGCCGGCAACATCAGCCTGACAGAGGCGACGGTTTCCGGTGATGTTTCAACGATTGCCGGCGACATCAGCCTGACAGAGGCGACGGTTTCCGGTGATGTTTCAACGATTGCCGGCGACATCAGCCTGACAGGCGGAACCGTGACCGGGGGCACCCTCAGTGCGGGCCGCGGCACCGATGGAGGCGACCTGATTCTGGATAACGAGTCCGTTTCCGGGGCAGATCTGACCATCGCGAACGATCTGCAGATGACCAATAGCTCCAGCATCACCGATGTTACAGATGTGACCGCTGGGAACAGCATCTCGGTAGACAACTCGACGATTTCCGGCGTCACCGCAGATGGCGTAGTGGCTCAGGCTGGCAGCATCAGCGTGACGAACGGCGGCATCATCGGCTCCACTGCGGAGGCAGATTCAATAGTCGGCGATGTCAGTGCTGCAACCACCATCACCGTCGACAGTGGCAGCATCGCGAACGTGACGGGTAGCGTCGAGGCCCAAGGTGGCAAGCTCAGTGTTCAGGACGGCGGTACCATCGCCACCGTAGGCGGCAGTGTCACCTCCGCCGCTGCGATTGAAGTGACAGGTGCGGGCAGCTCCATCGCCACCGTGGGCGGCGACGTGACCGCGCAGACCGACATCAGCGTGACCAACGGCAGCATCACCGGCATCACCCGTGATGTGACCGCGACAACCGGCGCCATCACCGTTGACAACGGCAGCATCGCGAACGTGACGGGCAGTGTCGCGGCCAAAGGTGACGCGCTCAGTGTTCAGAACGGCGGCACCATCGCCACGGTGGGCGGCAGTGTCACCTCCGCCGCTGCGATTGAAGTGACAGGCACGGACAGCTCCATCACGAACGTGACGGGCGATGTCGCAGCTCAGGGTGAGCTCAGTGTCCGGAACGGTGGCTCCGTAGCTACGGTGGGCGGCAGTGTCACCTCCCAGGATGCCATTGAAGTGACGGGTGCCGACAGCTCCATCACGAACGTGACGGGCGATGTCGTGACGGGTACTGACAAGGATATGACCATCACCGGAGGCGGTTCTGTTTCCGCCGTGGCCGGAACGGTGAGCGTTGGCAAGGATCTGATCATCGGTCAGGATACGGCCGCCAAGGATGGCAGCTCCCTGAGTGACGTTGGAACGCTGGCGGTTGCCGGTGATATGACGGTGACCGGTGGCGATGTATCCTCCGTTGCGGGTGGCACCGTCGGTGGTACGCTGACCTTGCAGGACAGCTCGACCATGAAGAGCACCCAGCTGACCGTCACAGGTGATATCACCGTGGATGCTACATCCGACATTGGTGGTACGGAGGCTGATGCCGTTGAGCTCACTTCCACCGAAGGTAATATCGCAGTGGATCACATCGGTTCCGATGCTGCTGGGTCGGATGGCAACGTTCTGACCTCTGAGAAGGGGTACGTGGCAATCACGCAGGGTATCACAGGCAGTAAGAATGTATTGACTGCGGCCCAGAACATCACGACGGGGGCAGTCATCGCTGGAAATGAGAACCAGCTCTCAGCTGGAGGTGATATTGAATTGGGTGCCACCGATGGAACATCCATCGAGGGTAATAACAATGTCGTGATTGCACAGGGTAATGTGACCCTTCAGGGCAGCATGGGCGAGAACAACACCGTCAAGGCTTACACCGGCGGCATCAATGTCCAGACGGATATCTCCGGCACGGGCGGCGTGTACAAGGCGGGCGGCCAGGTAGTGGTTCAAGGTTCTGTGACCGGTTCGAACCACACGCTGCTTTCCTATGGCAAGGGTGTGGGCCTGGATGACGTTGCAGTGAGCATTGGCGGGTTCAGTGCTCAGGGATCCACGGTTGGGATTGCTACCGAGAATGACGAAGATCCGGGCTATGGAACTCCCATCAATCAGGGTTCGGTCAGCATTGGCGCGATGACGGGGCCTGCTGACGTCGATGCGACCCTCATGAACTCCATCTATGCCGCCGGCAATGTGGAGATTGGCTCCTTGACGGGCTTCTCCGCCTACACCACCATCGAGGCCGGTAAAACGATCGGGGTGGGTGCAGAAAGCTCGGCCAGCAACCAAACCTGGCAGGCCTCAGATCTCTCTATTGGGACAGGAGGCCTGACGCTGACCAACTCGACACTCAACATCGCGAACAGCATCAGCGGAAGCAGCCTCACGCTGACAGCCGACTCAGGCACCCCGGCGGCGGATTCCATGACCCGCTATTCCAGTGTTGTGTCCAGCGTGAATCTGACCAATCTGAGCCTCAGTGGCACCTTCGTGAAGGCGGATGCAGATGCTGGTACCGTAGGGCAGGATGACAGCGTCTCGCTGACGGTGACGGGCAATCTCACCGTGACCGGTGAGCTCACGATCACGAACAATGCCTTGCTGAAGGTGGATGGCACGGCAACCATTGGCTCGCTGACGCTGGATGGCGAGTGGGCCACGTTGCTTGGCTCGGATGTGACGGTCGATTCGCTGACGCTGCTGAACGGCGCAACCTATGACAGCACGAAGCTGTCTGCCTCAGAGCTCACCCTGAGCGGTCCCGGCACGATGAACCTGACCGATCTGGAGCTCAAGGGCGTCATGAGCCTGACGGCGGAGAACAGCCTCATCCTGACCGTGACGGGTGATCGCGGGCTCGTCAATCTGTCTGGCGACGTAACCGCGCAGAATAATTCGCAGATCCAGGTCACGGATGATCTGGAGACGAGTGCCTCCATCGCATCCAACGGTGGAGCGGATGGTGCTTCGCTGATTTCTGCGTCCAGCATCAGCGCAGGTGAAACGATTACGGCTGAGGGCGGCAACATCACTTCGACGATCGGCGGCATCACCGCAGGCACGGGTGTGAGCGCCACGGGCGGTACTATCAGTTCGGCGGATGCTATTACCGCGACGACGGGTGATGTGACGGCCAGCGAGGGTGGCAGCATCACGGCTGCGGGTGACATCTCCGCGAGCGATGGCTCCGTGAGCGCCAACGGCGGCACCATTACCACGCAGGGAGCTATTTCCGCGACCGCCGGCACGGTGACAGGGTCGGGCGCGGTGAGTGCAACCGAGGGTGGCAGCATCAGCAGCGGAAGCATCATGGCCGACGCGGGTGTGAGTGCCACGGGTGGTAGTACCATCAGCTCGGCGGGCGCCATCACCGCGACCACGGGTGATGTGGCGACCGGTGAGGGCGGCAGCATCACCGCAGAGGGTGCCATCTCCGCGATCGCCGGCTCGGTGAGCGCTACGGGCGGCAGCATCGCTGCGACCACGGGTGATGTGACAGCGGCGGGCGCAGTGAGTGCCACGCAGGGCGGCAGCATCAGCGGCGGCAGCATCACGGCCGGTGGCTCGTTGACGGCTAACGGCGGCAGCATCAGCTCGACCACCGGCGGCATCACCGCGGGCACGGGTGTGAGCGCCACGAACGGCACGATCAGCTCGGCGGGCGCCATTACCACAGACACGGGTGATGTGACAGCCAGCACAGACGGAACCATCACGGCTGAGGGTGCGATCTCCGCGATCGCCGGCTCGGTGACGGCCAACGGTGGCAGCATCAGCGGCGGCAGCGTCACCTCCAGCGGCTCGATGAGCGTTTCCGACGGCGGCACGATTGCTGCCACGTCTGGCAGCGTGACGGCTCAGAACGGAATCTCCGGCACGGACGGCTCGATTGCTGCTGCGTCCGATATAGCGGTGACCGGTTCGGTGACCAACACCGGCACAGACACCGGCTTGGAGCTGACGGCCGGCGGTGCCATCACCGTCTCCGCGGGCGTCTCGGGCGGTCAGGTGGCGATGCAGGCAGATTCCATCAGCATCACCGGTGACCTCGGCGACAACAGCAATGATCTGGACTCTCAGACGGATATCAGCATTACGGGCTCCATCGCGGGCGACAGCAATACGTTGGATGCTGTGGCCGGCGATATCACAGCCGCAGCCGTTGCCGGTACGGGCAACACGCTGACGGCTGGCGGTGCCATTGACGTCGCCGGAGCTGTGGCTGCCGGCAACACGCTGACGGCGGACGGCAATATCGATGCGGGCTCTCTGGCCGGCTCTGATATGCTGACCTCCGCCCAGGGAGACATTACGGTGGATGGCACTGTGAATGGCGGCAGCAATACGCTGTCCGCAGTCACCGGCGATATCACGGTCGGCTCTGTAGCTGCGACGACGGAGGATGCGAAGAACGTCCTGACGGCTCAGCAGGGTACGGTCACCATCAAGTCCTTGGTGGACGGCGGTGATTACACGGAGGTGCTGGCGAAGAATATCGTCATCGGCGAAGCCAATGGCACTGCTCTGACGGCAGAGCATCAGACCTGGGACGGTGTGAACCTGTCGATCGCCGGAGCGGGTCTGGAGCTGGTGGATTCCCACCTGAGCCTGACGGGTACCATCTCCGGTACCAGCCTCACGCTGACGAACTCGGGTACGGCGACGCTCTCTTACAGCGCACAAAATATCGCCTTGGATAGTCTGACGCTCAATAGAAACAATTCGCTGACACTGACAGGTGATGCACATGTGACCGACCTGACGATCAACGACAAGGCCAGCATGACGGTGGATGGATATGCGACGATTGAGACGTTGACTCTGAACGGAGACAGCGCGATCTTCCAGGCGACGGGTTCTACCATCACCAGCCTGATCCTGCAGAATGGTGCCCACTACGACGGCGTGATCGCGACGGTTACGGGGGTCACCTTTGAAAACGGCGGCACCGTGACGGTGGAGGCTTTGGACGGTATTACCAACCTGAAAGTCGGTGGCAACACCTTCGTGTACGTGACCGGCAACCAGGGCCTGACTCAGCTGGAGGAAGATCTCCATGTGACGGGTGAATCCCTGCTGGCGGTCTCCGGCAGCCTGGCAACGGATAAAAACATCCTGGCCTCCGGTAGCTCTTCGATCTCCGGCGCGGACATCACGGCCGACGGCTCGTTGACGGCCAACGACGGCAGCATCAGCTCGACCACCGGCGGCATCACAGCAGGCACGGGCGTGAGCGCCACGAACGGCACCATCAGCTCGGCGGCGGCCATTACCACAGACACGGGCAATGTGACAGCCAGCACGGGCGGCAGCATCACGGCTGCGGGTGCGATCTCCGCAACAGCCGGCTCGGTGACAGCTAACGGCGGCAGCATCAGCTCGACCACCGGCGGCATCACCGCCGGCACGGGTGTGAGCGCCACGAACGGCACCATCAGCTCGGAGGCTGCGATTACCGCGACGACGGGCGATGTGACGGCCAGCGCGGGCGGCACGATCACAGCCGCAGGTGCTATCACGGCTACGACCGGATCGGTGGCAACCACAGGCGGCACCATTGAGGCTGCGGGTATTGCGGCCGGCGCGGATGTGGCTGCCGAGGGCGGCAGTATTTCCTCGACCTCGGGTGATGTGACAGCGGCGGGTGCGGTGAGTGCGACGGATGGTGGCAGCATCTCTGTCACCGGCGGTGGTATCACCACCGGGACGCCGGCTCTTGACGCTGATCCGGCCATTGACGGCAGCATCACCGCCGAGGGTGGCAGCATCACGGCCACGGGCGCCATCACTGCGACGACGGGTGATGTGACGGCTGATGCCGGCAGCATTGCGGCGGGTGACGCCCTTGAAATTGCGGAGGGCGATCTGACTCTCTCCAACAAGGGCAGCGTCTCTGCTCAGAACGGTATCACCTTGGAGAAGGGCAGTGTAACGGCTACTGACGGCAGCATCAACGGTGATCTTACTCTCAATGGTGAGGGGGTGAGCGTCAGCCTGACGGGTACGACGGTGGACGGCAGTGTGAGCTTCACCGACGCCAATGCGGGTGTCCAGATGGATAACTCGCTGGTGACCGGTGACATCACCGGTGCCAATTCCCTGCTGATTACTAACAGCTCGGAGGTTCTCGGCGATGTGGCACTGACGGGTGATGGCGTGCTCACGATCAGTCAGTCTGTCATCCACGGCACGGTGAGTGGTGTCAATGAGGTAGGTATCGTTGATACCGTTGTGACCGAGAGTGTCACGAGCGGCAAGGATCTGACCATCATCGGTGGTGAGGTGCAGGGCATGATTACCATCACTGACCCGGCCGCTCCGGATCAGACACCCGGCAGCGTGACGCTGGTGAACACCACCGTCGGCACAAGCAACGGACTGGACCTCTCAGATCCCGATCATCCCGTAGTGACACCCAGCACAGGCCTCTCTGTGGATGGCGCTTACAGCCTTGATGCCAGCGGCACCACGCTCAAGGGTGGTGTGGCGCTGGAAGGCGGTGAGGCAACGCTGTCGGCAACGAGTGTCGGTGCTGATAAGGATGGCAACAGCCTCACCGGTGCTTCCTCGCTGGAGGCTACGAAGGGTACCTCGCTTGCCGGTGATGTGACACTGGTGCAGGATGCGGCAGGCAATGCCACCGCCTCGCTGGATGCCTCTGCGGTGCAGGGCAGCATCACGGGTGCAACGGCGCTGGAGGCTGCTAAGGGCTCCACCGTTGGCGGTGATGTGACGCTGGTGCAGGATGCCGATGGCAATGCCACCGCCTCGCTGGATGCCTCTGCGGTGCAGGGCAGCATCACGGGTGCAACGGCGCTGGAGGCTGCTAAGGGCTCCACCGTTGGCGGTGATGTGACGCTGGTGCAGGATGCCGATGGCAATGCCACCGCCTCGCTGGATGCCTCTGCGGTGCAGGGCTCGATTACCGGCGCTACCGAGGCTGCTATCACCGGAGGATCGGTGACGGGCGCCATCGTGGATGCCGGTACGGTAACCGTGGCTGACTCCACTACGGGCGACATCTCCGCGACTGGGGACGTTGAGCTGACCAAGGCCAGCACAGGTGCCGTGACGACGGTTGGCGGTGATGTCACTGTCACTGGTGCGGTGCTTGCCGACAGCGTGAGCGGCCTTGGCCTGACGGTGAATAAGTATGGCAGCCTCACCGCTGAAACGGGTGATGTGAGCGCGGATGGCGTGATCACGATCGCTGGCGAGCTGACCGCTCAGAAGGGTAGCATCGTGCTTGACGGTGATGCCACCTCTGCTATTACCGCCGATGTGGCGGCAGAGCAGAACGTGACGCTCAAGGGCGGGATCGCAGCTTCCGGCACGGAGGCGAAGCCCATCGAGATAGCGGCCAGCGCGGGTGATGTCACCCTGGACGGCTCGCTGGATACGGCGTACGTGGCGATCAGCGGTGACGACATCGCGGTAAACGGCACGCTGAATGCCGGTGCGGGCACCGTGCTTGCCGGTACGGTCTCCGGTGCGGGCACTATCAATAAGACGGGCGGCGACGAACTCGTGCTGGCGGCTGACACCAACATGGCCGGCGGTACGGTGAACGTGAGCGATGGCTCGACCCTCAAGGCCGAAGGCGGCCACCTGGGCGCCATCACTGTGGCTGAGGGCTCTACCCTGGTCGTGGGCGGAGATTCCAGCGTGGCCACAGAGCTGCTGACCGACAGTCTCACCATGGATGCCGGCAGTAAGCTCCAGGCTACGCTCAACCTGGCAGACGCCAAGGCAGACAAGGTGACATCGGCTGGCAATGTGGATCTGAAGGGGGCTACCCTGGTGCTGGACAGCACCGTGGCCGCCGAGGAGGCTGCTATTGCGGATGGCACGCGTCACACCGTTGTCGGCTGCACGGTGCTCAGCGGACTCAATGAAGACGTCGAGCACTCCATGGAGACGCTCAATGCTCATGTGGAGAACTTCGGCGACCACGTCGACGTGGTCCTCAGCAAGAACTACAAGGGTGCGGCCAAGACCCCGAATCAGAAGCAGGTGGCAGCAGCGCTGCAAACCATCAACCCCTCTGAAGTCGAGGGCAGCACGATGGGCGACGTACTGGATGCCCTGGCTCACACTCGCTCGGAGTCGGACGCCAAGGCGGCCCTGGATACCCTGGGAGGCGCCGGACTGGCGGCTATCCAGAAGGTGATCGCTGAGGAATCCCGCGAGCACATGCAGACCCTGCGCCAGACACTTACCGGCCTGAATCAGGGCATTGCCCGCCGCATTGCGGAGGATGGCAGTGTGCTGCCCGGTATTAATTCCAGCGCTGTAGCTGCCTCGATCACGGGAGGAACCTCCAATGTGAGCGGTGATGGCAACGTGCGTGATTACTCGCGCAGCAGCATGGGCTTCATCCTGACCGGTGTCCACGCCGTGAATCGCAACTGGAGCTTCGGCGGCGGATTTGCCTGGAGTTCCAGCACTGCTTCCTGTGGTAGTGTGGATACTGACTCCGATGCCTTCTACTTCGATGCGGCGGTGATGTACAACAAGGGCCGCCTGCATCAGACCGGCACCGTTGGCGTTGGTTTCTACGGCTTCGATACGGATCGCAACCTTGCCGTCATCGCCGCCGGGCATGACTATGCCGGACGCGCCAATGGAAGCACCTCTGCGACCGCTGTCAACCTCTCCTACGAGGTGTCTTATGACCTGATCATCAGCAGGGACGGGCACCACACCTTCTCTCCGGTAGGTGTTGCGGAAGCGACATTTGCCCAGGTGAAGGACCTGAAGGAGAGTGGCGTCGGCAATGCCGGGCTCAATTCCAGGTTCGATGATGTGCAGAGTCTGACCGTGGGCGGCGGTGCCCGCTACACCTACAGCTTCGAGCATGGTGGGGAGCGCGGCTTCGTCAGTGCCGAGGCTCTGGTGCTGGGCTCGGCCGGAGACGACACGATGATGGTGCGCAACAACTTCATCGCGGGAGGAACAGCCTTCGAGATGGCTGGGCCGAAGGCTGGTGGCGTTGGGCTGCGCCTCAACGTGAATGCTCTCGTGCCGATCGATGATCAGTGGGCGATTATCGGAAATGTGGCGTCCGAGTTCCGCTCTGATCAGTCCGCGGTGAGCGGATCGCTCGGTGTGAAGTACTCGTTCTGATGAGTACTCCGGCTCACCCCTGTCCGTGCGGGGCGGGGGTGAGCTTGGTTGGGAACTTTGGGAGGGAATCCGCTCTGTCTTGATGAACTTTGGTTGTTTCTTTTTCATCACATGCAGAAGCCAGGTGGATTCCCTCCCTTTTTTTGTAAACAGGTAGTAGAGAATGTGGATGATAGAATCGAGACGATGGGGATGGTGCGTCCTGCTGGGTATGATGCTCCTGGGCGCTTGTGGTAATAACGAAAGTGAGGGTCAAAAGGAACAAAAGATAGAGCAAGACATGAAGGAACAGGAGAATCAGCGGCTTTTTGAGGAAGCTCAGGCCGCATGGAGAGAAGGCCGGAGTCAGGAGGGAGCTGACCTGATGCAGCGGGCGGCGCAGCAGGGGGATGTACGGGCCATGGAGGCCTGGGCGCAGATCCTGCTGAATGGTGCCCCGGGGATTCCGGGCAATGCGGGTGAAGGTGTCACTTGGTTACATAAGGCTGCCGACGCGGGCAGTTCGGCAGCTTTGGCGGCTTTGGGCGATTGTGCGGACCGTGGAGTGGGGATGGAGAAGGATCCCCGGCAGGCTGTGACGTATTACCGACAGGGAGCCGAGGCTGGGAGCGTTCGCGCTCAGGTAATGCTGGGCTTGGCATACAGGGACGGATACGGCGGCTTGCCGAAGGATTTCGAACTTTCGTACAGGTGGATGCTTAGGGCTGCGGAGAAGGGGAGTGCTGACGCTTGCTATTACCTGGCAGAGTGCTATGATGCCGGGTTGGGGGTGAAAGCGGATCAGGCTGTGGCGCTGACCCATGCGCTCCGTGCTGCCGATATGGGGCAGCCGATGGCCTGTGTGTTCATGGGCAAGGCCTCCCTGCGCTCTTATGGCGGGCAGGCGAGGGATGATGCACGGGCTGCGGCTTACTTCCGGAGGGCGGCCGCAGCCGGAGTGCCGGAAGCTTTGTGCCTCCTGGGCAAACTGTATGCGGGAGGCAACGGTGTAGAGAAAGACCTGAAGAAGGCCGCTGACTATTTTGAGCAGGCCGCGAAGAAAGGTGACCTGGAAGCTATGAATTGTCTGGCGATTTGCTATGATACCGGTGCGGGTGTGGAGTGCAAGCCAGCCGCGGCCGCTGAGTGGTGGAAGCGGTCGGCTTCGCGTGGTCACGGAGCGTCCCTGTATTATCTGGGGCGTTGTGTTGAGTTGGGTCATGGCGTCCAGCAGGATCCAGCCACAGCATGCAAGCTCTACGAGTGCGCGGCGGTACGGGGGAATACAGATGCCATGGTGGCCTATGGGCGCTGTCTGATCAATGGTATCGGGGTCGGACGTCAGGATCAGGCCGGGCTGGAATGGTGGAAGCGTGCTGCCGCTGCCGGCCACACGGAAGCGGCTAAGCTGGTGGCCGCTGCGGCCAGTCCGGAAGCATCCGACGTCGCTGTGGCCGAAGATGAGCCAGCCCCCGTTGCAGAGGAACAGCCGGAAGCTTCGGCCGCGAAGAAACCTGAAGCCGCGAAGAAACCGGAAGCTGCGAAGAAACAGTCTGCACGCCGGAAACAAGCAGCCTCGACCGGTTCGAAGAGGTCCAAAGCGTCATAACTGTAAGCTCTCCGCCAGGCCCGCGCAGACGAGTCAGCGGGTGGTGTACCTGCTTGCGTCGGAGAACACGGTGCGGTGCCGGGTACTGGCTACCAAAAAGTATCAGGGTCGAGGTAGCAGAAGTTCCAGGGCATCCGCAGCCGCGACGTCCTCCAGCCGCATTGTACAGCGGCTGGAGGTTTTTTGCTGCGCTGAGCTGAGAAGCCTTTCCGCGAGGCTCGGAAACTGACGGTGGGAAAGAGGAAAGGAAAATCGACGGGAGGAGCCCTCGTGCTCGATGAGGGTGAGGGCAAGAATCACAGGAGCCGCGCATTCGGTAGGCTTTACTTGCGGCGGCGGCGGGCGCAGAGGCCGGCTAGGGCCAGCAGGCTCAGGGTGGCTGTAGCTGGCTCCGGGATGGCAGGGGTGCCGCCTGTGGCGCTGATGGCGAAGGCGTTGATGTTACCTTTGGCGCCGGCTTCGTCTGCAGCGATGGTGACAGAACTTTGATCTGCGGTGAAGCTCCACTTTACCAGTGCCCAGTGTTTGCCAATGTTGCTTGTGCTGTTGTTGAATTCGTAGGAGATCAGAGAGGTGCCTGCCAGTTTTGATCTGGTGTCGGAGGCTCCCAGCAGTGTAGCGGTCAGATCGGTGGCACCAGCGAGCGTATAGGTGGCGGTGGGTTTCGTACTGGACGTGTTGGTGGTGCTGTTAAGCCCACGGCCTGTAAGCATGTAGAGGTCGTACGTCAGCCCTGCGGTCAGTCCCGAGATGGTCAGTTGAATATGGTCGTTACTTCCTTGCAAAGGGGCGCCGATGTCATTGCCGGTGACAATGTCATCCCCGAAGACGTCGGTGTAATCCATATAGATGGATTTGTAGATATAGTCGGCGCGACCTGCATTCCGAACAGAAGGGTCGGTGTTCCGTACAGAGGAAACGGCGTACAAGGAGCTGGTAACTTTCCCTGATCCCCAAGATAGGGTGATGCCACTCAGGGGGGTGCCAGTTGTGTCCACGAGGCCTGTGCTGAGGGGACCGGAGCCCGCCGTCGCCTTGAGTGCGTTGTAGCGTACTTCGTTCTTCAGAAATGATCCCTTGTTCGTGACCAGCGTTTCGGACTGACTGGAGGAGGAGAAGGTCACCACAAGGGTGTCTCCCACACTCAAGTCGTCGGCCCACGCGTACATGGGTGCCGCAGCCAGCAGGACTGGTGCCAGGATAGCTGTTTTTATGTGACTCATTGTTGCGGAGAAGTTTGTGTCTGTTGGGACCGGCGATGCTCCCGTCACTCTGCCATGAACGATTCTATAGAAGTGGCGGCATCACATCAAGAAAAACGATTGCACAAATAGCGTTTTCCCGTTGCTCTGGACCCGGAGTCTGATGCTGCGTCCGCGTGCGGAGACTGGGGGGCCGGGACCGAGTGGGAGGTCTGGTCGGAAGAAGCTTGCTGTTTACGGGGGCGTGGGCGGCTTGTCAATGCCCTTGCCCGGCTGTGGGAGGAGAGGTGAGGGGAAGGGGGGAGCGTCAGGGGGAGGAAAAAACGCGACTGTTTCAGGTCTTGGGTTACGCTTTTGCACTCTCACATGGTTAACGCTTCCTCGGGTCATCCCATCTGTACGGGCTTCAGTTTGATGGCAAGGCGACTCCCTCAGACCAACAGGTTGATCGGTTTCGTGTTTATTTGTTGTTGGCTTTGGTGTTCCGCGGCATGGTATATAAACATGCCGGATTTCGACCAAAAGTTTGGCAGGAGTCCCGGGGCTGTTGTTTTTACTTCTCCTGTTTACCGGTGCCGAGGTAGGGGGTGATTTGAGGAGCCAGTCCTTTCATGAGCTTTGTTGCTCCGTAGATGGAAAGGTGACCATGGTCCCAGAGGATGAGGTTATTTCCTTCCTCGGGGTCAAAGTTGCCGTCTTGGAAGAGGACGGGTACAGGATCGAGTAAGTGGCAATAGTTCTCCTTCTTCAAGCGATAGAGGATGTCGAGGCTATTTTTGTTTAACCGATTGTAGTCATCCTGCGATTGGGTTAGAGCGACGGTTCCTGCCGAGGTCTGGTACCACATGCGGGCACGTGTCTTCCAAAATTGGAGGCTCCATTGACCTGGGATGGCAAGTTCAGGTGTGGGAAGGATCAAGATGATTTCCTTTCCCATTGCTTTGATGCGAGTGCAAAATTGTTTGAGTGAATCTTCGGAGTATGCCAGCGCTTTATCCGGGGGAATGGCTTTGCCATCCCATGTTTCGGCAGGCAACAGACGCAGATTCCACCGTTGTGCAACGATGATGTACCTGATGTCAGGGTTGCGGGAGAGCCATTGCATGAGGGCTTCTGCTTTTGGCTTGGTGAAGTGTCCTGCAATGACTCCGTATTCTGTATTGGTGCGTCCCCAGAAGGGAGTCGCATAGAGATTCAGGTACAATCCTGACCAGCCGTTTTGAGAGGCGATGATGTCAAACCCGGGAAACAAGGATGCTGCATAGCTGTCTCCTATCAGAGCAAAGCGTGGGGGACGTGAGGAATCGCCAAGCTGTACGGCGCGTGTTATGTCGTTAGGCGTTCCGGGAGCTTGCTGCCCGGAGGGTACCAAGTGGAGCCAGATGGGATCCAGTACTTTGGGATACTCCCGGATCCATGCTGTGTCCGCAGCGGGTTTCCATTCCTTGTACTCCCAGAACGGCTCTCCCTTGACTTGCGTGAGGGGGTGTAATCCATAAAATCCCTGTGTCCGCAGCGTGACTGCTGAGGCGCCAGCTGCTATAACCCACAAGAGTATCACCACCCACATCTTCCATTTGGATTTTTCGACGTATCGGTATATCAGGCACGACAGAATGAGCGTGATGGCGATTCCGACCAGAGTTGCCAGTGGGGTGAGGTGGCCTAGCTGGATGTATTGCGAAAGGGACAGTACGGGCCAGTGCACCAGGTAGAGGCTGTAGGAGATGGTGCCCAGCCACATGAGGGGAGGATTTTGGAAGAGGGTTGAGGCGTGGGTTTCGCCCCCGTATCTGATCACCAGCATGGTGCCCAGTACGGCCAGTAGAGGCCATCCGGAATAGGCCTGCATCCAGAAACTTGGAATAACAAGGAGCAGGATGCCAAGAGCCAGGAGCAGGGTCCTGGCAGATTTGTTCCCTATACCGGGAAGGAAGGCGATGAAGGCTCCGGCGATGAGTTCCCAGGCTCTGCAGGCGGTCATGTAGTAGGTGGAGCCCATGGAGCCTCCCTGTCGGACGATGTCGGGCATGAGTTCCTGCCAGTGCTTGGGAAGCCAGAGCTGAAAGTGGAGCAGAAGAGAAAGCACAGCAATGAGGGCTAGCACAGAGTAGCTCCATTTGGGTTTCAGCTTGCTGAGTGGGATGCATACGATGGGGGCAACGATGATCAGTTGCACTAAAACGGAGATATACCAGGAGTGAAGGAGCGGGTTGTCTTTCACACTGGTCGCAAAATAGTCAACCGCCCGCAACCCATAGTGCAGGTTGGAGCCGCAAACCAGAGTCGAGCAGGCGGACGCACCCAAAGAGCACAGGTCGGGGTAGATCATGATGGTCGTGGATGCCAGTAGCGTGAGCAACACCACAACGACAAGGGGAGGCATGATGCGGAGGAATTTGCCTTTGTAAAAGGCCAACCACGAGAAGGGGCGATTGCGGTATTCGTGGTTGAGCAGCGGGGGAATCAGGAAAAAGCCGGAGATCACGAAGAAGGCGTCTACCCCGAGATACCCTTGCGGGCACCATGCCTCCAGGAAGTGATACATGACAACCAGGAAGATGGCAAGTCCCCGCAGGGCGTTGACGTGAGGCAAGTAGCTTTTTTTCTGGAGTTCCATTGTTCAGGGTGATGTGCTAGGGGGTGATCCGGCGATGTTTCAGCGTATGAGGTGCAGTAATAGAGGCTCTATCGGGGGCCGGGGAGGCCGGGTCATTGTACTACAGGCTAATTTGCGAGTAAAGGCAATTGATGCAGCGCAGTCGGGATTCGGGTGGGAAACCTGACTGCGGGCTGTGGGCGGTGTTTGGGGTGACTGGCTGGAAGTGGCTCGCGGATTATGGGGGCAGGGGCGGTGCGTGCGTTTTGCCAGCAAGAAGCCGTACCGCACACAGGGGTGCGGTACGGCTCGGTGAAGGAGGAAGGTCAGGCTCATGGGAGCCCGTGCATCCGGGTCAGCTTTACTTGCGGCGGCGGCGGGCGCAGAGACCGGCGAGGGCCAGCAGGCTCAGGGTGGCGGTAGCCGGCTCGGGGACGGTGGCGTTGGGAGAAAGCGCCAGAATCTGCTCCTGGGTCAGGACTCCGCTGTACAGCTGCATATTCGTGAAGCTGAAGTTGCTAAGATTAGAGGTGTTGTTGTAAGGTCGTCCGCCCACAGTAAAATAGTCCAAGGGTCCCTCTTTATCAGTGCCGATAGAATTTGTGAGGGCGCTTGCTACCAGTACAGCGTCTTGATAGAGAGTAAGCGAGGCAGTTTTGTCAGACTCGTTGTAAGTGTACGTCACGATGTAGGTGCACATACCCGGGGCAATTGAGCCCCCACGTACACTGTAGTCGGCGTTTAACGCATATCCCTCTGGAGCTATACCCAGATCGCTGCTTGCTCTGTTGGCGTTGACTTTGAAGTTGTTCGACTGTCCCAGACCAAAACCGAACAGGACAGGGTAATCTGTCGTGATAGTGCTGGCCAAACCGCCCTGGACGACAAGGCTGAAATTATTTGTCACGCTGACAGGACTGGCGGAATCTTCTATTAGGACACGATTACTATTCCCCGGTGTTGTGCATACGCCGTCCGAGACCTGAGCAGAGCCCAGATTCACCGTAAGGGTGCTGTATGTTTGGCCCTGGGCACCAGTCACCGAGTAATTATTACCGGTGAACAAGAGATTCCACTGCAGCTCGCCCTCTGCGACTGCCGGAATTGACGCGGCTACGGTAAGAGCCGCGACTGCATGTATTGTCTTTTTCATCTGTCTAATCGTTTATTTTGTCTCGGGGCGTTCCAATCAACGATTAAGCTGGCGCCGTTGTAGGTGAACGGGTGGGTGATGTCAAGGAAAAAAGGGAGGAAATGAGGGTGTTATTCTGATGATGGAAGGGGAGGTTGGCGGTTGGTTTTCAGGGAGGTGGGTGGGGAAGGGGTGAGGGGGTGTTATTTGCCGGTTTTGCCGAGGGTGTAGCCGGCGTAGGTTTCGGTGTTGTAGAGGGGTTGGCCGTCGGGGACGGCGTAGCCGATGGACTTGCGGATGGCGAGGAAGTCGGCGACGCCTGCGGGGCCGACTTGGTTGAGGGGGGCTTTGTGGAGGCCTGCGAGCAGGATCATGCGGCAGTAGGCGTCGGCGTTTTCCATGAACCATTCGGCTTCTTCGACGTGGCGGCCGCCGGTGATGACGCCGTGGTTTTCCATGAAGATGACGGTGGATTGCTTGGAGGCTTCGGCGACGGCTTGGGCGGTCTCTACGGAGCCGGGGGTGCCGTAGGGGGCGAGGGGGATGTGGCCGAGGAAGATGTCTGCTTCGGGGTTGATGCCGGAGGGGGGGACCTGGCCGGCGAAGAGGAAGGCGTTGCAGTGGGCGGGGTGGGCGTGGATGCAGGAGTTGACGCCGGAGGCTTTCATCATGGCGATGTGGGTTTTGACTTCGCTGGTGGCGGGCCGGATGCCGGCTTTCTGGCGGGCGTTGAAGTCGACGAGGCAGATGTCTGCTTCAGTCATGAAGCCTTTGGAGCAGAGGGTGGGGGAGCAGAGGACGAGGGTGGGGGAGACGCGCACGGAGATGTTGCCGCCGTTGCCGTCGACGAATTCGCGCTGCCAGAGGCGGCGGCCGATGTCGACCATGCGTTGCTTGATTTCACGGATTTCGGGGGAGTTGAAGAAGGCGTCGACTTCGTCACGGGTGATGGGGTTGTATTGCTCCCAGGGGAAGATTTTGTCGGGGAGGGTGGGGGTGATGTACCAGTCTTGTTCGGTGGGGGTGCTCATGGTGATGGCGTGGATGGGTTTGTGTGTGAAGGGGGATGCGAAAGGGGGGGAAAAGGCGTGTGTGGGAGGGGTCAGGTGGCGGGGGGGAGGCTGGCGTAGGCTTGCTGCTGGGTGCCGGGCCCGTAGGTGCGGTAGGTGATGCCGAAGGCGTCGCGCGCGGCTTCGGGGCTGCTGTAGAGGCCAGCGCCGGCGAGGGCGTACATGGAGGCGCCGAGGACGGTGCTTTCCGAGACTTCGGAGACGGTGACGGGGAGCCCCAGGATGTCTGCCCGCATTTGGGTCCAGATGGCGTTGCGTGCGCCGCCTCCGACGAGCAGGAGGTTGGTGGCGCGGAAGCCGCCGATGGTTTCCAGGCGCTGGAGGCGGGAGCGGAGCTTCCAGGTGAGGGCTTCCATGGCGGCGCGGTAGATGTGGCCGCGGGTGCGGCCGAGGACGAGGCCGGTGATGGCACCGCGCCGGTCTCCGGAGGCGAGGAAGTCCGGGATGAGGCGGACGCCGTCGCAACCGGGGGGGATGGCGGCAGCTTCCGCATCCATGGTGTCGTAGGGGGCGCTGGCGTAGCAGACGTCGCGCACCCACTCGATGATGCCGGAGCCGACCCACTGGAGGCCGGGGTTGTAGAGGCCGGGACGGGCGTCGAACTCGGCGGTGGCGCCGTCGGCGTAGTCGCTCGGGGTGAGGCGGGCCTGGCCGGAGCGTACCATGAGGATTTCCCAGGTGCCGGAGGAGAGGACGGGTTGGTTTTCGGCGGCGCCGGAGCCGAAGATGGCGAATTGGGTGTCGTGACCTGCGGAGATGACGGGGACGCCGGCCAGGGCGGGCAGGCCTAGCCGGGCGGCGGCGGCCGGGGTGATGGTGCCGATGGGTTGCCCGGCGTGGACGAGGGGGGGGAAGAGGTCGCGCGGCAGGCCCAGGGCGCTGAGGATGGCGGGGGAGAAGTCCCCGGTGGTGAGGTCGGTGAGCTGGGAGGTGCCGGCCATGGTGTGGTCGGTGGCCATGATGCCGGTGAGGCGGTGGGCGAGGATGTCGGAGATGAAGAGCCAGGCGTGGGCGCGTTCGAGGATGTCCGGGCGGTTTTCTTTCAGCCAGATGAGTTTGTAGATGGTGTTGAAGGCGAAGGCGCCGACGCCGCTGATGCGGTTGAGGGTGTCCTGGCTGATGTAGCGGCTGATGTCGCGCATGACGGCGGCGGTGCGCGGGCATTTCCAGGAGATGACGGGGTAGAGGAGCCGGCCGCTGCTGTCGACGGGGGCGCCGTCTACGCCGAAGGTGGTGATGGTGACGGCTTTGACGCGGCGGGGGTCGAGGCCGGTGAGGGCCTTGGCGGCGCAGCGTGAGAGCTGCTGCAGGATGCGCTCGGCGTCCCAGATGTGGTAGTCCGGCGATTCGCTGCCAGGGCAGGTGGCGTTCGGTTCGGAGGCTTTGCTGATGATGGCGCCTTGGGCGTCGACGATCATGGCGCGTACGTTCGTTGCGCCGCAGTCCAGGCAGAGGGCGTACATGGGCGGGATGGTGGGGGTGGCTAGGTGCGTGGGGTGGGGAATCCGCAGATGGGGCGCCGGTGGTGCGTGGCCCGGGCGGGGGAGCGGACTGCGGGGAGGGGTGCCCGGGCCGGTTGGCTCCGGCCCGGGCGGGATGGTGGCGGGTTAGTACTTGCCGTAGAGCGGGCCAAAGTTGGCGCAGGCCCGGAAGTCGGCGCCTTCCGGGTCGGTGGTGCCGTGGAGGCCCCAGGCGGAGGGTCGGTAGACTTTGGCGTCGGGTACGTTGTGCGCATAGACGGGGATGCGCAGCATGGAGGCGAGGGTGATGACGTCTGCTCCGATGTGGCCATAGGTGAAGGCGCCGTGGTTGGCTCCCATGTTGGCCATGACGTCGTAGACGCTGGTGAAGGCGCCTTTGCCGGTGAGGCGCGGGGTGAACCAGGTGGTGGGCCAGCCCGGGTCGGTGCGCTCGTCCAGGGTCTTGTGGACGTCTGCCGGCAGGTCGACGGTCCAGCCTTCGGCGACGATGAGGACGGGGCCAAGGCCTTTGACGATGTTGAGGCGCAGGAGGGTGACGGGGGCTCCGCCCTTGGAGAGGTAGCGCACGGAGTAGCCGCCGCCGCGGAAGTACTCGCGGTTGGCAGGGCACCAGACGGCTTGGGACATCATGAGGTCGGCGTCGGCTTGGGTGACTTCCCAGTGCTTTTTCATGATGGGGTTGCCGGCGGCGTCGGAGCAGGCGAGGCAGCCGTCCAGAGCGGCGGAGCCGGAGTTGATGAGGTGGATGATGCCGTTGGCAGCCTGGCCTTCGAGCTGGTAGCCGGTGACGCGTTTGACGGCGTCCGGGCTCCAGTAGGTGCGCACGTCCGCGAAGACGCTGGCCTGGCCGGTGAGCAGGTAACCGAAGAGGAGGCATGCGCCGTTGAGGGAGTCGTTCTCGGTGGCGAAGGGCATGGGGGCTCGCGGACCGTTCCAGTCGAAGGTGGAGTTCATGAGGGTTTCCGCGATGTCGCCGTTCGGGTAGTAGTCCGTCCAGTGGCGCTGCCCCTGGAAACCGCCGACGATGGCGTTGTAGCCGTTGGATTCTTCCTCGCGCTCGATTTCTTTGAGCTTGGGGTTGCCTTTCATCATGTCGCGGAAGATCATGGCCATGAGGACGCTTTCCTTGAAGGTGCGGCGGCGGCCTTCGGCGTCGAGCTTGAGGTCGGGGCGGTTGCGGTCTTCGGCAAAGGTGAAGACGGCGTCGGCCCATTGCATGGCGATGTCGTATTCCTGCTCGTCGTAGATTTTGAGGTCCATGCGGCGGCGCACTTCGGTCATGTCGACGGCCTGGACGCGGATGCCGAGGTAGTTCTCCCAGAAGGACTGGTCGATGATGGAGCCGGCGATGCCCATGGAGCAGCCGCCGATGGAGAGGTAGCCCTTGCCGCGCATGGTTGCAACGGCGAGGCCGGCGCGGCAGAAGCGCAGGATTTTTTCGGCTACGTCGGGTGGGATGGTGGTGTCATCAGCATCCTGGACGTCCTTGCCGTAGATGGAGAAGGCGGGGAGGCCTTTTTGGTTCAGCCCGGCGAGGGCGGCGGCGAGGTAGACGGCGCCGGGGCGCTCGGTGCCGTTGAAGCCCCAGATGGCTTTCGGGGTGAGGGGATCCATGTCGAAGGTTTCGCTGCCGTAGCACCAGCAGGGGGTGACGGCGAGGGAGACGCCGACGTTGTTCGCTTTGAATTTGTCGGCGCAGGCGGCGGCTTCCGCAGCGCCGCCGATGCAGGTGTCGGCGATGATGCACTTCACGGGTTCGCCGGAGGCGTGGCGGATGTTGGCTTCAATCAGCGCGGCGGCTGCTTTGGCCATGTTCATGGTTTGGTCTTCCAGGGATTCGCGGACGCCGAGGCGGCGGCCGTCAATCGTGGGCCGGATGCCGATGGTGGGGAGTGTGGTTTTCATGTGTGATGATGTGGTTGTGTGCAGGGGGTATGGAAGTGGGGACTGCGGGGGCAGGTGCGGGCGGGAAGGGTGGGCGGCGGGTTAGTGTGGGGTGCCGGTGTCGCTGCGGTGGGGGTTGCGGAAGCGCAGGGCGTAGGCGAGGACGATGACGAGGCATAGGGCAAGGACGTAGTAGCTGGAGCGCAGGGCGGATTCCTCACCGCTGTAGAGTCCGAAGGTCAGGGAGCTCAGGGTGGCGTTTTGCAGGCAGTAGGCGAAGACGGGGGGGATGGCGGCGCCGCCGAGAATGGCCATCACCAGGCCGGCTGCTCCCAGTTTGGAGTCGGGGCCAAGGCCGCGCAGGGCCATGCCGTAGATGGTGGGGAACATGAGGGAGAGACAGCCGGAGATGGCGACGACGCACAGCAGTCCGATGATGCCCGGGAGGTAGACGGCGCCCATGCACAGGGCCAGGCCGATGACGGCCATGGTGGCCATCATGGTGGCGGGGTTCCAGCGCTTCATGAGGGCGGTGCAGACGAAGCGCATGACGATGAAGCAGCACATGGCGGCGATGTAGAAGTACATGGCGGTTTTGTCATCGTAGCCCATGACTTTGTCGCCGTAGTGCAGGACGTAGACCCAGGCCATTGTCTGCAGGCCGACGTAGAAGAATTGGGTGAAGACGCCCCAGCGGTAGCGGGGCAGGTGCAGGAGGTTGTGCAGGGAGGTTAGGAAGGGGCGCTTCTGCCCGGTGGCGTCTGTCCCGGTGCTGCCGGTGGTGCCGGCCTGGGTTTCGGGGACTTTGGTGGAGATGAAGGCAATCCAGAGGCAGAGGACGATGGCGGCCAGTACGATGTAGGGGGTGACGAGCCAGATGAGGTTTTGGCTGAGTTGCTCATCGGTGATGGTTTCGCCGGGGCGTACCTGAACCATGTTGTCGAAGATGACGTAGGTGGCGACCAGCAGGCCGATGAGGCTGCCGACGGGGTTAAATTGCTGGGCAAAGTTGAGGCGGCGTACGGAGGTTTCCTGCGAGCCCATCGAGAGGACGAAGGGGTTGCAGGTGGTTTCCAGAATGGAGCATCCGCTGGCGTAGACGAAGATGGAGCCCAGGCAGATGCCGTAGCTGTGGAAGACCGCGGCGGGAACGTACCCGAGTACGCCGAGGAAGAAGATGCCCAGCCCGAGGAGGACGCCGGCTTTGTAGGAGTAGCGTTTGATGAAGATGGAGGCGGGGATGGCGAGTACCGCGTAGGCGCCGTAGTGGGAGGAGACGGACATGATGGTTCCCATTTCCGTGAGCTCGGGGAAGACGCTGTTGAAGGCTTTGACGAGGACTTCCGCCATGGCGTTGACCACACCCCAGAGGGCGAAGCACATGACGAGCAGGGTGAAGGGAAGGCGGTAGTTGGCTGGGACGATGGGGTCAGTGGTGGAGCCGGTGGTGGATTTCATGGTGGTGTGTTGTGCGGTGACGTTGGCCGGGGGCGCGGTGGTATGTGCCAGGGAATGGCTGTGCATGGCGGGGGCGCGGCCGGGTTGCCCGGTGAGCACCCATTGACTCTATGCTACCGCATTTTTCCCCTTTGGCAAGAAAAAAAGTGAGGATGGGGTGAGGAATATGAAATGGCCGTTTCAGAATACAGGCTGGGCTTTTGTTCCCTCTCACAGGTAATGCTCCCGGTTCCATTCCAGCACCGGAATGGGCTTCCTGCCTGGTATTGCAAGTCTTTCATTTCCCCGTTCTTCCTAATGGGCCAAGCGGCGTGCAAGAGATTCGCGGATTGTTTTGCGAATCCGTTGCCATTCGTTCACGATTATGCTGCCCTGGGTGCTTAGCCTGATTGATTTTCGCGCTTCTGGCGTTGGCTTTTGGGTATTCCCGGCATGGTTGCCTGATGCTGGATTTTGGACAAAAGTGTTGCTGATGTCTTGGCACTTGGGCAACGCAGGAGGCAGGGAGCGGGTGCGCTGGCTGCAGGAAAGCCGTACCGCACGCGGGGGTGCGGTACGGCTTGGCTAAGGGTGCGGGGTGGGCAGGCTCGTGGGAGCCTGTGCATCCGGTCAGCCTTACTTGCGGCGGCGGCGGGCGCAGAGGCCGGCGAGGGCCAGCAGGCTCAGGGTGGCGGTAGCCGGCTCGGGGACGGCGGGTGCAACCGATGTTTGGGTAAGCGATAGGCTGTTCAGTGGTGTGCGGCCATTATTCACGCCAGTGCCGGCGATCGTAAGAGTGAGAGTGCCGTCTTCTCCAACAGTAATGTTTTCCGCTGTAAAAGAATAGCCTCGATCCGTCGTGCCAGATGAGACCCCCGCGAAAGTCACAGAATCGCCCTGGGTTTGGGACGAGGCTTCCCACACGTTTCCTCTGTTAAACTGTGTGCTCCAGTCGGCCGTAGCATCGTTGCCAAGAGTAATCGCGATAGAAGACATTGCATCTTTGCCGTAGAAACCGCCAAAACCGGAGAGCGTGTACGTGCCTGCCGTTAAGCCTGTAAAGGTGAGCGTGTGGGAGCCTGTGCCATTAGCTGTCTGCGTGGTGAGACTATCCTTGAGAGTGTCGAGAGTGTAACCAGTCGGGAGGGCTGTGATAGCATTTTTCCAGTTGCCCCCTTCCTCATCATCTGTCAGCGTCGGCACAAGACCTTTTCCTCCATAATAGCCTTGGCCAGTGGTGTGGGTATACGTGAGATTAACAGTTTTGTTACTCAGGGAAAGCTCGTGCTGCGTGGTAGCAGAGCTAGCACCATTGACGTAATTGGCAGCTGCATTATTTTTAGAAAAGTCTTCAGCTGTGTGTATATTGTAATAACCGTCCGATTCCGTTTGGGAATCATACCGACCGAAGTCGATGCTTACTGTGCTGGAAGCCTGTGACACACCTGCGAGGGTGAACAGACTGAGCATCATGAATGTTTTCTTCATATGTCTAATCGTTGTAATTTTTTGTAGGTTCGGGGCGCTCCAATCTCGGGGCGCTCCAATCTCGGGGCGCTCCAATCTCGGGGCGCTCCAATCAACGATTGGACTTACTCCTAAGCTAGGGTCATTTTATGCGAACAGGTGGGTGATGTCAAGGAAAAAGGGGGAAGATAGAGGATGTTATTTTTTGCGACTGAGAGGGTTGCAGTTACCTGGTTTTCAGGGAGCAGGGGTGGGATTTGGGTGCGGTGAGGCCAGGCGATGGGGTGCTCATGCGGGCAAGAAAGCCGTACCGCACGCGGGGGTGCGGTGCGGCTTGGTAGAGGGGAAGGGCAGGCTCGTGGGAGCCTGTGCATCCGGTCAGCCTTACTTGCGGCGGCGGCGGGCGCAGAGGCCGGCGAGGGCCAGCAGGCTCAGGGTGGCGGTAGCCGGCTCGGGGACGGCCACTACGCAATTCAGGTAGACGCCATCAGCTTCCTGAGTCAGGGTGTACTTTCCTACGTTCTCTGCATTGGCGATGAGGTCGCCTTCGGCCTTGGTGAGGCTCAGCCCGTCGACCGTGGAGCCATCCGCCAAGCTCATCGTCCTGGAGAAATTGACTCCGTTGCCCAAGGTGATGACTTTTGTGCTAACGACAGAAAAGCTTCCTGCGCTTGAGTCAAGAGAGAATTGGGAAAGATCGACCAGGTTGCTGCCGGTGAGATTGAGTGTCAAGTCACCCAAAGAACCTCCGGTACCAGACGTCCTGGTCATGGTGGCCGTGCCGTTGCCGGACAGGGTTATATTCCATGCGCCTAAGAGCCTTGAATCAGAACTAACGCCGCCATTGAAGTTCATCGTGAGGGACCCGGCGACGCTGATATTTTTGGCTCCCTGGAAGTTATTCGCAGTACAGGTATACGTCAGACTAGAGGATTGATCAATATCAAAAACACAACCTGGATCGCCGCCCTGGAGCTTCTTGGCACTGATGTTGAGATCGGAATTGGTAAGGTAGAGCTTCATCGCCCAGCCTTCCAGAGTTCCCACTGAACCACTCGCATTGGAAATGCGAATAGCGTCCCAGTTATCGCTATTCGGCCAACCAGGGGTAACGGTGGGAGCATTGCCATCGCCACTTGCAGAGCTATTCCAGTTGCCCAGAACCTGCCAATTCTCCGACGTTATTTGATCGCCGCCCTGCCAATACCAGTCCGCATATGCCACAGAGGCACCGGCCAGCAATATCGCTGCAAACAGAGTTTTTTTCATATGTCTAATCGTTGTAATTTTTTTGTAGTTTCGGGGCGCTCCAATCTCGGGGCGCTCCAATCTCGGGGCGCTCCAATCTCGGGGCGCTCCAATCTCGGGGCGCTCCAATCTCGGGGCGCTCCA
>CALXRG010000013.1 GCA_944390825.1 uncultured Akkermansia sp.
TATCCACAAGCCCGATATCAACTCAAGCGACGAGCTCACCCCCCCATCAGGGAGGTGAGCTCGTTGAGTGCTTACGATTTTTTGTGCGGACGGGCGGCAGAATCTCTTGACAAGTCCGGGGCGGCGTGGTATTGAGCGTGCGTCCTACATGACAGGGAGACAAGGCTATGAGTAACGCATCATGCGCAGAGAATGCCCCGCAGGAGAAGATGACGTACCGCCACTGGCTGCCGCTGCTGGGCCTGACCAGCGCTGCCTTCATCTTCAATACGTCAGAGTTTATCCCCATCGGTCTGCTCTCGGACATAGCGGCTGATTTCCACACGACGGAAGCGCATGCCGGGCTGATCATCTCTGTGTATGCCTGGGTGGTGATGCTGCTCTCGCTGCCGCTCATGATACTGGTATCGCGCGTGGCTCTGCGGCGGCTCATGCTTTGGACCGTGGCGCTCTTTGTGGTGTTCCAGCTGCTGTCGGGCTTATCGGCGAGCTACGGGATGCTGATGGCGGCACGCATGGGGGTGGCGTGTGCACACGCGGTGTTCTGGTCGATTGTGTCGCCCCTGGCTGTGCAGCTGGTGCCGTACCGCTACCGGCCGCTGGCTCTGAGCATGATTGTGACGGGGACGTCGGTGGCGATGGTGTTTGGTCTGCCACTGGGGCGAGTCGTCGGGCTGTGGATAGGCTGGCGCATGGCGTTTATGTGCATCGGAGCGTTCGCGCTGGCGACGCTGCTGTACCTGCTCGGTTGCCTGCCGTGTGTGCCCAGCCGTGGCGGATTCTCCCGGCGCGATCTGCCCCGCCTGCTCAAAAACCCATTGCTGCTTTCTCTCTACGGACTGACGCTCGCACTGGCTACGGCCTGCTACACAGGGTACAGTTATATCGAACCTTTCCTTAAGCAGGTGGCGGCAATGCCGGACAGCACCATCACCACCACGCTGATGATTTTCGGCGCCATGGGCATCGCCGGCAGTGTGGCGTTTTCCAAGTTCTACGCGAGGCAACCCTACCGTTTCATGGATGCCGTCATCCTCCTGGTGGTGCTGTGCCTCGGCAGCATGCAGCTGGCAGCGGGTGCTTCCTGGGCGATGGTGCTGCTCTGCGCACTCTGGGGCGCGGCGGCCATCGCGTTCAACGTCGTGCTGCAATCCGAAATAATCACGAACTCACCGCGGCAGGCCACTTCCGTCTCGATGGCAATTTTTTCCGGTATTTACAACCTCGGCATTGGAGGCGGCACGGTGGCCGGCGGAGCAATCTGTACGTATGTGTCGATGGCTGATATTGGTTATGCCGGTGCAGCTCTGGCTCTGCTGGCGTTCGTTCTCTGGCGCTACCGTGTGCAGCCGCTCCTGCGAAGGGTGAAAGCGAAGCACGCCGCACAGGGATAGCCCGCAGGTGCCCTGGGCTTAGCTGGCGGGTGGTGCCTGGCGCAGACGTTGGCACTGGGTTCAGCCGTTGGTGCCGGGCTGCTCGCGGCGGATGGCTTCGCGAGCTGTTCTGGCTTCTTCCAGCCAGGTGCGCACGCCATCCTTGTCCTGGTTCTCCAGCAGGTCAATGAGTTTGTGCAGGTCGACCACGGCGTCGGCGAGAGACTGCCGGATCGCGACGTCGTTCTCCCACAGAATGTCCGCCCACATGCCGGCAGGCCCGGAGCAGACGCGCGTGGTGTCCCGGAAGCCGCTGGCTGCCAGACGCTGCATGTCGGCCAGCGGTACATCGCTCATATAGGCGTGGCGGGCGCAGAGCCCGGCGAGGATGTGCGGGGTGTGGGAGATGCGCGCGACGGTGCGGTCATGGGTGGTGGGATCCATCGCGTAGGTGCGGCAGCCGAGTGCTTGCCAGAAGCAGGTGAGTTGTTCCACTTTGTCCGCGGGGGCACCGTGGTCATCGGTGATGACGACCGTGGCGCCTTCCAGCAGCTCGGCAAAGGCGTTCTCCAGTCCTTGTTTTTCCTTGCCGGCCATGGGATGCGAGCCGATGAAGATGCGCCCGCGCCCGGTGAGAAACTGGCCGGTGGTGCGGTGGACGTAGGCCTTGACAGAGCCGACGTCGGTCACGACGCAGTCGCTGCTGATGGCAGGCAGAATGTGGCGCGCGATGTCTTCAAAGGCTCCAATGGGTGTGGCCAGGATGATCAGATCGGCACCACGGGCCGCCGCGATGGCATCCGTATACGTGTGCTCGGTGATGCCGAGTTGGCGGGCGAGCTCCAGCGGCTGCTGGCGGCGCGCCCAGAGACGCAGTTCGCAGCCGGGGAGGTGCTTGGCAACGGCCTTGGCAATGGAGCCGCCGAGCAGGCCCGGGCCATAGATGGTGACGCAGTGAAAGGGGGAGGGGATGCTCACGCGTGTGAAGAGTGGATGGATGCGCTGGTGGGGAGAATGACCTGGTGAAACGCGGCGTTTTACGGCACGATGAAGTATTTGTCCGTCCCTTGGATTTTGAGCTTCTTGCCACTGGGGAAGGGCTGTCCGTTGGCGCCTTTGATGAGGATGGTTTTGCTGGGTTCGTACGGGTTATAGACGCGGAAGGGGTCTCCCGGTACGCGCGAGGCAACGGGTGGAGTGTCGGCTGCTTTGACTGCCGGTTTGGCGGCAGGTGCCGGCTTCGGGGCCGGAGTGGCAGAGCTCGCGGGTGCGGGGGTGGTGCTGACGGGTTTCGGGGTCGTCACTTTGGAAGCCGCAGAGGTGGTTTTGGGAGCTGCGGGGGTCACCTTGGGCGAGGTGGTGGATTGCGTCCGGGGGGCAATCACGGGTTGCACTTTGGTGGTGGTGATTGTCGTGGGGGCGGGGGTCGGGGATGTCCGGACGGAGGGCTGCGGAGCCTGGACCGCAGGTGTGACCGGTTGGACGACGGCTCCGGGAACTGCGGTCGCGGCCGGTGCGGTGCCCGGCGTACTGGATGGCGCGGTTGTCGCAGCCGGGGGGATGACGGGGGGCGGCGTAGCTGCCGGCGTGGCAGGTGTCTTGGGGGTTGGCTGCTGCTGTACCTGCTGCTGCATCGGGAATATTTGCCCGAAGAAACCGCTGGAGTTTTGGGCCTTGGGCTTCGGGGCCGGGGTCGGACTTTCTGTTTTCAGTGACCCGGAGTAAGGCATGTCAGGCACCATGTCCGGGAGGTATACGCAGGAACCGAGCAGAGAGACGGGTACGAGTATGGCGGCAAGCTTGAAGATGTTCATATTCTGTTCAGATGCTAGTTCCAAAACGGGTCAAAGTCAACTTCAAAACGCGTGTGTGTCAGGTTTCTGACTTGAAATAGACGCGCAGGAGTTGTAAATTGATGTCATGAGCACTTTGCATTGCCCCAGTTTGTTTCAGTACAATCGCCGCCCCACCCGCGAGGTGATGATTGGTAACCTCGGTGTGGGCGGGATGAATCCGATTCGCATTCAGTCCATGCTGACGAGTGATACGCTGAATACGGAGGCTTGTGTGAAAGAGGCTCTGGCGTT
The DNA here is from genome assembly GCA_944390825.1 of uncultured Akkermansia sp. Taxonomy (GTDB): domain Bacteria; phylum Verrucomicrobiota; class Verrucomicrobiia; order Verrucomicrobiales; family Akkermansiaceae; genus Akkermansia. The sequence goes on from CALXRG010000013.1 coordinate 3,461, forward strand.
GGCAGAGGCCGGCTGCGAGATCATCCGCCTGACCGCGCAGACGAAGGTGTACGCGGCCAACCTGGAGCACATCGCCCGTGAGCTGCGGGCCGCGGGATGCCAGGTGCCGCTGGTGGCGGATATTCATTTCAAACCGGATGCGGCGATGGAGGCGGCCAAGTGGGTGGAGAAGATTCGCGTGAATCCCGGCAATTTTATTGATAAAAAGAAGTTTGTGTCGCGTGATTACACGGATGCAGAGTACGCGGAGGAGTTGGACCGCCTGCGTGAGGCGTTCACGCCTTTGGTGCTTTTCTGCAAGGAACATGGCCGCGCAATGCGCTTGGGGGCTAACCACGGGTCGCTTTCCGACCGCATCCTGAACCGCTTTGGTGATACGCCGGAGGGGATGGTGGAGAGTGCGCTCGAGTTTGCGCGTATTGCCCGTGACTTGGGTTATCACCAGTTGGTTTTCTCGATGAAGTCGTCGAATGTGAAGGTGATGATTCAGGCTTACCGCCTGCTGGTGCGTCGCCTCGAGGAGGCTGGCCCCGACTGGAATTATCCGATTCACCTGGGGGTGACGGAGGCCGGCGAGGGCGAGGACGCCCGCATCAAGAGCGCGACGGGTATCGGTTCACTGCTGGCGGATGGTATCGGTGATACGCTGCGCGTGTCGCTCACCGAGGATCCGGTGTACGAGGTGGCTCCCGGTTTCGAGTTGGCCGCTCCCTACCAGCCGGGCGCTCAGACGCCACAGCCGGCTCTTGAAGGGGAGCCCGAGGCGCCGTTCGATCCGTTCGTGTATCACAAGCGCAAGGCAGAGCTCCTCACGCGCGGCGGGGTGACTCTCGGCTGGAATGAACCGGTGCGGGTGGTGTTGCCCCAGGCTTCTTGCGAGGCGCTTGACCCGGCCGTGATGAAGGATTTGATGCCTGAGATCAGCGTGGAGGACTTGGCTGCGGTGGAGATCGATCCGCGCGATGCGGAGGCTGTCGCTGCGCTGGCCGACGCTCCGGCTACCGTGGTGACGGTGGCTGATGGCGTGGAGATGCCGCTGCCTCAGGCTTTCCGATTGTTGGCTGCACTTATCCCGGTGCGCCATTCGATTTTGCTGAAGGATACGCTGGGAATGCCCGGGCCGCTGTCGGCGCCGATGGCGGGCGGTGTCAACATGGGTTCGCTGTTGTGTGACGGCATCGGCAACGCTGTGCTGGTGCGCCTGGAGAAGGACCCGGAGAAGGCTGCTCGCCTGGCGTTCAATATCTTGCAGGCGGCCGGTGTGCGTCTGACCAAGACAGAGTATGTGTCCTGCCCGTCCTGCGGCCGCACCCATTACAATATCCAGGAAGCTGCGGCGCGTATCCGTGCGGCTACCGGTCACCTCAAGGGTGTGAAGATTGCGATCATGGGTTGTATCGTGAATGGTCCCGGTGAAATGAGTGACGCGGATTTCGGCTACGTGGGCGGCGCTCCCAACAAGATTAACCTCTATGTGGGGCATCAGCCGGTGGAGATGAATATCCCGCAGGATGAGGCGGTGGAGCACTTGGTCAATCTGATCAAGGCACATGGCCGCTGGGTGGATCCGACTTAATGAATCGTTGTCAGGAGTACGAGAATGCTGAGAATTAAAATATTGACCGTATGGAGTCTGCCCCAATTCCGGGGGCGTTTTTTCCCGTCTCCCATGGAATGGGATGGCGTGCAGTTCGTTTGTGATCCGGACTGCCGGGAGTACGACTGGCTTGTGGTGTATGATGAGCTTCCCCGCCAGCACAAGGTGGAGGAGCTGGCCTGCCCCGCGGCGCATACGATTCTGGTGACGCAGGAACCGGATTGCATTAAGATTTATCCGAGGTGCTATACGCACCAATTCAATTACGTGCTGACAACTCATGACCCCGCTGTGCTGCCGCATCCCGGATACCGCCGGGCTGCCGGGGCTATCGTGTGGCTCAATAACCGGAGTCCCCAGGAGAACCGTGCCTGCCGCGACTATGAAAAGAGCCGCGTTGTGTCGGCGATTTTTTCCTCGAAGCGCAACAACCACACGCTGCATGTCAAGCGGATGGAGTTCATCGAGTACATCGAGAAACACCTGCCCGAGCTGGAGCGGTTCGGCTGGGGGATCCGCCCCCTCAAAGAAAAGTATGATGCACTGGATTCCTACCGTTACCACATCGCGATTGAGAATCACTGCCAGCCTTATCACTGGACAGAAAAGCTGTCCGATCCGATTTTGAGCCTGAGCCTTCCGTTTTATGCCGGGGATCCCGCCATCACACAGATTCTCCCGCCCGAGAGCATCATACCGATTCCCCTGGATGACCCGCAGAAGGCGCTCGGGATCATGCGGCAGGCAATCGATGCGAATGAATACGAGAAGCGTCTGCCGGCGTTGCGAGAGGCCCGGCGCCTGATTTGCGAGCGGTACAATCTGTGGAATCAGATTCTGGAGGTTGTGGCGGAGCACGAGCAGAGCGGGTGCAGCCGTGAGCCGGCGCATACCAGGATTTATGAGCGTCATTATTTGCGCCGCAATCCGCTCCATCTCTTGTCGGAGGGGCTGGAGCTGGCGCGGGCACGCTGGCTGATGGGCCGCTAACCGGGGTGCATGCAAAGGGTGGATCTCAAAGCCAAGTGGCGGATGACGCCGCACTGCCCGGGTGTTTACCTGATGAAGGGGGAGGGCGGTGGTATCATTTATGTGGGCAAGGCGAAGGATTTGCACCGTCGCCTGGCGAATTATTTTTCACCGTCGCGGGCGACGCTGGAGAATGGAAAGACGCGGGCGCTGATCGCGGCGATCCGTGATTTTGATTATTATGAGGTGCGCAATGACCAGGAGTCCCTGATCCTGGAGCAGAAGCTCATCAAGGAGTACCGGCCGCACTACAACGTGCAGCTGCGGGATGATAAGCGCTACCTGCTGTTGCGCGCGACGCGTCAGGAGGAGTTGCCGCGTTTTGCGCTGGCCCGTTTGCGAAAGGAGGACGGGGCCCGCTACCTGGGGCCTTTCGTGCACTCAACGGCGCTGAAAGAAACGGTGGAGTGGCTGAATCACCGCTTCCGCTTGCGGACGTGCTCGTGCCGCCACCCGGGGGAGGAACAGTACCGCCACTGTCATGATGATGTGATACGCCATTGCTCGGCTCCGTGTATTGGCCGGATTTCGCCGGAGGCATACCGGGAGCAGTTCGAGGCTGCTCTCGGTTTGCTGGAGGGGCGGGGGCGCCGGGAGCACCTGGACGCGCTGACGCAGGAGATGATGGAGGCTTCGGACGCGCTGGATTTCGAGAGGGCTGCCCGTCTGCGCGATATCCGGGAGAATATCCTGCTGACACTGGAACCGGCCCGGCGCTTCGCCCGACGGGCTCCGGATTTGCCCGGTACGGTGGATCCTGACCGCGATTTGGCTGAGCTGGCAGAGGCGCTGGGAATGGCGGAGCCCCCCGCGATCATGGAGTGTTTTGATATTTCCAACCTGTCGGATAATCACATTGTGGCGTCGATGGTGCGCTTTACGAATGGTCGGCCGGACAACGCGGCGTACCGCCGCTACCGTATCCGCGGGGTGGATGGGCAGAACGACTTTGCCTCGATGCTGGAGGTGGTGCGCCGCCGTTATTCCCGCATTGTGAATGAGAGCAGTGCTTTGTATGAGAAGCCGCCCGGGATGGGGACGTACGCTTGGCTGAGGCAGTTGAGCCGTGAGGGCCGTGCTCCGATTACGGTGCCTCACCTGGTGGTGGTGGATGGTGGTAAGGGACAGCTGAGTACGGCGGTCCAGGTGCTGCGTGAAATCGGCCTGGAGGATATGCCGGCGATTGGACTCGCCAAGCGGGATGAGGAGGTGTACTTCCCCGACCGCAGTGAGCCGCTGGTGCTCAGCCATGAGTCGGGGGCGCTGAAGCTGCTGCAGCGCTTGCGCGATGAGGCGCACCGCTTTGCCAATAATTATAATGAGCTGCTGGTGCGCAAGCGCGTGCGGGAGAGTAAGCTCGATGCCTACAGCGGCATGACTCCCCGCCGGAAGGAATTGCTGCTGGCACGCTTCCACTCCGTGGCTAATATCCGTGCCCGCAGCCCGGAGGAGCTGGCTGAGATACCCGGCATTTCCCTGACCTGGGCCAGGCACTTTTCCGAGTGGCTCCGGCAGTGAGGGGCCCGGGTGGCTTTGCCAGTGGTGGCTCTAGAGCAGGCCGCCCAGCACCTTGCCAGTCACTTTGAAGTGCAGCTTGGCTACGTCTTTTAATTTCTCTGCGCCGTGCTTCTGCACGAAGACCCGGGCGGCTTTGGTGACGTGGGGTGCACAGCCGAGGGGAAGCTCGCAGCCGGCGGCGTGGGCCGTCTGCTGCACCCAGTGGACAAAGCGATCACGGGCGAGGATGGAGGCTGCGGCGACGGCGATGTCGCTTTCGCCGCCGGTACGCTGCTCCAGCGAGACGGGGATGTGACGTTTGTTCAGGGCGGACTTGAGTACCCATTCTTTGGCAAATTGGTCGCTGAGAGCCCGCGGACAGGTGGGAACTTTCTCGTGCAGGGCGGCGATGACGCGCGCGTGCCCCCATGCCAGCAGGCGATTGAGGTTGCCAAACTCCGCGTAGAGGTCGTTGTAGCGATGCGGACCGATGCAGATGATTTCCCAGGCGATGCCGGGGAGTGTTTTGATCTTCTCCGCGATGGTGTGGATGCGCTTGTCGTCGTGGATGGCTTTGCTGTCGCGGCAGCCGAGTTTGAGCAACTGCCCGGCGGTATGCTCATCACTGTAGACTCCGGCGATGACCAAGGGGCCAAAGTAGTCGCCCTTGCCGCTTTCGTCGATGCCAAAGTGGGGAGTGCTGTCAAGCAGGGCTTCGCGTTTGCCGGAGTCGTGGATGACTCCTTCCCCGGGGTTGACCAGCATGACGAACTCGAGAAACTCATCCGAGCCGCTGCCTTGGATCAGGAGGCGTTTGCGCTTCGGGTAGTAGGCGACGTTGACTCGCGGCCCTTCGAAGCAGAAGGAGGCATACGGCCGCTCGCTTTCCTCGTAACCTGCACGCTGACGCAACTTGGAACAAAGGGCGGCGGCATCTGCCGGGCTTAGGTCAAGTGTGTACTGGTGAGCCATGAGCTCACTATTCTCCTGCAAAATGGAGATACGTCAATACTAAATTCCGACCCGGGATAAAAAAAAGTCATCCCGTTCGCCCGGTGTGCTCTGCTTGGGGGGAAAAAAAAGTGTTCCTGCGTGTTTTTTTGCGGGACAAAAGGGGAAAAATGCGCTATAGTCAGCCCGACTTCTGTAACGTTACATCAAGATTATGGCTAACACTATTACAAAACGAGAGCTTGTAAACAAGATTTGCGCCGAGACTCGCAATAATCTCACCCAGAATGATGTCCTCGAGGTCATTCAGTGTGCGATTGACATGATCACTGAAGCCCTCGGCAATGGAGACCGCGTTGTGCTGCGCAATTTCGGTACCTTCGCCGTCAAGGAGGTGAAGGCTAAGATCGGTCGCAATCCCAAGGATCCGAGCAAGGACGTGCCGATTCCTGCCCGCCACGTTGTGAAGTTCAAGGTGGGCAAGAGCCTCAAGGAGGCCGCTGCCAAGGCCGGTAACTGATTTGTAGTAACCTCAGCAAACCGTAGACTATTTTGCGTGCTCTGCCTGTTCTGCGGGCAGGGCACGCAGTTTTTTTTGTAGGGGTGGTGCCTGCGCGGTGGGAGGGCATGCGGGAGAGGGCATGCGGTGTTTGCCGGTGAAGGAAACAGGGGACAAAAAGAGGGGCTTGGCTGTTTTTGAGCAGATTTGTGGAAAAAATACGCATTTGTGCTTGACTTCGCCCTGGTAAATCGCTAATATCCCCTCGCTGCGCTTCGCGGCAACAAGTGCGTGAATAGCTCAGTCGGTAGAGCAGTAGACTTTTAATCTATTGGTCCCGGGTTCGAGTCCCGGTTCACGTATCAAGGTCCCCATCGTCTAGGGGTTAGGACATATGATTCTCAGTCATAGAACCGCGGTTCGAATCCGCGTGGGGATGCTAGGAAAAAGCCAGGGTGATTGCCCTGGCTTTTTTTGTGTGTGCTCAGGCGCAGGGACGGTCGTGCATAAGTTCTCTCAGGCTGCTGCCTGGAAGGTGCGTGACTTCCCCTTGCCGGACTCCGTGAGGGGGGCGACGCTGTGAGGTGCTTCCTGTGTGCTGAAGGGTGCTTCCTGTGATGAGGAGGCTTATTCTTCCTCCGGTTCGGACGAGCCGAGAAGGGGGGCCAGGAGATGCTCCAGCTCGCTGTAGGAGGAGACGCGTGAGAGTGCGGGACGCAGGGGCTTGGTGCCGGGGATGCCTTTGGCGTAGGCCAGCAGGCGCGACCGCATGGCTCGCATGGTGGTGAGTTCTTCCCCGTAGTGGCCGCTTGCAAGTGCCATCCGTGTGTGGCGCAGCATGAAGCGGATGCGCGCCCCCGGTGAGGGGGGCGGGGGAATCTGGCCTGTTTGCAGGTAGTGGCGGGCTTGCCGGAAGATCCAGGGGGCATTCATGGCGGCACGGCCGATCATGACGCCCGCGACCGCTGTGTGCTCGCGTGCGTGACGAACGTGCTCCGGGGTGCTGATGTCGCCATTGCCGATGATGGGGATGGCGGCTGCGCATGCACAGGTGGCGATGATGTCCCAGTCTGCCCGGCCGCCGTATTGCTGGCTGCGGGTACGCCCGTGGATGGCGATGGCTTGGATGCCGGCGTCCTGAAGGCGCTGTACGGTTTCGGGGGCGTTGATGTGGTCGGCATCCCAGCCGATGCGGATTTTGGCTGTTACGGGGCAGTCGCCGGACAGTTCGGAGACCACGGCTGAGGCGATGCGTTGCAGTAGGGGCAGGTCTTTGAGCAGGGAGGAGCCGCCGTTTTTGCCGACGACTTTGGGCACGGGGCACCCCGCGTTGATGTCCAGAAAGTCCGGGTGCATCGCGTCGACGATGATGCGGGCGGCCGCCGCCATGTGCTCCGGTACTGAGCCGAAGATTTGGATGCCTAGGGGCCGGTGGCTTTCTTCAAACTCGATGTAGCGGCGGTTGCGCTGCCACGCTTGGAGGACGCCTTCGGAGGAGACAAACTCTGTCACCATTACGTCGGCTCCTTCTTCTTTGCACAGGGTGCGGAAGATGGGGTCGGTGACGCCGGCCATGGGGGCCAGGAAGAGGGGAAAGTGCTGAAGCCAGGGGAGGGACACGGGTGGTGCAGGTGGGTGGTTTCGCGTGAGTGGCTGGAGTGGACGGGCTGCTGGAGTGGACGGTCTGCTGGAGTGGGACGGACAGCGTAGGGTGCTCGCCCTCCTTCTGCCGGGACACGAGGATGCCTGGGTTTAGCGGTAGGTGCGGCAGCGGTTGACCCAGCCAGCCAGCCAGCGCTGCTCGCCGCGGGAGGCCGGGGCGTTGGCGACGCGGCGGCGCATGACAGCCTCGGCCGCACGGGCAAACTCGGCTGTGGCGGCACGCCCCTGCGGTATGCCCCGCATTTCCTCCAGTACCTGGAGCAGTCCCCAGCCCTGGCCCTGGTAGCGCTCGGTGGGCTTGGTGCCCTCGCCTTTGAAGTTCACGTAGTCGACCAGGCAGTACATGCCCTGGGTGGTGGCAGCCAGGGCTTTGTAGCGGGCAAGGACGGCTTGGGGATTGCTGCTGTGCTGCAGCAGTGTGGGAAGCGCGGCCCGGGATCGGGCGATGATGAAGTCGGTTTGCACGGCAACGTGGCTGGCCAGCCAGCGGCGCATCGCATCGGCCTTGCCGCTGCGGTCTGCTGCGAAGGCTGCTTTATTCGGCCAGGGGGCCGCTCCGTTGAAGAAGGCCGGCACGGCGACTCCCCGGGCACGCGCAAAGGCTACAAACTTCGGGAAGCTTTCGTCAAACGGTCCAGTCACTCCCGACGGATACCAGATGAAGTGCCCAATGCCGAGGGACGGAAACGCCTCGCCCGCATTCCAGGAGACGAGGCCGGTGACGCTGCCGGCGCATTCGTTCTGCCAGATGCGTTTGCCCAAGCCGGCAAGATCGATTTGCGACTGCACGGCAGCCGGGCGCCGCGCAGGAGGTGCTGCTGCCGGCTGTCCCGGTTCACTGCATGCCCCCAGCAGCAGGGCCAATGTGCTGCATATACCCCATGGTTTCATGCGCTTATTCTAGCAGTTCCCCAAGCCTTGTAAAGCTTCTGATGTGTGCACGCATCAAACACCCCGGAATATGCCTTTGCAAAAAAAACGGAAAAAACTGCCTTTGTGCTTGACTTTGCCCTGCCTCAGTGATAAATTGGCGTCCCGCCTTGCAGGTATTCCGGAAGCGCATTCCCGCCGGCAAGAGGAACAACCAAAATCATCCAATTTTATTATGGTATCAATTCGTCTTAACCGTCAGGGGGCCAAGGATCGCCCTTACTACAAGATTGTTGTCGTCGACAGCCGTGCGCGCCGCGATGGCGCTTTCATCGACCAGGTGGGCACTTACAACCCCATGGCCGAAGGCGTCAACTACACCATCGACCTGGAGAAAGTCGACAAGTGGGTCAAGAACGGCGCCCAGCCTTCCGAGACTGTCGCCTCCATGATCAAGAAGGCCCGCGCCGCTCAGGCCTAAGCCTCCCCGAAGCATCTTTCCTTGGTTGTTTCTAGGCGCATCCTCCCCTCTGCGGGGGTGGATGCGTTTCTTTTTGACGGGGTATTTTCGCGGGTGCCCGCCTATATTTTCGCTTGACAGGCGGGCTTCTCAGGCGTATGTATGGGGAACCCCAATTTGATTTACGATGAACCGCGACGAAAAAACTCTTATTCTTTTCAAGCCTGACTGCGTCCGCAAAAACCTTTCGGGTGTCATTTTGCAGCGCCTTCTTGGCGAGGGCTTCCGCCTGCGTGCGATGAAGATGATGCAGCTTGATGACGCTATCCTGCGCGAGCATTACGGCCACATTATTGATCTGGTGGTTGATGGTGAGCCGCTTTTCCCGAAGCTGTCGTTCTTCATGCAGACGAGCCCCGTGGTGGCTCTCGTGCTTTCGGGCCCCGGCGTGATTACGCGTGTGCGCTCGATTCTGGGCCCCACCAATTCCATGAAGGCCGACAAGGGCACGATTCGCGGCGACTTCGGCACCAACAGTATGCTCAACATTTGCCACGCTTCAGATTCCCCCGAGTCTGCCGAGACCGAAATTAAGCGTTTCTTCAAGCCGGAGGAGATTTTCGATAATATCGATTGAGCCCGCCGGAATCGACGGCGTTCACTGAGCCGATTTTCTCATGTCCCGTTGCCGGCCTGCTGGTGCAGGCCGGTTTTTTTCTGTCCCGATGCCGGGGGTGGAGCGCTGCCTTGAGTCAGATAGGGCGTGTTGCGATGTTGGCGGAGACTCCGTATTGGGATGCTGGCAGGGTCGTGTTTCCCTAAGGTCGGGCGATTGTAGTCAGTGGCTTTTTATATTTTTAAATTATTGACTTGACTCTATACCAGATAATGATAACATAAGTGTGGCTTGCGGGGAGTAGATCCGCAGTGCTATAGATTTGGCAACTAGACAACAAATATGAAAAAGACAATTGTAATGATGCTTGCTGCGATGGCTCCGGCTTGGGCCGGTGAGCCGGTGGTCGTGGCTACACCCGCTCCCGTGGCAGCTGCAGCCTCTCAGGTATGCCCCTGGAGCTGCGAGCTGGGCGTTTCGTATTCCTGGGCTTCTACGGACATCATTGACGGGATCGATGGAAATCATGCTCAGACTGTCGGGGTGGACCTGACGGCTTGCTATTCCCTTAACGAGAACGACATGCTCAATATCCGCTTCGGCTATGGCTGGGGCGATGCCAACAACTGGGGCGGCAGCCAGCACTTCCACACCTGGACGCTGATGCCCGGCTACCGCTACACCTGCAAGCTGGATGATGAGTGGTCGATTTATGCCGGTGTCAACGTGGGTGTTGCTGCCGTGGCGTACAAGGAGCACTACGATGGCTGGAAGGCTCACTGCTCAGCCTGGGGCTTTGCCTATTCCGCTGAAGTCGGTGTGCGCTATGCCTTGAGCCCGGATACAGAGCTCTTCCTGGGTTATATCTTCAGTGGCAATACGGCTGAGCCTTCCGAGGATGATTGGAGCTGCGAAGCTCAGAACAACCACGGCATCCGCGGTGGCGTGGCTGTGAAGTTCTGAGGAAGAGTTCCTCATTTGACGTATGGCAAGCGGTGAGCTTCGGCTCCCCGCTTGCTTTTTTATGGGGAAAAAGCGCCATTCCACCACGGCTGGATCGGGGCGGTGGAGTGCAGTGCCTGGCAAATTATCCCGATTATGAAAAATATCAGTTGGTGTATTACAGAGCGGTTTTTCCTTGACTCATACGATTTAGGTGTTAATCTAAGAGTACCCCGAAGGCATAACGCTTTCCGGGCAATAGTATTCAACAAACGATAGAAACAACATGAAAAAGACGATTGTAATGATGGTTGCTTGCGCGGCCCCGGTTTTTGCCGGTGAGCCCGCTCCGGTTCCTGCTCCTGCACCTGCTCCTGCACCGCAGGTGAGTCCCTGGAGCTGCGAGCTCGGCCTCTCCTACAGCTGGGCTTCGACTGATGCCGTCAAGGGCGCTAACTTTGATAAGCTCCAGACCATTGGTGTGGACCTGACCGGTTGCTATGCTCTCGATGAAAATAATAGCCTGAACCTGCGTTTTGGCTACGGCTGGGGTGATTCCTCTGATGCTGGGACGAAGCTTCATACTCACAATTGGACGCTGATGCCCGGTTATCGCTTTACTTACCCGGTGGACGATACATGGTCGGTTTATGCCGGTGCCAATATTGGTCTGGCCGCTACGGCTTGGAAGGCCCACGAGGCTGGCGTGCATGGGCATGATTCCGCATGGGGCTTCGCCTATTCCGCTGAAGTTGGTGTGCGCTATGCTATTTGCCCGAACAGCGACATTTTCCTGGGCTACATCTTCAGCGGCAGTACGGCCAAACCGTCCGGCTGCGAGGCTCAGATCAACCACGGTATCCGTGCCGGTTTGGGCATGAAGTTCTAAGCGGTTGCGTCAGCTGATCCGTTTTCAGGCGGGAGAGCGGTGCTCTCCCGCCTTTGCTGTTGTGTCTGTTCAGCGGCGGGAGTGTGTGCCTTTCGCAAGGCGGTTACGCCGGCCAGTGCTGCGTCACTGAACCCGTGCGGGCCCGGGATGTGCCGGGGGTGGGGCTGTTGCCATGGGTTTCACTGTGCGGTGTCACAAAAAAGTGGGAACATGAACTCGTTTTTTCTTGCAAATGGTGAGGGACGAGGTTAGGATGATGATTGCAGAAGGATTTATTTCTATCCCGCCTGCGCCAGAAACCAAACCATAGAAAGAAGGTACATACCATGCAGACATCGAATGTTGATATGAACATTACTGTAACGGGACGTCACATTGAGGTGACTGATGCGATCCGTGAGTTCGCTGTCAAGAAGATCCAGGCTATCCACATTGATTATCCGAAGATTGTGGACGTGCGCGTCGTGGTGGACGTGCAGAAGGATCGCCAGGTGGCGGAGATTGTGCTTTTCTGTGCCGATCACATCACCATCCAGGCCTCGACTGCCGGTAGTGACCTTTATGCTGCTATTGATGAGACGGTCACGAAGATCATGCGCCGTATGCGCAAGCATAAGACCCGCCTCATGAAGCATTTCCGTCCGCACCGCTCCAAGAGTATCCGTACGCTGGAGCAGTCCGTCTATGATGAGGATATCCTGGATCAGGATGTGGATATCGATGCTCCGGAGGATCCGAAGCCTGTGCGCATTTCCCGTGAGGGTTACGAACTTAAGACGATGTACAAGGAGGATGCGATTATGGAGCTGGAGATTTCCGGCAAGCCGTTCGTCCTCTATCGCAATGCGCGCCGCAATGTGCTCCAGATTGTCTACAAACTCATGCCGGGTGAGTACTCGATCATTGAGCTTGGCAATGAGCTGAAGGCTTGATCACGGTTTGTTGTCACAGGCTGGACAGCGGGCGTGTCACTCTGGAGGCCTCTTCCTCTCACCGCACACTCTTGGAGTGTGCGGTTTTTCGTTGCCCGGTGTGCGTGGATGGACGCGCGGCTTCGGGACTCCAGGGGGTAATGCTGTCGTTTGGGTAACGCTGCCGTCTGGGGTAGTGCGCACCGTCACTCCGGAGCTGTGACTCCGGGGGGGCGGGTTGCAGCGGTGGCTCGCGGGGCTTGCTGCTCAGGCCGGATCGGCAGCCGTGTTGGGCGGTTCGAGTTTGAGCATCTCAGCGTGGATTTTGTCGATGATGCGGGTGTGGATGATCCGTTCCTCTTCGGTGAGAGTGGTGGTGAGTTGGCTGATGGCGTCCAGCATTGCTTGCTCGATCATCTCGGCGGATTCCAGGCCGGAGGCAGTGAGGGTGAGCAGGACGCGGCGCCTGTCGTGCGTGGAGGGGCGTCTCTCCAGTAGCTTGGCGTTTACCAGCGGCTCGACAAGGCGGGTGATGGCTGAGGGGGTGAGGCGCATGTCGTGGGCGAGTGTGCCGTGCAGGATGCCTTCGGGCTCGTTGCGAGTCAGGCGCCGGACGGCTGCCAGCGCGAAGGCTTGCTGGATGGTCAGCGCTTCCAGAATCTCTTTGCCTGCTTCCGACAGGGCACTGTACCCGGCCCGGCGTATGAAGTGATGAATCGCCTCCATTTTGTCCACGATGCGGAGACTGGATTCACTGTTGATGGGTGTCAGCGGCATAGCGTTATCATAGCAAAAAGAATCATGTTGTCAATTACTCTTCTTGCTTAATCCAACAATTTTTATAAGTGCTTGTTGCCGCGCTGGTTTCCGGCGGTGGGGTGCTGGGCTTTGCCGCGGAGGGTTTGACCGTTGTCGGCGGCGATGAAGCGCTCCGGGCGGATGCCGGCGCTGAGCAGGGCGGTGGCGAGGTCCATGAGGGTTTCATCGTAGCTTTCATAGCCCATTTGCCAGGTGCCGAAGTGGCAGCCGATGCCTTGGCGTGCTTGCAGTGCGCGGAAGGCGCGTACGGCGTCTTCGGGGTTGAGGTGGGAGGTGCGAATCCAGTCCGGTTTGTAGGCGCCGATGGGGAGAAGGGCGAGGTCGGGGGCGCCCAGACGGTTGCGGATTTGTTCAAAGATGTCGGCCCAGGCGGTATCGCCCGCGAAGTAGATGGCGGGGCCGTTCTCCGCCTGGATCCAGAAGCCGCACCAGAGGGAGCGGTTGCGTGCGCCGTTGCCGCGGTAGCGGGCGCTCCAGTGCTGGGCCGGCGTGAGGGTGATGCGGAGCTTGCCCTGTGTCCAGGTGTCCCACCAGTCTTTTTCTGCAACGCGCACTTCCCCGATGTGGTATTCCAGCAGGCTGCGCAGGCCAAGAGGGACGATGAAGAGGGGGTCGTCGCGCAGTTTGAGGCGGCGCAGGGTGGTGGTATCGAAGTGGTCGTAGTGATCGTGGCTGAGCAGGCAGATGTCGATGCGCGGCAGGTCTTCCCAGGGGATGCCGGCAGGGCGCTTTCGGCTGGGGCCAAGGTGGGCGACGGGGCTGGGTTCATCGCTCCAGATGGGGTCGGTGAGGATGTTGAGGCCGCCTGCACGGATGAGGAAGGTGGAGTGGTTGATGAGGGTGCATTCCCAGTCGGCACCGTCAACCCGGTGAGCGAGTTTGGGCTGATGCTCGTTTTGCGTGACGTGCGGATAGTGGCCTTTTTGGTAGGAGCGAAGGAACCAGTTGAGGGAGGAGCCGCGGCCGTAGCTGATGGAGGGGCTGGGATTGCGGAAACGCTCGCCGTCGAAGTGGTCGCTGACGGGGCCTTGCCAGTTGCCGCCCCGGCAGAGGGTGGCAGCGAGCAGCCAGTTGAAGCCAAGCAGGGCTCCGCCGAGCAGGAGGAGTATCAGCAGGATAAGGGTTATGTGCCGGGTGCAGCCGCTCTTGGGGGAAGGGGCATTCCGATGCGGTTTGTTCATCTGGGATGTTCTAACACAGCCGTGCCGGGGTGACAAGGCCAAATCCTGTCAACGGGTGCGCGGTGTGTTGCCGGTGGTTTGCGCCCCTTGTTTCGCGGACGATTTGTTTCGCGGATGGTTTGTTTCGCAGACGGTTTGCCTTGCGGGTGGGGTGCTTTGCCGGATGCTTTTCCGGTCCGGTTGGACAGGGGCTCCGGTGAAGTTGCGTGCGCTTTCAGGCGCAGGCGAGAATGGTCGGTCCGAAGAACCACCAGATCAGTGCTGCGGTGATGAGACTCGGACCGAAGGGAATCGGGGTGCCAAAGCCGCGGCGGGCACAGATAGCGGCGACGAGGCCGATGAAGGAGCCGCCTGCCAGAGCCATGACCACGCCGTCGACGCCGGCAAGTGAGCCAATGGCCAGGGCGATCCAGGCGTCGCCGCTGCCCATGGCGGAGCGCTTGCTGAAGTAGCCGGTGCAGCTGCCGGTGAGGCGGTCGTGGTCCTCGAGCAGGATGCGCCGGCCGCCGGCAAGCTGCAGGGCTTCCGGGGTGAGGATGATGTCGGCAGGGGGGGAGGACGTGCCCGCGGAGGCGGTGTCAGGGGTGCCCGGGGAGGTGGCAGTGACGGGTGTAAGGGTGGCTTGGCGCAGGGTGAGGCGGTCGCTGCTTTCGTGGAAGAGTTGGCTGAGCAGCAGGATTTTGCCGCCGATGGTCAGCTGGATGTCTTCGCCGTCGGGTGCCTGCTCCAGCACCCAGTTGACCCGCCGCGTGAAACGGTGGGAGTGCAGGCCGAAGAGCAGCAGGCCCAGCAGGGCAAAGCTCCGCAGCAGGATGAAGCCGAAGGCTGCTGCAACCAGGGCTCCGGTGATGCCGCCCAGCCCCAGGGCTTCCAGGCCGATGTGACCGCTGGTGATGCCGGGGTCAAGCATGGCTGCTCCTACCGCTATGATGAGGGCTGTCAGGCAGAGGCGGCGCAGGACTATCATGGTTTCCCAGTCGATGAAGAGGATGGCTAGCAGGGTGGCCATCCAGAGGCTGATGGCGAGCTGGCTGAGCACGTCTGTGTCCTGGCTGAGGGAGACGGCGAGGAAGAGCAGGGCGGTGAGCAGCTCGACGATGCAGTAGCGCGGGGAGATGGGCTGGTGGCAGCAGGCGCTGCGACCGCGCAGCCACAGCCAGCTGATGATGGGCAGATTCAGCCGCCCGGGGATGGGGGTGCCGCAGTGCGGGCAGAAGGAGCGGCTGGGTGAGCAGATGCTTAGGCCGCGTGGCATGCGGTAGATGATGACGTTGAGGAAGGAGCCGATGCAGGCGCCCAGCAGGAAGAAGGTCAGGGGGAGAAACCAGGGGTAGAGGTCGTTGCTCAGCAGGGTGCAGTCGTATAGGGTGAGGCGCAGGGTGTCGAGGGTGGACATGGTGAGGGGTTCTGGGGAGGGGCCAGCAGGTGGGGACCGGGCGGCGGTTGGCGTCGTGTGTGGGTGTGTGCGGGGGGGGGCAGGAGGGCAGGGGCGGCTCAGGATTCGCCGATGGTGTGGCGCCAGATGTCGTAGGCGTTGAAGAGTTTGAGCAGGAAGGCGAAGGCCATGCCCCAGGTAATGGCAATGGTCAGCCGGGTTTTGGGGCTGAGCTTGGGGATGAGGATGAGGGCGACGTAGGCGAGGCCTTCCAGGAGGGCGGCGATGATGAGGGCGGCGGTTTTGTTGAATCCGAGCCAGTCCAGCGGCATGGAGACCGGCATCAGAAAGGCGAAGAGCAGAAGGGCTGCCTGGCGGATGCCCAGCAGCCAGGCGACGACAGAAGATGGCATCATGACACAAAGAAGTAGCGTAATTTTGGCGGCTTTGCTGTATCGTTCTTGCTGTGTGGGGATGTACATGGTGCTCGCTGTGCGATGATGCCAGAGAATCCCCGCGCTGTCAATGCACAAGTGTTCCGATGCCAATCTTCCAGCTAGTGACGGATTATGAGCCCTCGGGCGATCAGAAGCAGGCGATTGCCAAGCTTCTCAAGTCGCTTGATGCGGGCAATAAGCACCAGTGTCTGCTGGGGGTGACGGGCAGCGGTAAGACCTTCACAATGGCGAATCTCATCGCGGCGCAGGACAGGCCGGTGCTGGTGCTGTCGCACAATAAGACGCTGGCAGCTCAGTTGTATTCGGAGCTGAAGGCGTTTTTCCCGCACAATGCGGTGGAGTATTTTGTGTCGTATTTCGATTATTACCAGCCGGAGGCTTACATTGCCAGTACGGATACGTATATCGAGAAGGACAGTGCGATCAATGAGGAAATTGATCGTCTGTGCCTGAATGCGATGCGCTCGCTGCTGATTCGCCGCGATGTGATTGTGGTGGCGAGTGTGTCCTGTATTTACGGGTTGGGAGCGCCGGAGGATTACCGCAACCTGACGCTGTCGGTTAAGGTGGGGCAGGAGATGGATCGCGATGCGATGCTGGCGTGTCTGACGGAGTTGCTGTTTGAGCGCAATGATTATGATTTCAGTCGGGGGCGGTTCCGTGTGCGCGGGGATGTGGTGGAGGTGTTCCCGGCGCAGAGTGATGGGGAGGCGATCCGGGTGGAGTTTTTCGGGGATGAGATTGAGGCGGTGTCGCTGATTGATGCGGGGACGGGGCGTGTGCGGGAGAAGTTGCCGGGTTACTTGTTCTTCCCGGTGAAGCAGTATGTGTCCGCTCCGGAGAAGCGGGAGGCGGCGATCCGCTCGATCCGCAAGGAGCTGGAGGAGCGTGTGGCGTGGTTCGAGTCGCAGAATAAGCTCATCGAGGCGCAGCGCCTCAAGATGCGCACGGATTACGACTTGGAGCTGATCAATGAGTTGGGCTTTTGTAAGGGAATTGAGAACTATTCGCGGCATTTGGCGGGGCGTGCGCCCGGATCGACGCCGTCGACGCTTCAGGATTATTTCCCGGCAGATCACTTGACGATTATTGATGAGTCGCATGCGACGGTGCCGCAGATCGGCGGGATGTACGAGGGGGACCGCTCGCGCAAGCAGGTGCTGATTGATCACGGGTTCCGCTTGCCGTCGGCGCTGGATAACCGTCCTTTGCGGTTTGATGAGTTCATGAACCGGCAGGCGCAGCTGGTGTACGTGAGTGCGACGCCAGGGCCGTTCGAGTACGTGAATTGCGTGCCGGGTAACCGTAGTTTTATCCCGGTGCTGAAGGCGAAGAGCGGCAATACTCACGCCCGCAGCCGCGAGGCGAGCCGGGCGGTGCGGGAGGCGCCTGCGGGGTTTACGGGGGTGTTCTTTCACAAGCTGGCTGAGCTTCGGGTGCCGCCTCACCCGTCGTCGGCTTCGGTGGAGAGTTTTGATCCCCGGCGGCTGGGGCAGCCGCTGATCGTGGAGCAGCTCATACGCCCGACCGGGTTGCTGGAGCCGAAGATTACACTGCTGCCGCTTGATGGGCAGATCGATAAGACGATTGAGCTGTGCCACGGGCGCGTGGCGGCGCATGAGAGGGTGCTGGTGACGACGCTTACCAAGCGTACGGCGGAGGATTTGACTGATTACTTGCGCAAGGTCGGGCTGAAGGTGGAGTACATCCATGCGGATGTGGATGCGATTGAGCGTGTGGAGACGCTGCGCAAGTTGCGTGCGGGGAGGGTGGATATCCTGGTGGGCATCAATCTGCTGCGTGAGGGGTTGGATTTGCCGGAGGTGTCGCTGGTGTGTATT
Organism: uncultured Akkermansia sp.; assembly: GCA_944390825.1. Lineage (GTDB taxonomy): Bacteria > Verrucomicrobiota > Verrucomicrobiia > Verrucomicrobiales > Akkermansiaceae > Akkermansia. The sequence goes on from CALXRG010000013.1 coordinate 21,058, forward strand.
CTGGATGCGGATAAGGAGGGGTTCCTGCGCAATGAGACGAGTCTTGTGCAGACGGCCGGGCGTGCAGCCCGGCATGTGCATGGGGAGTGTGTGCTGTTCTGCGATGTGATGACGGATTCGATCCGTCGGTTGGTGGAGGAGTCCGACCGCCGCCGTGCCGTGCAGCAGGCGTACAATGAGGCGCATGGTATTGTGCCCCATAGTGTCAACCGTAGTGATCAGGCGGCGCTGCGTTTGTATACGCCGGATGACGAGGAGGAGGAGGTGCTGCAGGTCGCAGAGGATGAGGGGGATGTGGCTGCTGTGATCGCGGGTTTGGAGAAGGAGATGCGCGAGGCGGCGTCGCGCCTCGATTTCGAGACGGCTGCGGTGCTGCGTGACCGCATCCGTGCTCTCCGGAAGGAGGAGTGAGAGCGGGAGGAGTGAGAAGGAGAAGAGAGCATCAGGAGAGAGCGCCAGAAGAGAGCGCTGGCGGGGTGAGGTGTATGGTGTGGAGAGGAAAAGGGGTTGCCATGGGTTTGCCAATTTGCTAGAATCCGTGGCGTATGGAGCGCCTGCCGATATCGTTGCGAATGGACAGCCGGACGATGGAGATCATGGACCGGCTGTGTGAGCAGAATGATATGGAGCGAACGACGTTTATGCAGTTCGCTATCATGGGGATGCTGGATTATATGTCGGAGCTCGGGATGATGCCTGATGCGGGGGATGATGCGGGGGAATGCGGGCTTGCTGATTGGTGAGGGGAGGCGGGTATGGCTAGGATTTTGGTTGCGTTGAGTGGGGGGGTGGACAGCTCGGCTGCCGCGGCTTTGCTGGTGGAGCAGGGCCACGAGGTGGTGGCGGCTTACATGAAGAATTGGGTGAATGATGAGAATATCCCGGGGGAGTGCCCGTGGGAGCGTGATATTGAGGATGCTCTCGGGGTGTGCCGTACGCTTGGTATTGAGCTGCGTGTGGTGGATTTGATTGAGCAGTACCGCGAGCGTATTGTTAATTATTTGCTGGAGGGGTACCGCCAGGGAGCGACTCCTAACCCGGATGTGCTCTGCAACCGGGAGATGAAGTTCGGTGTGCTGCTGGATTATGCTCTCGAACAGGGGTTTTCCGGTGTGGCGACGGGGCACTATGCTCAGAGGCTGGATGTGCCGGGAGATGGCAGTTATGTGCTGCGTGGGGCAGACCGCAATAAGGATCAGAGTTACTTCCTGGCGCTGATGAAGCCGGAGCAGGTGCGACACGCGATTTTCCCGGTGGGTGGGTTGGTAAAGCCTCAGGTGCGCGAGCTGGCTCGCCGTTTTTGTCTGCCCAATGCGGAGAAGAAGGATTCTCAGGGAATTTGTTTCATCGGGAAGGTGAAAATGAGCGATTTCCTGCGCCACTACCTGCCGGACAATCCCGGTGAGATTGTGGATGTGCAGGGACGTGTCCTCGGACATCACGATGGGCTCCATTTGTTTACGATGGGGCAGCGCAAGGGCCATCACGTGGCTTCTCCCAGGGAGGGGGTGGCTTATGTGGTGGTGGGGAAGGATCTGGAGCGCAATCGCCTTATTCTGGGGTTTGAGGGGGAGGAGACGCCAGGGCTTTATGCTCGCCGTGCGGTGGTGGGCTCAGTGTCCAATCCGCTCCATCCTCTGCCGGATCGCGTGATGGCTCAGGCGCGTTACCGGGCGCCTGCGGTGCCTGCCCGCTGCTCGTACCTGGCGAAGGACAGGGTGCTGCTGGAGTTCGATGAGCCTGTGCGGGCGCTGGCGCTGGGGCAGGTGTGTGCCTTTTACCGGCCTGATGCGGGTCGCGGTGAGCTGTTGCTCGGTGGTGGCTTTTTTGAGCAGATCGGGTGCTGAGCCGGTCCGCTGAGTGCTGAGCCGGTCCGCTGAGTGCTGAGCCGGTCCGCTGAGTGCTGAGCCGGTCCGCTGAGTACGCGCGGCGGGGGGCGGCTGACTCTCGCCGGTTTCAGTGGGAGGTGGTGCTGTAATCCCGCTTGCCGAAGATGGCGGACCCGACGCGGACGATGGTGGAGCCTTCTTCCACGGCGATGGTGTAGTCGTGGCTCATGCCCATGGAGAGTTCCGGCAGGGGCAGTGGCCCGCGCTCGCGCAGTTCGGCTGCGAGGTTGCGCAGTGTACGGAAGGCTGGTCTGGCACCTTCCGGATTTTCGGTGGGCGCGGGGATGCACATGAGCCCGCGAATGTCCAGGTGAGGCAGGGCGGTGAGCTCGTCCCACTCTGCCCGGAGGCCATCCGGGGTGAAGCCGTGCTTGCTTTCTTCTCCGTCGACGTTGACTTCCAGCAGGATGGCGGCGGTGATGCCCAGCTCCCCTGCAATGCGGGATACGGCTGCCGCCAGTTTCAGGGAATCTATGGCTTCCAGCAGCTCGACGCCGAGCTCCAGGGCTTTGCGTACTTTGTTGCGCTGCAGGGGGCCGATGATATGCCAGCGGCAGTCCCGGGGCATTTGCGGTGCTTTCTCCATGGCTTCCTGAAGCCTGTTTTCTCCGAAGAGTCGCTGGCCATCGGCGTAGGCTTGCATGATGTCGGCGACCGGGAAGGTTTTGCTGACGGCCAGCAGGGTGACGCTGCCGGCAGGACGCCCGGCCCGCTGCTCAGCGGCGGCGATGCCGGCCCGGATTTCTGCCAGTTGGTTCTGGATGTACATGGCGTTGGAGGAGCGGGTTGGTGTGGTGGTGCCGTGACTGGGGCGCGAGCCGGGGGTGGCTGCTCTCAGCTGATGCGGGGCAGCAGGGCCTCCCAGACTTGCTCTGGCGTGATGAGGTCGATCGTGGAGTCCGAGACGATGCTGGTGGAGCGGGGCCCCATCAGCCGGGCGTGACCTGTGCGTTTGTCGTAGAGGCCAATGGCCGGTGCGCCGGACAGGGAGGCCATGTGGGAGGGGCCCGTGTCGTTGCCGATGGTGCAAAGAGCGCGAAGAGCAATTTGCGGGATGTCCATCAGGCCCGTCAGGCCCATCATGTTGACGATGTTCTCCGGGTCGCTTTGGCAGATGGCGGAGATTTCTTCGGATTCGGCTTTGGTGCCGATGACGACGGTTTTGATGCCGCGCTTGGCCAGGCGGGCTGCTATCTCAATGAAGGATTGGACGGGCCAGCGTTTGTAGGCATTGCGTGCGGAGCAGCCGGGGATGAAGAGGACAAACCGCTCCGGCAGCATGTCGAAGTGCTCTGCTTTCCCTTGGAGAAAGCTGATGTCGGAGACGGGAAACCTGACTCCCCAGGGAGCCGCTGTCATGGTGCCGATGCCAAACCGATGCTTCTTCCGAATGGTGTAGTGCATCGTGGTGTCTTTCCTCGGCCGGTTGTCATGGATGTCTTTGGCCATGTACCACTCGTAGGTGCCGGCCGGCCACATCAGGCGCAGCAGCGTGCGGTAACGAAGGGTGCGGGGACGGCACTGAAGATCGTACACGTGGGTGTAGCAGCCACGGAGAACTTGCCGGAGAATGCCTAGTGAGCTGAGGCCTTTGCGGTTGTCGATGATGTAGTCATCGAACATATCCAGTTGTTTGCCCAGTGACACAAAGGGGGATGATGTCATCAGCGTGAAGTGTGCACCCGGGTGCTGATCCCGGATGAAGAGGATGGCGCCGATGTCCATCACAAAATCTCCGAGTGCGCCGTGCTTGATAATCAGTACGTGTTCCATTTGGTCGGGAGAGTGTCTGTTGCGGTTCCCTCTGGTTTCGGGGGAGGCGCGAGGCAAGATGTTTTACGCTGCCGTCCTTCGGGATGAGTGAGCCCGGGGCTCTTATGATTCAACCTCAGGGGTGCTCATCGCTCGGTGTTTCTGCTGCCGGTTCGTCCGCTGATGTGGATTGAGCAGGAGTGTCCCGCGGGGTGTCTCCCTTGCTCGCCTGACCGTTTGCTTTGCTCGCTTGGTTGCCAGCTTTGTTCGCCTGGCTGTCAGCTTTGTCGCTGGCGGCGCTGACCATGAGTTCCCGTCCCATGAAGGGCTGGCCATGCAGTACTTCCGCGGCCCGCTGTGCGTCTTCGAGCTGGTGCATCTCGACGAAGGCGTAGCCCTTGCTCTTGTAGGTCCGTGTGTTGTAGATGATTTCGACGCTGCGGACGTTGCCAAAGCCTTTGAAGAGGTCTTCCAGCTCGGCTTCTGTGGCCTCGTACGAGAGGTTGCCTACGTAGAGCCGTGCATTGCGGGTCGGCAGAGTCGACGATGGACGGCGCCTGGGCCGCTGTGCTGCGGGGTTGCCTCCCTGGGTGTTGGCTGCGACCGGTCTCTTTTTGCCGGGTTGTTTGTTGGTGCCCTTCCCGGGTGCGGCATCCGGCTCGACTGACTTTTTGCTGAAGCCAAAGAAGGAGAGAATGCGCTGGAGGAGCGATGGTTTCCTGGCGGGCGCCTTGTCTGCACGCGGCATGCGCTGGCGGCGGTGCCCATGGTTGTTGCGACGGCGGCGGGCACCCTGGCCCTGCCTGCCTTGCGTGTAATGTTCTGCCATAATGAGTTAATGTGCTGTTCCCGCCCCGCGAGCCGCTCTGACATTCAGCGGCTCTGACATGCGGCGGTATGAGAGATGGAGATGCGCAGTATCAGAAACGATCCGGACGCGAATATTCCACTGACATCATACAGGAAACATACGCGCTGGCAAGTCTAAAATGCGGCATGGATGCCACAATTGCGATTTCTTCTGTTCTGTTGTTTGCGGATAAAGTCTGTCATTTCTGGCGCGTTGTGCATGATTTGGCTTGACGGTGTGAGGGTGATGTGGCACAGTGGGTGTGCCGTCGGGATCCCCCGGAGGCATGGCTAGAAAACCCCGCCAGGACCGAGAGGTAGCAACGGTATTTAGTCCATGCTTGTCGGGTGTGGTTCCGGCGGCTTTTTTGTGGCGGTGTGCGTTGCCCAGGGTGGATGAGGATGGATTGGCCCTGACTGCCGGTTTGGTCATACAAAACCGGCGAACCCTTGGGTTCGCCGGTGAGGAGGAAGATCGCGGATGATTGCGGATGATGGCCGGGGGCTTACTCCGTGAGGACGTCCAGCTCCGAGATGGCGGCCGAATCTCCGCCGTCATGCGCAGAAAGGGCTACCAGCCGGATGAACTTCGCCGCAGCCGGGGCGAAGAAGAGAGCTTCCTGGCGGTCGGCGGTGTTGGCAAAGGTTCCGCGCGCGACGGGTTCACCCCAGTTTTCGCCATCCATGCTGACGTAGACCTCGTAGTCTTTCACGCGTCCGTTTTTCATGGGGGCACCCTGGTAGACGATGCCTTTGAGTTTGCGCTCGACTCCCATGTTGATGCGGACGTCATGCGGGAAGCTGGCGACGGTGACGCCCCGCATGGTGTGCCAGAAGGTGTTGGGGTTGCCGTCCAGGAGGTTGCGGGCGGGGCCGCCTTCCGGCAGCTCGGAGCTGACGTAGTTGATGGAGAAGAAGGCGTTGGGCGGGTACTCGCCGACGATACGCGTGATGATCGGGCTGAACTCCGCGATGGCGGCGTAGTCCTCGCCGGCGATCATGGGTTCGACGCATTGTATCTTGACGTATTTGGCGTTCTTGGGTTCGGGCAGGAAGACGGTCTGCTCGTTGTCCCCGTCTTCCATCTCCAGAGTGCAGGAGGGCAGCTCCGGCCAGGTCTTGCCGTCCACGGAGAAGTAGAAGGCGAGTTTGCGGACGCGGGAGGCGTTGCGGGCCTGGCGCGGGGTGATGGTGATGCCCCTCAGCTCAGATTCGACGCCAAGGTCGATGACAACTTCGTGCGGGTATTTGGCGGCGGGTTCGTGCCACTCGGAGTGCCAGTAGGTGTCGCGCCGGCCATCGATGAGGCTCCAGGGCAATTCGCTGCGTCCGGAGGTGCTGGAGCAGGAGACGATGCGCAGGAGGTTGTCCGGTCTCCAGGTGTCAAAGTGCTGGAGCACATAGGCGGAGTCCAGCCCGGCTTCGGAGCTGGCCCAGGCGCGGATGTAGCCTTCTTCACGCTGCAGGAAGGGCTGCGTGTAGATGGTGGGTGTGCCGTCCGGCAGAATCATGTGGATGACGGCATCGCGCGTGGCACAGGAGGCCTCCACGTAGCCGGCGGCGTCGCGAGAGAGGGTGACGGCTCCCGTCAGCGGCAGGGCCTTGCGGCCAATGTCGGCGGGTTTATCGCCCGGGAGAAGGGGACGCAGGGAGAAGACGACGGTGGTCGGGCTGCTGCGCGGGATGTCGCGCTCCAGAGGCAGCGGGCCGCAGGAGGCTCCGCCCAGTCCCAGTGTGAGCGTGTCGACGGAGAGGACGGTGGCGTGGGCCGGTTTGATTTCCTCGGGGTGGGGGGCGTCGAAGATAGCCTGGGACGTGAAGGGCAGGGCGGAGAAGTTGACGCTGTGATCTGTGGTGGCGGCGACGAGAAGGCCGACGCCGGTGTCATCGGTCACGGCGACCCACTGGGTGTCCATGCGGTTGCCCATTTCCATGGGGCGCGGATACCGCTCGACCATGTCGGTGACTTTGCATTTGTAGATGCCAATGGGTGAGCCGGCTTTGCGATCCGGATAGTTTTCGCCGGGGCCGCGCCCAAGCCACTCGACGTTGCTGAAGCGCTCCGGCAGCATGAGGGTGTAGCCGAGCTTGGGCAGGACGATGTCTTCCTGGCTGGGGACGACGCCGGCCTGGACGCTGATGTAGCCGTTGGGCATGATGGTGTAGACCATCTGCGTGGTGTACTTGAAGCTCTTTTCGGCGATGGGGCCCTGGTCTTCAATCTCGAAGTGGCCTTTGTCGTACTCCAGGCTGTCGAGGGATTCCTTGCGGATGCCCTGGCTGGTGATGTCGCAGGAGACGCGCACAACACCGTTGTCGAGGCGTTCGACCAGCAGCGGGGAGGCGACGTGGTGCATGTTGCGCATGCCGTTGCTCAGCCATTGGTTCATGGCCCACTTGTCGTTGGCCAGGGGGGCTCGGAAGGAGTTGAGGTGCAGGGTGGCTTTCTCGCCGATGATCTGCTGGCCGTTGACGATGTAATTCTTCAGGCCGCCGGTGGCTTTGTCGATGCACAGCGAGAAGGCTGAGCCGATGATGAGCATCTGGCCGTCCTGGTTGCGGACTTCCAGCGGTGTTTCGCCGTTGAGCGTCATCAGCTGGCTCTTGGCGTTGAAGCCTGTGATGTTTTCAGGGAGGGCCAGTTGCTCGGTGGCAACGACGTAGCCTTTCTCAGCCCAGTTGGTGTTGTCGCGGAGCTTCAGACTGATGTTGAGGTAGTAGAGGCGGTCGCGATGCACCTGGTCGAGCTTGAGGTGGCTTTTGGGTATTTCGAGGCGCACGGTTTCCAGCGGCCCGGCGGTGACGGAGAAGTTGCCGGTTGCGACGGTGGTGTTGCCTTCTTCGGCGAATTCCCAGCTGCCGTCGTAGTCGCTCAGGTTGGTAAAGAGATTTTTGTTGCGGATGGCGACGACGATGCTCTTGCCGTCTTTCGACTCGCCTTCAAGCGAGAAGCCGACGTTTTGCTGCACTTTGCGGATTTCGCTGTAGAGCGGGGTCGGGGTGCGGTCGCTGTAGATGACGCCCTTGATGCAGAAGATGCCGTCATTCGGGAACTCGCCGTGGTCACCGCCGTAGCTTTGGCGAATGACGGTACGGCCATCCGGCAGGGTGACTTGCTGGTCGTAGCTCTGGTGAATCCATTCCCAGATGCCGCCACCGATGATGGAGTCGCTCGATTCAATGGCTTCCCAGTAGTCCGCCAGGTTGCCCATGGCGTTGCAGAGGATGTGCGCGTACTCGGAGATGTACCAGGGTTTTTCCAGCTTGCGGGCGGCGATTTCGCGGGCCCAGTTGACGCTGGGATACTGGTTGGAGTGGAGGTCGGCGAGATCGTTGTTGCGCTCATACTGGGTGAGGCGGGAGGGATCCCGCTGCTTGATCCAGTCCCGCACTGCCTTGAAGTTATCACCGGGACCGGCTTCGTTGCCGTAGGACCAGATGACGACGCAGGGGTGGTTTTTGCTCTGCTCGACCATGTTTTTGTTGCGCCAGACGTGCTGGGCTTTCCACTGCTGCGGGTGGGAAAGCGAGAGCTCGCCGTAGTAATAGCCGTGGGATTCGATGTTGGCTTCGTCGCACACGTAGATGCCCAGCTCGTCGCAGAGTTCGTAGAAGTAGGCGGGCTGCGGGTAGTGGGAGTTGCGGATGTGGTTGATGTTGGCCCGCTTCATCAGGATGAGTTCCTCCCGGCATTCCTCACGGGTGACGGTGTGGCCGTTGGCGTGCTGGCTCTCATGGCGGTTGACGCCTTTGAGTTTGACGGGCATGCCGTTGACCAGGAAGCGGCCGCCCAGAAGTTTCACGTCCCGGAAGCCGATCTTTTTGGAAATGACCTCCGTTACCTCGCCTTTGGCGTTGCGCAGGTTGAGGATGAGCCGGTAGAGGTTCGGTTTTTCAGCACTCCAGAGGGCGGGGTGTTGAATGGTGGCTGCCAGGGTGAGTTTGGCTTGTTTGTCGGCCGCAACTTCCCTGGGGGCATTGCCCTGTGGGGTCAGTGCGGCAACTTCCGTCCCGTCGGGCGCAAGCAGTTGCCCGTCGATGCTGAAGGCAGCCTGCTGGCCGCTGCGGTTGCTGATGTCGACATCGATCACGAGATCGCTTTTGCTGTAGTCACTCGTGCCGTCTTGCTTCTGCGGGAAGTTGGTGTGGACAAAGAAGTCCTGCACAAGGACGGTGGGCCTGCTGTAGACTGAGACGTCACGGAAGATGCCCGAGAGGCGCCACATGTCCTGGCATTCCAGGTAGGTGCCGTCGCTGTAGCGGTAGACTTCCGCGGCGATGACGTTCTTGCCGGGGTGGACGTACTTGGTGATGTCAAAGATGGCGGCGGTGCGGCTGTCCTTGGAGAAGCCGACCTTCTGGCCGTTGATGAACAGGTAGAAGAAGGAATCCACCCCGTCGAACTGGACGAAGATCTGCCGGCCATCCCAGCTGGCGGGGATGTCGAAGTCCCGGCGGTAGGAACCGACGGCGTTCGGCTCAGTTTTTGGGCAGGTATACTGCTGTTCGATTTCGGTGGTGGGTTTGGACATGACGCGTGGCCAGTCGCGCACGATGGTGTAGCGCTGGTTGCTGTAGATGGGGATGCCGTAGCCGCGCATCTGCCAGCAGCTGGGGACATCAATGGTGGCCCATCCGCTCACATCGGTTTCGGGTTTGTAGAAGTCAACCGGGCGTTTCGAGGGCTCGGGCGCCCAGTGGAACTTCCAGTCACCATTGAGCGAGAAGCGGTAGGACGAGTCCTCCGGCTTGCCTTTCAGCGCTTCGTCCCGCGTGGCAAACGGTACAAAAAAAGCGCGTGCCTCCTCGCGTCCCTGACTGAGATTTTCGGGATTCTCCCAGTCGGGGTGGGGGGTGTATGCCTCTTGGCCGAATACCAGCGCTCCGCCCAAGGCGATGGCTGCTGTCATGGTCTTTACTACGCTCATATGTGATTAGTACTAGCAGAATGTCAATCTTCTTTCAAGAAAAAAGCAAAAACGCTCCTGTTTCACGGAAAAAGCGGAAAAAGCGGAAAAGACGCCAGCAAAGCCCGATGCCGTCAGGCGTGAGCCGGGCCGCTGAATCATCCGAGCTGGCGGAGCCAGTCTGTGTAGATGCGCGGGTCGATTTCGCTGGGGCGGATTTCGGAGCGCAGACTCCAGAAGACCGCTGTGTGGAGGACGGGGATGCCGCAGGTGTTGAGGTGGGCGTCAATGGCGGCTTTGTGAGCAAGGACGCCTTCGCGGGTGCGGCTGTGGACAACTCCCATGATCTGCGCCCCTCCAAAGATGCTGCCGCCACTGCGCCAGTAGCAGTGCGTCATGCAGAGGTGGCGGCCGCACTCGGCTCCGGCGCGTTCTTCCATGCCTTCGGGTACCGCCCAGTGGAAGAGGCCGCTGGCTCCGGTGCCTGCAACCTGGTGGTTGCTGCGGTGGGTGTGATCCAGAAAGGTGGCAAAGCGGCCGATGAGGTGGCGGGCGTCCAGCTCGGCGGCGATGCTGTTGAATTGGTCGGGCGCCAGGCCGATGGCCCTGGCGCGGGTGTTCCAGGGTTCTGGGCAGAATTCGTCCGGTTGGAGGCTTTCTTTGAGCGCGAGCAGAACCTGCCACTCCCGTTCGGTGAGGTGGGGGCGGGCGGGGCGCTGCATCGTTGGCAGCGTATCGGTTTTGTCTCCGGGGCGCAGCCCTGCCCGGCGTACGTGCCCGACGCTGAGAGCAAACATGCCGACAACGGGCAGCGGAGCAAAGTCCTCTGCCCCAATATGCCGGGCCAGCAGGGAGCAGTGGCTGCCAATGGTGCCGCAGCCAACCGGGACTTTGACGGTGGTCCAGAGGCGGTAGTCAGCCCCCGGAGCCGTGCGGTCCGATGCTTCCCGTATGACGACGTGACCGGTGAAGGGGTCGTTGTCCCGCAGCCAGGCATAGGCTTCTTCCAGACGGGGTTCAGGGAGTTTCCAGGCGACGAGGGCACCCTCTGCCAGGCTGGTGGAGAGGAGTGTTTGGCGCACGCGGCGGACGGTGCCGGACGCCACCATGGCTTTCAGCCTGGCGATGACCTCCCCTTCCGGCAGTCCGCAGCCTTGGGAGATAGCGAGGAAGGGCCGCGGATGGAAGCCCGTGACGCAGTCCTCTGCAACGGCGAGAAGTGCCCGGTTGGCGGGGTCTGTGATGTCGGCGGAAGGGAATTGGGTGCCTTGGCCGGGCATGGTGCTCATCGGTCGGTCAGGTGAGTTCGTATTCCATTTTTGCCAGGTTGTATTCGGCGGCTTGCTGCTTCCTCCTGGCTTCAATTTCGGCTTCCAGCAGCGCACCGTATTCGACCAGTCGGGCGGGTTTGCGCCCGCGACGCTTAACGTCGGGATCCAGTCCGTCGGCCAGCAGGGCTTCTTTGGTGGCGGCTATGCGCCGGTTGAGTTCTTCGACTTCCTGACGTGCTGCCGCCACGGTTTTTTCTGCTTCGATGATGGCCGCGGGTTTGCGTCCTTTGCGTTTGCTGCCGGGACCACCAGAGCGCAGAGCCGATGCTTTATGTTTTGGCCCGCACTCCTGAGACCTGGGGGCACCGGGGGCTTTGTCCTCTGGTGCTGCCGCTGAACAAACGCAGGGCGGAACAGGTTGGAGCCGGGGCGAGGGTGTCTCTGACTCCTCCGGTTCCGGGGTCTGAGGAACCTGGGGGGCCGGCGAATCATGCTGTTCCGGAGAGAATACGAGGTTATCGCTGGCCGCTGCAGGCGAGCTGTCCGCGCCGTTTGCTGCCGAGTCCCCGATTCCGGCCGCGTTGTCGGTTTCTGCCGGGGAGGAGAGGGCCGGTGCGTCGGGCTGTACATGCTCCGCAGTCCGGGCATACGGTGCGTACAGGCTGTCATCCGGCAGGGGCGGGTTGACAGTGCCGCAGTAGGTGTAGAGCGTGGGATCAAGTTCCGTCCGCGCGGCTTCGGCGATGATTTTGGCTTGCTCCAAGGTGTGGGTCAGTGCAAAGATGGTGGACCCTGAGCCGCTCATCATCGCCGCGCGAACCCCGTTTTGCCGCAGCAGCCAGGATTTGATGATGCCAAGGAAAGGGAACTTGGCAAAGACGGGGCGCTCCAGGTCGTTGACCAGTTCGATGCCGTCGACTTTCTGGGTGCCGTAGGGCAGGCCTTTCATGCGCCGGGCGTAGTGGATGCCGCTGTATGCTTCTGCCGTAGCGATGCCGAATGTCGGCTTGAGCAGGACGATAGGACTGCTCCATGTCGCATGCCCGGCTACCGGAGTCACGATTTCTCCGCGACCGGTGCAGTGGCTCAGGACAGGATTGAGAAAGAAAGGAACGTCGCTGCCGATGCGAGCCGCCATGGCCGAGAGTTCGGTCAGGTCAAATCCCGTACCCAGTTCGGCGTTAAGTGCCAGCAGGGTCGTGGCGGCATCGCTGCTGCCACCGCCCAGCCCCGCCCCGTGGGGAACGCGTTTGCGAAGGGTGATCTTCTTTTTGACCGCGCGACCGTAGACGCCTTCAAACTCGCGCACGGCCTTCATCGCCAGATTGCTGTCGTCCGTCGGCACACCAGGCGCGTCGCAGAGCAGGCTCAGGCTGCGGGATTTGTCTATTTCCAGTTCGTCCGCCAAGTCAAGGCGGGCCATGAGCAGGTCCACCTCGTGGAATCCGTCGTCGCGCTTGCCGAGGATGCGCAGTGATAGATTGACTTTTGCCGGAGCCGCGTATGTCGTCATGCGCGTAGTGTACACAAAATTGCCCCAAGCGTCAACTCCTTGCGAGGACTCTGGTGGCGCTATGCCGCAGAATCCGCCGCCGAGGCCAAAAAACTGCTTCCCGATGCAAGATTAGTCTTGCAAAAACGGCTCGCACAGTATAGTCTCGCCTATGGCAGAAATTCAGCTTGGACTTACATTTGACGACGTGCTCTTGCTTCCGTGCCTGAGCTCCATTCTTCCCGGTGAGGCTGATCCTTCATCCCAGCTTTTGGCTGGTTTCCCGCTGCGCCTGCCCATTCTTTCCGCTCCGATGGATACGGTGACGGAGTCGGAGATGGCTATTGCGATGGCTCGCGAGGGCGGGTTGGGGGTGATTCACCGCAACAACCGCATCGATGATCAGGCGGCCATGGTGGCGCGGGTTAAGCGCTTCGAGAATGCAGTGATTGCCCGCCCGATCACGGTGAGCAGTGATATGCGCCTCAGCCAGGTCAAGAGTATCATGCTCGAGCACGGCTTCTCCGGCTTCCCCGTGGTGGATGCGGATAATAAGCTCGAGGGTATTATCACGGGCCGTGATATGCGTGTGTTTGACGGCCACGATTTGGATGTGATGTGTGTCTCTGATGTGATGACGCCTCTTGCCCGCCTGATTACGGGAGGGCCGAATACAACCCCTGAGGAGGCCCGAAAGATCCTGTACAGGAATCGCATCGAGAAGCTGCCGCTCGTGGATGAGAATGGCCGCCTCGCTGGACTGATTACGGATACGGATATCCGTAAGAGGGAGGCGTTCCAGGAGTCGACCAAGGACGAGCAGGGTCGCTTGCGCTGCGGCGCTGCTGTGGGGCCGGGCCCTGAGTTTATGGAGCGTGCCAAGGCTGTTATCGAGGCAGGGGCAGATGCTTTGTTTATTGATGCTGCTACGGGACATACCAGCCGGGTGCTGCATGTGGTCGAGAAGCTGCGCGAGCTTTCCGACCGCCCGGTGGTGGCGGGCAATGTCGTGACCCAGGATGGCGCCCGTGACCTGATTGCTGCCGGTGCCAGTGCGATTAAGGTAGGTGTGGGCCCGGGCTCGATCTGCACGACCCGGATTATCTCCGGTGTGGGCATGCCGCAGTTTACGGCGATTCAGGAGGTGGCCAAGGTGGCCCGGCCGGCCGGTGTGACGGTGATTGCCGACGGCGGTATCCGCTACTCCGGCGATGCCGTGAAGGCTCTCGCCGCCGGTGCGGACCTGATCATGATGGGTGGTATGCTCGCCGGCTGTGAGGAAAGCCCCGGTGCGGTGGTTCATTACCAGGGCCGCAACTTCAAGACGTACCGCGGTATGGGATCGCTGGGCGCGATGCGTGCCGGCTCCAGTGACCGCTATGGTCAGAATGCCAGCGGTAAGCTGGTAGCTGAAGGTGTGGAGGCCCGTGTGCCTTACAAGGGTATGCTCGCCGATGTGATTTTCCAGCTCATGGGCGGTATTCGTTCGGGTATGGGTTATCTCGGGGCGAAGAACCTCGATGCGCTGCGTGAGCGGGCCCGCTTCGTGCGGATTACACCCGGCGGCCTGAAGGAAAGCCACCCGCACGATGTGACCATCACCCAGGAGCCGGGCAACTACAGCTGCTGAGTTTTCCCCGCCGCTGGGCAGGTGTTTTAAAGGAAAGGGAGGCCTGTTGCAGGCTTCCCTTTTCTGCTGTTTGCGGCGTCGCGCTGCCGGAGATGCCGAGATGCCGAGATGCCGGCTGGGGGGGGCGCAGGCTCGCGGCTGGGGTGCGGGGTTGCTCGGTCCCAGGGGGCAGGTTTGCGGTGAATGGGCGGCGTCTGCTGGTGGTGGCGGGCTGAGTGTCGTCGCAGGAATGCGGTTGAACGGCGGAGGGATGCGGTTGTGATTTGTCTTGACTGATGAGTCCCGGCGGGGTATCCTGTCGCGCGCATGGGTACAGATATCAGTCTTAAACGCAACTTCTCGATTATTGCCCACATCGACCACGGTAAGACGACGCTGTCGGACCGACTGCTGGAGTTTACCCAAACCATCGGTGAGCGCGATAAGCAGGATCAGTTGCTGGATGCCATGGATCTGGAGCGCGAGAAGGGTATCACGATTAAGTCCCATCCTGTGACGATGCTCTACAAGGCTCAGGATGGCAAAGAGTACGAGCTTAATCTGCTGGATACTCCCGGGCACGTGGATTTCTCCTACGAGGTATCGCGTTCGCTGGCGGCTTGTGACGGTGCGGTGCTGATTGTGGACGCGGCTCAGGGCGTGGAGGCCCAGACGCTGGCCAACATGCATCTGGCGCTTGAGCAGGGGCTTGAGATTATCCCGGTGATCAATAAGATTGATCTGCCTAGCGCTAATCTGCCGAAGGTGTACAAGCAGCTGGAGGACATCGTGTGCATCCCCCGTGAGGAGGCTGTTTTGTGCTCCGCTAAGGCGGGGATAGGAATTGATGAGTTGCTGGAGGCCATTGTCAAGCGGGTGCCGCCGCCGGCAAAACCAGAGGATGACTGCCTGCGTGCGCTGGTGTTTGACTCTGTATATGATTCCTACCGCGGTGTAGTGTCGTATGTGCGCATGGTTAGCGGAGCAGTCTCACGGGGCATGAAGGTCAAGCTTTTTGCAACGGATACGACCTATGAGGTGAAAGAAGTGGGTGTCTTCAAGCCGAAGATGCAGGCTGTCGATCAGCTGGAGACGGGAGATGTGGGCTATATCATTGCCAACATGAAGTCCGCTGCCGATGTCAAGATCGGGGATACTTACACCAACACGCTCAATCCGTGTCCGGAACCGCTGCCCGGGTTTAAGGAAATCCGCCCCATGGTGTTTTCCGGGATTTACCCGGTGGATTCGGCCGATTATGAAAGCCTGAAGGCCGCGATGGCCAAGCTGCAGATCAATGATGCGGCGTTTACGTATATGGGAGAGAGCTCCGTGGCTCTGGGCTTTGGTTTCCGCTGCGGTTTCCTGGGCCTGCTGCACATGGAGATTATCCAGGAGCGTCTGCGCCGGGAGTTCAACATGGACGTGATTTCCACGTATCCTTCTGTCATTTATGAAGTGACCAAGACCGATGGAACCGAAATGGTGGTGGATAATCCGAGCATCCTGCCCGAACCCCAGGAGATTAAGGAAATCCGCGAACCGGTGGTGAAGGTGTTTATCATGATTCCCAGCGATTACATCGGTGATATCATGCGCATTGTGATGGAGAAGCGCGGTGAGGTGACTCATACCGAGACGATTGATGATACGCGCGTGATGCTGACATGCCGCATTCCGATGGCGGAGATCCTGGTGGATTTCAATGATAAGCTCAAGAGCACAACCCGCGGCTATGGTTCCATGGATTATGAGTACGATGGCTACCAGGCGGCACAGCTTGTGAAGATGGATATGATGATCGCGGGTGAGCCTGTGGACGCGTTCTCCATGATCGTGCACCGGGAGCGTGCGGAGGCTCAGGGGCGCGAGTTGGCGAACAAGCTCAAGGAGGTGATCCCCCGCCAGCTGTTCACGGTGGCGATCCAGGCGTGCATCGGCGGCAAGATTATTGCCCGTGAGAGTATATCGCCCATGCGCAAGAACGTGACGGCCAAGTGCTACGGCGGTGACGTGACGCGCAAGCGCAAGTTGCTCGAAAAGCAGAAGGAGGGCAAGAAGCGCATGAAGGCGATCGGTCGCGTCAATATCCCGCAGGAGGCCTTTATCAACGTGCTGAAGAGTGGCGATTAGCCGGAGTAAGTGGCATGCACTCCGGTTTGTGAGCCGGGATTAGGCTTGCCAAATGCTGAGATTTGCGTTTCAATATACCTGATTCAACAAATGACGATGAAAATGATTCTGACGATGCTGGCCGGAGCCATGGCACTGGGGGTGCTCAGTTCCTGTGGTGAGTGTGATTGCAACCGCCCCAACCGGGAGTTGCTTTATGGCCCTCCCAGCAGTTCCCGCAGCTTCTGAGGAGTGCCCGGTGGTGGGGTGTTGCCCGCTTCCGTGGTGAATCCTGCCTGTAACCGCTAAGCAACCGCTATCGGCTTCTAAGAACGGCTGTCTGCTCCTATTCGTCGCTATTGGTTTGCTGTCTGCGGCCAGATTTCCCCCTTTCACGAAAATGTCTTTTGAGATCCGAGAAAAGCCCGAAATGGTTGAGCGTGCCCTGCTGGTCGGCTTGGGCATGCCCGGTGAGTCGCGCCGTGAGCGGCAGGCTCTGCTGGCTGAGTTGCAGGACTTGGTGCAGAATCTGGGAATCGGGATTGTAGGCAGTTTGCTTGAGTATACGCGGGAAATCCAGGCGAAATACCTTTGTGGTATCGGTAAGGCGATAGAGATCCAGCAGCGGGCAATTGAATTGGATGCCGATTGTGTGATTTTTGACAACCTGCTTTCCCCGTCCCAGCAGCGCGAGTGGGAGAAACTGCTCAATGTGACGGTAATCGACCGTGAGGAGGTGATCCTGGACATTTTCGCCAAGCGCGCACGCACGCGCGAGGCGGTGATGCAGGTGGACCTTGCCCGCATGCAGTATGCCTTGCCCCGTATGGCCGGTATGTGGAAGCACCTTGACCGTCAGCGCGGCGGTTCCGGTGGCGGTAAGGGCGGAGGGGCTGCTGCCCGCGGTGAGGGTGAGAAGCAGATTGAGGTCGACCGCCGTCTTGCCCGTGATCGCATCGAGGCGATTCGTTCGGAGTTGGAGATTGTGCGCCGGCAGCGCGGCACCCAGCGCAAGGAGCGTACCCGCCAGGGGATTCCCGCAGCTGCAATTGTGGGGTATACCAACGCCGGTAAGTCGTCGCTGCTTAATCTCATGAGTGGTGCCGGCGTGCTGGCTCAGGATATTTTGTTCGCGACGCTGGAGACGACCAGTCGCAAGATTGAACTGCCGGACGGTCAGCCCCTGGTGCTGACGGATACGGTCGGCTTCATCCGCAATCTTCCCCATCGGTTGGTAGAGGCGTTCAAGTCGACGCTGGAGGAGGCCACGATGGCTGATTTCCTCATCCAGGTGGTCGATGCCAGTGACCCGGAGGCTCTGCGTCACTACGAGACGACTTGCGAGGTGCTGGCCGGGCTGGGGGCCGCAGAGAAACCGATGGTGGTCGTCTGGAACAAGATTGACCTGATTCCGCCTGAGTTGAGAGAGGAAACGCTGGCCGCGCTGCGCGGCAAAGTGACCTGTCCCAGCTTGAGCATGAGTGTGCGCGAATCCCGCGGCGTGGATGACCTGCTGGCTGCCTGCGTGCAGATGCTCTCACATCGTGTGTCCACGGCCCGCTACCGCATCCCGCTGGCAGAGAGCCGCTACATTGCCATCATGTACCGTGACGGGAAGGTGCTCAGCACGGAGTATGAGGGAAATGACGCGATCGTCGAGGCGATCTTGCCCAAAGAGTTTGCCGCGCGCATGGAGCGCTACCGTATTTAACTGACATTTTCAATATAATACAACCAGTCACCGCCATGATGAAGCCAACATCTGCGTTTTGCTCCGCTGTCTGCTGCGTTTTGTCCCTTCTGATTCTGTCATGCTCGACTCAGTCAGCGCGGGCTAAATGGGAACGCGAAGGGGATCGCCTCGAGGAAGCAACCCGCCATAAAAAGGTGGCTTCTACCTTTGAAGGCTTTATCAGCAGCCCCTCCTACCGCAACAGCCGCGATATGTGGCGGGGAGCTGCCCTGGAGCAATACAATCCGAAGAAGTCATACGTGGAGATTTTGCTCGGTGTTCAGCGCGGACGCCTGTACATCAATGGCATGATTGCGATGGACTTCCCGATTTGCAGCGGGCGTGTCGGTGGACATGAAACTCCCAAAGGATCTTTCCGTATCTCGGAGAAGATCCGGGATTACCGCTCTAACCTCTACGGAAGTTTTGTGAACTCGGCAGGAAAGGTCGTGAAGTATAATGTGAGCGCGTCGGATGCCCGGCCGGCCGGAACGACGTTCCGCGGTGCTGAGATGCCGTACTGGATGCGTTTCAATGGTGCTGTGGGTATGCACGTGGGCAGTGTTCACCGCGAAGGTCAGTCCCATGGTTGTGTGCGCGTCCCCGTGGAGGCTTGTGAGATTTTGTTCAACAAGCTGGCGGTGGGGTCCCGCGTGATTGTAAAGTGAGGTTATCAAGTGAGGAACAGTCCACCCGGTAGAGCCGGAGCGGCAGGCGGTTTTTCTTGTGCGGTTCTATCTGTCGGCGTTTGGTCTGATGCTATGCTCACGAAAATTATTCCGGCTTTGCGAGGCTTTCGTCTTGACAGAGGCCGGCTTTTTTCTTAGCATGGCTTAGCCTCATGAAACTGGCAATTATAGGAACCGGATATGTTGGCCTGACGACAGGAACGTGCTTCGCGGAGGTCGGGCACCACGTGATTTGCGTCGATAACAACGTCTCCAAGGTGGAGGCCCTCAAGAAAGGCAAGATGCCCATCTACGAGCCGGAGTTGGAGGAGCTGATTCTTTCTAATGTGTCTGCCGGACGTCTTCATTTTACGACGGATTTGAACGAGGCTGTGGCAAAGAGTGATATTATCTTTATCGCGGTGCCAACGCCACCCCATGAGGATGGCTCCGTGGATTTGTCGTACATTGAGGCGGTATCTCAGGAGATTGCTCAGGCGCTGAAGCCGGAGTTCGGGTATCGCATTATTGTGGATAAGTCGACGGTGCCTGTCAGTACGGGAGGCAAGGTGTCGCAGGTGATCGAGCGGTATGCGCAGGGGGCGGTGGATGTCGATGTTGTGTCCAATCCGGAGTTCCTTCGCGAGGGCTCAGCTGTGAAGGACCTGATGCACCCGGACCGTGTGGTGATCGGCGCGGATTCGCAGCGTGCGATGGATATGATGAAGCGTGTGTATCAGCCGTTTGATGCCCCTATTGTCGAGGTTGATTTGGCGTCTGCGGAGTTGATTAAGCATGCGGCCAATTCTTTCCTGGCTCTCAAGATTTCTTACATCAATGCTGTTTCGGCTGTCTGTGAAAAGGCCGGTGCGGATGTGAATCTGGTGGCGAAGGGTATTGGTATGGATAAGCGTATTTCTGCGCATTTCCTTAATGCCGGGTTGGGTTATGGCGGGTCTTGCTTCCCGAAGGATGTCAAGGGCTTTATCCATATTGCCGATCAGCTGGGCGCACCTCTGAATTTGCTTAAGGAGGTGGAGACTATTAATGCACACCAGATGACCCATTTCCTTGACCGTGTGCGGGAGAAGCTTTGGGTCCTCCGTAATAAGAAGATTGCGGTGTGGGGTATTGCTTTCAAGCAGAATACGGATGATGTCCGTGAGTCTGTCGCCGTCAAGATGATTAAGGCTCTCTGCGATGAGGGGGCTGAGGTCTCCGCGTATGACCCGAAGGCGATGGAGACGGGTGCCGCGGCGCTGGAGGGCTATCCTGTCCGTTTCTGCCCGGATTTGTACAGTTGCGCGCAGGATGCGGAGGTGATTATCGTGGCGACGGAGTGGAAGGAGTTCGCTATGGCGGATTTCCAGCGCCTCCGCAAGCTGGTGCGTCTGCCGATTATTTTCGACGGCCGTAATCTGCTGAATCCGGATAATGTGCTGTATGCAGGCTTTGAGTACCACTCGGTAGGCAGAAGAAGCCTCTATCCTGAGACGGCTGAGGGACTTGCATAAGGGGTTCCGGTTGTCAGTCCTGCTTTTTCATCACAAACCCCCGCGGTGCCAGGGCCCGTGGGGGGGTGTTGTTGAGAGGGGAAGGTGTGGGCGTTTTTAGGGAGGAGGGCTTGGCGGGCACGGGAGGTACTTGGCGGGCGCGTGGGTGCGGCGGTGTTTTGGCGTGGTCGGGCGTGGCTTGTTTGCCCGGCTGGGCTATTTGGCTATCAGAACCCGGTCGCTGCCGGTCAGTCGCTCCAGGCGGGAGATCAGGTAGCGGATGACGCAGAAGAGGGTGATGAACAGTGGAATGCCGATGATGAGGTAGCCGTACCAGGTCATGTTGCTGACGGCGTAGTTGTAGGCGATGGGTTGCTCGGCAGGGGGGGCTTCCAGTACGGGGAGTAAGAAGTGGAGGGCGAGTAGGAAGTTGGCGGCAGCTGAGGCAAAGAGTGAGCCGGCTGTCATCAGACTGGCCCGGAAGAGGGTTTTGTCGTATTGGGGTTGCAGTCCGTGCCGGGTGATGCATTGCTCGATGTGCGGGATGTCGAAGATGGCGTCGGAGTAGATGAAGACGCGCAGCATGGAGGTCGGGCTTTTGGTGGAGATGATCATGATGCCGCCCAGCAGCAGGGGGATGATGGCTTCCTTGGCTGCGTACCACCAGGGGGTGTCGGGGCGTATGGCTTCGCTGTTCCCTGTGTTGGCGTAGAAGGTGACGATGGCTGTGAGGATGGTGCCGGCCAGTCCCATGAAGGTGACGGGATCTATTTTGCGGCTGCTGATGTAGCTGTGGATGCCGCAGGCCAGGGGGAGGGAAAGGGCTGCGATGATGGCTGCTGTGGGTCCGAGTTCGTAGATGGCGTCTCCGTGTTTGGAGCAGTGATCCAGGATGATGACCGGTGCCAGTACGCTTAGGACGACGTTGAGCAGACTTTGTGTGCCTTTGTCCATGGCGGTTACTTCATGGAACGGATGGCGGCTGCCATGTCCGGTGCTTTGAAGGTGGAGGAGCCGGCGACCAGACAGTCGGCTCCGGCTTGCCGGCAGAGGGGGGCTTGCCGGGGGCCGATCCCGCCGTCCATTTGGATGAGGTAATGGAGGTCGCGCTGTGTGCGCTGTGCGTCGAGGAAGCGTACTTTGTCCAGGACGTGTTCCATGAAGCTTTGGCCTCCAAAGCCGGGGACGACGCTCATCACCAGGATCATGTCGGCTTCGGTGAGGTAGGGCAGAAGCTTGCTGACGGGGGTGGCGGGGTTGATGGCAAGCCCGGCCTGGGCGCCGCCTGTACGGATGGCGGCCAGGGTGGTGCGGAGGTCGATGTGGCCTTCGCGTTCGACGTGGATGGTGATCATGTTCATGCCGGCTTTGAGGAAGCGGGGCAGGTAGTGATCCGGTGCGTCGATCATGAGGTGGGCATCCAGGTAGGCGTCGGCGGGTACGCTGGCCCGGATGGCAGCGCAGATGTCGGGCCCGAAGGAGATGTTGTCCACGAAGGAGCCGTCCATGACGTCCAGGTGCAGCCAGTCGGCTCCGGCTTGCAGTGCCCGGTTGGCTTCCCGGCTTATGTGGCGGAAGTCACAGGCTAGCATCGAGGGGGCTATGAGCATGGTGTGTCGTTGGGGGTGAATGGGTGAGGTTTGGGTGGGGGCTGCGTGATGGTGAGGCTATGAGTAAGGCTATGAGTGAGGCTGTTTGTGCGGAGGGCCTTGTGTGTGCGGTTCTGCCCCCGGGAGGTTTGCGTGGAGAGCTTACTATACCGGGAGGGGATGTGCAAGTGCAATTGTTGCGTGTTAGCGGTCTTTGAGTGTTCTTTTGGGAAATCGCAGCGGGGGGGTGATGAAGGGGGTGTTGGTTTGGTCTATGCCGAAGAGGCGCAGCTCGACGTTTGTGGGGAGGGTGCCGAAGTCGTGGCAGCCTGAGAGGCTGAAGATGCTGCCGCTTTCCAGTACGGGGCGTTCGTTGAAGAGTTTTTGGGCTTCGATGATGCGGGTGATGCCGCTGTTTTCGCTCAGCATCCATTTGCGGCCCAGAAGTTTTATTCCGGTGCGGGAGGTGTTGACGAGGTTGATCCGGAAGATGAGGCGGTATGCCGGGGCGGGGGGGCGGGCGAGCTGCATGGCGGCGAGCGCGATTTCCATGTGGAGGAAATCGCGCTCGGGGAGGGGGGTGGCTCGTTTAGTGCTCATGGCTTTCGCCCACCGCCAGGGTGGCCAGGCGGGCGGCTGTGGTGTTGAGTGTTTTGACTTGCTCGGGGGTGGGGGTGCTTCCGGGGGCCAGCCGCATTTGTGCGGTGAGTTGGGTGAGTGCTTCCCTTAGTTCGGTAAGGCGGAGTTTTTTGGAGGTGACCGGACTCAGCCCGCCCAGAATTTCGTTGAAGTATTCCGGGGCATCGGGGTAGAAGATGATGCCGGCTTTCTGGGTGTCAAAGTTCGCACACAGTGCGGCTGTGGAGGCTTCGAGTGCCCGAATCCAGCCGCCGAGGGCAATGAGGTGCGCCAGGTCGGGATCCCGCAGGGCGGTCAGTTCGGCGTTGACATCGCCTTGGGTGGCGGAAAGAACTTCTTTGAACTTTTCGATTTGTCCTTTTTCTGCGTGTTCGAGGAGGCTTGCGG
Source organism: uncultured Akkermansia sp. (assembly GCA_944390825.1). Lineage (GTDB taxonomy): Bacteria > Verrucomicrobiota > Verrucomicrobiia > Verrucomicrobiales > Akkermansiaceae > Akkermansia. The sequence continues at coordinate 43,447 of CALXRG010000013.1, forward strand.
AGTGGGCATTCATCCGTTCGCCTACGCCCATGGCTTTGCCGTAGCGCATCAGGTCGAGCGCTATGGGTTTGATGTCATTCATGTGCCCGCTGCGTACGGCGATGAAGCCGTCTGCCAGCAGAAAGCCCATTTCGAGGGCCAGGGAGCCGGCATCGGTCGGGAGTTTTTCGGGCCGGTTGCGCAGGACGTAGTCTTCGGGGATGGGTGGCTGGGCATCCAGTTGTGAGAAGATTTTGCTGATGGAGGGGGCGGTGTATACGTTTATTCCGAGTTCCTGGTTGGAGTGTGATTCGTCCAGCATGGAGTCGTCCCGAAACATGGCCGGGATTTCTCCAGCCTGCCGCTCTTCCTGTTGCAGTATGTCCGGGGAAATGTCTTCAAGGTTCTCAGTGAGAATGTCATCTGCGTTGGGGGCGTCCTGCGCGGTGAGAGCCGGAATGCTCATGATAATCCCTGCTATGCAGATGGGAACAATGGCGTGTCGCATGATGTGTATTGAAAATGATTTTTCTTTGATATTTTACTTGACTCTCCAGATAAGATACATTACCATCCGGCCGAGTCAAGCTCTTAGTGTGTGTGCTTGGCATAAACGCGTCCCGCCCGTGCTGCCCGGTGGCTTGGGTTTGTTCCGTACGATAACTGCTTAAGGATATGTCTTATTATTGGTTCAATTTTGTCTGGCTGATTGCTTATTTCCTGGTGCTCGTTGGTCTTTCGGGCTACGGTTTGCACCGTTTGCTTATGGTGGTGCTGTATTTGAAGCACCGCAAGGATGTCCCGAAGCCTGCGGGGCAGTGGGATGAGTTGCCTGTGGTGACGATTCAGTTGCCGATGTTTAATGAGAAGTTTGTTGTTGAGGGGTTGCTGGAGAAGGTGACGGCTATTGATTACCCGAAGGATAAGCTTGAGATTCAGATTCTGGACGATTCGACGGATGATACGTATGATCTTTGTCTGCAGCAGGTGGAGCATTACCGCAGGCAGGGGTTCGATATTGTGTGTTTGCACCGCACGGATCGCACGGGGTTCAAGGCTGGGGCTTTGGAGGCGGCTGATGCAGTGGCCAAGGGTGAGTTCCTGTTGATTTTGGATGCGGATTTCCGACCTGAGCCGGATATTTTGAGGGTTACGATACCTTATTTCACGGACCCGAAGGTGGCGTTGGTGCAGACGCGCTGGAGTCACATCAACCGCAATCACAATCTGCTGACCCGGTTGCAGTCGATTTTCCTGGATGGTCACTTTGCTCTGGAGCAAACTGTTCGCAATCGCTCCGGCCGTTTCTTTACGTTTAATGGTACGGCCGGTGTCTGGCGCAAGTGCGCGATTACGGATGCCGGCGGTTGGGAGCATGATACGATCACGGAGGATATGGATCTTTCTTACCGTGCTCAGATGAAGGGCTGGCGTTTCGTGTACCTGAATGATTATGTGACTCCCGCGGAGTTGCCGGAGGATATGGATGGGTTCAAGGCACAGCAGCACCGCTGGACCAAAGGTTGTATCCAGGTCTGCCAGAAGATGCTCTTTGATATTTGGCGCTCCCAGGCTCCGCTGAAGGCGAAGATGGAGGCGACGACTCATTTGACTTGCAATTATTCGTATCTCGCGCTGATTTTGCTGTGCTTCCTGGTGATGCCGATTTGCCTGGGGCTGGTGACGCCGACGGGTACTTGGGCGTGGGAGACGCCGCGTATGATGATGCTGACGGCGATTTTGTTCTTCTCGGCTACGGTGACGGTGTGCATGTTTTATGTGACGGCTGAGGCGGTGGTGCGTCCGAAGCGCTGGTGGATGGTGTTCCCGCTGATTATTCCGCTGTTGGCGCTGGGTGTTGGCATGGGTGTCAATAATGCCAAGGCGGTGCTTGAGGCGGTGTTCGGGCAGCAGAGTGAGTTTGTGCGTACGCCGAAGTTTGGCGGGTCGAAGGAGGGGAGCTTGGCTGTGGAGAAGCGGGCGAAGGGGTACAAGGCGATCAAGTCGGTGCTGGTGCCTGTGCTGGAGCTGATGTTTGGTTTGTTCTTTGCCGGGGTGGAGATTGTGAATGTGTGTGTGGGTCATTGGCTTGGGTTTTTCCTGATGCTGCCGTTCCTCGGTTTCTTTTACACAAGCCTGTGTTCGTTCAAGCGTTTGTTCGATGGGTTGCGTCAGAGCAGGGAGGCTGACCAGTCTGCCTGACCGGGGGGGGCTTGCTTGTTTGCGCTTGGTTTGGGTTCCTGCCGTCAATAAGTCGTTGGTTGTTTTTATTGATTTGCTTTCGTCGGTTCGTATGGCTAGGGGGTGCTCACTGATGGCTTTTGTGCTGACGGGTATGGCCGGTTTGCTGCTGTCTGCCTGTTCTTCCGGTTCGAATCCCTACCATGTGAAGGATGTGCCGCCGCGTGCCGTGGTGCGGAATGGTGTGGCTGTGACGCTGGGCGATCAGAAGTTGGCGGTGTTTCGCGATGGCAAGGTCGTGCGTAAGTATGATGTGAGTACGTCGAAGTTTGGCATGGGGTCCAGCCACGGCAGTAACCGTACGCCCCTCGGGGTGCATGCGGTGTCCAGTAAGACGGGTGAGGGGCAGCCCCAGGGAATGGTGTTCAAGTCATGCCGGCCGACGGGTGAGGTGGTGGCGGTTGATGCGGCGGGTCGTGATCCGATTGTGACGCGTGTGATTCAGCTGGCCGGCCTTGAGGCTTCCAACGGTTCTTCGCACAGTCGCCGTATTTATATTCACGGTACGCCGGAGGAGCGCAAGATCGGTACGCCGGCTTCATATGGTTGTATCCGCATGCGCAGCCGCGATATTGTGGATTTGTACCGGCTTGTGCAGCGGGGTACTCCTGTGGCGATTGAGAGTTGTACCTTGGGTACGTACCTGAAGGCTGAGGAGAATGAGGCGATGCGCAGTATTCTTATTCCGGATAAGGTGGTGGCTCAGCTGCCGAAGGATACGGGGTACCGGGTCAGTGGCAAGCGGTATTCCAAGCGCCGCTCGTATAACCGGCGCTCGTCTTACAGCCGCCGCCGGTACAGAAGTGCGAGCCGCTGAGCCTATTTGCCTTGACGCGCCCGCTCGGGCGTGCTAGAGTAACGCCGCTGTATCAGCGCTCCTACTATGTCTACCGAACTTCCAGAGAGGCGCCAGGCTAAGAATGCCAAGGGTTTGATCACGATTGTTTGTGCTACCTACAATGAGAAGTATACCGATGCGCTTCTCCGGAATTGCTTGGAGGAGTTGTCGGAGTGTGCGCCTGGGGTGCGGACGCGGGTGGTGCGCGTGCCGGGTGCTTTTGAGGTGCCGGTGATGGTGAAGCGTTCGATATGCGGGCCGGATGTGGCGGAGCACCGCAGGCCGGATGTGGTGGTGGCACTGGGGGTGATTTTGCGCGGGAGTACGGCGCATGCGGATTTGATCGGCACGAGCATTACGCACCAGCTGTTGGCGATTGCCTGTGATACGATGGTGCCGGTGATTCACGAGGTGCTGTTGCTTGATAATGAGGAACAGGCTTTTGCGCGTTGTGTTGCCTCGGCTTTGAACCGTGGCCGTGAGGCTGCCCGTGCGGCTTTGGCTATGCTTGAGCTGGTGGCTGTCCCGAACAATAAATCAATTGCGGTTACCGCTGCCGGCGGTTTGCCTTTCCGGGATTGATGACTTTGGCGACAGGGTTTCCCGGTGGTGTGAATAATGACTTTTCCTGACTGAATACACATGATATCCCCTACTCAGATTCGCAAGGCTTCGCTTACTCTGCTGTATGCTTTGATGGAGAATGGCACGACGGTAGACGCGTTTGATTTTGATACGTACTGGGAGATTGGTTTGGAGCCGCAGCGGGATCGCTTGCATGTGGCTCAGGCTAAGGCAGTGCTGCATTGTTTGCGCCAGCAGGGGGATTCGCTGCGTTTGCTGCGTGAGCGCGTGACGAGGGCGCAGGATGCTTTGCATGGTGATGGTACGGCGGCGAGGCTTTCCGCGCAGTTGTCGGGGTACTTGGATTATTCGGATCGGCTTGATGCTTCGCTGCGCGGGTTGCAGTATTGTTTGGCGGATAAGCGGCGGGATGGTACGGGGCAGCTTGCTTTGTGCAGCCGTGATGTGATGGTGCTGGCCGCGACGCTGGTGGAGCTGAGCGATGAGCTTGTGACTGCGTTTGCTGATTGGCCTGCTTACCGCGCGGTGCTTGCTCCGGTCGAGCCTGTGGTGAGCCGGCGTGTGCGTGCTTTGCGTGAGTGTGCGGCGCTGCGTTCTCCTGCGGCGTTGCTGGGGAATCCTCAGTATGCTGCCATGGTGCGGCTGGATGAGGTAGTGCGTGAGTTGCCCGGGGAGGTTGACCGCTATGTGCGTGCGGTTCTGGCCGGACAGGAGGCGTATGAGGCGCAGATGGCGCCTGTGCTGGAGCATTATTCGATGGAGCGTTTGTCTGTTGTGGACAGGTGTATTCTTTATATTGCGCTCCATGAGTTGAGCTGTGGGTTGAAGGTGCAGATTGTTGTTGCTGAGGCTACGGATTTGGCGCATGCTTACTCCGGCAGCAAGAGTGCGCGTTTTATTCATGGTGTTATCGGAGCGGTTGCTGCGAAGGGGGCTTCGTGATGGGCTGCGTTCGGGTGGTTGACGTTGGCTTTATCCTTTTTTTGTTTTCGCGGTTGGTTGGGCTTTTCGCTGTTGCTCTTTTTTTCTTTGTTACCTGATTGATTGTTTTGTTTTTGCATGGCTAATTTTTTTACACGCCTGATTGATAAGTTTCTTGGTGAGCCCGAGATTGATTGGGATGAGATGGAGGCTGATCTTATCGCGGCGGATATCGGTGCCAAGCGTGTGATCCCGATGATTGAGGAGCTTATCGAACGCGATGAGCAGGATGCGTGCGATATCGCCAATTTTATCCGGGAGCGTTTGCGGGCGGCGTTCCCTGCGAAGCTTCCGGTGCTTCCGGTGCCGCAGGCGGGGCGTCCGTGTGTGCTGCTGATGGTGGGTGTGAATGGTACGGGTAAGACGACTACCAGTGCGAAGCTGGCGTACCGTTTGCAGAAGCAGGGGTACAAGGTGCTTTTGGCTGCGGCGGATACGTTCCGTGCGGCTGCTGTGGAGCAGCTCGAGAGTTGGGCAGGGAGTCTTGGGGTGCCGCTGTATAAGGGGCGTCCGAATCAGGATCCGGCTTCGGTTTGCTATGAGGCGCATACGAAGGCGATCAGCGAGGGGTTCGATTATGTGATTTGTGATACGGCGGGCCGTTTGCATACGCGCCATAATTTGATGGAGGAGCTCGCGAAGATCCGTCGCTCGCTTGCGAAGCAGGATGCGGGGGCTCCCCACGCTTGCTATCTTGTGGTGGATGCTACTACGGGGGCGAATGCGCTGATGCAGGCGCGTGAGTTCCATAAGGCTGCTCCGCTTGATGCTGTGGTGATCACGAAGATGGATGGCTCGGGTAAGGGCGGTGTGGCGGTGGCTATTCAGGATGAGTTGGGGATTTCCCCAATTTTCCTGGGTTTGGGGGAGGGCCGGGATGATCTGAGGCCTTTCGATGTCGGGGAGTACGTTAATACGATTCTTTGAGTTGGGTTCATGGGTGCTGCGTTGGATTCTTTGCTTGAGTACGATCGCGCTGCTTTGGTGGAGCTGCTCGGTTCGCTGGGGCATAAGGCGTTCCGGGCGACGCAGGTGATGGAGTGGGTATGGCGGCATCGCGTGGCGGATTTTTCGGCGATGACTAATTTGCCTCCGGGGTTGCGTGGGGAGCTGGCGGCACGTTTTACGTTGCGGCCGCTGGAGGTGGTGGAGGTGTCGGAGAGTGCTGTGGGGTCGACCCGGAAGTTTTTGTCGCGTTTGCAGGATGGTCATTTTGTGGAGTCTGTTATTATTCCGGCGGCGGTTGGTCGCGGGGGAGCGCACAGCAGCCGTATGACGTTGTGTGTGTCGTCGCAGGTGGGGTGTAAGTTCGGTTGCCGGTTTTGTGCGAGCGGTTTGCTGGGGTTTACCCGCAATTTGACGGCTTCTGAGATTGTTGCGCAGATTGTTGCGGCGGAGGAGATCGCCGGTGAGCGTGTGGATAATTTGGTTTTTATGGGGATGGGGGAGCCTTTGGATAATGTGGATAATCTTTTGCGGGCGCTTACGGTGATACTTGATCAGCAGGCGCTCGGTATTGGGGCCCGCCATATCACGGTGTCTACTTCCGGTAATGTGCCGGGGTTGCGGCGCCTTGCTGCTTTCGGCAGGCCTTTGCGGCTTGCTGTGTCGCTCCACGGTGCGGATGATGCAGTGAGGTCCCGTGTGATGCCGGTCAACCGCAAGTGGCCTTTGGGTGAGTTGCTGCCGGCGTTGCGTGAGTGGTCCCGCACCGGTAAGCATATGATTACGCTGGAGTATATTCTTATCCGTGATGTGAATGCTATGCTCCCGGAGGCTTATAAGCTTGCAGCTGTCGCCCGTGATCTTGACGCGAAGGTGAATCTTATTCCTTATAATACGGTTGAGGGGTTGCCTTGGGTGCGTCCTTCGGAGGAGGAGTGCCGCGCTTTTTGCCGCGTGCTTGTCCGCGAGCATGTTCCTGTGACGATGCGCTATGAGAAGGGGCATGATATTAATGCTGCCTGCGGTCAGTTGCGGTTGCGCCGTGAGTCGCGGTTGTGAGTTGGGGCGGTTTGGGGATGGAGGTGTCGCGTTTGTTGGGAGGTGGTGTTTGCCGGAGTTTGTGTGTTTCCGGGGGTGGAATGCTATGCGTTGGGGTGTATGCCACAAAAAAGATGTCCTGGTGTGGTGAGGTGGTAGGGTGGTTTTTTTCTATCAATTTTTGATGTTTGGATGAGGCTTGGGATGTGCTGAATTCCCCCGTGCTGTCAGGGAAATTGCAGGAGAAGCGCAGTGTTGTGCTTTTGTAATTGTTTATGCAATTGGCATTTTCGGCTGGTGTTTTCCGGGCTTCCTGGTGAAAATAAATTGTCGCAAAATGCTTGACAATAAGGGGAGATGTACCTACACTGCGCGCGCCATGAAGTACTTAACGACCATTTTGACAGCTACGCTGCTGATTTGCCAGACGCTGGTGGCCGATACGGTGACCGACCTGAGGCCGACCATCAAGGAGGCGGCCGCAGTGAATGATGTGGACCCCGTCCTCATGGAAGCGATTATTCGCCTGGAGTCCGGCCATGCTCAGTCTAAGGCCGCCCGTACCAAGAACAACCTGGCGGGTATTATGGGCCGCCGGGGCCAGCGCCGCTATGAGACGAAGGAGGCTTGTGTGCACCACTTGGGAGAAATCCTCGGCAAGTACAAGGCCAAGGGGCGTGTGACTGTTGAGCAGATCGGCCGCTATTATTGTGAGAGCCGTGGTCCGTGGGTGCGCGGCGTCCATGCCCAGATGAAGCGCATTCGCGACGGCGTTTACGATTAAGGCGTTTTTTTGCTTTTGTGTCAGGCGCATGTGATGGTTGATCACATGCGTTTTTTGTTGTGTGTGCGGGTGCGGTGACGGATGGGGCTGTGGTTGACCGGGGCGGTGCGGCTGTGTTTCTGGCCGGGCGGGGCGGTGTTCGCGTTGGATTGTGAGGGGTGTTCAAACAAAAGGTTTGCCAGTTGTCTGCTGTTTGCGTATAATGGCTTGCGGATGAAGTATTTCTTTGCCTTTGCTTTGTTGCTTTGCGCCTGCGAACCTGTGCGTACGGTGTACGATGAGCACGGCGTTGAGGTGAAGGAGCGTGAGCCGGGTAAGGAGACTGACTTGATGTCGCGTTATGAGGAACGCATTGATGCCAGTTTCCAGCGCAAGAAGAATGCGGATGGTGTGCCGCAGGCTGTTTCTTCCCGTGTGAGTTCGTTTCAGAAGGATCTTGATGCGGCGCGTGGTACGGATGAACGTTTTTCCACGCGGGCTTTTAGTGATGTGCGCGAGAATGATGCTCTCAGTACCCGTTTCAAGGGGGCCAAGGAGTTCAGCGGGAGTAAAAGTTATGCAGGTGTCAGGGAGAGTTCTTACGATGTGACGCGCCAGCCTGATTTTCTTAATGAGCACCGGGGTCTTGCGCATGAAAGTTATCGCGAGGATCAGTCGACCCGCTCCCCGGCCGAGGGCAGTGTGTTGCGTGGCCGTGATGATGTTTTCGAAACTAATGCCAGTGATTATAACCGCGATATGCAGAGCGGTTATTTTGAAAGCCGCCGGCAAAAGACCAGTCAGCCGGTCATCCGCGATTATAAGGATTTTTATAATAAGGAGGTGTACAGCACCCGTTCTATTCTGGGCCGGGATCAGAGTGACACGCAGAAATAATCGCGCCTGTTTTGAGCGTTGCTTTTCCTTGCAGGGCGGTGCTGTGGTGTGACTGTGATGTGGCTGTGTGGCTGCATGGGGGGCTGAGGTGTTGCCCGGTGAGCGGCAGCGGCTGGCGGGGAGGGCCCGCCGGGGCGCGATTCAGTATGGCTTCCCGCTTGCCAGAAAGCCCGCTATCTGCTACAATGCCCGCGCAGGATATGGTCACTACAGAATACCCACACGGCGCAGATTTCCCGATCGTCCGCATTCAGACGCCCCTTTGCAGCGCAGAAGTGTCGCTGTACGGGGGGCATGTCCTCCAGTGGACGCCCGCCGGTCATATGCCGGTCATTTACATGAGCCCCAAAGCGGTCTTTGCCAAGGGGAAGGCTTTGCGCGGCGGTATTCCGCTCTGCTGGCCCTGGTTTGGCAAACATCCCGATGATGCAGCCCAGCCTTCCCATGGCGTCGCCCGCACGTCGCTTTGGCAGCTGGCCGGCATGGAAGAAGAAGAGGACGGCCGGGTGCGTTTGCTGCTCGCGTTGCCGCCGGCCAATAAGATGCTCCCCAGCGCCGCGCTGGCACTCGAGTTTGGCAGCGAGCTCACGATGAGCCTGATGACGCTCGATGTCCCCCACCTCATGCCCTTCTCTGCTGCCCTGCATACGTACTTTGCAGTCAGTAATTACGAAACGGTCGCGGTTACGGGGCTGGAGGAAAGCGCTTTCACCGAATATGCCGCCAGTCCGGAGCCACATGCAGAGGATCCCCTGATCCCGGCCGGCTCTATTGACCGCATTTACTGCCCCGTCCAGGAGAATGCGGAGCTTTCCATCCATGATCCAGCCTGGAAGCGCAGTATTCGCATCTGCCGCAGCGGTTCCGGCTCCGCTGTCGTCTGGAACCCCGGGGCAGAACTCGCCGCCGGTATGGCCGACTTGGGGCCAGGTGCCGAGAAGGGATTCCTCTGCGTCGAAACGACGGTCGTCCCCGCGGAGCACATCTCTCTGCGCTATGGCGATACGCATGAGCTCACGCAGCGCATCCAGGTCATCCCCGTCCGCTAAGAGTCCACCCAGCGCTCTCATGCCTCGCCTCTCCCGCCGCCGCATCCTGCTCACTGCGCTTCTTTCGGCGCTGGTCATGGCGCTGCTGCTGGCTGTATCCGAGGGCATCACACACACTATGGCCAGGGGCTACTGCCATGAAGAGCTCCGGGATTGTCCCGGAGATCGCGTCGGACTTGTGCTCGGCTGCTCCAAGCTGGTCGGTCGCTGGCCGAACCGATACTTCACCGGCCGTATGGATGCCGCCGCCGCACTCTGGCACGCCGGCAAGCTGCGCTGCATCATTGTTTCGGGCGATAACCGTACCCGCTACTACAACGAACCGCGCGATATGAAGGAGGCTCTCGTCGAGCGCGGTGTCCCCGCGGAGGTGATTGTGGAAGACTTTGCCGGTCTCTGTACCTATGATTCCGTTGTGCGTGCACGGGATGTTTTCGGCGCAGAGAACCTCCTCATCGTCAGTCAGCCGGACCATGTCCGGCGTGCAGTGGCCATCGCCCGCTGCAAGGGCATGGAGGCCGAGGGCTATGGTGCGCCCCTGGCACTGGGAACCCTCTCCAGCCAGGTTCGCGCCTGCGTCCGCGAGCGCGGTGCCCGCCTCGCCATGCTCTACGATCTCATCACGCACCGGAACCCCACCCACATGGGGCAGCGCATCGAGCTGCCGGTCACTTGCGCAGCCGCGCAGCCCTGATGTGCCCAGCGTCCTGCACCCCTCCCTTCCCCTTTACCGAACTGCGCTGATTCCCCCGTCCCCTCCTTCCTCACCCTTTCCTCCTTTCCTCACTTTTTCCCCCCTCCACCGCTTCAGATTTGCCCCATGAAAAGCCTCATCTCCTGCTGCACCGTCGCCGGCATTGCCGAGTGGGTCTGCTGCCCCGGCGAGCATAATACCGCCATCCTCCGCGCCCTCGCAGAGTGTCCCATCGTCCACCGCTGGACTCAGCAGGATGAGCGCACCGCCGCCTACTTCGCCCTCGGGCGCATGCAGGCTACCGGGCGGCCGGTGGCTGTGGTCGCCGGCAGCGGAGCCGCTGCTGCCGCATTGGCTCCCGCCGTTGTCGAGGCCTACTATCAGCGCCGGCCTCTGCTGATCATCACCACCGAACCCGCCCCCGGCGATGGTGCCGCCACGAGCGCCGGTGCTGCCGCCAGCCCCGGCTGCATAGAGCATGAGGGTATGTTTGGCATGTATGCCACCGGCATCGACGTCACACTTCCCTGCGCCGTTTCTGATCTCCCTGATCTCAGCAGCGTCCTTACAGAGGGGTTCCCCGTCCACCTCAACCTGCACCTGACGCCGGGTATCACACTCGGGGGCGACTACAGCATGCTGGAATTGGGGGAAGCTCCGCCCGCCCCCCGCTTCCGCGGCTCCCTCGTCGCGCTTTCGCAGATGCTGCGTTTCCGCGCCCGGGAGGGGCTCGTGCTCATCCTGGGTGCGCTCGAGCCTGCCGAGCAGGAACCCGCCCTGTGGCTCGCCCAGACCCTGCGGGTTCCCCTGCTGGCCGAAGCCGCCAGCGGCTTGCGCGAGGAGCTCTCAGCCTACCTCCTGCGCGGGGGCGATGAGTTGCTCATCCAGCGACCCCCGCGCTACGTCCTGCGCGTGGGTGATGTGCCCACCGGCCCCTTCTGGAAGGAATTGGAGCAGCTGCCCAACACCGAAATCTTCTCGATCACCCGCACCGGTTTCTCCGGCCTCTGCCGCAAGAGTCACGTCATCGAAGGCGAATTGGAACAGGTTATGAAGGCCCTTGGCGATGTACCCCATGTCGGTGACACGGAGCGGTTGCTTTCCATCAGCCGCCGCACCGAGGGGCAAATCGAAGAAGCCCTCCTCGCCGCTCCCGAGAGCGAAGCGGCCATGGTGCGCTATCTCTCCAACCACGCCTGTATGGCAGATGTCCTCTGCCTGGGCAGCGGCAGCTGCGTCGAGCTTTGGAACCGCTACGCTCAGACCCATGTTCCTACTGTCTATCTGCGGGCCAATACCCCCAACAGCGCCGGTGACGGTACGGTAGCCTCCTTCCTGGGTAACGCCGCAGACGCCGGGTTTGCCTGCTGCCTCACCGGTGATCTGGCGTTGCTGCGCGACATCGGGGCAGCGGCGTTCGTCAGCCAGCTTGCCCCCGGTAAACGCATCGTCGCAGTGCTGAACAACGGCGGCGCCGGCCGCGCGGACTCCCCCGAACTCGACGCCGAGCTGCGCCGTCTCATGGTGCAGCCTCCCACGTTCAGTCTGCCGGAAGTCGCCCGCCTCTGGGGCGCTGAGTATTACGCTATCCGCTGTGAGGCTGACTTTGAGGTGCTCGATACCTTGGAAGATGATGCTTTCGCTTTGCTGGATATTCAGGCGGATGCTCCGGGCCTCGGTTGCTCATGAGCAGACTGGCCGGGGTGTTCCGTGGCAGTGAGTGAGCCCGCGTGATATGGGGCTTACGACCGGAAACACATCAGGTGGCGTGGAGTGTTGGACTTGGGGCGCGCCGTAAGGGGACTGCCTGCTTGTTGCGTGCGTGCACGGCGTTGGGGAGTAACGCGCGTTGGTGCCGGCTCGGGGTTTAGCGGCGCGGGGGCATGGTGGCGATGTAGGGGGCGGTTTGGGCGATGGCTTGCAGGATGATGAAGCCGGAGTAACCGAGGAGCAGTTTGACGATGTCGTTGGCGATGAAGAGGGCGGGTTCGTTGGTGATGAAGGCTGCCAGCAGGAGGGCGGGCAGCAGGAGAATGCGGGCGATGTTGGCAGGTCTCGCGGCGGCCATGTTGGGGATGTTGAGTAGTAGTGCTACGAGGAGAATCGCGGCGATGATGGCGGGCAGATCTGCTTGCAGGGGATGGGCCAGCAGGCCTGTGGCAAGACTTGCGGTGGTGGTAAGCAGCAGCAGTAGGGAGCAGGTGAAGCCCAGCCAGACCATGATGCGGGTTTCCACCATGCCGCGGCCTCCCATGAGGACGTCGTGGCACCAGGGCATGAGCAGTCCGCAGATGGCGGTCAGGACGACGCTGGCTACTTGGCCGGTGACGCCGCAGTGGTAGGCTAGCTTGGGGAGGCCGCAGAGCTCGAGAATGAGTTCGAGAAGGGCGCCGAATGCGGTCAGGGTTGACATGCCGGCGCCTGCCCAGGCGAGGGCGGTGACGGTGCGTTTGGTGACGGGGCGGAGCTGCCAGTGTTTGGTCATGGGGGGAGGGTAGTGCTGCCGGGGTTATTGCGGGCTGTCGGGGGATGCTGTGCTGCCGGGGGAGAAACCGCAGGTGGCCGGCGCGTAGCCGAGGGGGAAGCGGGGCTTGCCGCTGATGTCGGTGAGCAGGCCGGTGCGTTCGTAGCCGAGGGAGTCCATGAGTTGCCGGGTGGTTTCGCCCTGGTCGTGGCCGACTTCGAGCATGATGAGGGCGCCGGGGGCCAGGTGAGGCCGTGCGTCGGCGAGGAAGCGGCGTATGATGTCGAGCCCGTCGGGGCCGCCGTACAGGGCGGTCGCGGGGTCGTGCTGCACTTCGGCGGAGAGGGGTTCGCTGTCGGGGATGTATGGGAGATTGGCGACGATGAGGTCAAAGGCGTCCGGTGGGACGAGGGCGGTGCCGGTGGTGTCGCTTTGCCAGGCGGAGAAGAGGTCGCTGCGGTAGGTTTTGACGCGTGCGGTGAGGCGTGTGGCGTTTTCGAGGGTGAGTGCGAGGGCGGCGTCGGAGATGTCGGTCAGGACGACGTCGGGCTCCAGGGGGGCGAGCTCGAGGGCCAGGGTGATGCCGATGATGCCAGAGCCGCACCCCATGTCGAGGATGCGCAGGTGGCGGCGGCGTGCCGTGCGCTGGAGGACGTGCTCGACGAGCTCTTCGGTTTCCGGGCGGGGGATGAGGGCGCGGGCGTCGGTGCGGAAGTCGCGGCGGTAGAACTCGGTGGAGCCGAGGAGGTGTTGCAGGGGTTCACCGGTGCCGCGGCGGCGCAGCAGGTCACGCAGAGGGGACAGCGTGTCTTCCGGTATGGGGTCTTCGTAGTGCAGGTAGAGCCAGGTGCGGTCGCAGCCCAGCAGGTGCACCAGGAGGCTTTGCATGGAGTGGCGGGCTCCTTCGATGCCGCGGGCGCTGAGGTAGGCGGTGCCGCTGGTGAGAATCTCCCGGATGCTCTTCATGGTCGGTGGTGGTGGGAGGGGTCGTGGGGATGGGGGCTTGCGTGCCGTCTGGCTCAGGCGTTGAGTTCGTCCATGCGCTCTTGCATTTCGGCGTGCTGCATGTGGGAGATGATGTCCTGGAGGGCACCGGTACTCACGACGATGTCGAGGTTGTAGGCGGTGTAGCCGATGCGGTGGTCGGTGAGGCGGTTTTGCGGGAAGTTGTAGGTACGGATTTTTTCTTCGCGGCCTCCGGAGCCGATGAGTTGGCGCCGGCGCTCCGAGTAGCTTTGCTGGGCTTCTTTCTGTTTCATCTCAAAGAGGCGAGCTCTCAGGATGCGCATGCCGGTTTCGCGGTTTTTGATTTGGGAGCGTTCCTGCTCGCAGCGTACCATGATGCCGGTGGGCAGGTGGAAGATTTGTACGGCGGATTCGGTGCGGTTGACGTGCTGGCCGCCGGCGCCGCCGGAGCGGCAGGTTTCGATGCGCAGGTCTTCCGGGCGGATTTGGACGTCTACCTCCTCGGCTTCGGGCAGGACGGCGACGGTGGCGGTGGAGGTGTGGATGCGCCCCTGGGTTTCGGTGGCCGGGACGCGCTGGACGCGGTGGACGCCGCTTTCGTATTTGAGGTGGCGGAAGACTTCTTCGCCGCTGATGCGGGCGGTGACTTCGCGGAAGCCGCCGACGTCGCTGGGGCTGGCGTCGAGGATTTCAAAGCTCCACCCCATGGTTTCGGCAAAGTGGCGGTACATGCCCAGCAGGTCGCCCGCGAAGAGGGAGGCTTCGTCGCCTCCGGTGCCGGCGCGGATTTCGATGATGGCGTCGCGATCCTCGGTGGCGTCGCGGGGGAGCAGGCTGTACTGGACGCGCTCGGTGAGTTGCTCCAGCTGGGGCTCGAGGGCTGCGAGCTCGGCCTGGGCCAGCTCGGCCATATCCGGGTCTTCGGCTGCAGCGAGTTCGCGGTTATCTGCTATTTGGCGTTCGGTGTCCTGGAGTTTGTCCCAATCCGCCAGCAGCTCTTGGGTGCGGCGGTGCTCACGCATCAGCTCCTCAGCGCGTGCGCGGTCGTCGAAAAGCGCAGGGTCGGCAATGGCTGCTTCGAGTTCTTCCAGCCGCTGCCGGCGCTTGTCGATGAGTGAGGCATAGTCCATAAGTGTAGGCCATTTTAGCGCAGGGGAGGGGGTCGCGCAAGTCCAAACTACGGACTTTTCCGCGGATTGCCGCTATTTTAGGCTTGCCCGGGTGGGAGTGCGCTGCTATAATGTGCGCACGGGTTACGTGCCCTATGGGGTCTCGTGGTGTAATGGTAGCACAAGAGATTTTGATTCTCTTTGTCTAGGTTCGAGCCCTGGCGAGACTATTCCCGCAGTTCTATTTCCCGTGACAAGCCGGAGTCTTCGGACTCCGGCTTGTTTTGTTTTGATGCCGCTGCCGACGGGGAGAGGCCGGGGGATGCAGGGGAGTGTGCAAGTGTGCACAGTAGGGGGAAGAGGGTCGCAGGCAGAGATGCGGGGCTGGCCGATGGGGGGCTGTCCGCAGGATCCTGCGGACTGGGCCGTTTTAGGCGGGGGGGCGGACAGGTGAGCGGAGGCAGGGGGAGGCCTGTGGTGTGCATAAAGCAACGCGACGCAACCGGTCGGTTGCGTCGCGGGAAGGGGGTCGCGGGGTGGCTGCTTGGTTATTCCTCGGAGTCGCTGTCGAGGGTGGAGTCATCCGCAGTGTCGTCGGTGGAGGTGTCCGCGGAGCTGTCGGCGTCGCTGGTGTCCATGTCGTCGAAGCTGGCGTCGAGGTCGAGATCATCGGGGACAAATTCATCCGTAACGCTATCGGCAGCGGCACTGGCGGCGGCTTTGGACTTGGCTTCGGCACTTTGCTTGCGGGCTTCGGCCAGGCGGGCTTCGTAGGCTTTCTTCTCGGCGTCAGAGGCGGGTTTGGACATCAGGTAGCGCGGCATGACGAGGCCGCGGGCTTTACGGGAGTCAATGCGGTAGGTGTCGTAGCCGGCGTCTGCCAGGGAGTCCATGATGGCTTTGCTCAGGGCATCCCGCTGTGCGGTTTCGCAGACGTAGACGTAGTAGTCGCCGATGTGCGGAAGGTCCCAGGCCATGACGCCGCGGCGGGGGATGAGGACGCCTGTCATGTCTCCTTTGCCGTTGGAGCAGATGCCCCAGACGCCGGTGAGGCGTCCGTTGTTATCCGTCAGGGTGATGTAGTACTGCGGGTAGACGTAGCTCTGGTGCCGCGGGGTGGAGTTCTTCAGCCAGGAGCGGAGGCCGCGGGCGGCGCGGGCCGGGAGTTGGCCTGCTTCGGAGCAGTGGCGCAGGGAGGGATCGCTGACGTCGTTGCTGCTGAAGACGGATACGGTAGAGGTGGTGACGGCTTCAGCGGCTCGGTCAGGGGTGAGGCGGCTGGTGCAGGAACTCGTGGTAGTGGCGGCAACGAGGGCGCCGCATGCGAGGGCTACGCTCTTGAGGAGGGAAAGGTGTTTCATGACGTTTCAGTGTGCTTTCTAATATAGCTTAGAGTCAGGAGAAAACAAGCAAAAACTTGTCGGCAGGGGGAATTTTTTGCCGGGCTGTGGTGTTATGCTGTGCGGGCGGGGCCGGTGCTCTGCCAAAATGCAGCGGCGGACGCGGGAATATGGTTGACAGCGGGGGGTGGTTTTTTCTATGATGCGGTTATATGAAGACGGATGGTAAGAGGTACCCGACTCCATTTCAGCTGGCTTCTTGCTGGGCGGCGTTGTGCGGGCTGTCGCTGGTGGTGGTGATAGGACTGGTGATGGCGATGCTGTACGGGTTTGGCCAGGCGTTTATGGCGCTGGAGCCGGTGCTGCTGCCGGTGGTGATTGCCGGGATGCTGGCGTATTTGCTTTCGCCGATTGTGGCGTGGACGCAGCGGTTCATCCGCAAGCGGCTGCTGGCTGTGCTGCTGGTGATGTGCACGGTGGGTGTGGTGGTGGCGGCGATGATTAATTCGTTTGCTCCGAAGCTTATTGACCAGACGGGGGAGCTGATTTCGAAGCGCGATGAGATTGTGCAGAGTGGTATTCAAACCTGCAATGATTTGCTGGAGCACAATGAGTTCGTGCAGCAGGGGATTGATATGGTTTACCAGAAGACGCTGAAGGATGCGCGCAGCTCTGATTTGCCGGAGGAGGATGTGGAGGAGCTGTCCAATCTGCAGACCTACCATGAGAAGGCACTGGCTATCCTGAATTTCAACTCAAGTTACCTGACGGATAAGGTGCTGAATTGGCTGACGGCGGGCAGCCGGGCTTTGTCGGGGGTGTCGTTTTTCCTGATCGGGGCGGTGATGGTGCCGGTGTTTCTGTTTTATTTTTTGCTGGAGAGTGAGAAGATCGCCAGCAATTGGCATACGATTCTGCCCTTGCGGCGGTCGCATTTCCGCATTGAGGTGGTTGAGACGCTGCTGCAGATTAACGGGTATATCATATCGTTCGTCCGCGGGCAGATGCTGGTGAGTCTTATCGATGGCGTGTTGCTCGGTATTGCGCTGAAGATTCTGGGGCTGCCGTATGCGGTGACGATCGGATTTACGGCGGCGATCCTGGGTATTATCCCGTATATCGGTATGATTTCGACGAGCATTCCGGCGATGCTGATTGCCTGGTTTACGTGGAATGACATCAATTATGTGCTGGGGGTGGCAGCTATTTTCTTCGGCATCAGTCAGTTTGATGGCTGGGTGATTCAGCCGCGCATCGTGGGTAACCGCGTGGGGATGCACGACCTGACGGTGATGTTTTCCGTGCTGTTCTGGAGTCTGGTGCTCGGTGGTGCGGTGGGAGCGCTGCTGGCCGTGCCGCTGACGGCCTCGATCAAGGTGATTTTCATGCGCTATGTATGGCCGAGTTTGCAGACGGGCAAGAGGCGCCGGCAGCGCCGGGCTTTCCGCGAGCTGGCGCGGGCGGCGGTTGCTGCTGCGGAGGCTGAGCGCGTGCCGGAGGAGGGGACAGCGGGTGCCGGCAGCTCCGGGGATGATGCGCAGGGGGAGGTGGCGCGGCCCGGTGCTGATGCGGGCGACGGCCGGGCCGGGGGTGCCGGTGCGTGATCTTCCCTGCCGGTGCTGGCTGGAGGCTGCTGCTTCTGCGCGGTGCTGACGTGCTCTGTGCCCGGTGTTCGGGCGGTTTGCTTTTCCTGTCCGCTGCGGGGTGGGATGAGGGCTGGCCGCTCGGCGGGTGGGGGGCTTGCCGCGGGGGGCGCCGGGGTGGGTGAGTGCGGGCTGTGCTGATTTGCGCCGCGGGCAGCTTGGTCCCCGGGGGGTGGCTTGTACTCTGCCGGGTAGGGGTTGTGGAGCTGTCAAGGGTGGGTAGCTGTCTGGTGTCGGGGCTGCGGAGGCTCGGGAGAGGCTGCGGCGGGAGGTGAAAAAGCGCCTGCGCGGGATGCCGCGCAGGCGCTTGAGCAGAGGTTGGATCGCTTCCCCGGTTAGGCCTTACGCCGGCGGCGGGCGCAGAGGGCCGCGAGGGCCAGCAGGCTGAGGGTGGCGGTGGCGGGCTCGGGTACGGTGACGGCTCCGGTGAGGAGCAGGTTGTTCCCGTTCAGGATGAGCTGGGAGCTATCCGTCAGCGCGAGTCCACTGTCGCTTGCCAGGGTGATGTAGTTAGAGGCTGTTGCTCCACTCAGGAGGGAGGTGCCGTCTCCGAAGTTCACATTCGTGGCGAGCAGGACGTCCAGCGTGGTGCCCATGGACAGGTCGGCGATGGCGGCCTTCACCTCGGTGGTGAAGTCGAGTGTGACCTTGCCTCCCAGCGTCAGGGTGAAGGTGCCGCCGTCCGGGGCCGCGAGGGCTCCGCCGAGGGTGAGGGTCGCTCCGTCGCCCAGTGTCAGAGTGGTGCCGCTGCCGGTGCTCTGGAAGGTGCTCTGGATGGCACTGGCGCTATCGCTGGCGAAGAGGACTTGGCGTCCGGACGTCGAACTGATGCCGGTTACTTCCCCTGTGCTGATGAAGTCAGCATTCGTCGCCATCGCTGCGGCGGTGAGGGAGACTGTCACGGTCACGTTGCCGGTGAAGGTGGTGGCTGTGCCCGCAACGGTGCTGACAGAGCTGGCGGTGAAGCCACTGTCGGAGGTGGTGACGCCTGTTGCTGTAGCGCCATTGCCTTTCAGAGTGACGTTATTCGCGGCTTTGCCTACCTGTGTTGTGCCGGTGGAGGCGTTGACAAAGTCACTGTTGGTGGCGGTGCCGTTGTAGATCAGGGCACATCCGTCCTTTTGGTTTGTGAGCTTGGAATCTTGCAGTTGCCACAAAAGCTCCTGACTATCCCCCAGACTGTCTGTGGTGCTCAATGATGCGTTCGATGCCTTCAAACCAGAATTAGTCAGAGAGACGTAATCTCCAGCACCATCAGTGTTTGTGATGGAAGCATCTTCCGATGCCTTGGTACCAATGGCGACGTTGTGCATTTTTAGAGTTGCATTTTCCCGAACAACAAAAGCAGCAGAACTGTCATTGTCGGGGTTTAACCAAATGCGATCGTGTGTAAGGGTTGTCGTGCCATCTGCTACCACGAGTTTGCCATTGTAGTTGCTTCCGCCTGAGAGATCAAACTCATTTGAAATGTTCGTCGTCCCGTGAGTGATTAGCTCGCCATTCTTCAGGCTCACCAAGCCACTACCGCTGATGGTATTTTGGGAGCCTTTCAGCTCAAGAATTCCTCCGTTTTCTGTATTACTGGCTCCCAAGTTCAGCGCACCTGTGATGCTGGCGTTGCCACTGATGGTCACGGTGCCAGCTCCCGTTTTGGTGAGTGCAGCTGAGGTGACGCCGGATGTGATGGTCAGGGTGCTTCCCGCATCCGCCGTGTTGAGTGTGGTTGTGCCGCTGAGAGTCAATGTGCCGCCGGTGATGGTGGAGGCGCCGGTCCCCTGCGTCTGGATGGTGGCACCGCTGAGGGTGTTGGTGTCGCCGGAAATGTTCCAAGTTGAGCCATTGCCAAGGGTGAGAGTGCCGATGCCGTTGCCGGTGGTGATGGTGGCGCCTGCATCCCATGTCACCGAGGCATTCGCATCGACCGTGACGTTGATTGTTGCGCCGTTCGCCACGCTCGGGGCACTTGAGAGTGATGCGCCATCGGCCAAGTAGAGGGTCGTGCCGTTCTCCATGTGCAGGCCGGCGAGTGTTGGCGTGTCTCCGGTGGAGGTTCCTCCCAAGGCTCCATCAAGACGGAACGATTGGTCCTCGTAGACGTGTACGTTGAGGTCTGAGGAGGAACTGCCGGCGCTCGCAACGTCGGTCAGGGAAACAATTGAGTCTCCGCTGCTGCTCACAACGGCATAGGTAGAGGAATTCGCAGAGAGTGTTCCGCTTGCGGTGTCCAAGGTGGCCTCGATACCCCCAATCGTAAAGTGCCCAGCATCGGTATTCAGGTTAAAGGACGAGTTTTCACCTTTGGTCAGGAAATTCTCTACGGATTGTGTGATAAAGCCGTTCTCCGTCGGGATGCTGGTTTCCCCAAGCGCAACGTCGACGTTTCCGTTCAGCGTTAAGTTCAGCGTAGTTCCCGCTCCCAGGGAGATTCCGCCGATGGAGCCGCTCAGGGACTCGACGGTCAGGCTGCCGCCGCCTGTGGCGGTGAGAGTGTGTCCATTCGCATTCAGCGAGTTCAGTGTGATGGTGCCGGCCTGCTGGGAACTGTTCTGAATGGTGGTGTTAAAGGTGACGTCGCCGTTCAGCTGGAGGGCTTTGGAGGAAGTCCAGCTCGTGGCGCCGTTCGCGCCATCGATGCCGATGGTACCGCCGTTGAGGTTGAGGTTCAGCTTGTCTTTGTTCGCAATTCCCCCTTCCCCCAGATTCAGCACGCCTCCGTTCTCGAGGTTGACGGTCACTGTGCCACTATTGCGGTTCCACGTGCCAAGCGATTTGACATTAACTGTGCCACCGCTCTTAATGTTGAGAATGCCCGAAGCGTCGTCCGCAGAGATGGTGGCGTTGCGTATATTCAGGGTGCCATCCACGTTCACTGTCGCAGTCCTATTGTTCATGCGCCCAATGACGAAAGTGCCGTTTGCCCACGGACGGTCGCTAGTGGTGGAGTGGTTGTCCGCCCCTACCACGGTGAGGGTGGTGCCTGCGGCGATGTTGAGAGTCGTATTTTGGGAGATCTCTTGCCCATTTTCCCTTATCACGTCGCATCCAACATAGCGTCCTATGGTGACTTCGTGACCGCCGGTAATGGAAATGGGGGTGCCATACTGACTTACAGTCATGTTCTCATTGCTGAGGTCACCGCTGGTGCAATCAATCGACGAATTAGCTGAACCTTTTGCAAAAATGATTGTGTCATCAGTTATGCCATCAAAGGATGTTATACGCTGGCCATTGGTCGTGTACTCTGTAGCTTCGGAGATGCCCGGTGCCATCATGGCGGAGGCCAGAAGAATATGGCGTAGATTTTTTGGAAGTCTGAGTTTCATGGTGATGGAACGATGAGTGTGTTGAGAGTTGTCTGCCGCGGCGTGTTGCGTGGCTGGTCTAACTTGCCTCTAAGGTAGTAGTTGCCGGGGGTGATGTCAAGCGAAAAAATGCGGTGCAGAGGTGTTATTTTATTGCGAGAGGGGTGGAGGGGGATTAGGTGGCCGGGTAATGGGAGAGCCGCTCGGTTGCTTCCGGGTGCTGCTGGGCGGCGGCGAGTTGCAGCCAGTGCCGGGCTTTGGCAGGGTTGGGGCGGACGCCTTCGCCCGTTTCATAGCAGATGGCGAGGTAGTACTGAGCGTCGGCGATGCCTTGCATGGCGGCTTTGCGCAGCCACCTGGTGCCTTGGGCGGGGTTGCGTTTGACGACGATGCCTTCGGTGTAGAAGATGCCTAGGGTAAGTTGGGATGCGGGTTCTCCTTGCATGGCGGCTTTGCGGAACCAGCGGATGGCTTGGCAGGGGTCTTCGGGGACGCCGGCGCCCCGGATGTAGAGGAGGCCAAGCTGGTACTGGGCCAGGGGGTCGCCTTGGGTGGCGGCTTTGGTGTACCAGTAGGCGGCGAGGGGGTGGTCCTGCGAGAGCCCGATACCGTAATCATAGCACTCAGCCAGGCGGCACTGGGCGTTGGCGTTGCCGCGGCGGGCGGCTTTGAGAAACCATTGGGCGGCTTTTTCCGGGTTTGGTTCCAGACCAAGGCCCAGCAAGTAGATCATGCCGGCGACCTGCTGCTCGGAGGGGCTGCCGTTCTCGGCGGTGCTGACGAGTTTGGCGGCGGCAGTCCGCAGTAGTGGGGAGTTGCTGTGCAGGACGGCTTTGAGGAGGGTGGCGTTGTCCTTCGGCAGGGTGGGAATGCCGTCGGGTGTCATGTTCTGGAGCAGGAGCTGGTGCAGGGGGTCTGGTTCCGATGGGGTGTACATGGGTGGTGGGGAGATTTTGCCGGGTCGGTGCGGGATGTCAATGAAAATGGTGCGGGGCCATGAAAAAGGTGCGGGTTTCAGGCGAAGAAGGGGGTGTGGGCGAGCAGGCGCATGAGGATGATGACGATGGTGAGGCCGATGAGGCCGATGATGAGGCCGGTGGTGAGCATGCTGCGGCCGGGGATGAGGTTGGTGGCGTAGGCGAGGGCGTTCGGCGGGGTGCTGATGGGCAGGGCCATGCCGAGGGAGCAGGCGATGCCGGTGCAGCAGAGTAGGGCGATGGCGGTGGCGGTGTCGATGCTGCCGGCGGTGATGAGGCTGGCTGCGGCGGTCATGATGATGGGCATGAGGAGTGAGGCGGTGGCGGTGTTGCTCATGAAGGTGGCCATGAAGGTGCAGATGAAGGCGGCGCCGGTCATGAGCATGATGAGGTCCCAGGTGCCGAAGGGGATGGCTCCAATCAGGGTGCCGGCCAGTCCGGTGTCCTGCAGGGCAAGGCCGAGGGCAAAGCCGCCGGCGACGAGCCAGAGGGTTTCCCAGCTCATGTGGCGCAGGTCGTGCTTGGTGATGACTTGGGTGCCGGCGAAGACGGCGATGGGGATGATGGCGATGGTGTTGCTGTCCAGCCCGATGAAGTCGCCGGTGATCCAGAGGGTGACGGTGATGATGAAGGTGGCGTAGACGACGTAGGCGCGCGGGGTGCGGATGAATTTGCCGCGCATGCGCAGCTGGAGGGTGGGGCGCTGGATGGGGAAGAGTTTGATGAGGAGGTACCAGGCGATGAGCAGGAGGATGATGACGATGGGGATGCCGAAGCACATCCATTTGGCAAAGGTGACGTTGAGGCCCATTTCCTGGAGGGCTTTGAGAGCGATGGCGTTGGGCGGGGTGCCGATGGGGGTGCCGATGCCGCCGATGTTCGCAGAGATGGGGATGGCGAGGGCAAAGGCGATGCGGCCGCGGTCGTGGTGGTCGAAGACGGTGAGAACCGGGGTGAGGATGGCGAGCATCATGGCGGTGGTGGCGGTGTTGCTCATGAACATGGAGAAGCCGCCGGTGATGCACATGAGGCCGAGCAGGACGTATTTGGGCTGGGTGCCGAAGGGTTTGAGGAGGACTTTGGCGAGGTTGATGTCGAGGCGGTATTTGGTGGCTGCTGCTGCCAGGAAGAAGCCGCCGAGGAAGAGGATGATGATGGGGTCCGCAAAGGTGGCCATGGTGGCTTTTTGCTGCATGACGTTGGTGATGCGGATCTCGCGGATGCGTTGGGCAAACTCGGGGCGGTAGAAGCGTTCGGCGGCGGTTTTGAGGCGGGCGGCGGTTTGCTGGCAGGTGGCGGCGCCGGTGAGGTCGCCGCTGGTGGTGAGGGTTTCGGCGCGGAGGCAGGCGCGTTCGTAGGCTTCCCAGGTTTGCTGGGTGAGGGTGAGCCGGATTTCTTCCGGGCTGAGGCGGGGTTTGCTGTTGAGGCGGGTGATGACGGATTCCTGGAGGGCGGCGACTTGAGCGGGGGCGTCCGGGCCGCAGGCGTCGCTGATGAGTTGACGGACGGCTGGCTGATCGAATTTTTCGGGTTTGAAGAAGGAGAAGCTTTGGTTGGAGAGGCAGAGCAGGGCAAGGGCGATGACGATGACGGAGGTGGCCCAGATGGGGATGAGTTCGGTGATCCAGAGGAGGGCTGCGAGGACGAACAGGGCTACGGCGCCGATTTCTACGGGGTTGAGGTGCAGGCCCATGGCGTCGAAGGGGACGAGGAACATGCAGGCGCTGATGATGAAGATGGCGAGGACTTTCAGGATGCGGTAGATGCGGGAGCGTCTCATGGTGCGGGGTGGAGGATGGTGTGTGGCGCGGAGGAAAAGACTGAGTGTTTGCTATCCTGTAACCCTAGCATGGGGATGCAGGGGGTTCAAGTTTATTTTTGTGCGAGGTGTGTCCGGCGGCCGCGTGTGAGGCTGACAGGTGAGGGTTGAAGGGTAAATTGCTTGTGCAGGTGCTGCTGCAGGAGAGTGAATGCGGCTTGTGCTTTACGGACGTTTTTTGAATCCTCTTGACTGTTGCTGATTCTTTGCTAGATTGAGGGTATGAGTGCTAGCGAAAACAGGCCGCGTGTGGTGGCTCTTATCCCCTGTTACAATACCCGGCGTTACATTCGGGCTGCGGTGGAGGGGTTGTTGCGGCAGACCAGGCCCCTCGATTTGATAGTGGTGCTGGATGATTGCTCTACTGACGGGTTCGAGGAGGAAATCCGGGATTTGGTCGAACAGCACGGGAATCTGATTATCCACCATAATCCGCGTAATTTGGGGCGTTCGGGGTGCCGCAATGAGGGGTTTGACCGCTTCCCCGCTGATTTTTACATCCTGAACGATGCAGATGACGTATCGTTGCCCACGCGGGTGGAGAAAAGTTTGGCTTTTATGGAGGCGCATCCGAACTGCGGTGTAACGGGCGGCTTTGTGCAGTATATCGACGCCAGGGGAAAGGTGGTCGGCTCAGGAACGCAGATATACAGCTTTACGGAGGAGGACTCCGCGCGCTACCGCAACAGTCTCGATGCGATCGGTATGTTTTGTTCCACGGTGTGTCTGCGGGGCGAGGTTATCCACCGTGATGGGATGCGTTTTGATACGGGTTTGCCGGCAAGTGAGGATATCGAGTTGTGGAACCTGATTTTGGAGAGCGGATGGGATGTGATGGCTATCCCGGAGTTTTTGTCGCAGTACCGCTTGCATGGGGAGTCTATCTGTACCGCGCGCTTTATTTATTGCAAGCACCACCACGAGTATGTGTGCGATCGGCTCAGACGCCGGCGCCTGGGTCAGCCGCCTATCGATTTCGAGACGTTCTGCCGGTCGTTTGCCAAGCAGGGGCCGGTAGCTTTGCTCAGGTTTAAGTATCCGATTTATGCGGAATATTTTTACCGCACGGGGGGATTTCACCTGATGGAGGGGCGCTATGTGAGAGGCGGTCTGATGATGCTGGCGTCTATCCTGATGCAGCCGCGGCGGCTTAGACGCTTGATTTGTCAGCGCTTCGGCCGGCGTGTCTGATATTGTGCACCGCGGCATTCGCAGGCCGGAAAGGAGGGATGCGTTCTGCCGGCGGAGGCTCCCCCCGTGAGGAAAAGAAGGGGTATGTTCTTGACCCCGAACGAGATGGATGCTACGATGGGGGCGCACCCCGGCGGGGAAATGGCGTGGATGTGGGGAGGCCCTATGGGGTTAGGAGTGGAACTCCCTCCTCCCGGCTGGTGTCCGAATCTCCCTATGGAAGATGACAGAACGGTATGCGGTATGAGAGCAGTGATCAGTAAGATTAACGGATGGTTGTATGCCTGGCTTTGGGAGGAAACGGCGTCCCCCCGGTTGCGGCGTTGTACGGGGTTCGTGCATTCGCGGGCGTTTGCGATGATTTGCCTGCTGGTCGGGTTGCTGTGCGTGGCGTGCCATGTCTTTTTCGCTTTCAGCCCGGCTGTTTGGCTGGACCCGGCGGCGACGCTTTGTATTATCGATGACAGCTATGCCGGGATGATCGCGTATACGGCGGCAGATGTGCATCCGCCGCTTTATTATGTGATAGTTAAGTTCATGTCGGACTTGCTCCGCATGTTCTTCCCTGATTTGCCAGTGGTGACTGCGGGCAAGCTTGTGTCGGTGGTCCCCTTCGTGCTGGCGGTGCTGCTGTGCATGACGACGGTTCGCAAAACGTGGGGCTGGTACGCGGCAGGTCTGTCTGTGTTGGCCGTTACCTGTGTCCCGCATTTGATTAAGCACGGAACAGAGCTGCGCATGTATGCGTGGGCCATGCTGTTCGTTTTTTGCTGCTACCTCTATGCGTTCAAAGCATTACAGACGGCTGCCCTCCGGTACTGGGCGTTGTTTGCTCTCTCCGGACTGTGCGCTGCATACACGCATACGTACGCTTGTTTGTCCGTCATTCCTGTTTATTTGTATGCTGGTTACCGCAGCCTGGGCACGGCAAAGCGCCAGCTGTGGCTGTGGGTGGCGGCTTCTGCTGTGGCTGTGCTGGGGTTTATGCCTTGGCTGTGGGTGTTGTGGAATCAGTTCCAGCGGTTCAGTGCAGACTCGTGGATACCTCCCATGACGCTGGATAAGGCGGCGGTATTTTATGTCATGCCTTTCCTGCCGAAAGAGGTATTTACGGATACACCGAATGTTTTTCCGTTTTTGAAACTGGCAGGCTGGTGCTTTGCGGGCATGACTGCATTCATGGGGGTGGCGTTCCTATCAGCTGTGCTGAACCGAAAAAAGCTCCGCGATGTCAGTCTCGGATATTCGTGTTGCGGCGTAAGCCTTTACGTGTTTGCGACTGCGGTGGGTGTCGTGGTGTCGTATGTGGCGGCGCCCGTCATCTTACTGCGCTATACGACTCCTGCCTTTTGCTGCATGTGGATGGGCCTGATTTTGTTGGGCGGGACAAAGCGCCGTCATGCTTACCAGGTCGTGCTGGCAGCCATCATGCTGGTCTACGCCGTGTCCGACATGTTTTTCTATGCGGAGAGACGCAGGGAGGAGCAGCGGCAGGCTGAATCGCTCATCGCCTGCGTGGGTGACGGAGAGTCTGCTGCGGTCGTCACGGATTTCATAGATATCGCCTTGCCTTGCCGCATCATGCTGGAGAAAGATACATACACGTACCGCAGTCGCATCCCGGACGGATGGTTAAAGGAACTCTGCGAACGCCGGAACAGAGTGAGCCATTTGGAGGCACCGGATGATTTGAAGAAGGCCATCCGCTCACATGAAGCGACCTTCCTCCTTTTGTTCGATAAGAAGCTGGTTAAGGAAATGGAGCAGGACGGAATCCAGCCGGAATATCAGGGTTCATTCCACTGTTTCCTTATTGATTTCGATCTTTACAAGTTGGAATTGCGTCCATAAGTGAAGTGCCGCGGGACGTGGGCGGCTCCGGCATCCTGCCGGGGAGAAGCCTGGCGCAGGGAAGGGGGAGCGTTCATTCAGAAGCGCTCCTCCAGCCATTGCTTCAGTGCTTTGAGATGCTCGGGGGAAAGTTCTTCGGCGCTGAAGAGGCCAATGCCCGAGGCACCGCTGTGGAGGATGGAGTCGAGCACAGCGGTCAGCGCCTGCGGGGGGATGTCCGGCAAGTGGATGCCGGGCGCCAAAGCGATGCGTCCCTGGGTTTGGCTGGCCGCATCCGCGGTGACCCGCGCGATCCAGTCCGGAGTTTCAGCATAGAAAGCGTGGTAGGCCATGGGCAGAGCCAGGTCAAGCCGGAAGCGGCTCCAGTCCTGCCTCACCAGTTGGGAGGCAATGGAGGGGGTGGGAAAGACGGCACAGGCCGCTGCGCAATGGTGTTGGCGGATGGCATCGGCGAGTTCGTTGGCAAGGCTGGCGATGCTGCTCAGCCGGAATTCCCGCCAGTCGCTGTCGGTGGAGGGGTCGTCCGCAGGAAGCCGCCCGTAGCGCTCCTGAAACAGGCGGAGGCAGCGCCCGCAGTAGCAGAAATCGAACTCCGGCAGTTCGCGATTCATCACAAGCCCGTAGTGCTCCCAGAGACCACGCGGCAAAATGACATCCGGAAAGCGCAGGTAGTCGAGCTGCACTCCGCTGACGCCGGGCAGAGCGGCCAGCTGTTCTGCTTTGCGGAGCAGGTAACGGCGTACCTCCGGGTGGTTGGGACACAAAAACTGATAGTAGGGCACGTACGGACGGTCGGCCTCCGCGTGGCAGGATTTGCCGGAGCGGCTGACAGCGTACCAGTCCGGATGGCTCAGGGCTTCCCCATCATCCGGTCGGTTGAGCGTCCAGCACCAGGCGAAAACCCGCAAGCCGGCCGCCCGTGCCAGCCTGGCCTGGGTCGCGATGGTTTCGGGCGATCCGTCGATGATGACTGTATCGACTCCGGCAGCAGCGTAATCCCGGAAGCGCGAGGCCCAAAGCGAGCTGTTCGCTCCGTCCTGCTCCCCGTGCACCCAGAGGTAAACCTCCGGCCGGTGAAAAGCCGGTGCTGTACTTACCAGTTTTCCTTCATGGTCTAACAGCCATACCCTGCCGGTGCGGGGAGAAACGGCCCGCAGCAGAAATGCCTCCGGGCAGGAGAAGGCGATTTCTGCGCCGGATGGCAGCGTGGCATTTGCTGCGTGGAGGGCGGCTTGCCATTCCTCCCCGCCGGAGGCGAAGTGCCCCGTTCGCTCGCGGTAGGCAAGCTGCGCCCGGTAGACGGCATACAGACCAAGGCGCAACGCCTCATCCGGTTCGGGGGCAGCGGCTTCCCAAGTGCCTCTGGGACGGGAGCTGAGGATGACTCGCCCCCAGAGCTCAGGCATGTGGATATTCACTTCTCCCGTCGGTGCCCATACGTGATTCGATTCCGGAAGAGGAAGCCCCCCTGAGTCCGTCACTTTGGCATAACCGCAGGGGGAAGCGGCATCCGGCCGCACGAGCCAGCCGACTCGCGAAAAATTCATCCGCAGGGTCGTGCCGGCGGGAGGAGCCGCATCACGGCGGGGCAGCTCGCCGTGAGACCAGATGCAGCGCCAGGGAATAGCCAGCTCCACCGACCAGCTGCGGTCCGTGTCGGTCGGGTTGTTGAGCGTACCGTCGATATGCACCGCATGGCGCAGGCCCTTCATGTCCCAGTCGTGCAGAACCAGCCCACCGTTGCAGCGGTAGGGAGCGGGCAAAAACAAATCCCAGATGGTACCCAGGGCATTGACTTCCAGTTCCAGGTAGTTCAGCCCATCGCCATCCGGATCAACAAAGACCTCAAAATCCGGATCCCGGTAGATGACAGAATCGTGTTCCCGCTGCGTGGCCCACACGTGTTCCTCTTGCATGCAGGCGTGCACATAGAGGCAGGTGTCATCCCACAGCATGCGGATGCAGGTGCGGTCGGGAATCCCGGCGCCTTCAATATCGCGCAGAGGTTGCAGGGGAACCGCTGCTTGCCAGTCGGGCTCATCCGCTTTGCCGTCGATGACGATAGGTCCGGTCGCCCGCTGGCACACATAGGCCGGAGGCAGAGGAAGCTCCTGGGCGGTGGCAATCCCCCACGCGACAGCGCCCAGGGACAGTAATCGGAACACGTTTTGCACCATACTCCACCATGCTACTGGAGAGCGCGGGCCATGTCAACGCAGAAAAAATGAAGCAGGGGATGCGAATCGCAACATTAAATGCGACGAGGCGGCAGGAGCGTGAATTGTATAATCAAGTGCGGCACGACGGCAGGAGCATCAGCCGGAAAAAAGCGAGAGAAGCCTGCCCGTTTCCGTATTGCCGGATGCAAGCGGCACCCTGCGCCGGTGGAGAGTGGGGATCGGGCGTGCAGCCCTCCCCCTTCTCCCGGGCAGTGCCGCAGGGCACTCCCGGTGCGAGCAGGGTACTCCCGGTGCGGTATGTTTCAGAGCTCCGCCTGCTCCTCAGCTCCGGGCACAGTCGGCGTCACAGGCGGAGCCGGCGTCTGGGCGTTCTCCTTGATCGGCGGGGGCAGGGGTGTGTTCTTGGCGTATTTGAGGCTCCTGATGGCATCCCTGGCCTCAAGGTTCCCTTGCTTGGCAGCAAGGCGGTACCACTTGAGCGCCGCGACAGGATCCTGCGCTACCCCCGCTCCCTCCGCGTACATGCTCGCCATCAGGTACTGGGCCTCGGCGTTGCCGTGGGTTGCGGCTTTGTGCATCCATACCGCAGCCTCGGCTTGCTTGGCCCTGTCACTAACGCCATAGAGGCAACAGAGCGCGAGGTAAAACTGAGCCTCGGCGTTACCCTGCTCCGCAGCCAAACGGAACCATTTGAGAGTTTCCCCCTCCTTGGGCTCGGTGACGCGGCCGTCGTTGTACAGACAGCCCAGCATCAGCTGAGCCTCCGCAAGCCCCTGTTCCGCTGCTTTGCGGTACCACTTCGCAGCCAGGGAAAAGTTCTGGTTCATCGCCAGTCCCGTTTCGTAGCAATACCCTAGAGCCAGCTGGTGCAGAGCGTCGCCCAGCTCCGCCTTCTGCTGCAGAAGAACCATATCCTCCGGTTTGATCGCTGAAGGATCCGACAATACTTTGGCAATTTCCGGCGTTTTGAGCGCAGGAGCCACCGCACTGGCCACTGCATTGGCCGCCGCCGTATGAAGCATACAGGGAAGGAACGAAGCCGTCAGTAGAAGACCTGTTTTCATATGCGTCTGTTGTGTTGAAGTTCGTGAGTGCCAGTGTCCCGAATAACGGGGAAGTCCGAGTTTTCCCTGCGGCAGACCGGGCCGAACAGCTCTTACTCCCCCAACTTGAAATTATAGCAAAGAATAGGCCGGTGTCAATGTTGCAAAAGCTGATTTTGAAACGTTACCGTCAAAAAAACGCACATCGTGATACGCCTGCATGGGGTGGTATGCATGCAGCACAGCTCAAGGCGGGATGGAGAGCCCGGTGCTGCGGTGCGCAGGGGACGCATGGCACAATTGCCTCTTGCCATGAAAAAGCGTTGGGAGTATGCTCACAGCCGTGAAACGCCTGATCTCTTTTTTGCTGCTGATGATGCTGGGCACGCTGGCCCAGGCCTGGCAGCAGGTCAATGAAAATGCGCCTGAACCCGCGCGCGAGTTCCGCGCGGCCTGGGTGGCAACCGTATACAACCTGGACTGGCCCTCCCGCGCCGGGCTCCCCGCCGCGCAGCAGAAGGCCGAGCTGCTCAACATCATCAACCAGGCATCGCGCCTGCGCATGAACGCCATCCTGCTGCAGGTGAGGCCCAATGCAGATGCCCTCTACCGCTCGTCCATCGAGCCGTGGAGCGTCTGGCTTTCCGGCGCGGGAGTCAACCCCGGGTATGACCCGCTGGCCTTTGCCATTGCCGAGGCCCACCGCCGCGGGATTGAGGTGCACGCGTGGTTCAACCCGTTCCGCGCGACCATCAGCGGGAGAGCCGTCGGGCGAGGGCATATCTCCCTGCGCCGGGCCGATCTGCTCAGGAAGGCCGGCAGTACCCAGATACTGAACCCTTCATCCTCCGATGCCCAGGCGCATGTCATGAAGGTCATTCTCGATGTGGTGCGCCGCTATGATATTGACGGCGTGCACCTGGATGACTACTTCTACCCGTATCCCCCGCATCACAACATCGCCGACGGCAAGACGCCCGCCCAACGCCGCGCGGCGATTGATTCTTTTGTGTCGCGTCTGTACAGCAACGTCAAAAGCATCAAGCCGCATGTGCGCGTTGGCATCAGCCCCTTCGGTATCTGGCAGCCCGGCTATCCCAGTGGAGTGCTCGCGGGAGTGAATGCCTACGAACACCTCGCCTGCGACGCCCGCAAGTGGCTGCGCAACGGCTGGGTGGACTACCTCGCCCCCCAGCTCTACTGGCGCATCGCCGGCGATCAGAGCTTCACTGCGCTGATGCAGTGGTGGAGTGCTATCAATCCCAGTCGTCCGGTTTGGCCGGGCATTGCGTCGGTGCGCATCAAGAGCAAAGAAGACCCCGGCCGCACAGCGGCGGAGATTGGCGCTCAGATTGCCGCTTCCCGCAGATTGGCCCGCCAGAGTGCCGGCCAGATCTACTGGAGCTGGCGTTCCATTGCTTCCAACCGCGGGGGTGTCCAGAGTGAATTGAGACGCTATTATACGACACTTGCGCTGCCGCCGTCGATGCCCTGGAGCAGCAGTGCCCGGCCCGGACGCCCGGCGGTGAGCGGCCGTGATACGGCCAGCGGCTGTCAGCTCTCCTGGCAGCCCGGTGATGGAACCGCCCGCAAATGGGTCATCCAGATGGCCAACCGTGGCCGCTGGCATACCTATTGTGTTTTGCCCGGGAATGTCCGGGGCATTACAATCCCGGCGAACTATGCAGCCAGCTGTGATCGCCTCGCGGTGCGCCCCATTTCCCCCTGCGGTATGAGCGGGACACCCGGCGTGCTTGCTCGCTAGTGAGCCAACGATGACCGGAGAGAGCAAGGGTGGGCCGCGCGGAAGCGTAAGCACTCAACCAAAACCATTGTAGGCAGGCGTGCGAAAATAGAGGCCTATGTTTACATTGCCTCAAAACACC
>CALXRG010000014.1 GCA_944390825.1 uncultured Akkermansia sp.
TGGAATGGATATGCTTTTCTCTCGCTTTTCCGTTTGATGCTCCTTCCGGCGTGTCGCATTTGATTTTACAATTCACGGCGTGAGAATCGTCAAAGCAAAGGCAACAGGGCAGAGCATGCCTTTACCGTAACGGTATGAGCCCGGATACAAGAGCACCTTGCCGCAGGTGAGGTGCGAGGAGCGGGCGCTGAAGCGGGATTCCGAGCTGGCCGGTGGGACGCTGATCCGCGTCAGGCCCCGGCGTTTCTGCGTCGGGGAGCAGGGGATTATCGAGGCTTCCGCCCCGCGGCTGTCGCCGCTTTCTGCCGATGAGGTTCCTCGCATGACGGCGATTTCTTCTTCTCCGGCAGACTTTCCGGGCGAGGCTGCTTTCCCGCGCGGCCGCTGGGCGATTGATACCCGCAAGCCGATCGCGAGGGGGCTCGATCAGGGGTGCAATTCGCTGGATGCCCAGTTGGACGAGTGCAGCGGCGGAGTGCCGGGAGAGAAAAACAGCGGTTTCCACACACTTTGCGCTTGACCAACAAAAAAGCCGCGCTCAGTTGCTCACTAAGCGCGGCTTTCGGATAGGGCTACAGGGACTCGAACCCCGAATAGCGGTGCCAGAAACCGATGTGTTGCCAATTACACCATAGCCCTGTTCCGGACGGCGGAAGTATACGCGTCCCCCGGTGCAGAGTCAAGACTAATCTTCACTTTTTTTGTGTTTTTTGTGATTTTGCTGCCCCGGCGAAGAGCGGGGATGACAGCAGGAGGGCGACGCCCTCTGCCGGGGAACCCCGGGCAGAGCGGGCGGCCCGTCAGGTTGCCTCCCGCACCAGCCATAGGCCAGCTTCCCCCAAGGACTGGTGAGAGATGGGGTATAAGTTGGGGCATATGGCGTACGCCAGCGTTGACATTGGGCATTTTGGCTGTATAATGCGTGCATGAGAACCGAAGACGAGACCCCCTATGAAGAACAGGAAAGCTGTGACTACGAGGCGCCCAGGCCCGAGCACCCTGTCAGTGACAGCCCGGCTGATGAAAGTGACACCGAGCACACCAGCAACGTCGTGGACGACCTGACCAAGTGGCGGGACATGGCTATGCGCACCGCCGCAGAGTATGATAACTACCGCAAGCGCTGCATCAAGGACAGCGAAGAGTTCCGCAAATATGCCAACCGCTCGCTGCTCGAGGACCTGCTCCCCGTGATTGACAATTTCCGCATGGGTATGCAAATGGCCGGTCAGGACACCGGCTCGATGATCTACATCGGCATGAGCATGGTCCAGAAGCAGCTGGATGATTTCCTGGCCAACCAGGGCGTTGAACTCATCCCCACGGAGGTGGGGCAGATGTTTGACCACAACCTGCACGAGGCCATTATGAGCGAACCCTCTGACCAGCCGGAAGGCACTATCCTGCGGGTCATTCGCCCCGGCTACATGCTCAAAGGGCGCCTGCTGCGCGCGGCCAATGTCGTGACAGCCGCCGCCCCCGAGGCCGAGCCCCAGGCCTGAGCGCGCCCGAATCCGGCTTTGAACTATTGACGGCCCAGGTCAGACAGCCACACAAGCAGCTTAACTCTCTCTCAGACAGCACCTCTTTCTCATATGGCAAAGGATTATTACGACGTACTCGGAGTGGATCGCCAGGCAGATGACGCCACCATCAAAAAAGCGTATCGCAAGCTGGCAATGAAGTACCACCCCGACCGCAACCCGGACAACAAGGAAGCAGAAGAAAAATTCAAGGAAATCGGTGAGGCCTACGAGGTGCTCAGCGATCCCGACAAACGCGCCGCGTATGACCGCATGGGGCATGACGCCTTCAAAAACGGCGGTGCGGGAGGCCCAGGGACCGGTGGATTCGGAGGCTTCAGCGACCCGATGGATATCTTCGCGCAAATGTTCGGCGGCATGGGCGGCTTCGAGCGCGCCTCAAGGCACCACGCCGATCCGCGGCAACCCGGCTCCGACCTGCGCTACGATCTGGACCTGACGCTGGAGGAAGCCGCGCACGGCTGTGATAAGACGCTGGAGATTGAGCGTCTTGTTCCCTGTGATGCCTGCAAGGGCACCGGCTCCAAAGACGGCACGGCCGGTTTCAAAACCTGCCCGACCTGCCAGGGGTCCGGCGTCATCACCCGGCAGAACGGCTTTTTCGTCCAGCAAAGCACCTGCCCGACCTGCCGGGGTGCGGGGCAAACCATCAGCAACCCCTGCCCGAAATGCCGCGGGGAGGGCCGCGTCCACAAGGACGTGCCCATCACCCTCCATGTGCCCGCCGGCGTCGACACCGGCACCAAACTCCGCTCCAGTGGCAACGGCGACGCCGGACTCCACGGTGGGGAGACGGGCGACCTGTACGTCTTCATCGAAGTAAAACCGCACGACATCTTCGCCCGCGAGGGCAAAGATCTCACCTGCTCGATGCCTGTTCCCTTCATAGATGCCGCTCTCGGGGGAGTCCTGACCGTACCGACGCTCGATGGCGCCTCCAAGCTCAAACTGCCGGCCGGCACCACCAGTGGCACCATCTTCCGCGTACGCGGCAAAGGCATGCCCTCACTCAAAGGCTCAGGCCGCGGCGACCTGATGGTCGAAGTGAGCGTCGAAACTCCCTCCGGCCTCAACAGCAAACAAAAACAGGCACTCGAAGACTTCGGCAAGACCCTCTCCGCAAGCAATCAGCCGGAGGTGCAAGCCTTCGCCAAGCGTGCCGCCAAATACATGAAGTAAGACAACCTGGAGTCAGACAAACGGCGCAGCAGCCCCGGTACACATGCAGGCAGCACCGTGCGCATGCCACCCCGCGCGCATGCCCCCCGGGCAGCTGCGCCTTCCCTGTCTCCCCACACGCAACCACACACCAACCTCAGCCCCCGGCAGCCCCCTCCGAGAGAACCATGCACCGCTGCTATGCCGCCGATGCCGATCTGACCGCCCCTTGCCTCCACATAGAAGGTGAGGAAGCGCACCATGCCCTGCGGGTCATGCGCCTTCGCATCGGAGACCGATGCGAAATATTCAACGGCACCGGGCAGGCAGCACGCGCTACCATCACGGCAGCCTCCGGCACCTGCATGCAGCTTACCCTGGATGAGCAGCTGCCCCCCATGCCCCCAACCGCAGACATCACCCTGGCACTGGCCATCCCGAAAGGGGCCAACATGGAACTCATCGTCCAGAAGGCCGTCGAACTCGGCATCAAGCGGATCATCCCCCTCATCACGGAGCGCACCATCGTGCGGCTCAACGACAAAGAAGCCGCCGCCAAAACCGCCAAATGGCGCAAAACCGTGCTGGAAGCCTGCAAACAAAGCGGAGTAAACACCCTGCCCACCGTCGAGCCCCCCCAACCCTACAAACTCTTCCTGCAACGCGGCGACCTGCCGGGCCTGCACCTGCAGTGCGCCATCGTCTCCCACGCCCGCCCCCTGCGCGACCTGTTGGAAGCCGCGCGTGAAACCGGCCAGACTGCCTGCACCCTGCTCATCGGCCCGGAGGGTGACTTCTCCCCCGCCGAATACACAGCCGCCGAAGCCGCCGGCTTCGTCCCCGCCTCCCTGGGCCCGATCATCCTGCGCGTCGAAACAGCTGTCTTCATGGCCGCCTCCGCCGCGCGATACGCCCTGGACCGCTAGCCCCCGACGCCCGCACACCCCACCACGCATCCACCACCATGGCCTACCTGGAACTCCGCGACATCCGCGTCCACTTCCCCGTACGCACCGCCTGGGGCAGCACCGGAGAAGTCGTCAAGGCCGTCGATGGCATCACGATGAGCATCAGCAAAGGCGAAATCCTCGGCCTGGTCGGCGAATCCGGCTGCGGCAAATCCACCCTGTCGCGAGCCATCATGCAACTCCAGCCCCTCACCGGCGGCAGCATCTGGCTGGACGGCTCAAACCTCACCACCCTCCCCCCGGCCGAAGTAAGGCGCCGCCGGCTGGACTTCCAAATGGTCTTCCAGGACCCCTACGCCTCCCTCAACCCGCGCTTCAGCATCTTCAGCACCCTGCTGGAAGCCCTGAGTCGCCGCGCCCCCATCCCCAGAAGCAGGCGCGAACAAGACGTCGCCGCCCTCATGGACCGCGTCGGGCTTTCACCCGAGCACATGTACAAATACCCGCACGAATTCTCCGGCGGGCAGCGACAGCGCATCGCCATCGCACGCGCCATCGCGCCCCAGCCTGCTCTTCTGCTGGCAGACGAACCCGTCTCCGCCCTTGACGTCTCCATCCAAAGTCAGATTCTCAACCTCCTCACCGACCTCACCCGCAAGATGGGTATCACCCTGCTGTTCATCTCGCACGACCTCTCCGTTGTGCACTACCTCGCCGACCGGATCGCCGTCATGCGCCGCGGACAGCTGGTCGAGCAAGGCACAGCCGACGACGTCTTCAACCACCCGCAACACCCCTACACCCAAACTCTCCTCGCCGCCATCCCCAGGCTCTGATTTCTTGACAGCCAGGGAGAAGCCATGCTATGCTCCCGCCATGCAAAACGCGCTCCCGGCTCACACGCCATACTCCTGGCTGAACCGCCATCTGGACGACCTCACGGAGCTGCTGCTCCTGCTGCCTGCCCTCCTCTGGGCAGCGAACTGGCTCATCCTGCCCGTTGCCCTCCCGCTCTGTCTGGGCATGGCATGGATGTACATCCGCCACTGGCGCCAGCGCCGGACCTATTTCACCAAATCACCCGGCACAGAACCCGCCTCTCGCCTCTCAACCCCCGGCATCATCATCTGCATCCTGATTGCCGCAGGCATCACCTTTCTGAACGGCTTTGACGGCCGACTCCCCCAAACACCCGACTTCATCGTCAGGAATGCCGTCTACGGCGAGCTCATCCACTCCCCCTGGCCCCTGATCCTGGAAGACGGCAGCTTTGTCATCTATGCCATTCAATACTGGATCCCCCCAGCCCTGCTGGCCTCCTGCCTGCCCGAGTGGAAAACACCCATTCTGGAAGCCTGGTTCTTCACAGGTCTGCTGGTTGTCTGGCTGCAACTTCTCAAACTGCTGGGGTGGAAAAGACTCATCATTTTCACCATTGGCATTCTGGTCACAGCTCCCCCAACCTTCATTCTGAAAAATGAAGTCAGCGACCTGAATATCCTCCCACCCGCGATCTATGACTGCACAAGCATATACCATTTTTACGTACTTTTCATGCTGGCAGCTGCTCTTTTCCTTCAACACCGGACGACGTACCCGGAGCTGCTGTTCTGCGCCGCGCTCCTGTTTGTAAGCGCCCCTCTCACAGCAGCCTTTTTTGCGCCGCTCCTACTGTGGCGGACAATTCAGCACATCAAAGAAGCGCCTCCCGGCACAGCATCCTCCGTACTCTCAATGCTCAAACTCCCGGAGCTAACTGTCGGCATCGTGCTGGTGCTTTGTCAAATCATCTTCAGCTCATCGGCTACCGGCGCATACATCTCCACCTCCTGGGCAGAAATGGCATCCGACAATCCACCCGAAGTCATCATATACAGGACCATACTAAGCCTGCTGCTGACCCTGACCCCTCCCCTCCTTGCCTTTGCCATCACCAAAGAAAAACTCCTCATCTACACTGGCATTTTCTGCTCAGCATGCACGCTCATCTGCATTACAGGTGAAGGACAAGTCAACGAACTGCTTTACAAATCCTCCGCAGCCTATTGTTTTTTCCTTATTTTTTACCTCGCACGGCACTGCTGCAATACGGCAGCCCTCGCCAACCTCGCACTTCTGGCAAGCTTCTCACTTCCGGTCTTCTGGCATTTCCTCATCGACCTCAAAGCCATCCCCCGCGGACTTCAATCGGGATTCGAAGTACGCCAAACAAACATCGTCGACCCCTGGCAAGGGCGCATGTACCAACCAAGGGAAAACTTCTATGAACGGCTCGTCTCCCACGACCTGAAATGCCCCTGGCTCTTCCGCCGCAGCGAAGACATCCGCACCACCCCAGGAAACGCCGCCCCACCCGCCCAGCAACCCACATCGCACCCCTCATCCCCCCACACATCAGAATTACCCCGGCCCTGACCACGATCTGCCACAGCCGGTCACCCGCGAGGCCCTCCCCTCTTCCTGCCATACACACAGCATGTACACAACTCAGCATTGACACCCTGCCACCGGGCAGATACACTCAGTGGCATATGAAACTCGTGAGCTGGAACGTCAATGGATTGAGAGCCACCCTCGGCAAAGGTTTGGCGGAAAAAATGGACGCGCTGAACGCCGATATCCTGTGCCTGCAGGAAATCAAAGCCAAACCTGAACAAGTCAGCGACCTATGGCTTGCAAGCTGGCCGCACGCCCTCTGGAACCCCGCCCAGCGGGCAGGATACTCCGGCGTACTGATTCTCTCCAAAGTCCCCCCCCTCTCGACCAGCACCGGCATGGGCATACCCGAACACGACACAGAAGGCCGCGTCGCCACCATGGAGTTTGAAGACTTCTACTTTGTCGGCTGCTACACCCCCAACTCGCAGAACGAACTCGCCCGCCTCCCCTACCGCATGGAATGGGACACAGCCTTCCGCACCTACGTCAGCACCCTTGCCAGGAAAAAGCCCGTCGTCCTCTGCGGCGACCTGAACGTCGCACACGAAGAAATAGACATTGCCCGCCCCGACGCCAATCACTTCAGCGCAGGCTTCTCAGACGAAGAACGCGCAGGCTTCAGCGATCTGCTGGCGGCCGGCTTTACAGACACCTTCCGCTACCTGCACCCCGACACCCGGGATGCCTACTCCTGGTGGAGCTTTCGCGGCGGCGCCCGCGCCCGCAACGTCGGGTGGCGCATCGACTACTTCTGCGTCAGCAACACCCTGCGCGACAGCATCGTCTCCGCAGAAATCCACCCCGACATCACCGGCTCCGACCACTGCCCCATCTCACTGACCCTTGCCGGCAAATAACCTTCCCACCACCCACACCCCCAACCATTGCCGACAGGTGGCCACTTGAGCAGATGTGAAAACACGCATCGGGAAAACGCTTATCGAACTTGACTCACAGGCCCCTGTCTGGTAATAATAAGGCATGTACCCGAAGCTCCTCATCCCCCTTCTGGCCTGCGGTCTGACAGTCTCTGCCGCAGAGCTGACAGCCAACAGCGTAGAAATCATCGATCCGGGCCCCTACCCCATGATGAAACGTGCACAGGTGAATCCTGTCTTCGCCATCAAACTGGATGCAAAAAACACAGGCACCCCCGGCACCCTCTCATTTACCGTCACTCCTGCCAACAGCATTGAAAAAATCACCCTGCGCACGGGAGAAGAAAAAGGCCTCGACTTCAAAGACAGCGTGGAGATCGGCGAGGCAAAGCCCAATTCCGGCGGCAAGGTCACCATCAAATGCAAGGAAGATCTCACCGACGGCGAGCACTGGCTTTGGATAGACGCAACCCCCTCGGAAAAATCCCAGGTTGGAGGCGTGGTTGAATTCGGCAAAATCGAAGCCGACATGGGCGGGAAAAAAGCCAAAGGCAAAGACATCCAGCAGCGCATCGGCTACATGGTAGCCCTGGCGGGAGAAAAAGTCGCCCAAGTGGGAGATGAAAACGCAGGCAGCAAGCCACCCCGGAAAAAGAAAACAACCAGAAAATCCAAAACAGCAGGGGACAGCGAAGAGGAAACCACCGGCCGCATGTGCAGAGCCTTCCGCATCCCGGGCCTCACGACCACCGCGAAAGGCACGCTGGTGGGCTGCTTTGACGCCCGCTACGGCCATGAGGGAGACCTCTGTGCCGACATCGATGTTGCAGTCGTGCGCTCGACTGATGGCGGCCAGACCTGGACCACGCCCTACGTAGCAATGGACGCAGGTCCCGGGAGCAACAACGGCTGTGGCGATCCCTGCATCCTTGAAGACAGCAAGGGTCGCCTTTGGCTGCAATCCCTCGCCGCCCACTTCGGTGGCGGAGCCGTCCTGGGCGTCTCCAAAGCCGGGCAAGGAGAAGACATCACAGGGCAGTGGATCATGACATACAGTGACGACGACGGCAAAACCTGGGCCACAGAATTCGTCAACCCCACCAAAGAAATCAAAAAAGATGAGTGGACCTGCATCCTGGCCGGCCCCGGCCGCGGCATCGTCACGCGCAAGGGCGTCATCGTCTTTCCGGCTCAAATCTGGTGGAACAATCCGCCGCAAGGCACCCAGCGCTGCCGCAGCACCATCTGCTACTCCAAAGATAACGGCAAAACCTGGACCTACGGCGAGGGCATTCCGCACAGCACTTCCGAGTGTCAGGTTGTTGAGCTGAGGGATGGCTCCATCATGATCAACGCTCGCAACGAAGCCCGCAGCGGCAAGCGTGTCGTCTACGTCACCAAAGACCTGGGCAAAACCTGGGAACCGCACGAGACCAACCTCAACACCCTGGACGAACCCACCTGCCAGGCATCCATCCTCTCCGCCAAGGTGAAATCCTACAACCGCATCCTTCTCTTCTCCAACCCGAAAAACACCAAAGCACGGGATTGCATGACGGTACGCGTCTCGCGGGATGACGGGAAAACCTGGAGCGACGGGTACGAATATGACCGTCGGCCGTGTGCGGGCTACTCCTGCCTCACACAAATTGACGACCAGAACATCGGCGTTTTCTATGAGACAGCGCACCGTGTGAACGGCTGCCGGGGCATCGGCTTCCTCCGCTTCCCGGTCAAAACGGCCGTCACCGGCAAGACCGAGCCGGCAGGCACCAAAGTAACCACCGGCAAGACCAGCCTCAAAGCCCATCGTGCGGACGACGACGAAGCATCTGACGAAGCATCTGACGAAGCATCCGACGACGACTCGGAGGACGACGAGGATGCAGCCACAGCACCCGGACAAAACAAAAGCAGCATCCGGCAAAAGAAATCCCACTCCAAAGCCTGAGCCCGCCGCGCAACTTACCCACGGTCACGTTGCCACACAGGTTCGGCCCTGTTTTTCATCCCGGCGCGACGCCCCTGTATCAGGGGGTCGCGCCGCCTCATCGTGTAAGCTGCCAACCCGGCCTGCTCTACCCAAAACGGACGCATACGATCGAGGTTTATCAAAGGCGCATAACATCACCCAGCCTCACAGTCAGCCCCGCAGCTCCTGCACTGCTTACCTCACAACGGACACAGCCCCCCAATGCCATCCCCCAATGCTCAAAGAGCCACGGCGATGAAAGTACATCGTCCCTATTTTGCAGAAAATCTTGACACTAAACAACCAACTCTGGTATAAAATCAGCATGCTAGCCAAGATCGTTCTTTCCCTTTTGAGCTGCGGCGTACTCGCCAGCGCTGCCGAGCTCGCAGCATCCTCCGTCCAAGTCATCAATCCAGGCCCCTTCCCCATGATGAAGCGAGCGGAAGTCAACCCGGTGTTTGCCATCAAACTCACAGCAGAAAACACAGGCACCCCCGGCAACGTCACCTTTACCATCCACCCGGCTGACAGCATCAGCGAGGTGACTCTCCGCACAGGAGACTCCAAAGGCCTGAACTTCAGCAACAGCCTTGTGTTGGGCACAGCCCGCCCCGACAAAGACGGCAACGTCACCATCACCAGCACCGAGGAAATCACCAGCGGAGAAAACTGGTTGTGGGTTCATGCCACCCCCTCCGAGAAATCCCGTGTAGGCGGCGTTGTCGAGTTCCGGGACATCCGTACTGCGGGAAGCCCCCAAGACACCAAAAGCACCTCCATTAAACAGCGCATCGGCTACATGGTAGCCGTTCCCGGCGAGGAAGTCTCGCAAAACTCCGGCAAACCCCGCGCATGCACCGCCTTCCGCATCCCCGGGCTCATTACCACAAGGAAAGGCACCCTGATTGGCTGCTTTGACGCACGCTACGACCACGAGCGCGACCTCTGCGCCGACATCGATGTCGCCGTCGTCCGTTCATCCGACGGAGGCCAAACCTGGACGACACCGGACGTCGCGATGGATGCCGGCCCCGGCCCGACCAACGGCTGTGGCGACCCATGCATCCTGCAGGACAAGAAGGGGCGCATCTGGCTGCAAGCACTTGCGGCACATTTCGGGGGTGGCGCCGTACTTGGGGCCTCCAAAGCCGGGCAAGGAGAGGATGTGACCGGTCAGTGGATCATGACCTACAGCAACAACGAGGGCAAAACCTGGGCCAAAAAATTCATCAACCCCACCCGCAAAATCAAAGAAGACGAATGGACCTGCATCCTCGCCGGCCCCGGCCGGGGCATCGTAACGAGCAAAGGCATCATCGTCTTCCCCGCACAAATCTGGCAGAACAACGCGCCCAAAGGCACTCCGCGCTGCCGGAGCACCATCTGCTACTCCAAAGACGGCGGCAGGAACTGGGCATTTGGCGAGGGGCTTCCCCACAGCACCTCCGAGTGTCAGGTTGTAGAGCTTCAGGATGGCTCCCTCATGCTCAATGCCCGCAATGAAGCCCGCAACGGCAAGCGCGCCGTCTACGTCACCAACGACCTGGGCGAAACCTGGGGGGCTCACCCCACCAACCTCAACACACTCCAGGAACCGGTCTGTCAGGCCTCCATCATCTCCGTTGAAAACAAAACCCACGGCAACCTCCTGCTCTTCTCCAACCCCAAATCCGGCGGGCGCAACCACATGACCATCCGAGTCTCCAAAGACGATGGGCAAACCTGGAGCAAAGGCTACGAATATGACCGGCGAGACTGCATGGGCTACTCCTGCCTCACCCAAATCGATGATCAAAACATCGGCGTTATCTACGAAGTAGCTCACAAACTCGACGGAGCACGCGGAATCGGCTTCCTGCGTTTCCCGCTTGACACCATCATCACCGAGACCACCGAGGACGCCGGCGCTGACGCCACCCCTTC
The DNA here is from genome assembly GCA_944390825.1 of uncultured Akkermansia sp. Taxonomy (GTDB): domain Bacteria; phylum Verrucomicrobiota; class Verrucomicrobiia; order Verrucomicrobiales; family Akkermansiaceae; genus Akkermansia. The sequence goes on from CALXRG010000014.1 coordinate 10,826, forward strand.
GGCGGAAACAGCAGCCCCCGATCAAAACGGAGACAGCGCCGATACACCCCAGAATACCACACCCAAAAGCAGCAAGAAGAAAAAAACCTCCCGCAAACCCAAAACCAAAAGTCCGGAGTAACCCCAACTCCAAGCTAAGGGGGGATGATGCTGAGCGAGGAAATCCCCGGCATCATCCCCCCGGGTTTCACAGCCCGCATCTGCTGGCCTCATTTTCACACGCGCACTCCCCCCCCACGTCACACGCGCACTTCCCCCACGGCCCTCTCCTGCCGCGTGCCGCGTCTCACGACATCATCGCTTGAGCCATCCCCGCCGCATCTTTCCCAGGGGAGACTCCAACTCCCCGTGCAGGGCGTCCCACCACGCAACGCCCCCGTCAGTTGAGCCCCATCCCACCCCATATAGCCACTTCTTGCCACAACTTGGCCTACCGGGGAGCCATACCCCGGCATCATCTGCCGCTCGTACCCGTTAAAAACTGTCCCCGTGCGTCATTTGGACTTGACTCTCCCGGCAGACAACCGCTAGAATGCAGAAAAGCGACCCGCTCTCCCCCACCATACATGAACGACACGCCATTTTACCGCTCCTTTCCCTTCATCCTACTCTTCCTTGCAGTAGGAACCATCGGCTACTTCATGGAACCCGTCCTCTTCACCTACGAGGTACCGAAAGAAACCGCCCAGGCGACCCCACAACCCAAACCCGCACCGGTAACACCAAAACCCCGGCCTGAGCCCAAGCCCAAACCCAAGCCCTCTCCGGAACCCGCTCCTGTCGCCGTCGAGCCCGAACCGGAACCCGAACCCGAGCCGGAACCCGAGCAGAAAAAACTCACCGCAGAAGACCTCGAACCCAAAGCCCCCGTCCGGCAAGTCAAGGACTCCGAGTGGGGAGACATCGGTGTGGACAGTGACTACCAGGGCAAAAGCCTGAAAGCCGGCGCATGGTCCTCGGCCAAGAGCGTCTTCACCCGCCTCAGCAACGACATTGCCTCTGCACTCAAAAGCGGCAAACACGAAACCGTGAAAAACTTCTTGAGCAAAAAATCCAACCGGCTCAAAGTAGCCCAGCTCCAGCTGGCCCTCTGCGAAATGCGAGCCGAGGAAGCCATGGAGCAGCAGCGCAAAAAAGACGAAGAAGCCCTGGCTAAAGCCGAAGAAGCCCTGAAAGCCCGCGAAGTCGAACACCGGAAAGCAACCGGCGAAGAAAAACGCAAACTGGCCGCCCAAATCAAACAGGCCAAAGAAGAACTCAAAGAACAGGAAGCCCGTCTTAAAGCCCCGAGCACCCTCAAAGACCTGGCACGCAACGGCAAAACCTCAAAATTCATCAATCTCATCACCAACGATCTGGAGTGGATGGAGCAACTCGTCTACAGCGGCGAGTGTGCGATGCCGGGCCGCACCATCGCGCTCATCATCGAAATGCTGCAGAAATACCCGGAAGCCCTCAAGGACCGCGTCGAGCGCGACACCATCACCGCCACAGCCCTCGAATACACCCTCAACAACTGGGGACGCGAAAAAGCCCTGGAGCGGGTAGACTACTTCATCACCAACTACCGGGACAAAAAACTCAACACACTGTTCGACACACTGCCCATCTTTGAAAGGCGCATCGTCACCGGCGCCAAAGGAGACAACAACTTCTGCTCACGAGCCTCCTTTGAATGGGCACTGCAATACGTCCACCTCCCGGCCGAAAAATACGCAGACGCCTGCTGGCGCAACGGCTACAAACTCTTCAACATCTACGGTGAAATCATCCATGGCCCCGGCTACCAGGAACCCTTCACCGGCATGTTCAACGAAAACTCCATGGAGTTCACCAACAAAGTCGGCGGCGTCTGCGGCGGCCTCTCCCACTTTGGAGCCTACTCCGCATGCGCCAACGGCGTACCGGCCCTCACCATGGGCGAACCCGGGCACTGCGCCTTCTGCCTCAAAGTGCAAGACCAGTGGCAGCCCAACTACTCAATCACCTGGGAACACAGCCTGCACTGGACACCCTGGAAAGCCACCTACGAATTCACCTCACTGCACATGGCAAGCCGGCTCTACTCGATCGAAGAACGCGGCTTCACCACCGCCTCCTACGGCTACCAGGCACTGGGCGACATCTACGCCGCCAAAGGCAAAGCAGGCAAGCAAAAAGCCATCGACTACTACAAAGAAGCCGTCGCCATACAACCCTGCAACTACCTGGCCTGGCGCAGCTACGCCGAACTGCTGAAGAACGAACAGCCCACCAAATGGGAAGACTGGGCAGAGATGAACAAAGCCCTCTGCGAGCACCTCGAACCCGTCCTGCCCCAGATGGCCAGCCACTTCCTGCTCAAGCAAGTCTATCCCGAACTCGCCAAAGCCTGCGGCAACGACCGCTCCATCATAGAAAAAGAAATGCTGCAATTCTGGCAATCCATCAAAACCATGGGACCGGAGCGCTGGCACATTGAAGACTTCCTGACCGCACAAGTCAACACCCTGAAAACCGACGGCATCAAAGACCATCAACTGATCAAATCCGTCATGGAAAACACCCTCAAAGCCGTCGCTACCAGCGCCGCATACGCCCCGGTCGTCACCTCCTGGGCCACAGAAGCCGCCGCGGAAATCAGCGAAACAGCCAAGCGCGACATCATGGAAACCGCCATTGCCCTCATCGCAGCCAACAGCGGCGGCGCCTCGGCAGACCGGGACAAAATGCTCGGCGGCTCCATCCGCGAAGCCGAGAAGCTCCGTGACCGCGGCACATTCCAAAATCTCGCCAAAATGCTCTCCACAAGCGAAACCACCGAGAGCAAAATGCCCGAGTTTGAACCCTTCCCCGGGCAACTGCTCTCCGAAGACGGCCTACTGTTCCTGAGCTCCTACAGCAAGTACCACGACGACCCGCTGCAGCACCCGGGCGTCCTCACCGCCGCCGGCGGCAAATTCCACACAGAGGAAGAAGATGAATCATGGGCCGCCGTCGAACTCTCCCGCGTATCCCACATCAGCGGCGTCGTCGTCGTGACCACCAACTCCTACAACGAACGCATGAACGGCATACGCATCCAAGTCTCCGATACCGGCAAAGACGGCGACTGGCGCGACGTCGGCAAACCCATAGAAAAAGCCGAACACGTCAACCGCTTTGACCTCTCAGCCCAAACACCACGCACCCGCTACATCCGGGTCCTGCGTCCGAAACCCCGCAACGTCATGCACCTCACCGGCATCTACGTCTACGGCACCCCGGCATCCTAACCCCGCGCCAGCACCCACCCAGCAGAAGCACATGAAGCCTCACCTGACACACACACTCGCCAGCCTGGCCGCCCTCGCCCTCATCCCCCTCACCACGGGCGCAGCAGCCGCAGCACAAATCGCGCCGAACTACGAAGCCGCGCAAAGCATGCCCAAGAAAGACGGCTACCTCGTCTTCGCCTACGCACAGGGCTGGGACAAATACAGCAAAGCCCTCTGCGAAAAACTGATGAAAGACGCCACCATCCAAAGCGCCGCAGGGGAATCCGTCTTCATCGGCATGCCCGTCTACCAGTACGGCAAACAAGCCCAGCGCGACTTCGTCTCCGAAATCGTCGGCCAGCTGGGCATACGCGAAGCAGAATCATACCCTGCCATCCTCTTCTTCACCCCGAAAAACCGCCTCTACGCCACCCTCTGCGGCGCCGAAGTCATCCGGGCCAAACCCGAAGAACTCGCCCCCCTGATACAGCAGCGCATCAGCGCCATGCACGAGCAGGAAAACCTCCTGGCCCAGGCAGAACAAGCAACCGGCACCGAAAAAGCCAAACTCCTCGGAGCCGCCGCCCGCGTGAAAGGTGCCAGTGCCCCCGGCGACATCACCCGACAAATCAAACAGCTTGATCCAAACGACACCACCGGCTACGTACGCAGCCTCAGCCTCAACGACTTCGTCTTCACCGAAGACTTCATCTACGAAACCCAGGGAATAGCCGACCCGAACAAGCCGAAACCCGAGCGCAGCGCCGGCCCGCTGCAAGAAGCCCTCGACCGCATCGACAAACTCCTCGCCGACCCCGCCTACACCAACGAACAGCGGCAAACCTTCTGCGCCAACGCCATCGGAGCCATCCACCGCCTGGGAGACGTCACCCACCACGGGAAAATCAAAGAATACGCCGACAAAATGCGCAGTTACGGCCCGGACACCACCCTCGGGCGCTCCGCCGACTCCGTCATCAAAGCCTGGGGCTCAGGCCTCACCTACGAGCAAGGGTGGGCACCGCATACCCTGCCGAAAGACGACACCCCGATCGAAGTCCAAGGCAAACTCCCCATCAGCAAAAGCGGCACCTACAAAATCACCTTCAACTGGACAGGCGGCTCTGATTCACTCCGCATCAAAGGCGTCAAACTCTACAACGACAAAAAACCCGTCGCTGAGGACATGCACGACGGCGTAGCCGGCTACTACAAAAACGCCCGCGACAACACCTACACCCTCAACGTCCGCTCCCGCGTAACCAAACCCCACCTCTACGTCATCTTCGACGCAGGAACACAGCGCAAATCAAGCGGCAAAATCACCATTGAGCACGAGTAAAACGTCCCGAAACAGCCCCCCGGAAGCATGAGCTGCCGCCACACCGTCCTGCGACTGCTGCCCGTGCTCACGATAGCGGCTGCCTGTCTGGCCGGCATCTACTACCGCGCCTACAGCCCCCCCCGCTACACACCCGCCCAGCCAGTCCCCTTCGACCACGCCACCCACACGGACGCCGACAAGGCAAACATGGACTGCCTCGCCTGCCACCGCGGCGGCGAAACCCAACCTGCGGCCGGCATGCCGCCGGCCAGCACCTGCCTGGACTGCCACCGCCACATCCTGGCAGACGACCCGCGGCTACTCCCGCTCCATGCCGCAGCCAACCCCGACTCTCCCATCTACACAAGCGACCCCCTCCGCTGGGTACGCTCCCAGGCACTGCCTGCCCACGTCCACTTCAACCACGCAGCACACGCCAAAGCCGGCTACGCCTGCGAGCGCTGCCACCCCAATCCCGGCTCCGCGACGGACCACTCCATGAGCACCTGCATCGAATGCCACCGCACCGAAAACCTCGGCACCGCCTGCTCCGACTGCCACCATTAACCCCAGCCAGCACCCCACCACCTCACCGCAACAGCCGACTTTCTGCTTGCCTGCACGCCCCACATGTGGCACATTACCCCCATGAGCACACACCTCGCCGACTGCCGCCTTTACGGCATCCTCGACATGGGCTACACCAGCCCCGACGCCATCGAAACCAAAACCGCAGCCCTGCTCGCCGGCGGCATACGCATCCTCCAACTGCGCGCCAAAAACACCCCCCCGGACACCATCCGCACCTATGCCCGGCGCATGCAACCCCTCTGCCGCGCCGCCCACGCCATCTTCGTCCTCAACGACTACCCCGACATAGCCGTTGAAATCGGCGCCGACGCCGTCCACGTAGGCCAGGATGCCGGGCCACTGGCCGGCATCCGCCGCCTCGTCGGCCCGAGCATGATCATCGGCCGCTCCACCCACAGCCCCGAGCAAGCCCTCGCAGCCCAAGCCGAAGGCGCCGACTACATCGGCTTCGGCCCCCTCTACCCCACCGGCACCAAACCCGGGCGCCCCAGCATCGGCCTGCAGGACATCGCCGCCGTACAGCAAAAACTCGGAGAACTTCCCATGTTCTGCATCGGCGGCATCAACGGCACCACCCTACCCGCCGTCCTCGCAGCCGGCGCCCGCCGCATCGTCATCGTCTCCTGGCTGCTGCAACAGCCCGACATCACCACCACCACGCGCCAAATCATCACCCGGCTAAACCAGGAAACACCATAACCCGGCACCAGCCCCCAACCAAACCATCCAGCCCCCGGCGCACACTCACCGCCCCCCGCAGCCCCCTCCCCCAGCGGGGCCCCCGTCTCCCATCCCCCGCATCGGCAAAAACACACCACCAAGCCCCCCCGCCCGATGCGGAAAACCAACCTTGCAGCCCGCCCCCACCCCAAGCCATCCGCAGCACATCCCATTGTACCGCCATTGCCCCCCCTTGGAGCGCTTTTCATCCCACACCGCAACAAGCCCAGCGCACAACACCGTAAGCGGACACAGCGCATTTCGTGAATTAAGCTTGTCATCCCTCTCAACTAATGCTAAGCTTGCGAACCCCGGTTGGGATTCCCCCGACAGGCAGGCCACTCCGACACATGAACGCAATTCCCAATGTACTGGCAGGGCGCTACGCCTCTGACGCCATGAAAACCATCTGGTCCGCAGAGGGCCGCATCGTGCTTGAGCGTGAATTCTGGATCGCCGTCATGAAAGCCCAGAAAGACCTCGGCCTCGACATCCCGCAAGAAGCCATCGATGCCTACCAAGCCGTCAAAGACAAGGTGGACATTGACTCCATCAACGAGCGCGAACGCATCACCCGTCACGACGTCAAAGCCCGCATTGAAGAATTCTGCGACCTCGCAGGCTACCAGCACATCCACAAAGGAATGACCAGCCGCGACCTGACCGAAAACGTCGAACAGCTTCAAATCTGGCGTTCCATGCACATCATCCGGGACAAAGCCATCGCCGTCCTCGACCGCATGGCCAAACACGCCGCAGCCTGGCGCGACACCGTCTTTGCCGCCCGCACCCACAACGTCGCCGCCCAAGCCACCACCATGGGCAAGCGCGTCGCCATGTTCGGCGAAGAAATCGTCCACTGGACCTGGGCCTGGATCAGCATGATGGAGCGCTACCGCGTACGCGGACTCAAAGGCGCCGTCGGCACCCAGCTCGACCAGCTCTCCCTCTTTGGCAAAAACGCCGACACCGTCCGCACCCTGGAAGACCGCATCTGCGCCCACCTCGGCATCAGCAGCAAATGGACCAACGTCGGCCAGGTCTACCCGCGCTCCCTCGACTTTGAAATCATCTCCGGCCTCGTCGGCCTTGCCAGCGGCCCCAGCAGCTTCTGCAAAACCTGGCGCCTCATGGTAGGCCACGAACTGGCCACCGAAGGCTTCGCCAAAGGCCAGACCGGCTCCAGTGCCATGCCGCACAAAATGAACCCCCGCTCCTGCGAACGCATCAACGGCTTCCACGCCATCCTGAAAGGCCACCTCACCATGATCGCCGGCATCAGCGGCGACCAGTGGAACGAAGGCGACGTCTCCTGCTCCGTCGTACGCCGCTGCGTCCTGCCGGATGCCTTCATGGCCTCCGACGGCGTCATGGAAACCTTCCTCACCGTCCTCGACCAGATGCAAATCTACGAACCCGTCGTACGCACCGAACTCAACCGCTACCTCCCCTTCCTCATGACCACCACCATCATGATGGCCGCCGTCAAACGGGGCGTAGGACGGGAAGAAGCCCACGAAATCATCAAAGAGCACGCCGTCGCCGTCTCCAACGACCTGCGCAACGGCCGCATCTCCACCAACGACCTGCTCGACCGCCTCGGCGCCGACCCTCGACTGAAACTCAGCCGCGCCGAAATCCAGGACATCTATGACGCCAACGCCGGCGACACCGGTATGGCCGGCCAGCAGACAGATGCGTTCGTCGGAATGGTCAGCGAGCTCACCAGCCACTACCCGGATGGCGTAGGGTACACCCCTGGAGCCATCCTTTAATGCAGCCCCCCCCGAATCCATGAGCGCAGCCCACGAGCCAGTACTCTTTCGGAATGAGGCCTACAGCCTCACCGCCAACCGCCTGGAGCAGCCCGGCCTCACCGCCGAGCTGGAGAAACCGGATCTGCTGGTCATCACGCGCGATGGGCAGCGGCGGGAAATCAGCATTCCCAAAGAAGCCCCCGCAGGCTGCCCCGCCTACCGCGGCACCATCCCCGTGCTTGCCGCCATGTACTTCCTGGCAGCACACGAACTGCGCAGCAACATCAACGGACAAGGCCTCCTCGTCGCAGGAGCCAACTGGTCAGGCGTCTGGACCCGCGACATCGCCTACGCCGCCTCCCTGGGAGCCGCCCTCGCCGAGCCGGAAGCCTGCCGCCGCAGTCTGGAATCACGCGTACGCGACGGCATCATCCTCCAGGATACCGGCACCGGCGGCGGCTGGCCCATCTCCTGCGACCGCGTCGCCTGGGCACTGGGAGCCTGGGCCGTCAACCTGCGCGAAGGCGACCCGGCATGGCTCGCCTGGGCCGCCGACGTCCTCATCCGCACGCTGGAAGAAGACAAACGCTTCATGAGCGCGGACCCCCCCCTGCATCCGGGCGAGACAAGCTTCCTGGACTGGCGCGACCAAAGCTACCCGGACTGGATGACCCCCGCAGCCATCGGCTCCTCCTTTGCCTTCAACACCAACACACTGCACTGCATCTGCCGCCTGATCCTGGCACGCATGCTCACCATTCTCGGACGCAAGCAAGACGCCAAAACCTACGCCGCCGAAGCCTCCGGACTCGCCAAAGCCATCAACGACAAATTCTGGAGCCGCGGCACCCAAAGCTACGGCATCATGTTCACACGCGACGGCTTTCTGGACGAGCACACCGACGCCCTGGGGACTGCCCTTGCCGTCATGACCGGCATTGCAGGCGAGCACGCCGCTCAAGCCATGGAAAACCTGCCGCGCTCCCCGTACGGCACCCCGGTCTTCAGTCCCTATAAAACCAGCAACCCCATCTCCTACCACAACCGGTCCATCTGGCCCTTTGTGGAAGCCTACGTCATGATTGCGCAAGCCGAGCTCTCCGACCTGGAAGGCTGCGGCTTCTCCCTCTCCAGCATGCTGCGAGCCGCCATGGCCTTTGGCACCAACAAAGAAAACCTCAACGCCCGCACCGGTGAAGCCACCGACACCGCGCAAAACTCCGACCGGCAACTCTGGAGCACAGCCGGCATGCTCGGCGCCTTCTACTACGGCCTCTTTGGCCTCCGCCGCCAGAACGACAAACTCGTCTTCACCCCCTGCGTTCCCAAAAGCTACGCCGGCAGCCACTGGCTCACCGGCCTGCGCATCCGCGACATGGTACTGGACATCCACCTCAACGGCTACGGCAACGAAGTCTGCCAAGTCACCATCAACGGCAAGATGGGCGTCCCCATCCTCCCGCTGAGCAGCAAAGGCCGCTACCTCATCGAATTCGAGCTTCAGCCCGTAGAAGACCCGGACGAGCACCCGCACACCCACCTCGTCGCCAAAGACGACCTGCCCGAACCCACCTGGGACAACCCGAGCCCCTCCAAGCTGCGCTGGCACCCCGTCTCCGGCGCCACCCGCTACTGCATCTTCAAAAACGGCACCGCCTTCGCCTGCACCGCAACCTGCAGCTACACCATCAAACCCGGTGCCATGTTCGACGTCTACCGCATCCAGGCGGAAAGCGCCAACCAAATCTCCGTCCTCAGCAAACCCTACACCGTCGTCGCCCCGGGAGCGCGGGAAATCATCCATCCCTACCGCATCGGCGAAGAAGCAGAATACGCCATCGAGCGCCAGCAAGCCTGGCTCGACACGCGCCCCTGCACCTCGCGGCTCGACTACGAAGACGTCACCCTCGCCTCCGGCACCTACATCGTCAAAGTACTCTACTGCAACGCCACGGACTCCCTGCGCGACGGCGACACCTGCGCCATCCGCCAACTCTACGTCGACGGACACCCGCAAGCCCTCATTGCCCTGCCGCACAACACCGAGCGCAACCACTGGGAGGACTACACCTACTCCGCCCCCGTTGTTCTGCATCTCAAGAGCGGCCGTCACCGCTTCTCTCTGCGCTATACCGACCAGTGCCGCAACGCCAACGGCGACATCAACCAGTGCATGGTGCGCCAGATGGAAATCATCCGCGTACACTAAGCCACCCAGCAGAGTCGCCTCCCCGCTGCGGCCCCCGTCGCAGCCCCGTCGCGAGCCACTCCGCAAGCCACTCTGGGGCTTCCACTGTGCGAGCCCCTGCCCGCAAAAAAACACCCGGGCGGATCAACAAAGCCCGGCTGCGCAATAATCTCCGGCTGCGTGCCAACACCAGGCAGCACCCCCCGGCGCCTCCGCCACCGGGCCAGGTTCCAGCGCCTCACACCATCGGGCGCACCGGTATACCCTGCGCCGCGAAATACTCCTTCGCCTGCGCCACCGTATACTCGCCGAAATGGAAAATCGACGCCGCCAGCACCGCATCCGCCTTCCCCTCGCGCAGCACCTCCACCATATGATCGAGGTTACCGGCGCCACCACTCGCAATCACCGGAATACGCACCGCCTCACTCACGCGGCGCGTCAACTCCACATCATAGCCCGCCTTCGCCCCATCCGCATCCATACTCGTCAGCAAAATCTCACCAGCCCCGAGGCGCTCCACCTCGCGGGCCCACTCAATCGCATCCAAATCCACGAACCGGCGGCCACCGTGCGTCGACACCTTCCACTGCGTATCCGACCAGCGCTTCGCGTCAATCGCCACCACCACACACTGACTGCCGAACGCATTCGCCCCCTCACTCACCAGCTCCGGGCGGTGAATCGCCGCCGTATTCACAGAAACCTTATCCGCGCCGGCGTGCAGCATCTGGCGCATATCATCCACCGTACGGATACCACCGCCCACCGTCAGCGGCATAAAACACTGAGCCGCCGTACGGCGCACCACATCCACCATCGTCGCGCGGCCATCACTACTCGCCGTAATATCGAGGAACACCAGCTCATCCGCCTGCTGGCGGTCGTACGCAATCGCGCACTCCACGGGATCACCCGCATCACGCAAATTCACAAAATTCGTCCCCTTGACCACACGGCCGTTGGTCACATCCAGGCACGGGATAATTCTCTTGGCAAGCACACCGCCATTGTACGGGCAAAACGCCCCAAAGTCAACCATCGATCGCACCCCTCCCCATCCATCCGGGAAATTCACCCCAGCTCCTCTTCCCGCGAGACCCACCGGCAGCAACACTCTGCACAACTCACACACTCCCCTCAACCAACAACCGCGACCAGCCTTCCCCGGCCCAGACATCCTTTCCCGCCTTGTTCCACCACCCCACCCCGCACCACACCGCCATCCCCTTTCCCGCACCCGTCACCAACCCCACCCAAGCCGAACGGCCGGAACACCTCCCCGGCCGGGAAAACACCAAAAACACAGCAAGCCCCCCCTGCCCATGGTACCCAGTTAGGGTAACTTCTCTCCGTCGCTGACAACCCCATCCGCAAGCCGGCGCCGTTTGCATGAAAAAACAGTACGTTCAGAAAAAGGCAAATCATTCGAGCTTCATGGTAGCGCAGGTGTCTGATTGAAAACCGCCTATTTAAAACAAATATCATAAGCTCATTCAGGCTCATTCAAACCTCACGCAGCCCTGCGGCTCGCTGTTACCACAGACCAGGCATTCCCCCCGTCAATGCTCCCGGGCTGATTCCTCCCGCTCCAACTGCTTCTCCTTGCGGTAAATCAGCCACAGGAGGATCGCAGGAGACCAGCCGAACACCAGAGGGAACACCACCATCTGCTGCCATGCAAAAGGTACACCGATCAGAACCCAGGCAAGCAACGACAGAGCAGGCCGCCAGTAGCACACCACCAGCATGATCACCGTATTTTGCACCCACCGGCGGTGAAAGAACCATCGCACCATCTGCGTCAGAACTACGAGCCCCACCCAGGCAACCCCGCCATACAGCGCTACACTTGCATACAGCTTGGGGCTCGTGAGGACGTGGAGGATGTACGACCAACTGTAGCGGGGAAACAGCAGGTTGGATGCCAGCGTGCCGGCAAGGCCCAGCAGCATATGTGCTGCTACGGCGTAGACGGCATATATTCCTATCTGATACGTGGTCGCTTCCCTGTGCAAGACGTCGTTCTTCATACGCTCGGATGCCGGCCCCAGTCTGCCAACGGCTCCAGTCTACCAAAACAAAGGAACGGACGCAAGCGCCGTCCGCTCCCTCTCCACACGGCGCACCGTTTTTCTCCTCGCCCCGGAAACGATGAGCTGGCAGTCGTCTCACAAATCGCTCATATGAGACATTTTGAGCGTGACAGGACATCAGAAAACAGGCTATAGTGACCGTAGTGTTTCGGTATCACCCCCGCCTGTCAAGCCCACGATCAACCACTGTCCTGTCATGCGCGCAACCGCACCCCGTTTTCTCCTGGTCTTAGCCGCCGTCTTCGCCGCCTTCCCGGCATGGGTCTCCGGGAGCAGCCCTGTCCTCCAGGAGGCCTCAGCCGCCCAGGCTTCCACGGCGGGCAGCTCCGCCGACACCCGGCCCGGCACCCCCGAGGTGCGGGGTACCCGGATCCAATTCCCGGAGCCCGTTGTCAGCCATACCGTGGTGGAGCTCTCCGGCGATGACTCGCTCCCCGCGGCCGACCGCGGTACCGATCTCTTCACCATCAGCGGCGGCTCACGTCCGCTGCCGACCGCCCGCTGGGTCGACCAGGACAGCCTGCGCCTGATCTTCCCCGAGGGCAGCTCCTGTGCCACAGAGTTCTGCCTGACCTTCAAACCCGGCACCACCTACCTGAGCCAAAAGCAGATGGAACCGCGCACCATCCGCTTCTACCGCCCGTCGGACGCCACCCTCGAAGCCAGGCACCTCAGCGGCACTCCGGACTCCTTCCTCGTCTCCCCCAATCGCCGCAGACACGCCAGCCGGGAAGAGCAGACCTTCAGCGCCCAAAGCCCGGTCACCTACAAGTTCCGCAGCCCCAAGTGTGATAAGGACGGCAACCCGATCTACAAAAACAACGAATGGGTCTACGATCAGGAGGTTCCCGCCACGGCCCGCCCCTCCACCCTGGCGGATGGGCTGAGCTCCGCCGCGCTGGCTCTCCTGGTGAAAGACGGGCCGGACAAACTCCGCTCCCTGAAACCGGGCACCCGCATCCCCGGGCAGGTGGTCGTCTCGCCGGATCAGCCTCTTGACCCGTCCAGAATCTGGGAGCTCTGGGCCTATGCCGGGGAGCACTCGGCCTTCCGGAAGCAGCAAAGCATCCGGGGCGTGTACCGCTTCAAACCGGCTTCCCTGACCACTCTCGTCCGTGCGGACTTCCAGGGCGCCCACCCAGTCCTGACCGTCACCTACACTCAGGATCTGAGCACCTCTTGCATACCATCCCTGTTCCGCCACCTCATCCTCCGGGTGGGCGAGCACACCGCCACGCTGAACCCGGACGGCACGAGCTGGCAGCTGGTCACGCCCGAGCAGACCCTCACCTTCCGTTTGGCCGGCTGCGCCGACAATCCCACCCGCGTTTCCTGTCCCTCCCCTCAGAAGGATGGAGCCACCTACCACTACGAAGAACCGGATACCACCCGCGCCTTTTCCCTGGAGATCAGCGGGCTGGCCCACCCTGCCGTCCTCGACATCACCCTGCCGGAGGATACGCAGGCCAAACGCGGGCTGGCGCAGAAGTTTGCCATCACGCACCGCATCACCCTGAACCCCTCCGTCCCGCTGCTGCGCGCCAACAGTCCTCCCGCCCAACTGCCGCTGACCGGCAACCACACCCTGCGCTTCCAAACCCTGAACCAGCAAGCCGTGCGCGTCAAAGCCTACCACTGGGAAGCCGACCGGGCCGCCGCCCAGTACGACCTCCTCCAGGCCAGCCTGCTGGATGATACCACCTTCCGCCTGGCCTCATACATCAGGCAACTTCTCGAAGCCCGCGACGCCGCCGACATGACTCACGACCTCTCCCCGGATGAAAGAGACGCCATGGAAGGCGGCTGGAAGATCCTGCGCCGCGAGCAGAAAAAAAACCACCGCCGCGCCGCCCTGGCCGGTGCTACGGTCTTCCCGGACTGCCTCCTCCCCGCAGCGGGCAGCGCACCGGCCGGGGAAGCATCGCCCACCCCACCGGCTGCCGACGGCAACGGTGAACTCACCATCGACCTCGATACCCTGACCGGCGGCAAGACCCGACCGGGTCTTTACCTCATCGCCGTCACCACCCAGCCCTCGGCCGCGGTGAGGGAAGCTCTCCGGAATCTGGGACAGCCGGAAACGGCTCTTGACTGCACCACGGAATACCTCGTCCAGGTCTCCGACCTCCAGGCGACCACGCGCGAAACCCTTGTGAGTCTTTTTTCGGGAACGGACGGCGCCCCTGTCCGCGATGCCCGCGCCCGCTTCTTCATCAAACCGGAACCGGGTTGGTTCGGCTCGGAAGACAGTCCCCGGCGCCTGAAGGAGCGCACGGCTCCCCGAGCCTTCCGTGACGGCATCATGCAATGCGAAAAACTGCCGCACATGCTGCTCATCCAGTCCGGCGACGACTATCTCCTGCTGCCCAAGGGCCGGAATGACTCTGAACTGAACACCGGCGAGCGGAACCTCTCCCTCATCCTAACCGATCGCAACCTCTACCGCCCGGGCGACACCGTGCACCTGCACAGCATCACGCGTTGCCAAAGCGCGGACAACCGGCTGCGCATCCCCAAGAGCGGCCCGGGGAAGCTTACCGTCCGAAAGCCGAACGGCGAAATCCTGCTGACGCAGAAAGTAACGTTCGATGCCTTCGGCAGCTGTGATGTGTCCTTTACCCTGCCCACCGGGGAAGAAGACATCACGGGCGCATACGCCGTCCAGCTGGAATCCGATGATAACAACATCTACTGCCACACCACCATCCGCAGCGCCGTGTTCCGGCGCGACTCGATGAGCGGTGAGCTGCGCCTCGAACTCGATCCCATCGCCCCCGGGAGTGCCACCGTCCGCATCCAGGGGCGTGACCTGAACGGCGCCTCCCTGGCCGGAGCCCGTGCCGAGCTGACCCTCACGGTTCCCGGCGATCTCACCGCCGCCGACAGCCCGCTGACGGGGCAGTCCCCGCCCTGGCAGCGCAATGAGAGCGACAGCATCACGCGCAAGCTCATCCTCGACAGCAACGGCTGCGCCGAGTTCAAGACAGATCTGCGCCCCCTCGGCTCCCATTCGTCCGGCTTCACCGTCCGTGCGGAAGCGACCCTCACCAACGACCGCGAGGAGCACTACAACCTCACCACCTGCGAGCAGCGCATCACCCCGGGCAGCCTGGTGCTTGAGCTGGACGGCTCTCAGCTCACCGTCAAAACGCCCGGTGGGACCCCCAGCCCCGAACCGCAAACCGTGCGTGCCCGCATCTACAGCGACTCCAGCGAGCAAACACCCCTCGGCAACGGTTTCATGCTCGAGCAGCGGCGCCCCGCCTGCCTGCGCGACCTCACCCTCACCGTCCCCGCCAACTGCACGGGCGGCATTCCCCTTCCCCTGATGGAATGCTCCCGCCAGGCTGAGCAGAACACCCTCACCATCCTGCTGGAAACCCGGGACACCTCCGGCCGTCACCTCGCGCAGCTGAGCCACTGGTACCGGTGGAATGCTGACGAAGCCGCACCGTACCACCCGGCCACGGCCCGCTGCGAGAACCGCCAGCTCATCATTCCCGCCACCTTTGAATCTGCGGGGGAAGCGCTCGTGACCCTGCACGCCGGACGCAGCGTGCGCAGCGTCATTCTCCCCGTGAAAGCAGGCCCGCACGAATACAGTCTTGCGCTCCAGCCCGGGGAAAGCGGCACCATGGACTTCTGCCTCACGCGCATGGAGCGCGACGCCCGCGGCATCTGCCGGCGTCCGGTCACCATCGCCGGCAGCTGCGAGGTACCCTTCACCGGGCAAAACCTCCGTCTGGAGCTGGAACTGCCCGGGGGCTCCGTTCAGCCCGGCACCTCCGTGACGCTCAGCGGCACGGCCCACCAGGCCGATGGCCAACCGGCAGCAGACGCTGCGGTCACTTTCTATGCGGTTGACGCCGGCATGCTCTCCCTCACCGGCTACGACGCCCCCGATCCCCTGCACCTGTTCTACGGGACGAAGTCCATCACCTTCCGGCACACCCTGCCCCTGGACGAAGTGGTGAAAAAACCGGAGCAGCCGCTCCAGCCGCGTCCCCTGCCCGGGCTCTGGCTGGGTGACATCATCTCCGGCCCCGTCGGCGATTTCTCTCCCTGGGAGCTCCTCAACTCCATCCTCTTCAATTACAGCGGCGGCATGAGGCGACTGAGCAAAAACACGGCCAGCGCAGCATGCGCCCCCGCGCCGGTTGTTGTCGACTCAGCCGTCGACGCCATGGACGATGATGCAGAATCGGGCGACGCCGAAGCGACCACCTGGCTCTTAGACAGTGGCAGCACCGCTCCGGACACACAGGCAGCCCCCCGTCTGCGCACCAACTTCATCCCCGTCGCCTTCTGGCAGGGCAACCTCCGCACGGACGCGCAAGGGCGCTTCTGCACCACCTGCACCCTGCCGGATACCCTGACAACCTACCGCGTCTTTGCTGTCGCCGCCAGCCGTGACGGCCAGTGCTTCGGCACCGCCGAAAGCGAGCTCACGGTCAACCAACCCGTCATGCTCACCCCGGGCACCCCGCTCTTCATGAGCACCGGCGATACCCTGCGCCTGCCGCTCACCATCACCAACAACACCGGCAAGGAAGACACCTGGACCGTCACCATCTCCAACGGAAGCACCACCACCCCCGGAACCTCCACCGCTGGAACCACCGCCCCGGAAGTGCAAGTCTCCCCAAGCCCGCAGCAGATCCGCCTCGCACCCGGTGAGACCGGCACCCTCTTCTTCGACGTCTCGCCGAAGGCCGAAGGCTCCGCCACCCTCACCTGGACCGCGCAGGCAGCATCCGGCGGCGATGCCGTTGCCGGCAGCTTCGACGTCCGCTTCCCTGCCCCCGTCCTGCGCGAAAGCCACCGCCTCGTCCTCCAGCCCGGGCAGGAACCCACCGCCATCGCCCGCCTGCTCGCGCCGGAACTCGCCGCCTCCACCCGCGGCAGCATCCGCATCGGGCTCTCCGCCAACCCCATGATTCACCTTGCCGGCTGCGCGGACTTCCTCTGCGGCTACCCCTACGGCTGCACCGAGCAAACCTCCTCCGCCCTGCTGCCGTACCTGCTCCACAAGCGCCTCGCCCCCTTCACTCCGAGCATGAGCGCGCTCACGGAAAAAGACGTCCAAGCCATCATTGACAAAAGCATCAGCAAACTCTTCGACCGCCAGCAGCGCGACGGCGGCCTGAGCTACTGGAGCGGCCACAGCGACTCATGCCCCTGGGCCAGCGCCTACGCCGGCATGGTGCTCACCATCGCCGATGAACTCGGCTACGACGTCCCGCGCCGCGGCATGCGCTCGCTGCGCTCCTACCTGCGCCGGCAACTGAAGCAAGACGCCGAGAACCCCGAACCGCAGCGACTCTTCCGCACCCTCACGCTCTACGCTGCCGGCCGCACCCTCGGCGATGACACCCTGATGGACACCGCCCTGCAGCAGGCCCGAGCGGCCTCTGCCGACGTGTCCGCCCGCCGCGGGCGCGACCGCGCCCTGCCCGACCTCCTCTTCATCTCCACCCTGCGCAAAGCCCCCGGCGAGCGCCACACCGCCCTCCTCACCTGGCTGCGCTCCCGCGGGCACGACTACCGCCACCGCAGCAGCTGGAGCGGCGGCTGGACCCTCCTCGCCCTCGCCGAATACCTCAAACTCGAACCCGCAGACACCGCCCCCGCCACCGTCCGCACCGACAGCGGCAAGCAACTCACCCTCGGCAACGGCATCACCACCCTCACCCCGCCGGACACCCGCGGCACCCCCCTGCGCGACCTCGCCACCACACTGTCCGCAACCCAGGGCACCGTCTACGCCAACGTCCACGTCCGCGCCCTGCCCGAGACCACCCACTTCCCCGGCGTCACCGAAAAAGGCCTTCAGGTCACCCGCCTCTATGAAAAGAAAAGCGCTGACGGCATCTGGCGGCCCGCCACGGAGTTTGCCGTTGGCGACGTCATCCGCATCACCCTGACCTGTGCCAAGATGGACGACGAAGTCGAGTACCTCGTGCTGGAAGACTACCTGCCCGCCAGCATGGAAGCCATCAACCCGGACATCCCCAGCCAGGCCGCCGGGCTGGAACCGCTGGACTGGAGCCTCGCCTTCGACCACCGCGAATACCTTGCCGACCGGGTACGCGGCTTCTGCACCCGCTGGGCCACGCGCGACGTCGTGAACCTGCGCTACTACGCCCGGGTCAAGCGTGCCGGCACCGCCACCGCCCCGCCCGCCTCCGCACAGCTCATGTACGAACCGCAGTGCTACGGCCTCTCAGAGAACCAGGTCATCACCACCAAATAAAGCCCTGCCCCCGGCCCGCCTGTCTCCGGAGGTGAACCTACAACCTCCCGGTTCAGCCGCCTCCCGGCCCGTCAGCCTCCGGGTTTCGTCACCTCCGGCAGCGGGCTTACCGCTCCCGGTACCACCGCCCGCTTAGCCCCGTGCCCAAGGATAAACCGGCAGCGGCAGGCACCCCCCCATCAGCCGACGGAATCACTCTGCAGGCCGGTCATTCTCCCCTGCCTCCCGCAGCATCCGGGCACAAGCCTGGCACCCATCCCGCCCCGAGCGGAGAGCACACTCCAGCGGCGTCAGCCTCTCCTGGCCGAAAAGCGCCCGCGCATCAGCATCCGCCTCGGCGGCCAGCAGCAACGCAACGACATCCGAATGCCCCCAAGCCGCAGCCAAATGCAACGGCGTCGCGGAACCGCGCCCCCCTTCCTCCCGGCAGGCATTAACCGGCGCCCCCGCCGCCAGCAGCGCACGAACCGCCCCGGCATTCCCCAGCCAAGCGGCCACATGCAACGGAGTAAAGAAGCGATCCGGCGTGCATGCGGAAAGCTCCGCCCCGGCCCCCGTCAGCACGCGCACAACCTCGGCCGCGTCATGTTCCGCCGCCGTGTGCAGCGGCGTGTATCCCCGGCCGTCCCTTGCAGCGGCATCAGCGCCGGCAGCCAGCAGCAGCCCCGTCATCTCCGCACCCCTCACCTCCGCCGCCAGATGCAGCAGAGAACCCCCTCGGGCATCAACACAGCCGCGGACATCAGCACCGGCGGCCAGACAAGCCCGCAAGGTAGCAGCATCCCCTCCCTGCCGGAGTGCACCGCTCCGGCCACCGCGCACAGACGCACAAAGCGTCTCCGCACTCCGCAGCAGCTCGCCCGGACAAACCGGAACCCTGAGGCAGTACGCATACTCCCCTTCGTCAATCGTCAGCGTGCCGGAAACTTCGAACACGAAGCGGGCATCGAGGTCGGCAAAGCGATAAGCCGGGCTGTAGACCTCACCCCCATGACAAGCACCGGGGGCGATGCAGCAGGAGTATTGCCCCGAGTTGCCCTCGAGCGGATAAGGCTCAGGAGTCATCTCAGCACCGTCACCGACGCGCAGTAAACGGGATGTCGCAAGCGTGAAAGGCCTCACCATCGAACTCTCCGTCGTCATCATCACATCTCGATTCGAACGGTTCACCACAGCCAGCCCGACACAGAAAACATAAGCATCCTGGACCCCCTCCGGCACACCAAAGCCCGTATAGCGGAGAATGCGGATACGGCGAAGCTCCAGAGCCGTTCCCGGGGTCAGTTCGCAACGCGAAAGAGCAGAACCCTCGGGCGTCGATGCCGTCTGGAAACTGGAGCTGCAACAGCACACTGACGCGGGAGTCATCGGATGCGCGCAAACAGCATCCGCAAACAAGGGAAAGGTCCCAAGCAAGGTACTTCCCCACCATCTGAAAACAAATTTCGCACTCATTGTCGTCCGTCAGCAGCCAAAAGGCCCATCATCATTTCAGTCTCGATAAGCTTGAAAGAGAATACTTCTGGCCTGCCAGCGAACTCCGCCCATACCCCCCCGGGTTATCCCCCCTGCTCCACGGGAACCCCCCCGCCCCCGGGCATCCCCCCACTCACCGTGCGTCCCCACCACCCCCGAGCGCCCCCACGGTCAAAGCGGTTGAGGCAGTCGCCATAGAGAAAAACCGCGGGCTCCCCAGCCCCTTCGACCCCCCGAAAGGAAAAGAGTGAGCATCTGCTGAGCATCCGACAGGCCACATTATCGCCGGCAGTATATGAGACAGCCCAGCCTCCTGTCAAACCAAATGTGGTAAGCACCCACCACAACAACGCGGCAACAGACACCGCAAATTCACCACCTAACATACCCTACCAATGATAGAAAAGAACCGGTCAGGGTTCATTTCTGCAACAACCGAGGCTCTACGACTTCTGCCGGAGGAGGCAAAGCGTCCATGGTGCACATGGTATACCAATCGTACAGGTAGATCAGGCAATCTCCTGTATCAAACAGCAGATAGGTGGGCTTTACCGCCGGGTAAAACGAACTGTTTTTCCACATCGGACTGTGATGGTCCAAAACATTGCGGACACCGCAGTTTCACATCGCTCTCACTTCTGTCCAAACGCTCCACTCATCCGTTGCCATCAGTATCCATATAAATTCTCCATTCATGCTTCCTTTTCACAGCATCACGCAATCCCCTTCTATCCTGATCATTGACCTTCCAGTTCCCGGTTCAGCCATTCATTTGTTGACTCGTAAATTCGATGCTTTTTCACCGCAGCCGAAACAGCCCCATATCCTCAAACAAGAGTAGACAAACAAAACATAATGTGATAGTCTTCCCACCTCAGCACTCCCCGATCATCATCACCTCCTCCACCAGCCCAGAAAGGTACAGCAGACACCCCAACTCCATGGAACCGAAGAAATATCTCACCCACGTCAACGCCCTGCGAGGCTTTGCCATCCTCCTCGTCTTCCTCTACCACCTGCAAGAACAATGGTGCCCCCAAGGATTCCTCGGCGTGGATGCCTTCTTCGTCATCTCCGGCTACTTCCTGATTCCTGCTCTACTAAATAACCGTTATATGGGGGGGGTGCTTCAGCTTGCTGAATTATTATAATGGTAAGATCGTACGCATTCTACCTCCGCTTGTCGTGATGACGCTAGTTGCCCTGCTGGCGGCCATTCCCCTCATGATCGACAGTGACCTCCTCATGGCCGCCAGCAGCGCTCGAACCGTCATCACCGGTCGCTCCAACATCTACCTTGGGCTTGCCGCCACCGACTACTTCGCCCCCAGCGTCAAAGAAAACATTTTCCTGCACACCTGGTACATCGCAGCCCTCATCCAAGTGCTCATCGCAGCACCCCTCCTCTGTCGTCCCCTCTCACGGCTCCGCACGGCATGGCAGTACCTCATCCTAGCCCTCATCGCCATCGCCTCCCTCCTCATCTATCTCCAGCACTGGCTGCCCCGCGAATGGCAAGAAACCATCCCCAGTCTCATCCGAGACGGCGGACGGCTCGGCTCTGTTTACTACATGACCGCTGGGCGGCTCTGGGAAATCATCGCCGGCGCCTTTATCGTCCTCCTCCCCAGCTCCCCAAAAAAAGGCCTTCGTACCCTCCTCCTGAGCCTTGGACTTCTGCTCCTCATCATCCCCTGCTTTTGGCCGGGAAACTTTACCGGCTTTGCTCTGACAGCCGTCATCGGCACCATCCTCATCATCCGCTACGGAGAGGATACCCACCTCACCTCACTTTTTGAAAACAAAGCCATCATGTGGCTGGGCGCCGTCTCCTTCAGCCTCTACCTCATCCACTGGCCCACCATGGCCTTGGCACGCTATGCCCTCATGCACGATTTCACACTCCTCGACTGCATCTGGGTCACCCTCCTCTCCCTCCTCCTCACCTGGGCACTCTACAAAGGAGTCGAAAAACGCCATCCTCACCTCCTACTGATCGCACTCCTTTGGGCACTCACCATGGCACTCGCCATCACAATCCAACGCACCGATGGACTCAAAAACTACGTCCACATCGAAATCAACACCATGCGGGAATACACCAGCACCGACTACAAAGACTGGGAGTTCGCCCCAGAATGCAACTGGGTTGGCCCCTATCCTAAAGAACTTAATCCCATAAAAGGACACTACGGCGATTCCGTACTCAACCCAAACTCCCCAGACTTTGGCCGGCCACCAGTTCTCCAAATAGGAGACAAAACCAAACAGCCAAACTTCATTTTGCTTGGGGATAGCTATGCCAACGCCATCTTCCCCGGTTTCGACATTATTGGAAAGCAAGAGGGATGGTCAGGTCTGTACCTTAATTTGTACGCCACTCCATTTTGGGGACGACTCAATCAAGAAAACAGTGGTTCAGAATCACAATTCACCCGGCCCAAAGCCGAAACTTTAATAGAATGGCTAAAAGCAAACCCTCATTTGCACCACATTATTATTCATCAGCGATGGCACAAGCGCTTCCTACCTGCTGAAACATGGAGTGGAGAACCCATCCCCCCTGAACAAGTCGAGGAAACGGGAAGAGCCGCTTTGATGGCCTTCTGCAATCAAGTGAAATCGATTGGCAAAAGTGTCATTTTTGTGATGCCGACGCCTGAGTCAGCTGTGCCTTCATATGCGAAAATCATACCCTTGGTCAAACGCCACCAACTCTGGTACCATACAAACATCGCCCCTAATCTTCCTAATGTCCGAAGTACGCAAGCCGACTATGACCTCCTCAACACGCATATACGGAATATCATGATCCGGTTAGAAAAGGAAGGGTACTGTAACCTTATTGATCCAGTCCCCTACATGATCAAAAACGGCATTTTTGATCCCATCGAGGGAGATAATCTAATCGTTTACGACCATGGTCACATGACCATCTACGGAGCTACGCAGCTGATTTCTCAACTTCGACATCAGATCAACATCATTCTGACTCCGGGTGAAGTAAGCCAGAAATGATCTTTCCGGAGACGAAACATACCGTAGCGCATGTCAATGGATTCCTTGAGCCGGTAGACAATAGAGCTATAAAGAAAATCCAACTCAGGCCTCTCTTCTCGCACACCTACAGTGGTCTGGGTTGAGTGCTTACCCTATAACACCGAATCATCAGGAAAAACGCTAAACCTGATTGCACCCGTCAGGGTTCATTTCTGCAACAACCGAGGCTCTACGACTTCTGCCGGAGGAGGCAAAGCGTCCATGGTGCACATGGTATACCAATCGTACAGGTAGATCAGGCAATCTCCTGTATCAAACAGCAGATAGGTGGGCTTTACCGCCTGATAACGCGTACCTGCGAAATCAACCATCCCGCGACTCCACCAGACCGAGTAATTTTTCGAAGGATACAGCCTGGCCACAGAAAGATCAACGTCATTGGGGGCTCTTGGATACAATTTCCCTGCTCTATTTGCCGGGACACCCATTCTTTCGCGCCCATCACCACATGAACAGGGAACGTTACGTTCCCGTAGCGGTGTTCGACAGAGTAGGAGCGTTCGCCCGGCCGTTCCCCCCAAAAGGGATACATTTCATCCCACGGATCCGACTCGGAGTGGCAGATACGCCACCCCGCCCACAGGGTGAGCCATAGAGCGAGCAACCATGCGATCACAATGGATAATCTTTTCATCCCCGTTCCCTTCTTTTCATGGAGTTCAGATTCTCATGGATCTACGCCGCCGCACGAGCACCAGGCGCCGCGCTTAAAGACAACGTCCATCATTTCTTCTGAAATGAGAATCGCCGATCATATCCCGTATTTTCTTTCCGTAACTGAATCGATCGAGATTTCTTTTGTTGATCATATCTTTGATGTCGCTACAATACGGTGCTTCGCATTCTTCCATATTCATAAAAAACCATAAAAAATCCAACTCGTTTTTATCATCCGGGAAACGTTCGATGTAGTGTTCTGCAACGAAATCAAATAAATCCACCTGACTCAGGGTCCGTACGCCAAACGCATTTGATTTTACAATTCACACATCCATCCGTTCCTGTCGAAACAAACTTGCAAACCGGCCCTGATTTGTGCTGTCTTGGGTGCGCCTATTTTTGACACATCTATACCTTTCAGTGCGTTTTCTTTTTGACGCAATACGCGTACACTCGATCGGCCGTTGTGCGCTATGGCTTTTGTTGAGCTATGGTTTTCGACTTGATCTGGTGGGGCCTTTCGATCTCATACTCGGTTCCGCTCTCGGCATGAAGGGCCTCGATCGCAGCAGACTGATCAGGAAGTCATTGTCGCGATATGCCGGATCCGCTATCAGGCGGCTGCATATTCCTATTAATGTTTTGTCATATAACTCAATCTCAGCTTCTGATGCTGTGTAGCCTGTTTTCTGGTACAGGTCTATTTCGTAATCCAATAGAAAGATGCGATATACGGCTTCGTCGAGAGGTGGTTTTTCGCAGGAGAGCTTCCGCAGTTTCTGTTGCAATAATAGATAGATGTAATTTGAGTCAACGGTTGATTCCAGACTTTGTGCTATGTCGTCTTTTCCATATGCTTTGCTCAGCAATTTGGAGCCGTAGTAGTTGTTCTGCTGGAGTATTTCTTCTTCTTTTGCCATTTTTTCGAGTAGCTCGGGATGCTCACGCAACGAGGCGACCTCTTTCATGTCGGGCTGGTTGTGCCACAGCATGAGTGTGGCACGGATGAAGGAGTAGAGTGCGTAAAGTTAGCAGGCGTTCCGATCCGCGCTTTCCTGGCTGACTGTGTTCTCGGCTAGGAAATTATACCGGTGTATCAGATCTTCCACCGATTCGTATTTCTCATGTATCCCGTCCGTCTCATGTATCTCGTCTGCAGCGGGATCTTCGGTTTTGTTTTGGAAGATCATCACGAGGCCGAGGCCTCCTGCTATCACTAGGGCGCTTTCTTCGCCGCTCGGCGTGGTGTTTTTCCTTTGGACGGGTGCGGGCGGGTGCACGAATATTTTATATCATGCGGGGCAATGGACAGGTAGCCTGTTTTTTGGGGAGTATGTCCCTGCCGGGCGGCGGCTTGCCTTGCTTCTGCTCGGGATGGGGCCGGGGCCATGGGCGCGGCGTTTCGGGCACCGGGCGGGGGAGGGGGCGCAGGGTCTGGTCTTTCGGCGGGAGGGGCTGGGAGCCGCATAGTAGCGCACGGCCTGCGCACCGGCGCTCGGGGTGCAAGGTGGGGTGAGGTGGGTGCGCGGGGTGCCTCGTGTGTGGGGAACGCGGAGAGTGCGCAGGGGGCCTGTGCTTCCTGGCGACGCGGTCTGCTTACCGCGCGTCCCTCAGCCGCGGGAACGCGGCTCGCGCTCAGAGGCTGTAGCGCCGGGGCGCGTTGTGAATGGTCCGCCGCAGGTGGGGGCTACCTCGGTGAAGGCGAGGCCGACGGTTTCGGATTCCTTGCCGTAGATGGGGAAGTCTTTGCGCAGCGGGTGGTAGGGGTAGCCTTCCCACATCATGATGCGGCGCAGGTCCGGATGCCCTGCGAACTGGATACCCATCAGGTCGTACTGCTCACGCTCGAGCCAGTTGGCGGAGCGCCAGATCGGCACCATCGAAGGTACCGTCGGATCGGATTCCGGCACAGGGCAGCGTACGAGCATGTTGGCGCCCGTCTCAGCCTGCGTCATGTAGTAATTCACCTCGAAGCGGGGATCCTGGCCGAGGTTATCGACGGAAGACACACAGAGGAGCATATCGAAGCCGCAGCTCTCCTTGGCGTAGCGCATCACGTCCAGGAGGTCATCGGCCTGCACGGTGAGGTTGATATCGCCGCGGAACTCCTGGCGCCCGACCTGAGGGAAGCGGGCGCAAATCTTGTCGGCAGCGGCGTTTTGCAGTTCAGAAACGGTAGTCATAGCGGCGTATATGCAGGGTAAAGATGAAATGAGGCAGACGATGGGCTCTTACTCTCCGAAGGGGATGGAGGTCTTGATCGTGTCGGCGTTCTGGGCGACGCGCAGCGGGTGCTCCTTGAAGAAGCCCTTGAGCGGATGGTCGCTTTCCATGACCTTGTTCTGGAGTGTGATCAGGCCCTGCAGCAAAGCCTCGGGGCGGGGAGGGCAGCCGGAGATGTACACGTCCACCGGCACAATCTTGTCGACGCCCTGGAGCACGGAATAGGTGCGGAACATACCGCCCGAGCACGCACAGGCGCCGCAGGCGATGCACCACTTGGGCTCGGGCATCTGGTCCCAGATGCGGCGCACGAGCATGGCCATCTTGTAGGTAATCGTGCCGCAGATGAACATGAAGTCGGCCTGGCGGGGTGCGTAGCGGTTCACCTCAGCACCAAAGCGGGAAATATCAAAACGGGAGCAGGAAGCCGCCATATACTCAATGGCGCAGCAGCTCGTGCCCATCGGCATCGGCCACATCGAGTACTTGTGCATCCAGTTGATGGCCGCTTCGACCGTCGTGTAGACAAAGCCACCGTCGGCCTCGGGGTCGCACATATAATTGGTCTCCACTTGCTGAAGTTCTTCGCTTGCCATAGTCATTGTGCCCGGGTGTGTACAGAACCCGTTGGGGATAGCATACCTGAATTCTCCCCGAACGCAAGCCAAATTTGGTCAGGCGGCAAAAATCCGCTGCAATCCCGGCCGCGCCGCGGGAGGCTCATCGCCGGGGGTTCTCCTGTGCCTGGGAGTCGCGCAACTCCTGCAGGGTCAGTTTTCCGTAGGTTTCCCTGCGGCGTCCGGGGATGTAGCAGGCTGCGAGGCGCCGGGGCGTGAGGCTGGGCGGGCGGCGGTGGTAGTAGCGCACCACCTCTCCGGTCGTACTCAGGCGAAGCACCCAGCGGTAGGGGCGCCGGACCGGATCCGCAAACGGCTCACAGCGCACCGTGGCTTTCTCATCCGGTATCCCCAAGGCGGAGCAGAAAGCCTTCCAGACCGGGCCATGTCCCGTCGCGCGGCTGTGCTCCCAACTCAGCGCATGCGCCATCTCATGCAACAACACGCGCACCACCATGCCCGCATCCTTCGCGAGGTAGCAGGCAACAAAATGCCGCGAAAGCGTGATCATCTTCTGCTGCGGGCGGCAGCAGCCGAGCCGGCTCACCGCCCGATCCCAGCCGAAACCCCAGTCCGCGAGTCCGGCCGCCGCGAAACACGCCGCCGCATACGCCTGCACCCCGGCGGGATTAGCCAATTGCGGCGCCGGCGGCAACGCAATCAGCCGCGGGAGCTCCTGCGCTGTGCGCTTGGGTTCCCTGCTGTGGCGAATCAGGCGTGGCAGACTCGGCAATTTCATCAGGCTGGCACCAGTCGGATCGGCAAGCCAGCGGCTCAGCAGCATCAGGCCCCGGCATGCACCCGGGCCTCCTGCGCCGCCTACTTGGCAGATTTTTCCTCAAGCTTTCCGCGCACCTTCTGCTCGATTTCTGCGTACAATTCGGGGTTGTTGCGCAGGGCGTCCTTTGCGCCATCGCGTCCCTGAGCAAGCTGACCGCCATTGTAGCTGAACCAGGAGCCGCGCTTCTGCACGATGTCATACTCCATCGCCAGGTCAAGCAGGCTGCCCACCGAAGAAATCCCCTCATTGTACATGATGTCGAACTCACACTCTGTGAACGGAGCCGCCACCTTATTTTTGACGACCTTGAGCTTGGTGCGGTTGCCGGACACCGTACCATCCGTCCCCTTGATCTGGCCGATGCGGCGGATATCGCAACGCACCGACGCATAGAACTTCAGCGCGCGACCGCCGGGCGTCGTCTCCGGGTTGCCGAACATCACTCCGATCTTCTCACGGATCTGGTTGGTAAAGATACAGATCGTCCGCGCCTTGGAAATGAGCGAAGTCAACTTACGCAGTGCCGCGCTCATCAGTCGGGCCTGGGCACCCACCGTACTGTCACCGATCTCGCCCTCCAGCTCCTGGCGCGTCACGAGAGCCGCCACCGAGTCCACCACGATCACATCGATCGCGTTGGAGCGCACGAGCGCCTCACAAATCTGGAGTGCCTCCTCACCGCTGTTGGGCTGCGAGACCAGCAAATCATCCAGATTCACCCCGAGCTTCGCCGCATAGGACGGATCCAGCGCGTGCTCCACATCGATAAACGCCGCCAGTCCCCCCGCGCGCTGGGCCTGCGCGATCACGGTGAGCGTCAGCGTCGTCTTACCCGACGACTCCGGGCCGAACACCTCCACAATACGCCCGCGCGGGAAACCGCCTACGCCCAGAGCGCGGTCGATCAGCAAATTACCGGTGGGGATCACCTCCACCTCCATTGTCTTGTGGTCACCGAGGCGCATGATGGCATTCTCGCCAAAGTCCTTCTGGATCTGCAGCATCGCCGCATCCAGAGCGCGCTGGCGCTGCGCCTGCAGTTTTTCCTGTTCCGGGGTCAGCTCTTTATTCATATGGATGAGAGCTTACCCGTTACCCGTAGACCATGCAAGCCCAAAATCAGGCAGTAGGAAGAAAATATCCCTACCACCGCCTGTGTCCGGCTCCTGTCGGGCCGTCTTCTCTGCTGCGCTGCAAAATACCCCGATGCACGCCAAAAAGCTTGCCAGCCACCCGCCACTTGCGGTAAGCTCAGGCCGACACCTCCTGCACCGCCATGGAACTCCAAGACTTTCTCCGGCACGTCGCTGCCCGCCGCCCGCTCAACACCCCCGACATCTATGATTTTCTCAACCGCATGAGCGACGCCGCCCGGCGCATCACCTTCGAACTCAACGGCTCCTACCACAGCATGGAAGAAACCCGCGCCCTGCTCTCGCGCCTCTTTGGCCGCGAGGTGGACCCCTCCCTGCGCGTCTTCCCTCCCTTCTACACAGACTTCGGCAAAAACATCCACCTCGGCCGCAACGTCTTCATCAACGCCTGCTGCCACTTTCAGGACCAGGGCGGCGTCACCATCGGCGACAACTGCCTCATCGGCCACGCCGTCGTCTTCGCCACCCTCAACCACGGCATCGCCCCGGCCGAACGCTACTCCATGAACCCCGCCCCCATCGTCCTGGGGCGCAACGTCTGGGTCGGCTCCAACTCCACCATCCTCCAGGGCGTCACCATCGGCGACAACGCCATCATCGCCGCCGGCTCCGTCGTCACCCGCGACGTCCCCGCCAACACCATCGTCGGCGGCGTCCCCGCCAAACCCATCCGCTCCATCGAAACCTCCTGACGCCCCTCCTGATCTGAGCGGCCGCATCTCCTGCCAAACTGCCGGCACCCTTCTGGCGCTGGCCCTCCTTATCTGCTAATTTAGCAGCAAATTAGCAGATAATTAGCAGTTGCGGAGATCCTCTCCGATGTCACGGAGGCGTTGTTCCAAATCAGCCACCGGGAAAAAGAGCTGTTCCCTGGAAACAAACTTCGACTGCAACAGCCCGAGTTCCGCGAGCCTGACCAGATCCGTACGTGCCGTCTGAAGCGCGACGCGGAAGCGCTTGCTCTGGATCTTGACACTCGTCACCGACTGCGGATGGTGGAGGAAATACATCAGCACCTCCATCTGCCGGAAGTTGAAACACGCAGCATGTGCCAGCATGCGCTGCAGTCTGCAGTAGTCATTCTGCTTTGCCCTGGCGTACTCCAACAGGGCCGTTACGGAGTTGTTAATGACCTCCAGCTGATTGACGATGAAGTAATTGAGGTCGTTGTCGTCCTCCTCCACATGGAGAAAAGCCTCATAATACCGCCCCGCATGGCGAAAAATCTCATGCGAGATGGAGATAAATTCAAACATCCAGTACCCGGCATGCAGCATCATCCAGTAAAACAGAGACCGGGCGGTACGGCCGTTTCCATCGACGAAGGGATGATCATACGCCAGCTGAAAATGCAGAATAATCGCGCGAAGAATGGGGTGTATGTAGTACTCCCCATCCTCCCCATTGGCGAAAGCGCACAGTTTCTCCAACCGCTTTGGCAGGCTTGATGCCGGCGGCGGCACGTGGATGACCTCTCCGTTGCGCTCATCTTCGATGCGGACATCATCGGCATCCGTTCTCAGCACCCCCGCCTTGTCAGGCTGATCGAGTGTTCCCTGCACAACACAGCGATGCAACGAAAGAACGAGCTCGGGCGTGAGCTTACGGTCGCGGTTGGCCATGATCATCTGCATGGCACTGTAGTTGTTCAGCACCATCCGTTCGTGTTTGTTGACGGGAGGCCTGTTGGTTCGCAGCATTTCCCGGGCCTCCGAGCGCGTTACGGCAGCCCCCTCCAGCATACTGGACATGATAGCTTCCTCCACCAGTGACGTCACGATGTACCTTTCCCTCTCATTTTCAGAAAAAACGGACTGAGCCTCAGTCGTAATGGAGGTGCCGGCTTTCCGGTCGATGACGTGCAGCTTTTGCTGGATGAGGTCATTGGCAGCGTAGGAATAAGGCGTTCCCTGTCCATCATCCAGCGCCAAATAACGCCTGGCCTGCCGGCGGTGCAACTTCACCCCCAGCCACCATTGCTCACTGCTCAACCCCCGTGGGGCCGCATGGTAGTACAACTCGCGCCAGCTCATATAACGCTCCGCGTGCTGCGCCTCGGGCAGCGCTGCATCCATGATCTCAACGAGCCGCTGAGCATGCGCCGCGATCAGAGCATGAAGATCCGGTAAGGAACGCCGCCTTTTCATGAGCCGCATTATACCGGGTCTGAGTGACCGGCGTCAATGTTTATCTGCTAATTTAGCAGTAAATTAGCAGATGATTAGCACTTGGGGGCAGCCCAGGCGTTCCCGTTCAGTCTGTCCCATTCCGCCATCCCCGTTCGGTCTGTCCCTGTTCGGTCTGTCCTCATCCCGTCTTCCCCCCCGTTCCGCCAGTTCCTTGTTCCGCCTTTCCCCCATTCCGTCAGTCCCCATTCAAGGGGAGGACGCATTCTTCTGCCCGGAATCTACAGCCAAAACCCGGAAAAAACCAGCATCTGAATATTTTTTCAAAAGCATTCGATTCGTTAGATTTTTTAAGTGACAGCAGAGTTCTAAGGGCTTGACTTCATAGGGCGGACCCGTAAAATGTCGCCAGTGAAAGCAATCTACAAATGGGGTGTAACCGGCGCCGTTGTCGCGGCAGGTGCAGGCGTCTGGTACTACACACAAGGTTCAGCAGAAGCGCAGTACCGGTTAACGACTGCGGCAATCGAGCGGGGCGATTACATCAGCAAAGTGCAGGCGACCGGCACACTGGAGCCGCAGGAGCTGGTGGATGTCGGCGCTCAGGTGACAGGTGAAATCAAGGAGTTCGGCCTCGATACGGCCGGCAACCGCATCGACTACGGCAGCGAAGTCAAAGCCGGGCAAATGCTCGCGCGCATCGACGATACCATCGTCGAGCTGGACATCCAGCGTGCCGAAGCCTCCGTCGCCCAGGCGAAAGCGCAAATCTCCCAGGCCGACGCCGCCGTCGCCTCCGCGAAGGCGCAAATCTCCCAGGCGCAGTCCAACCTGAACAAAGCCACGCGCGACCTCGACCGCGCCCAAAAGCTGGGCGTGGGTGAGGCGCTCTCCCAGCTCAGCTATGACGAATACGTCAACGCCAAGGAAAGCGCCCAGGCCAACCTCGAATCAGCGCAAGCGCAACTGCTCACCGCCGAAGCCCAGCAGCTCAACGCCTCGGCCACCCTGCTGAGCGCCGAGGCCGCTCTCAAAAGCGAACTGCGCAACCGCGACTACACCCGCATCTGCACCCCGGTAGACGGCACTATCGTGGTGCGTCAGGTCAACGTCGGCCAGACCGTGGTGAGCAACATGAGCGCGACCACCCTCTTTCTTGTCGCACGCGACCTGTCCAAGATGCAGATTTGGACCAGCGTCAACGAAGCGGACATCGCCAAGATCAAACCCGGGCAGACCGTCCAGTACACTGTCGATGCCCTGCCGAACCGCAGTTTCTCCGGCACGGTGAACAAAATCCGTCCGAACGCCACGATGACCTCCAACGTCGTGACCTACATCGTGGAGGTGGACATCGACAACCCCAACCGCGAGCTGCTGCCCTACATGAGCGCGAGCGCGGAGTTTATCGTCGAGAAACAGGAGGATGTCCTGCTGGTATCGGATGCGGCCTTCAACTTCCGGCCTGATCCGGCCATGGTTGCCGGCGAGTTCCGCGGCAAGGCTGCGGGACCGGGCGAGCCGGGTGCAGGGCCAGGTGCTCCTGCCGCGCCTGGTGGTCCCGCCGCGCCTGGTGCTCCTGCTGTAGCGGCCGGTGAATCCGGCACTGGAGCTAACGGTTCGCCCGCAGGCACCGGCCAGTCGGCAGACAAGGCGCAAACCGGCAGCATGGCGGATCAGCGGCCCGAGCTCCCCGAAGGGATGAAACCCGCGCTTGTCTGGCGCAAGGTCGGTGACAAGCAAGTCGCGCCGGTGCGCGTCCTGCGGGGCAACAGCAACGGCGCCCGCAGCGTCATCCAGCCGATGCCCGGCGAACAGCTCGAGGAAGGCATGGAGCTGGTGACCGGCATCTCGCACGTCACCGCCGGGGCCGAAGCCGGTGAAGCCGGCAGCAACAACCTCTTTGCCATGAAACGGCCCGAGCGCCGCCAGCGTGGCACCGGTGGAGCCGAGCCGAACGAAACCGCCAAAAAAGCCGCCAAACACGACGGCCCGCCCCCGCCTCCATAAGCTGCCGCCCCGGCCTGCCTGAGCCTCCGGGGCACCGCGCGCGAGCCGGTTCTTTCCGGCCGGCGGCGGCCCGGCAGCTCCCCGGCCGGCTGTAGCACCGGCGGCTTCCCCGGCCTGAAGCAGCCCCGGCCTGCAGCGTCACGGCAGCTCCCCGGCCTGCAGCCCCCGGCCTCCAGCAGCCCCGGCCTGCCCACCCGCACCGGGCAAGCACCCCCTCCCCAGCCGCGCCACATCGCGCCTCCGGCACCGCCACCTGTTTCACCGCCACCTGTTTACCAACACGCATCTCCTACCGTGATTGAACTCAAAAACATCACCAAGGTCTACCACCTGGGCGAAATCGACCTGCCCGTCCTCAAAGGCATCTCGCTGAAAATCGAAGACGGCGAATTCGTCTCGCTCACCGGCGCCTCCGGCTCCGGCAAATCCACCCTCATGAACATCCTGGGCTGCCTCGACCACCCCAGCGGCGGCGAATACTGGATCGACGGCAAAAACGTCGCCGGCCTCAACGCCAACGAACGCGCCCGCCTGCGCAACGACCGCATCGGCTTCGTCTTCCAGAACTTCAACCTGCTGCCGCGCACCTCCGCGCTCGAGAACGTCATGATGCCGGCCTCCTACCACCACCCGGCCCTGCCGACAGCCGACATCCGCAAACGCGCGCTCGAACTCATCCGCCTCGTCGGGCTGGAGGAGCGCATGCACCACACC
Source organism: uncultured Akkermansia sp. (assembly GCA_944390825.1). Classification (GTDB taxonomy): domain Bacteria; phylum Verrucomicrobiota; class Verrucomicrobiia; order Verrucomicrobiales; family Akkermansiaceae; genus Akkermansia. The sequence continues at coordinate 43,812 of CALXRG010000014.1, forward strand.
CCGGCGCAACTCTCCGGCGGCCAGCAGCAGCGCGTCGCCATTGCGCGCTCGCTCATCAACAACCCGGGCATCCTGCTGGCGGACGAACCGACCGGCAACCTTGACTCCACCACCTCGGTGGAAGTCATGAACATGTTCCGCGACCTCAACCGAAAGCAAGGCATCACCGTGATCATCGTCACCCACGATCCCAAGACCGCCGCCTTCACCGACCGCGCCATCAACATGTGCGACGGCCTGATCCTGGAAGGCGTCTCGGACGAACTCTCCGCCACCCTCAAGAAATGAAACTCTGGCCCCTCCTCTGCACCTGCGCCCGCGCCCTGGTGCGCAACCCCATGCGCGCCCTGCTCACCGTGCTGGGCATCGTCATCGGCATTGCCGCCGTCGTCGCCATCATGGAGATTGGCAACGGCTCGAGCAAGCAAATCAGCCAGCAGCTGACCACCCTTGGGGCGGACGTCGTCAACGTCTTTGGCGCCTCGGTCAACACCGCCGGCGTCAGCTCCGGCCGTGGCGGCCGCGCCTCGCTCTACGCTGCGGATGCGGATGCCATCACCGAGCACTGCCAGGAGACCGTCATCGCCGCCTCCCCCGTCGTGCGCACCAACGACCAGGTCATCGTCGGCAACCAGAACTGGTCGCCCAACACCATTGTCGGCGGCAACGAGCATTACCTGACCATCGAAGGCTGGGAAGTCGAGCACGGCATGGCCTTCACCCGCGAACACGTCCGCGACTCGGCCCGCGTCTGCCTCATCGGCAGCACCATCGCCAAAAACCTCTTTGAAGACAAAGACCCCGTCGGCGAAGAGATCCGCATCAAGGACGTCATCTTCACCGTCATTGGCGTGCTGGGCAGCAAGGGGGCTGACATGGGCGGCAACGACAAGGACGACTGCCTCATCCTGCCCTGGTCGAGCATCCGCACCCGGCTGAAAGGCTCCAGTGCGAGCGCCACCATCTCCAAAGCCGGCGCAGCCAACAGCTCGGTAGGCGTCTCCGCCACAGACACCTTCTCCACCTCGGCCGTGAGCTTCTACCCGGGCAGCGACCTGCAACCCTACGACAACGCCCCGCACCCGCTGCGCACCGTCACCGTGGACGGTCTCATCGTCCAGGTGCGCGACAGCAGCAACACCACGCCCGCCATGGACGCCATGACCACCGTCCTGCGCGCCCAGCACGGTCTGGAACCCGGCGAGCTGGATGACTTTGAGATGCGCGACCGCGCCCAATTTGCCAACATGGTCTCGAGCACCTCACAAACCATGAGCACGCTGCTCGTCTCCGTCGCCATGATCTCGCTGGTCGTCGGCGGCGTCGGCATCATGAACATCATGATGGTCTCCGTCACCGAGCGCACCAAAGAAATCGGCCTGCGCATGGCCGTTGGGGCGCGGCCCTGCGACATCATGTGGCAATTTCTGCTGGAAGCCGTCCTGCTGTGCATCACGGGCGGCATTCTCGGCATCGCGACAGGGCGGGCCATCTCAGAAATTGTGGCAGCCCAGACGGGGCTCCCGGTAGAATCCTCCCCGTCCGCGATGCTGCTGGCCGTCACCGTCTCGGCGGCGATTGGCATCATCTTCGGCTGGTATCCTGCCTACAAAGGCTCCAAACTCGACCCCATCGACGCCCTGCATCACGAATAACCGCCCCCACAGCCCCGCCGGGGCCCCACCGGGCGCCTCCACCAACACCTCCACCAACACCTTCTCTTCTCGCCTTCAGACAACATGACTGCACGCCTCATCCCCTCCGCTCTGGCCGCCCTCCTCTTCACCTCCTGCCTGCTCGGGCCCAACTTCACCGGCGCCCCGGAAATGCAGCTTCCCGTCACCTGGGTGAACGCCCTGCCTCCGGCCTCCGACCAGCAAGACCTCGACCAGTGGTGGGAAAGCTTCAGCGACCCGCAGCTCACCCGGCTCATTCATGAAGCCTACCTGGCCAATCCCGATGTGATCAGCGCCATGATCACCATCGACAAAGCCCTCTCCACCATCCGCAGCACCCGCAGCAACCTCCTCCCGCAAGTCGGCATCAGTGCCGGCGGCGGCAACAGCGGCAACTTTGACACCTCCACCTCGCACGGCAGCTGGGATGGCGCCCTCTCCGCCTCCTGGACGCCGGACATCTGGGGCAAAACGCGCCGCGAGATGGAAGCCGCCGTCGCGCGTCTGCACTCCGCCCGCGCCGCGGAAGGCGCCACCCGCACCGCACTCGCCGGCAACGTCGCCACCGCCTACTTCCAATGGATCTCCGCCAAAGAAAGCCTGCGCATCGCCCAGGAGCAACTCGAATACCAGGAGCGCACCTACCGCATCACCGTCGCGCGCAAAGCCCAGGGCTTTGAGGACGAACTGGCCGTCGCGGAAGCCCGCACCACCATCGCGAACACCCGCGCCACCATCCCCAGCCTGGAGGCCCAGATCAGCTCCTGTGAGAACACCCTGGCCACCTACCTTGGCACCACGGTCGACCAGCTCGCCAAACTGCGCATGCCCTCCCCCGCCGTCTACAACCTCATCCCGCGCGTCCCCACCAACCTCCCCTCCGAGCTGCTGCGCCGCCGGCCGGACATCATCGGCGCCGAATATGACCTGCATGCCGACGTCGCCAACATTGGCGTCCAGGTCGCCAACCTCTTCCCCAGCCTCTCGCTGACCGGCAGCACCAGTGCCGGCTCCGGCTCCGACTTTGCCCACTTCTTCAGCAACTCCGTCTGGAACCTCGGCGCCTCGGCCTCCACCATCCTGCTCAACCGCACCACCCTCAACGAAAACGTCACCCAGGCCAAACTCTCCGCCTTCGCCTCCGTGCAAAACTACCGCAAAGTCGTCCTGGCCGCCTTTGCCGAAGTGGAAGAATGCCTGATTGAGTACGCCAAACTCACCAACCAGCTCCCGCAATACACAGAAGCCGCCGCCGCCAGCAAAAAAGCCGCCGAACTCTCCCTGCGCATGTACAACGCCGGCGAGGCGAACTTCCTCAACGTCGCCGCCGCCGAACGCTCCTGGCTCTCCGCCGAGCTCAACGTCATCTCCACGCGCCAGCAAATCCGCATGGCCCTCGCCCGCCTCTGCGTCGCCATGGGCGGCGGCTGGAAAGAGCACCACAGCCGCCCCTGATTGCCCGCTTTCCCCCGCTGATTGCCCGCTTTCCGGCTCCCTCGCTGCCTCCCTGCACAGCGCGGCACCCGCCGTACCGCAGCGCTCGCCACCCTGCCCCCGCCGTACCGCAGCGCTCGCCACCCTGCCCCCGCCGCACCGCCGCCGAGCCACCAGCCGCGCGGCGGGCTGCTTGCAAAAACCCTGCAGCACAACCGCCTGCGGGCACGAGCCCCCAGGCAAACAGCACCCCTGCGGCCAACCGCATTGATGGCTCTGACCTAATCCACCCCGTCGCCCCTACCCGTCGCCACCCCCACCCCAACCACAGAAAAGGGGAGCCGGTGTCAACACACAGCTCCCCCATCAGAAACAAGCCTGCACACTCAGGGCATTTCCAGGAAAATCCCCGCCTCACTTATCGGGGAACATATCCCGGAAATCATTGAAACGCAACGAAGGCGGCGTATCCAAATCATCGAGGCGCGAGCGGCGCGGAGTACCGTGCATCAAACCATGGCCGCCCTCCGGACCGGCAGAGGCATCATGGCCTGCGCGGGCGAAGAAATCCTTGGCCAGCGTGGGCGGCGGCACTTCATCGTCAAAGCGCGGAGTACCGGGAGAGGCGTCATTGAAACCGAGATCAAAAGTACTCTGGCGCGGCGCGCGGCTGACTGATGCACCGGATGTGACAGTGACACGAAGGCCGGAAGTGGAGCCGGTCTGCACCGTACCGGTGCTGGCACCGGGATAACGGCTGAGCGGAGCAGCAGGCAGCGGGGTTTCCGCCGGCTCACTCTCCGTGACCCGCTCACTGCGGCCGGAAGCCTCACGGCTGTAGCGGGGGGCCGGGTCATCCACATCAAAGAGACTTTCATCCTCCGTCATCGGCGGCAACTCCCCGCCAAACACCTGAGCCGCCGCGCGATCGTGCGCAGCCGACGCCGGGAATGCATCCTCCGCCACCCCATCGTAGGCATCCCACTCCGAAGCCGTGCCGCCGGAAGCGGACTCCACCGTATACTCCGGCTCCTCGGGTTCGAGCAGCGACTGGGAGGAAGCCTCGGGCTGCTCATCCGCCGCATCACCGGCCGGGAGCTCTGCTTCCTCCGGGGAGACGGCACCGCCCGCCGCCGCATCATCACCCGCAGCGAGTCTGGCATCATCAGCCGCATCCTCCACCTCGGCATCCTCAGGGCGCTCCGCCGTCTCCGGCTGGGAGAGGCGGGCCTGTTTCGCCTGCTCTGCCTGCCTGGCAGCCGCCTCCTCAGCAGCCTTGGCAGCCAGACTCTGCGCAAACGCCACGCCATCAATCGACGCAATCAGCGTCAGGCGCATCTCATCGCCCAGGTACGACTTCACACTCGTACCAAAAAACAGCGTTACGTCCTCATCCGCCAGTGCCTCACGCACAGTCTCCATCGTGGTGCGCACCTCCGCCAGCGACATCGAATCGCCACCGGCCACATGAGCAATCACACAGCGGGCATGGCCAATCGCATTGTTGAACGACATCAGCGGCGACTCCAGTGCCGCTCGGGCGGCATCCTCAGCGCGGTGAGCCCCATGTCCCGTCCCCGAACCGAAAATGCAGCGCGAGTCGCTGTTTTCCAATGCGGTAGCGAGCTCATCCAGCCCGAGGTTGATCAGCCCGGGGGAAGAGGAAAGCATGGGTACGGAAGCCGTTGCCTTCGCCAGCAAGCGGTTCACCTCCTCAAACACCGCGCGCGCCCCCGGGCGGCTGCGGAACATCTCCTCCATGTAGTCATTCTCGAAACAGTAAACGATATCCGACAACCGCGAAATCTCCTCCAGCGCTGCATCCGCCTGCTGGCGCCTGCGGCGCCCCTCAAACGCAAACGGCATCACCGCCACCGTCACCAGGAAAACACCGGCCTCCTTAGCCATATGCGCCAGCACCGGAGCCGCACCCGACCCGGTACCGCCGCCGAGCCCGGCCACCATCACCACCAGGCGGGCGCCCTTGATCAGGCGGCTGATATCACCGGCACTGCCCTCCGCCGCCTGCTTGCCCACCTGGGGGTCACCGCCAGAACCCAGCCCGTGGTTCATCCCCTCGCCGAGCTGGAGAAACTCCACATTTCCGCTGGCACGGCCCACGCGCTCATCAAGCGACATCGAGCACAGCCGGACATTATCGGCACTGGATCCACCGAAGCACTGCAGAATATTGGCACCGGCACCGCCAATACCAACGATCACAATCTTGTCATCCTGTCGGGAAATAGTCTGATAGGGAAGCATAGCAGCAAAAAGAACTGGACAGCTCAAGCCAAAACATTAACGGCCAAGGCCAAAGAAACTGAACAAGCGGCTGAAGAAGCCGGAACCGCCGCGGTAGTCATCCTCCGCGTCGAACATCTGGGCATAGCGGATGAGACCAATCGCCGTGCAGTAGCGCGGATCCGACTGGTAGGAATGCGGCTGCCCCGGCACCAAAGGCGGCGGCTGGAACACCTCCGTCCCGAAAACATACTGCGCCAAACCATCCAAGCCCCGCATCAGGCTCGTACCGCCGCACAAATAAACACCAATTCCATTGCGGCGCAGCAACTCACGCGGAATACTCTCGCGCACCAGCAGCAAAATCTCACACAGGCGGTTGCGGATAATCTCATTGAGCGCCCCACGGCGCACACTCACATCATGCAAACCATTCTCACTGCGGTAATGCGCCATCGAATGATCCTTCACATCGCCCCAGGCATTACCCTCCGTGCACTTCAGCTTCTCCGCAGCCTTCATCGACACACGCTGCCCAATCAGCTGCATGATATCCTGATTGATCGCATTACCGCCCACCGGCACACAGCCGGAAGCAATAATCTCACCATCCTTGAAACACACATAATCCGTCGTCCCCGCCCCAATATCAATCAGCAACGCCCCCGCATCCTTCTGGCGGCGCGTGAACACCATCTGAGCCGTCGCAATCGGCGCAAACACCATATCCTCCACCTCGAGCGGCACCTGGCGCACACAAAGCAGCGAATTCTGCAAACGCGTACTGATACCATGCACCACATGGCAATTAATATCCAGCGTACGCCCCGCAAGCCCCACCGGATTATACGTCGCGCGGCGGCCATCCACCGAATATCCGCCCTCCTCGCAACTCACCACCAGGCGGTCACTGCTGATCTCCATGTGGCGGGCCTTCTGGAGCGCATAGCGCGTATGCTCCTCCTCGATGATGTCCTCATCATCCGGCAAGCGGTACGACCCCTGGTTATTCTCACCCTTGATGTGATCCCCCGTCACCGACAGCACCACCGACAAAATATCCACATCCGCCATATCCTGCGCCAGCTGCCAGGCATCGCAAATACACTGGCGGGCCATGCTCGGGTCCGCGATCTCGCCCTTGCGCACACCCGCACTCGGCACCTCGCCAATGGCCAGGATCGTCGTGGTGGCATCCGGCTTGATCTCGCCGACAGCCATGCAGGTTTTGGAGGTGCCGATTTCAAGACCGGCGATGATTTTGCTTTGGGACATGTACGGGGTGGTAGGTTAGTAGCACTTGAATGAAAAAACGGACAGGAAAAGAACCGGGGAAAGGGGGGGAGAGCGTGGCAGAAATACCGCATCAACAACTCATGGCGAGGTCTGCCCGAGCGTCATGACCTGCTGCGGAGTCGGCATCACCGCGGGGAACAGCGTCACATAAGTCGTACTGTACTCCTCCGACGGCTTAAAAAGGAAACCGGGCTTCTTATTGCGCACCGTGAACGACGTCGGCCGGAACAGCGGGAGCACCTGATTACTGCCGGGATCGTACACCTTCTCATCCGTCAGGCGGCCCGTCAGCACATACTCCGTATTTTGATCCTTACCATAAGTCGCCTGAGGGTGCGGATCCTCCCAGCCGCGATCCGGCGTACGCACCACACTCTCATCCATCATCACCAGCTTCGCCTCGCGCCAACTCTGCTGCGGGCGGCGCACATAACCCCAGAAGCGGGTACTCGGCACATAGTAACGGCGTCCGATAAAATAATCACCCGGCGTCTCCTGAGCAATCTGAGCCTCCCGCTGAGCAATCGCGCGGCAATCCGACTCCAGAGTATTGCACTGGGTAAGCACCAGAGCACAAGCCGAAACAGTGATGATTTTCTTTAACATGGGCTGATGATTTTCTACTCTAAAACGGGGCACAGGTCAAGCAAATTCAGCGTGCGCAACACGCTTCCACCCACGGCATGCACACGCACCCCGTCTCCCTGCCGCAAAGCGGGCTTACTCACTGAGCTGTCGAGCGGTATTGTGCCTGCTGCATCAGCGCCTTAGCCTCACCCAGCAGGAAAAACGAACCGCAAATCAGCGTCAACCCAGCCGGAGCCGAAAGCGTCCCGGGAGCCCCCTGACCCAGCACCTCATCCAGCGCCTCCGCCAACGTCGCCGGGCACCGCACCGGCGCCTGCGACACCCCGCGCACCCGCTCCGCCAACTCCGGCACCGGCAAAATACGCGGCGAGCGCACCGGCGGCAAAATCCACTCACACACCAAAGGATCGAGCAACTCCAGCACCTCATCCAGCGCCTTATCCGCCGACCCCGCGAACACACAGCGCGCCCGCGCCTCCCCGAAAACCTCCCGCCAGGTACGCACCAGCACCCGCATCGCATGCTGATTATGCGCCCCATCCATAATCACGCCCGGCGCCACCTCCTCAAAACGGCCCGGCCAGCGCACCTCAGCCAACCCGCGGGCCAACTCCTCCTCCGAGCACAAGAAATGCGGCAAAGCGCGCAGCGCCGCCACCGCCAGCGCCGCATTCCGCCGCTGGTGTGCCCCCCTCAAACCAAGCGGCAGCGAACACTCCTCCGCCACCACACGGCACTCCGTATCCATCCGCAGCATCGCCTCATGAACCGCGCGCCACGCCTCCGGCTCCTGCGGCGCCGACACCGCCGGCCGGTGCCAGGCGAGAATCGCCGCCTTCTCCCCCGCCACCTCATACAGCGAATGGCCGAGATACTGCGTATGATCCAGCCCGATAGGCGCCAGCACCGCCACATCCTTCGGCACTGCATTCGTCGCATCGAGGCGGCCGCCCATCCCCGTCTCCAAAATAATCACATCCACCTCACGCTCCGCGAAATACAACATCGCCACCGCCAGCACCAACTCAAAAAACGTCGGCATCGGATCCCAGCCTGCCACCACATCACGCACCCGGCGGATCAGGCGGACCACCGCCTCATCCGGGATATTCACCCCATCCACCCGGATACGCTCCTGGAACTCCACCAAATGCGGCGACGTAAACAACCCCGTCCGGTACCCCGCCGCGCGCGCCACCGACTCCGCGAACGCACACGTCGACCCCTTCCCATTCGTCCCCGCCACATGAATCACCCAAGCCCTGGGGTACAGCACCCCGCAAACCCGGAGCAAACGCGTAACCCCCTCCAGGCCCAACTTAATCCCGAACTGCTGCACCCCGTAGAGCCAATCCAGCTCCCCCTGCAACTCAGCATTCTCCATAAGCACCACACCTGATAGCACCACCACCGGCACCAGCGGGCAACTCACAGAACAGCAACACCGCCCTGCTCACCCCCGCAGCAGTACCGGAGAAGCATCAACAACAGCAACCCTCAATAACGATACGCATCACTCTTAAACGGACCCTCCACCGGCACACCGATATAATCCGCCTGCTTCTGCGTCAACCTCGTCAAATGCACACCCAACTTCGCCAAATGCAACCGGGCCACCTCCTCATCCAGCAACTTCGGCAGCACCTCCACCCCCACCGGGCGGGAATCACGGCCCTGCCAAAGCGCCATCTGCGCCAGCACCTGATTGGTAAAGCTGTTGCTCATCACAAACGACGCATGCCCCGTCGCGCAGCCCAGATTCACCAAACGGCCCTCCGCCAGCAAATACAAACAATGCCCATCCGGGAACACATACTGATCCACCTGCGGCTTAATATTCACGCAACGGATCCCCTCACGAGCCTGAAGCCGCGCCACCTGGATCTCATTATCAAAATGGCCGATATTGCACACAATCGCCTGATCCTTCATGCGCTCCATATGCTCCAACGTAATAATATCACAATTGCCCGTCGTCGTCACATAAATATCCCCCCAGCCCAGCGTATCCTCCACCGTCAGCACACGGTACCCCTCCATCGCCGCCTGGAGCGCACAAATCGGATCCACCTCCGTCACCACCACCTGAGCCCCCAACCCGCGCAACGCCTGCGCGCACCCCTTCCCCACATCACCATAACCACAAATCACCGCCACCTTACCCGCGATCATCACATCCGTCGCGCGCTTAATCCCATCCGTCAAACTCTCCCGGCAACCGTAAAGATTATCAAACTTACTCTTCGTCACCGAATCATTCACATTAATCGCCGGGAACAGCAAACGGCCCTCACGCTCCATCTGGTACAGGCGGTGCACCCCCGTCGTCGTCTCCTCCGACACCCCCTTAATCTCCGGCAACCAGCGGTGGAACACCCCCGGCTGCTCAGCAGCGATACGCTTCAACAGCGCCTTAATCACCCCCTCCTCCTCCGACTCGGACGGCGAATCCACCCACGGATCCCCCTCCTCCATCTCATAGCCCTTATGAATCAGCAACGTCGCATCCCCCCCATCATCCACAATCAACTGCGGCCCGAGACCATCCGCATGGCAAAGAGCCCTCCACGTACAATCCCAATACTCCACCAACGACTCCCCCTTCCACGCAAACACCGGCACCCCCGCAGCCGCGATCGCCGCCGCCGCATGATCCTGCGTCGAAAAAATATTACAACTCGCCCAACGCACCCGGGCACCCAGTGCCACCAGCGTCTCGATGAGCACCGCCGTCTGAATCGTCATATGGAGCGACCCCGTAATCCGCACCCCGGCCAGCGGCTGCAACGGGCCATACTTCTCCCGGCACGCCATCAAGCCCGGCATCTCAAACTCCGACACAGCAATCTCCTTACTGCCCCAATCCTTCAGGCCCATATCCGCCACCTTATACTCAGACGTCTCATTCATACCACCAGCATACCCCCATCCCCCCCGCGAGTCAATGCCAGAGTGACACCCCAATCCCATTCGTGAATAGACAAATCGGAAACCACAACACCGAAACTCAACTTTCCGGCAACGGCATCATCATTCCCCCTCCCCCGCATCATCCTCCAACCCCGACTCATCCCTCTCAACAGGAATCTCCCCATGTTAACAAAAAACGCAGGCTACCGTGCGCATAATACAACCCCAATATTACTGCCCGACAGCATTCCCCTGCGCAGAACCAACCATCAGCACAGCAATCGGCCACGGTCCGTACAGACAAGGCTCCGGCACATAAGGCCACACCGGCTCCGTCCGTATAGGTTTATCAATCATAATCGCCCATGCTTATTTCTATAAAACACCCCATCCCCCCGTCCCCCTCATGCCCGCGCAAAAGGAGCCCCGACAAACCGGACACAACAACCCGCCACCGCGACACAATACTCCCTTGCAACGAAAGTCCTTTGATCATAAGCCATACACACCCTGATATCATTCACCCTTTACTTCAGCATGACCACAACCATCCGGCCATCCATCTACACCGAAAGCTCACCTCTGTTATAAGTAAGCACTCAACGAACTCCCCTCCCGGACACGAGAGCAGGAGCTCGTTGAGTGCTTACTCTTTCATGCATGGATTCAGCTCAATGCCGTCCGGCAAAAGCCCCAGAGCAGATGGTGTGATCTGTATCCATCTTTCCTCACTGGAAGAGGCTGGTCAAAGCCAAGTGAAAGTGCCTTTTTCCAGCCGTTTGCAAAAAAGGCACAACCCCGTGCCATCGAACCAAACCGCCTAGAGCACGCCGTGCTTTTAAGTTGGCAGAAAAACAGAACACTCCCCGTGGCATGGGCTGCTGCATGAGCTGAGCAATGACTCCCTGAAGGCGGAACATGCCGTAGCGCATGTCGATGGGTTCCTTGAGCAGGTAGGCGATGGTGTTTTGAGGCAATGTAAACATAGGCCTCTATTTTCGCACGCCTGCCTACAATGGTTTTGGTTGAGTGCTTACGGTGATCTGGCGACTTACCTGCGGTCTTTTTTGGGTGACCCTGCCAACTCTCATCCTATTCACCACCCTGCTGGTATGGTTTGTGATATGACACCCCACCTCTCTCAAGAGCTCATGAGCCTGCCCAGAGAAGCAGCCCACGTTTCCCGTGAGGTGCGGCCATGCAAGGAAGAGCATCGCTAATGCAACTGCCTCTTCCGAGGGGGCACTGACTGATGGCACGTAATTTGTATCAAATACAACACACCGGGAATAGTCTCAACTGCGTAAGCACAGGAAAGAAAAAGGGAAACATCTGCGTTCTTTTTGCGAATTCAGCATCTAGAAACATGAGTTTTTCACGCAGAGAACACCAACCTCTCAGCCATCCTTCCTGAAGCCGGAACCATCAATGCCTATTCTCTCCTCCTTGTTTTTCCAAGTGAGCGGCATGCCCCTCCACGGCTTTTAACGCTTCCTCCTTTTCCCGACTCACTTGGTTGATGCCCATTTGAATGAGTAAGGCAACCATTACCCAGCCAGCGGCCCCTATCGCAAGGTTGCGCACGTGGCCGTAATCCATGAGCAGCTCGCTGTTCCAGAAAGCATGCAGCAGTACAGGTATGGCGACGATGTATAAAAAACGCTTGTCGCAGAAGATAGCCAAATTCACCTTCCTGTTGCCCACACCGACCACGAAATCCGTTGCTTCCTGTCCCTCCTGACGGCGCAAATTCATCACGTGCCAATATGCACCTGCCGTAATGGCGGTCCATATCACATGACACAGGGGCGTGTAAAGTGCACGAATCATCAGGACACTGTCCGGGTTGAGACTGGATGCCAGATACTCAAGACAGGCCCTGGGATTGCTGTTCCAGACTTCCATAGGGAAGGCAGACCCTCCGATCTGATAAAACTGCAACCCTCTGTCGATGAAGGGAGCAAGCGCACTCAGGGAGACTTCGTTCTCAACGAATACGCTGCCTGTAAGCAACAGGTTGTAATAAGCCCCGGTAAAGCGGTAGACGTACCCAGCGGTTTCAAACGCCGCAAATCCCGCTCCGACGGCACAGCCGAACAGCATCCCCTGCAAAACATTGCCACGCCGGTACGCCGCTCCCACAATCAGCAGTGTTGCGATCAGCTTGCCGGGTTCCTCCGCGAAAGCTGCCCACACCGGTGCGTCGCCAAGGCTCATATGTCGAAACAGCAACAACGAACAGATCAATGACAGCAGCCCGCCCAAAAGAAAATATTTAACGACCTCATAAAAAGGAACATCCCGCTTGATGTTCATCTCGAAGAACAAAACCAATACGCAGAATGGGATGCCGAAGCAGCCGACAAACATCAACCCAGGTACAAGATTCATAACTCCAAACTCGGCCAGTGCCCAACCAAACCCCCAGTACAGCAAAAGACAGAAAGCAATCATGCGGGAGAAGACCCACGGAGCCGGCCATGTCGCCTTCACATCAAGGATGCTGGGTGTTGTGCGTTCCGAGCCACAGCAAAACAAGTTAACCGCGTCCTGGCTGCCGTGCCGGCGGAAAATCTCCCCGAAGAATGACTTAAAAGAGAATCCCTCCAGCCTGCTCAGTCCCACGGCCTCGCGAGCGGTCTCCAGCACGGATGACGGTGAAGGGCTGCGTGGACGGAAGCGTTTTTCAACAGGCTCCCAATCGGGCATTCCCTCACACCACACAAGACTCCCCAGTGGGTAAAGCTCCTGAGCCATTCGTGTCCGGATATCTTTCTCGGAAAAAGGCCCTTCCTTGTCTCTCCCCGGAGCACAAATATAATACAGCCCCCCTAACTCCGGCGAGGGTGCTTTTTCACCCGTGAGGTACTGATGTGCCCCCAACTCCTGAGCAAACACTTGCCCTATCGGAGCCCAACGATTCATTCCTTCACACCACACAAGGGCGTTGGGCGAGCATGCGCCGGAAATCAGGCGTGCAATAATCTTCTCTTTGCTAAGGGGACCTTTCTTTCGACCATCCGACTCCGCAAGATAGTATTCTTTCATAACTCCGCATCATTTCTTATTCCGACATCAAGCGCTTTATTCTCTCGGACCAGCTGGTCGCTCTCCGTACATATTAGGCCTATTCTCGGAAGGAAATGCAGCCAAGAACAGATTGACCAAAGGGACAATACACCAAATACCTGACTTACCTATATCATGCATACGCCTCACAAACGCAGTGAATACAGGAATAATGAGCACGAAACACGCCATAATCAACCCCAGCGCCCATTCATCCTCCCTTTCTTCTATAGCAATCTGGGCCCCTGTATAGCATGTCATATACAGCAACCAAAACCACCAGAACTCCGCTCGGCAGGCTCTCCCCGATACTTTGAAATACCGTCGCAAGCATGCGAAAATAGCCGTATGAGGATAGTAAATATCGCTCTTAAAAACAGAAGCAACAGCACCTTGAACGATTCCATTCACGCCCATGCCAACACCTATTTTAAAATAATTCTCGATAGGTTCCCAGCCCGGCATGCCTTCCGTCCAAATGAGAGACCCAGGTGGGCATGCACCCGTCTGAACCTGTTTCATCAACAAATCCTCCCGATAGGGTCCGGACTGTCCACGCCCCGCGACGATCACATAATACATGCGCACAACGGGGGTGCCCGGCAAAGGAGGCGGTGCTGGTGATGCGGTCATGGCTTGGACGAAAGCTTGAGGCAACGGTGGTGGGGTCGTTTGATACGACGGTATCGCGGAGGCAGATACGGTTGCATGCATCGGGGGAGCTGTCTGAGGGAACACAGTGGGGGTGGAAAGAAATCCCTGCGGCAGCGGAGGAGGGGCAATCGGGGTGCCCACCTGTGCTGATGGCGAAGCCGCTGCATTGGCACCGGCAGAGACCCTCTGCGGCAGTAAAGGCTCTCCATCTACTGGAACCGACTGTTGCAGAGGCTCCTCCGCAACTGCCGATGCGGCTTGCATCTGTTGTACATCTGTTGACGCTCCCCCAGGAGCAGATGCCATTTCCTGAGCAAAGCAATCACTGATACTCTTCCAACCACTCATCCCCTCACACCAGACCAAGGTCTCAGGCTGACAAGCCCCTGCTTCCAAACGGGCTAGTATTTCCTCTTTTCTCATGGGGCCTTCCTTTGCGTCCCCCCCCTTACTGACATAATACTGATTCATTTTTCTATGATAGGTTGTTTGTTATTTCTCCAAGATTCCCAAATGCTCATAGCATACCCACGTTCACTTCTTCGCTCCCGCTTCCAATAAAAGATCGACGATTTCCCAATTACGATGCCTCGAAGCCTCGGTCAGCAGCTCTTTCTGTCCAGCGTTCACATTAGCTCCTGAGTTCAGAAGCAGCTTGACGGCATCGGTATGCTCTTTTCGGATGGCCTTGTAAAGGGGCGTCTCATCATCCTCATCCAAGGCGTTAAGATTAGCACCAGCCTTTATCAGCAGGCGAATGGCCTCAGTGTTACCGAATTCTGCGGCACAATGCAGCGGTGTTATTCCTTTTAACCCCGTGACATTAGCGTTGGCACCCCGTTGGAGCAGGAGTTTGACGACTTCAGCCCGAATCCCGAGATCCTCCGTCGGCTTCACGCCTTTGTATGAACCCCGGGATTCAACGATTGTAGCAGCATGCAAAGCCGTCATCCCTTCTGCAGAAGCATTGACTGACGCTCCCTCATCCAAAAGCATGTCCACAATCTCAGGGAATCCACATAAAGCTGCTACCATTAACGATGTTACTCCGTGCTTGTGAGCCGCGTTCACATCTGCACCGTAATCCAGCAGCAAGGCTACGATTTCCTTCCGTCCTTGCACGGTCGCGGCCAACAACGGAGTTAATTCCTCCTGATTGAGAGCGTGGACACTCGCCCCGGCTGCCAAAAGCATTTTGACAACATGGACGTTATTTGACGCTATGGCTTCAAACAAGCTCTTCTCATAATGCTTAAAGTCAATACCCATCGCGGCAAGCTGCTGAACAGCTTCCTCGGGAGACGGCTTTTGCTCACAGGAAGTGCAAACGCAGAACCCCAGTGACATGACCATCCACAGTTTCAATAATCGGAAATATTTCATGGTACGCATATTCTGTTGGAAGTTCAATTTTTTGCACCAGCCTGCCGCAGGATTTTATAAACATCCCAATGCTTATGATCAGCGGCCGCTTCGAGGAGCGACTTCTCATACTCACCATTCTTCGGATTCACTTGCGCCCCTGAAGAGAGGAGAAATTTGACCATTCCGGCATTTCCCGCTGCCACCGCCAAATACAGCGGAGTCTCCCCCTCTCGGGATACAGCCTCAAGGCGTGCACCCGCTTTGAGCAAGAGTTTCACCACACCAGATTGTCCACCTGACACGGCCGCATGCAACGGTGTATAGCCATGACTGTCGACCACACCCACATTGGCACCAGCCTTCAGCAGCTGCTCCAGCACATCAGCCTTGCCATATGCTGCAGCCACGTGCAGTGGCGTTTTCCCCGATGCATCTGTCGCGTATACCCTGGCGCCCTTGGAGATCAAATAAGCTACCGCCTTAGTCTGTCCACCCTTCACCGCCGCATGAAGCAGTCCCGCTCTGCCTCTCTCATTGAGAGGGACACCAGCATCGAGCAGCAACTGCAACAGCGCCACATCCCCGTTCTCAGCAGCCCCAACCGCCCTACGGGAATACTCATATTCGCGAATTCCCTGAGCCGCAAGCTTCTCTCGTGCCTCACGCTGAGCAGGAGTGAGACGCTCAACGGTCTTCTGATTCTCACCTCTGTTCACACTGCTACTTCCGGTACTGCTCCACCCTGCCGCTTCTTCCTCCTGCTGAGTCTCCAGCTCTAAATCGGCGATAGCAGCAGATTCAGCCCCATCATCATCCCTCTTTCCCCCACTAGACTGAACGCACGCCCCTTTACCCCCGGCTCCCGCAGCTTCCGAGGAACGTTCTGCTGAGGGGGCTCTCACTGCCCGCTTCACCACCCTTCTGTCTTTAGCATCGGGGCGATACTTCTCGAGCCGCTTAACAGCCACCTCACTACCGGCCTCCTCCGCTTTTTCATAATAACGGATAGCCTTGCGCATATTCTTGGACACACCAATGCCGTTGCGGTAAATATCGCCGAGCATCAGCATCGCCACATCATCTCCCTCACCCGCCGCCTTTTCCAGCCAGCCAATGCCTGAACTCACTTCACGGGGAACACCATCACCCCGGATAAGGCGGTGCCCAATCTGGCGCATGGCTATGCGGTCACCACGGCGGGCACGTTTGAGAATTTCAGCGGGAGTATCCGCCTGGCACAGGCACGCGGCAGACAGTAACAGAGGAAGGAGAGAGCGCAGGTAGTTGGTTGGCTTCATAGGACGATGTGGTGTCAGTTAATCACGATATCATTAGAGTAAAAGGTGAAACAGCGAATCAAGGTTGACGACCAGAGGCGGGTGTTGTGTCCGGCGTTTTCAGTAAGAGAGCCGACGGGCAAACGAAATCACCAGTATCGGACGACACCACCACCGTGCATGCGTACGACTCTCCCTCACACAAGGGTATAGCCCTCTTCTGCTCAACCAGTCGTCTTGCCAGGTCCTCTGCTGCCTGGGGATCCCGTTTCTCCATATTGAGCCAGCGCTGCATCTCTCGGGCATCCCGAAACGCATAGCCGGATCTCCGAGCCACCAAAAGCTCCATCATGTCAGCCTGAGTCCCCGGAGTATAAGATTGCTGCTGATCTACACTCATCTCGGCAGCTTTGGTCTGAGCACTCTCTTCAACCTCTTCGATTTCAGCGCCGGTCGCTATGACCGGCGCTTCCCGAAAAAAAGGAAATAATATTCCCCATGACGCAGCGACCACAACCACACACCCCAACACGGCGACAGCAGCCTTTTTCCACCCTGTTGAGCTCTCCTCTTCCTGTACCTCCGGCTGTCTATCCGGCTCCGACTTAGAGGACACAAACTCTTCCCAGTTTTCGGGTACTCTGCCCGTGTACAGGCGATCCTGCCCCGGCAGGGGGAAGTTGAGTGCTGCCGACTGCCCATCCCAACAGGCACCGGGCATCTCTTGGACGGAAACCGAATCGCCGCTTGCCCGTGACAGTTGTTGCCAAAAATCCCACAGCTTCCCGGGGTCATATGCCATCAGATGGCTTACCGCCCGTGTATTCTCATCGGTTGGTTCATAGACCATTTCCAATCCATTCCAGAACGAGCGGGAACGCTGGTAAACAAAATAGATTGCCAGCATGCGGTAACCGCTCTTCCGCAGCGGCACATCGATCCAAGACTTTTTTCGATGGTTAAAGTCAGCGGAGGCTTGGCAAAATTGCTTGAATATGTTAGGAAGGATACCCGGGTAAGGCTGAAAGAGCAACGAGCGTGCCGCCAACACCTCATTGACGACGTCATCGGGAGGATCGACTGACTTATCTATCTCCACGCTTCCCCCTAAGAATCTCCACGATACAAACTTAAACTGATTCATCATAAAATAATAGTCATTAATGTTTTAACTTCTTCTTCATCCAATCTTTAGCAGCAGCTACTCCCTCACCCATGACGCCTTTTACTCTCATACCGACATCTTCCACTGCTGTTTTCAACCTGCGTTTTCTCTCTCCCGCAGCATGCCTCACCTCCTGCGTTGCATGACCATTGCGGAGAACATGCACAAAGGACTTCCAACGGACAGGAACTACCCCTGTGTACAAACCATCTTCGTCTGACCTAGGAAAATTCAGGGCTGCGGATTTACCATCCCATTCAGTTGTCGGAATCGCCACAATATCCACCGCGCCACCGCTTTGCTGAGGGAGCTTCGGCCAAAGACTCCACAGTTGCTCCGGCTCATAGGCCATGAGATGACTGATAGCCTTGGTGTTTCCCGGTGTGGGCTCATAAACAACCTCCAAACCATTCCAGAACGCACGAGATCTCTGATAGACGAAGTAGATTGCCATCATTCTCAGTCCGCTGGCATGCAATGGCACATTGATCCATCCAAGCTTTGCTTTGTTAAACTCGTTGGATGCTTTGCAAAATTGTCTGCTAATGTTGGGCAATATCCCGGGATAAGGCTGAAAAAGCAACGTACGGGCATCCATCACTTCACCCATAACAGCTTCAGGTGGATCAACAGACTTATCAATCTCAACGCTTCCTCCCAGAAAGCGCCACGAAACTAGTTCCAACTTCTGATTCATACGGCATCTCATCTGTGATGATGGTCTTCCCTACCCATCTGTTTCCTCAATCCAAGTGCCAGAAAAGCCACTTCCACGGCGCCAGCTGATCTACCATATCACGGCATGACCAATCCTGATTCGCAGCACGCCCATGCAGTGTCTCAGTGACGTGTCCCGGCTCGGGCAGGCATGAAACACAAAAGTACTCACACACTCCCTTCGCCAAGACCTCCGTCATATACGAACCATATGTGTTCAGGAATTCTCTTCTGAATCTCTCAAGCCGATTCGGCTCCGCCCCCAACAGATCACATTTACTGAAAACGATGGCCAGGTACAATGTACCGTGAGCATGGAGGCTCTCATAAAGAATCTGCGCTACACCCGCAGCCACATGGATGGCTTCACCCCGCACAGACTCTCCATTACCATCTACAAACAACATAAAATGTTCTGAGGGACGGGTTTTCTCCACGATTTGTGGAAAATCATGCGGCACTTGGAAAACGCGATTGCATGAAGCACCCGGCAAATCAACAATACGTACCAGATGATTCTTGACAAACAGATTTCCCAAAGCCCTCGGCATGATGGAACTCATGGTATTTTTGACTTCCACATGGAGAACGAGCTCTGCCGGAAATGATGTACGCGCTGGCCATACCCCTCCACTCATCGCAGCGGGAAAGTCATTCAAGTATGGACTGCCTTCCCCGGACGCATCCAGCCACAAACCACACTGAGATTCTCCGGACAACGCGAGATGATGCATACACGCCAAAGAAAAGGAAGCGTAGCTCGTCTTCCCGGCATTACTGGCTCCCAGTAAGACAATTCTTTTTTCTTGAGACAACGGGATCATATCCAGCCATGGAATTTATCCAAGTTCTTGACGAAAGAGCACCCCATTTTACTAATTTTCCTTCCAAAGACTTCCCGTAAACGAAGTCATATGTCCGAAAATCCACTTCCATGGGCCCAGCTGATCTTTCATATCTTCCCAGGACCACGAGCCATTTCCCACGACTCCGTTAGCGACGTCCGTTCGCCGATGTTCCGGATTGGAAACGCAGGACACACAAAAACCTTTTATAGTCTTTTGGGTCTTGGTAAACATCTGTGTGGCATCATTGGCGCACATTGACCGAAACCTTTCCAACAACTTATCTGCACCTGCATCTCTTTCCGGGGGACTCAGAAGGTCGCATTTTGTAAACACGACTGCCAGGTAAATTTCCTTTTTCTCACTCAGGCGTCGCTCCAGCAGATCAGCCACCCCTCTAATCGTATCCGCCTGATCTTTATCCTCAGTCAACCGACTGACATCTACCATAAGCATGAAATATTTAACATCTTGAGTTGCATTCAGTATTTCTACGGCACGTGCATCACTCTGCATGCTTTTTCGGCAAAGTTCACCATTGATGTCGATCAACCGAAACATGCATTCAGATCTCCTTCCTAGGCATAACCCACTAAAAATGGTGTCGTACTCCAAATGGAAAAGTCCCTCCACCTTAAATTCCGTTTTTGCCGGCCAAACACCTCTGCTCATCAATCGGGGATAGTCTGCCAAATAAGCCGTCTCATTCTCTTTATTCTTCGTCCACAAGGAATATTTAGCATCTTTCTCAAACGACAGCTGACACAAACAAGCCAGAGACAGCGAGACGTAACACGTTTTTCCAGCTTCTGCAGCGCCTACAATAGCTATTTTTTCTTCTTTCATAACAAAATTCCTATCAAACGATACTAACGCTTTTGTTATCTTTCATTCAGCAGATATTGAATATACTTCAGCGTCACTTTCGGCACAGGCCACTCAATACTCCCTCTAGCAATGAGGTCAACAACACGCTTGCAACTCTTGCGCAAAGCTTTTTCAACGTTGTCTTTTGAAAGGATGTACTGGATCTTTTTTTCCAGAATCTCACAGCTTTCCTGCGTGATATATGGATCTTCCTTTTGCTTTTTCCCCGTATAGATCAGCGGGATATCTGTATCATCTTTAATTCCGTAGTCATTCAGTATCGTATTGCGTATTTCCAGACGGTCCTCCTCCGTCAGATCATCACATTTTGTAATAACAAAAATGCAGATTCGGTCCGCAAAAAAGTCCCGATAATACTGCACGTGATTTTTTTCTTGGAGAGATTCGCAGGAAACGCAAAACAGGGGTAAACAAATCTCCTCCATTGATTGAATCGCCCGCCGACTGTCCCGATTCAAATTCTCGGACAAGGCGTCCTCTTTACTAATAGCACCAGGGGTGTCTCGAAGTTTATACTTATCCTGAAAAAAAGCGAGCGCGTTGGGGAATGGGCCCCGCACCTCAACGCGATCGAAGGGGTTAGTCTGGCCTGCCACCCTGTCCAAATACTCGCGAACTTTCGCAACGTTCGGGTGCTGGTATACGTTGAACAATGTCTCCTTCCCATCATCGCCTGTCCGAAAACAGGTTACGAGGTATTCCTGATCACTCTGATCACGCTGATCACGCTCCATGTTGATCACCGACCCGGTGACAGGCTTGATGCCACGCGGCAGGATATCCTCTTGCACAAGGCTATTGAGCAGGGTGGATTTGCCCATCTTGGGCGTCCCGTAGACACCGATGATGCGCTGCTTCTTCCCTTTCACGATGTCGTAGATATCAATAATGGACTTCCACTTTTTGAGAACGGGAGGCAAGTTTTTTTCCACGTCATGCTTTGAACCAAGCGTGCGATAGTATTCCGAAAGGACCAGTGCGAGCTGATCTCGGAGTTGTTGTGAAATATCCTGGTGTTCCATCGTCATCTATTCAGTTGAGAAGTTTTACACAGCGGACGAGGCTATCTCCCTCGCCGAGGAGGTTGTCGATGAGAGCATTTTCCGCTTCGGCGTGTTCCTTGTCCTCCGGACGGAAGGAACCCAGACGCTCGCGGAGCTCGGCGATGCGGTCGTCAAGGGCTGCCTGCTTGTCATCCAGCATCTCCTGACAACCGGCAAGGACGGCCTCCTTCGCTTGCTCGAGCTGCTTACGGATGTTTTCCTTGCTGTTTTCCACGGCCTTGCGGACGGCGGAGTCCGTTCTACTGCCAATGATGAACCGGGCGATGGGACCGGCAGCAGCGAGTGCAGCCAGACCGATGCCGATGGGCAGGATGGCTGCCACGATGGATCCGGCTAATGCCGTTGTGGCAGCAGCTGCTGTGGTATTGGCTGCGGTTACCGCCGTCGAGCCACCCGTTATCCATGCCCACACTGACGCCGCAAGGGCTGGCAGTCCTGTGGCCGATGCCTCCGCCACGGCAACGCCGGCTCCGGCTGCTGCCCATGCAGAAGCTGCTGCGGCAACGCCTTGGATCGCCGGGACGGTTACTGTGGCGAGGGTGGCGGCAGCGCCCCCGCCCACCGAAAGAACGCCGAGCGTCTCCGTCACCGGGGTTGATCCCACCACCCGCTTGGTGTAGAGCTGACAGGCTTCCGCATAGTCCGCATCGAGCTTTTCAAGGGTGCTCTCCAGTTTATCCTGCAAGCTATCCACCATGGGCTTGATTTCGCGGGACACCTTGCCGGCGACGATGGAACCCATCCTGAAGGCATTTTTCAGTGAGGCGAAGTAGCCATCATTGTGGAACTGATCCCGGAGGACGTCGGCCACGCGTTCAATGACGCTGTCCATGCGGTCCAAGCCCTGCTCGCAGGCACGGTCCCAATTACGCTCGAAATTTTTCAATTTCTTGTCAATCTCCTTGCGGAAAATGTTGAACTCCTCCCGAGCCCGGCTGATATCCTCCCTAATCTGCTCACGGTCGCCGATCTGACCGGAAATAAAGGCTGCGTTGGTACCGCGCCGCTGCTCCAGCATGCCTCGGGCAGCATTGACAGCCTGCGTGAGACGGCGGGTCAAATCAGCGCCCTGAACAGAGTTCTGGGTCATGAACTGGCTCAAGTCATCCTCAAGCTTTTTGATGCCGCACTCCCGGCTGAGGCGCGCGATTTCTTCATCCCCTGCTCCCCTCTTAAGGGCGTCGAAGACGGTTTTCGCGCTGACACTGTAGATCTGACTGGGCCGAGGCATCCCCGCCCGGGCGATGTGTTCATAGGTGTAATCACGAACTTCCTTCAGATCTTCTGCGCTGACTTTATCTGCCTTGGTGATCACGTAGAAAATGCGCCGCTGTGTGTTCTCCGCCAGGGAGCAGAGCATATCCTGCTCGCTGTTGGTCCAGGCCTCCGTGCCCATGATGGGCATGATGATAGCGTCCGCACTGGGCAGGATTTCCGAAACCATCTCGCCGTGCCGCTCGATGCAGGCATCCGCCCCGGGTGTGTCGACGAGGCAGCAGGCACCCAGAGCCGGGAAATCGCCGTACACCGTAATGCAGCGAATACCTTTCTCATTGTCTGGGTTGTATTTCTGGGAAACCAGCTCGCGCAGTTCGCCGTAGGTGACGCGGTCTGGCGAACGGCTTCCCTCTTCGTACTCGACCAGGGCGTGCGGCTCGTGAGGAACGTCATCCGTGTAGTTGCGGAACTTGGTGATAGCGCTGGTGCAAACCGTCAGCCCGACGGGCGAGATGTCATCATCCCGACGTCCCAGCAGTGTGTTGATGAGCGTGGACTTGCCGCGTTTGATACTGCCGACGATGGCAATGTTGAACGTGAGATCATTCAGCTCTCGCGCCAGGGAGTCGAAGGTTTTACTCAGGGTTTTGTCGCCAAAGCGCTCGCCTAATTCACGGCACTTGCTGACGAACTGCATGAGATCTTTTTTAGCTTTGGTATAATGTTCTGTTAACATAGAGGGTTGATTGGGGTTGGTGATTTAGTTGAGAATAGTTTTAGCCGCAGTGCTGTCCGTGTTTGATCAGTCCTGCATCTCCATCTGTTTGGTTTGAGCCTGGCAGACCTGCTTACCGGTCCGATCGAGGAAGTCGTTGATGCGTTGCAGGGAAAGCCGCTCCAATTCCTGCAGAAAGGCCTGCACACCTTCTTTGAGCCGGGAACGGGCGCCGTTTTGTCCAACCCGGCGCAGCAGGGAGGATAAACCGTCTGCAGCACCGACCTTGTCCAACAGGAACGTCGGCACGGCAATCGTGGTGACCCATGCCATGATGCCCATCGGGAAGAAAGTGGCCAGCGCAATGCCGGGAAGCACATACTTGGCATAATCCGCCATGCTGCCGGCGGTCTGTTCCGGGGCAGATAAATCCCCCGTTCCTGTCACAGCATGCAAGGTCAGCACGTCATCCTCTCCGATAGAACCACCGAGCTGGTAGGCAAGTTCGCGGCATTTGCTCTCCAGATAAGTTCCCAGCTCGTTGCGGATCTGAACGGTCAGCTGCCCGACGTACTTTTCGTTGACGGAGCTTGTCTCAATGGAGCGGCACACCGCCGGATACAGCTTGGCGAACAGGTAGTCATGCAAATCTGCCCGCGCGAGATCCTTGAATGAATCGACACGCCGCTGAATCAGATCGCAGGCCCGCGATACCCTTGCTTCCAGCCGGGCCTGGCGCTTGGCGCGCTCCTCGGCAGAGAGTTGCTCCAGTTCGGCGCGGCGGTTTCTGGTGCGTGTGATGGCCTCCCGCATGGCATTCGCTGCCTGTTTGACCCGGGCTTCATGCTGCTGCTCCATCGAGTTCTCTGCACGTGCCAGCAGCTCCTGGCGAAGCTCCGGAAGCTGATCACCTGTGCCTCTGTCCGTTACGCGGAAGATGGGTATATTGCCCAGTCCGTATTTCATCAGTGTCAGGCGCATATCACGCTCCACCTGATCCAATCCCAGCGGGTCGTCCACTGTGTCGGTCTTACTGAGTACCAGTATCATCTGTTCCGCTGACACGTAGCCGGCGGCTTCCGCCAGAAAGGCCAGTTCGTCCGCTGTGAAGTCCGCCACGGTCAAGGATTTCACATACACGAAGGAATCCGAGCGCGGGAGCGACTCAAAATCCAGGGCGAAGGTTTTATCACGCAAACCCGGCGTATCGACGATGCTGAATCCGTTGTCCAGAATTTCTGCCGGGTGATAGACGACCAGCTCGCTCATGTCCTTGTAAAATGGGGATGTGGCGTTGCGTAATGCGGATGCATCTGTCGTGGATTCCACTCCGCCTCCCTTCAGACTGGAGACCGCCAGCAGGCTATCCCCGTGCAGTAGTGTCGTCAGTACCCGTGTTGTGGGCAATACTCCCACGGGCAAGCAGGGCTCACCCAGTAAGCGATTGATCAGGCTTGTTTTCCCGGCATTAAATGTGCCCGTTACGATCACACGACGCACAGGATCCAGAGCCACCTGCTGCAGCTCCTGGCACTGCTCTGTGAGAACGTCATCATCGAGCTCCTCAGCCTCCTGCTGCAGGCGTGTGAGCTCATCTTGCAGCTTTGAGCCTGAGCGAAAGATTTTCTCAGAGGATTGAACCTTGAGGACAACCTCATCGACCAAATCCTCCTCCTCTGGAGCTCTGTCAACCTCCTCCTGCTTTCCGGGAAACAGCGAAAGAAACAAGCCGCGAGCATAATAGGCCGCTACGGCCAGCACTCCCAGATCATCCAACCAGCCCACCACCGGTATCATGTCCGGGATGAAATCGATGGGGGATATGAGGTACAGAAGAGCAGCGATCAGAACTATGGTCGTTTTAGGATCACGGAGCTGTCCATTGATGCCGCTCTGCTCTACCATGGAGGCGACCTGACCGACGCGTTGAGCAAGCGGGGAAGCGGGATATTTTCTGGCAATCGCGGCAGCCTGTTTGGCAACAGCACGGGGATTTTTCACTTGCGCTGCAGCCTTTCCCCATGGGGAAGACAGCAGCTCATTAGCATTCTTAATCGATTTGGCAGAGGGTCTATTCATAGGTGAAATTAAAGCGTAAACTGAAGCGTCAAACGGCAAGAGACCATGGGCTCTTTACCTCATCAGTATACAGCATTGTGAATGCTGATAACCCTTTTGAGTCTATAATTCAATACTTTATACTTGACTTCCAACATAAAAAAGTATCAAATAGGCTCCGTCAACTTACCCCCTATGAAAACAGCCCAATATAATGACGGTAGGGTCGTATACCCTCGAATGCTTTCTGTCTCAACGGTTTCACTCGTCTCGAAAGTTTGCTGTTATTTTCATAAATCTGTCTGATGCGCGCAGAAAAAGCTTGTACAGCATTCACAATGAAGACGGCACGGATACGAGACAGAAGACTGGCTAATGGATTGTTGAAAGATGTGGCTCTGGAGGCGGGGAATGCAGCACGCCTGGCGCTGGAGGCACTGGAGGGGCTCGGGGCGCGGGCTCAGGGCTTGCCGCGCGGGGAGTTGATGGTGCTGTTGCGCCGGGTGATTCAGGCAGGGGTGGGGGCGGTGCTGGCGGCGGAGCAGACGGTGTCGCTGGAGGCGGCGGCTTGGGAGAGTGTGCGGGCGCGGGAGGCGGGGCTGCGCCCGACGTCTCGCCGGGATTTACGCCATTTTGTGCGCCGGATTCTGCGGGTGGAGGGGGCGGCGCAGTTGCCGTTGCGTTCTGTTTCTGCGGCTCAGTGCCGCCGGATTTTGGAGGCGGCGTTCGGGGGGAGCCGCAGTGGTTTTGTGAAGGGGCGGGTGGTTTTACACAGTATTTTTGCGTACGGGATGCGCCGGGAGTGGTGTGATGCTAATCCGGTGGCGCGTGTGGAGGTGCCTGCGGTGCAGGAGAGGCCGATTGCGCCGTTGCGTTTGGAGGAGGTGGAGAGGTTGCGCCGGGTGTGCGAGCGCAGGGCGTTCCGGCCGATGCGCTTCTCGCTGCACCTGATGCTGTTTTGTGGGATCCGTCCGGCGGAGGTGCAGCGTTTGAGTCCTGATGATGTGTGCTGGGAGGAGGGGGTGGTGATTATCCGCCCGCAGGTAAGTAAGACGGGTGGGGGCCGGGTGGTGCCGCTGCGCGGTGTCGGGCGGTTGCGGCATGAGGAGTGTACGGTTCCGCGTAATTGGGGGCGCCGCTGGCAGGAGCTGCGCCGCGCGGCGGGGTTTGCCCGCTGGGTGCCGGATGTGTGCCGCCACACGTTTGCGAGTTATCACGCCGCACACTTCCGCAATCTGCCGGATTTGCAGTTGGAGATGGGGCACCGGGATTGTACGTTGTTGCGTAGTCGTTATGTGGCGCCGGCGCTGCGGCGTGAGGCGGAGGGTTTCTGGCGCCGGGCTGAGTTATGCGCGGATGGGTGAGGTAGATGATGGGTAAGGTATGTGCGCTGACCGGTGGCGGATGTCTGAATTGATGAAAGGCGGGCGTGGTCTGTTCTGTTTCCTCCGCTGGCAGGTATCAGAGGCTAGTCTGGCTTGCCCGGCCGCTGGGACTCATTTCTAACATACCTGTGGTTACTCCGAAGCGTCGGAGCTATCCGCCGCATCACCAGGCCGGGCCGTGCGCTTTTGCAACTGCGGCCTGCACTCCACCAACCACTCCGGCAACGGTGCACATTTACGCAGGGAACCGGCCGTATACCCCGGTACCACGCGCCCTTTCCGGTTGCGCACTTGCCGGCAAAAAATGCGAATCATATCCACCACCAGAGCCGAACGCGTCATGTTCAGCGCGTCGGCCAACACATCAACGCGATCAACGAGTTCCTTAGGACAACGAAATGTGATGATTTTCTGTTCCATAACCAATCTCACCGAAAGTGATCTGTCCGTCTTCTTAACCTGTCCGTCTTCTTCTCCTCTCACTGCCCCTGCGGCCGGGAAATCTCCGCGCCTATCCCGGGAAAATGCCGCTCCAGGTTCTCGCGAAGGGGCTTGAGAATCCGCACGGCGAGATCTGTTTGCGGAGCAGCTTCAATCGCCAGTACTGCATACTGGTACGTGTGGGGCCAGTCGTGCTTCAGGGCATAGCCGTCGCAAATCAGCCGGTAACACTGCTGCCGCATGTCGGGATCCATCGCGGGATACCGGGTCATAAAATCTTCCACCTGGGCCCGGCAGGCGTCTAACTGTTCCGGCCGGGTCATACCGGCAAATCCCCGCCGCATCTGCCGGAACGCATCTTGCATTTCCCGCACTGTCGCTTCCTGATCTGCTTTGCCCCGATATCCCAGTGTGTTCTCCAAGTCGAGGGATTCAATCTCCCGCAGTACATCCGTATACTGACCTCTGACTGCCTCCGGCAGCAGCTCCAGTGCCGCAGCCAGCGCTCGTGCCTTCTCCAGTCCATGCAGCTCGGCCGCTGCGGCCAGTGCCTTGTCGCGGCGTTCCTTCACGGCCAAGGCTTCTTCGACACGGCGGATGTAGGCATCCGCAGAGCGCTCTGCTCCCTGCACCATGGCATACGGCCGCCCTTGTGCATCCATCAGTACGGCGCAGGGCAGTGATGATATCCGGTACGCATCCATCTCGCGCAGGCGACGCTCCATGTCCGCATCCGATACAGTTGCACGCGCTGCCGGCGTTCGCGGGAAGATCTCCTCCACCTTGACGAGGCGGGCGTCGAATGCTTGTCCGAATGCCGGTTGGGTCAGTATCTTCTGCTCCAGATAAACACAAGCCGGGCACCAATCCGTCCCCGTGTAAAGTACCATAATATCGCGGTGCGCCTTCTCTGCCACCTCCCTGGCCTCACTCACCGAAGCACACTCCGTCAAGGCAGCATGAGCGGCACCTGCCAAGGCGAGCAACACAGCCATCGTACAATTGAAGTATTTCATCCTATCCGGGGTGTTAGAGGTACCCTGAGCGCCCAGCTGCAAGAACAGGAACGCAAAGGCGGGAACCGCAAACCTTCGGGATCCGCAACGCCTGTCCGGATCCGGAACTTCCTCTTGGCGCGACGTTTCCGCTACTTCTTGCGTCTCACGTACTCCGGCCCAATCTAGCACGCGATTCCTCCCCCTGTCAAGAAGTATTTACTCGCAACCATCTATCCGTGAAGTGTAAAATCAAATGCGGCATGCCGGAAGGAGCATCAAACGGAAAAGCGAGAGAAAAGCATATCCATTCCATATCCTGGATGCAACGGCACGTTGCCGCGGGTGGGGTTTGGGGAGTGGGCGCGCAGCCCCTCCCCATTCTCCCGGGACAGTGCCGCAGAGAGGTTTCCAAAGGAGATGAGCGAGAAGCTCTCTCCTTTGGTCGGTGGGGTCAGGGGAGGCGGAAAGCCTCCCCAGCCTGTTCTCTGTCATCAGGGCACAAAATGGGTGCTTTCCCTTGCCAAATCCGGTACCATACCGGAATAACCATAATAAACCAGGACAATATGGAAAGCACCCGAACTCATTCTACTGATTCCGCTACAAAAGGCAAGCATTTCTCACTCATCGAACGCCAACAAATGGAGCGCTGGAGACGCCGAAAACTTTCTGTCAGCGTCATCGCCACCCTGCTGGGACGTCATCGCAGCTCTGTCTACAGGGAGCTCGCCCGGGGAAACGTCACGCATCTCAAAAGCGACCTCTCCCAACAGCGCGTCTACAATGCTGATGCGGCTCAACGTGTGGCTGATGAAAACGCAGGAACCGGAGGGCCTACCGTCAAGCTTTCAATCTCCTCCCGGCTCTGCACAAGGCTCACTTATCTGATAGGAACCATGCGTTATTCTCCCTATGCCGCTCTGCAACAGGCCTCTAAGGAAGGCATTCCGGTCACCTTATCGCTCTCAACACTCTACCGCTGCATTTACCTTTTTAACTTTCCGGTCAGCGCCAATCAGTTACCGATGGGCAAAAGACGCAGACGCAAGCTTGCCTGTACTTCGACACGCCTCGCCTGTAATAATCTGCGCGGAGAGAGTATTGATAAACGTCCCGCAGAGGTGATGCTGCGCAAGGAGCCGGGACATTGGGAAATGGATCTTGTCGTCGGTGCCAAGGGGGGCAGAAAAGCTTTGCTCGTCCTTACCGAACGTGTCACCCGATTCCAGCACATCACGCTTTTGCCTGACAAAAGTCAGAAAGGCGTCGCAAAAGCTCTCAATATGCTTGAACGTCAATACGGAGCAAAACAATTCCGTGACGTCTTCAAAACAATCACCTGCGATAACGGCTCAGAGTTTCTTAACTGTCCGGCCCTGGAACGGTCCTGCCGCAGTTCCAAACCGCGAACCAAGATCTATTATGCTCATCCTTTTTCATCATTTGAACGAGGCAGTAACGAAAACGCCAACAGGCTCATACGCCGTTTCCTGCCAAAGGGATGCCGTTTTGATGAACTTACGCAGAAGCATCTGGACTGGCTTACCGAATGGATCAATCGCTACCCGCGCAAACTTCTTAACGGACGCAGTGCCCGGCAGGCAGTCAAGGACGCGGGGCTTCATTATGGCATAAATAAGTCTGCATGAAAAGTTATTTCCTCTTTGTCGCATTTGGTCTTGCAATTCAGC
>CALXRG010000015.1 GCA_944390825.1 uncultured Akkermansia sp.
GTCCGCCTGACCCTCACCCAACAAACCCACGAAGCCAGCGAACACGCACGCGTCCAAGCTGCCGCCATCCAAACCCAAGCCCAGGCACTCCTCGACAAAGCCGGCACCGAGGCAGACCCCACCACCAAAGAAAACCTCACCAACGAAGCGGAAGCCCTCCAAGCCAAAGCCGCCGCCCTCACCGCGGTTGACCACCAAATGAGCGCCGCCGCCGACCGCCTCTACACCCCCGAACTCGCCCAAAAAATCAAAGCCGTCGAAGTCACCAACTCCATGCAGCAAAAAAGCACCATGGCCACCTTCGCGGACCCCATCATCATCCTCTTCCTCGGCGGCTTCTTCCTGGCAGCAGCCGCCACCAAATACCGACTCGACATCAACCTCGCCAAAGTCCTGCTCAAACCCTTCGGCAAAAACCCGAAATTCGTCCTGCTCGGGCTCATGTGCATCACCGCCCTCTTCTCCATGTTCATGAGCAACACCGCCACCGCCGCCATGATGCTCGCCATCCTGGCCCCCGTCCTGGCCATCTTCGCCCCTGAAGACCGCGGTCGCGCCGCCTTCGCCCTCTGCATCCCCATCGCCGCCAACATCGGCGGCATCGGCACCCCCATCGGCACCCCCCCCAACGCCATCGCCCTCAAAGCCCTCGGCGACATGGGCCTGAGCGTCACCTTCGGCAAATGGATGCTCTTCGGCGTCCCCTTCGTCATCGTCATGATCATCATCGCATGGCTCCTGCTGCTCAAAATGTTCCCCATCGACCAAAAAGAAATTGAACTCAAAATGGGCGGCAAATTCCTCAAAACCCCGAAAGCCATCATCGTCTACGTCACCTTCGCCGTCACCGTCCTCCTCTGGGTCATGGGCGACTACATCGGCCTGGACAGCAACACCATCGCCATCGTCCCCATCGCCGTCTTCGCCGTCACCCAAGTCATCACCAAAGACGACCTGCGGCAAATGAGCTGGGAAACCCTCTGGCTCGTCGCCGGCGGCTTCGCCCTCGGCCTCGCCCTGCAAGACACCAACCTCGCCAGCACCCTCATCAACGCCATCCCCTTCGGCGAATGGAACTCCATCATGCTGCTCGTCGGCGCCAGCTTCATCTGCCTCTTCATGGCCACCTTCATGAGCCACACCGCCACCGCATCACTCCTCATGCCCATCATGGGAGCCGTCGCCGGCAGCATGATGGGAGCCGGCAGCATGGACAACGCCGGCGCCATCGGCCTGCTCTGCACCGTCGCCTTCGCCTCCTCACTCGGCATGGCCCTGCCCATCAGCACCCCGCCGAACGCCCTCGCCTACGCCACCGGCTTCGTCGAATCCCGCGGCATGGCCATCTCCGGCACCATCCTCTGCCTGGTAGGCGTCATCCTCTCCCTGCTGCTCATGATCTTCCTCTGCAGCATCGGCTTCTTTGCCTAAACCACAGCGCACACCGCCCCGGGGAATCCCCCGGGGCGGCCACCCGGCACGCAACCGCACACCACCAGCCAACCACCTGCACCCTCCCCACCAGCCCACACCGGACGCACACCACTCCCCCACAACCGGACACACCACCAACCAACCCCAGCCACCACACCAGCCCCACTCCACCCACCCCATGGCACAACTCCCCGACAGCACCAACCAAGCACTGGAACGCCTCAACCGCATCTACTTTTGCGACACCGGCCACATCCACGAAGCCGCCGCCGGGGAATACATCGTCGCCCAAGGCGAAGAATGCCACCGCCTCTTCCTCATCCTGGAAGGCAGCGTCGTCGCCATGAGACGAGCCGAAACCTTTGAAGGCTGCGACCTGCCCGCCGAAACCAGCGCCCGCGCCCACGAAGTCTTCCGCGCCGGCCCCGGCAGCTACATCTGCGTCCAAGCCTTCTTCTCACGCACCTACCACAGCTCCAACGACATCATCGCCCTGGAAGACACCAAACTCGCCTACATCGACGACACCACTGAAGCCATCGACCCCGACACCCACGGCCCCTTCGAACACCAATTCCTCCCCGTCCTCATCCACGAACTCGCCGAACGCAACCGGCGCATGTTCGACCGCGCCGCCGAAAAAGAAGAAGCCATCCGCGTCATCCAACGCCACGAAATGGCCGTCACCCTCGGACAACTCTCCGCCGGCATCGCCCACGAACTCAACAACGCCGTCGGCGTCATCACCCGGCGCACAGACTTCGTCGCAGACAACATCAGCACCT
Source organism: uncultured Akkermansia sp. (assembly GCA_944390825.1). Taxonomy (GTDB): domain Bacteria; phylum Verrucomicrobiota; class Verrucomicrobiia; order Verrucomicrobiales; family Akkermansiaceae; genus Akkermansia. The sequence continues at coordinate 2,220 of CALXRG010000015.1, forward strand.
ACCTCCAGGAATCCAGCAAAGAAAACTCCCACATCTTCCGCCTCGGCTACGACAGCGACACCTACATCGACCAAGCCACCCTGCGCAAACGCGCCCGCAAATACGAATACGAACTCAACATCCCGCAAGTCGCCGCCAAAATCCTCGCCCACATCGCGCCGGACAACGAAAGCTTCCGCAAACTCGGCCCCGACATGGTCCGGCACATCAAACAAAACTACCGCTTCTGGGAACTCGGGCACGACCTGCACGACATGCAAATCGCCGCCCGGCACGCCACCGGCATCGTACGCGCCGTCAAACTCCTCGGCGGCGGCAACTCCACCCGGCAACCCGGCGTCGACGTCGTCCAATCCGTCCACGACGCCATGAACCTCCTCTCCAACAAACTCAAACACCTCACCATCCACACCGACCTGCAACCCGTCCCGGAAATCCACGCCGACATCAGCGAACTCGTCCAAATCTGGGCCAACATCCTGCAAAACGCCCACGACGCCATGACCCAAGCCGGCACCGAGCAACCCACCATCAACGTCAGCACCAACCTCATCCACGCCGACGGCCTCAAACTCCTGCCGGAAGACTACATCCGCGTCACCATCAGCAACAACGGCCCCGCCATCCCCGACGACATCCAGGAAAAAATCTTCCAACCCAACTTCACCACCAAGAAAAAAGGCCTCGACTTCGGCCTCGGCCTCGGCCTCTCCATCGTCCGGCGCCTCGTCGACAGCTACAACGGCACCATCGACCTGAGCAGCACCCCCGACCTCACCACCTTCACCATCTACATCCCAACCACACAAATCCATGGAAACAATTAACATCATCTGCGTCGACGACCAGCAAGAAGTCCTCGACTCCGTCCTGCGCGACCTGCGGCCCCTCACCCCCCTCGTCCGCATCGAAGAAGCCTCCTGCACCGCCGAATGCCTCGAACTCATCGAAAACCTCGATGAAAACGGCGAACACATCGCCGTCATCATCTCCGACCAAGTCATGCCCGGCGAAAAAGGCACCGACCTCCTGCGGCAAGTCACCGCCGACGGCCGCTTTGGCAAAACGCGCAAAATACTCCTCACCGGGCAAGCCACCCACGCCGACACCATCAACGCCATCAACGACGGCGGCATCGACAACTACGTCGAAAAACCCTGGGAACCCGACCACCTGCTCAAAATCGTCAAACGCCTCCTCACCCTCTACATCATGGACGCCGGCATCGACTACAAACCCTACATGAGCATCCTGGACAACGTCACACTCTTCAGCAAACTACGCTAAAACACCCCAACCACCCCCCTTCTCCGCCGCACCCAAGCAGGGCCGGGCAACCGGCCCTGCCCGAGAGCGCGGCAAACCCCAACCCAAAGCCGGAAGCGGCCACCGCCGCAGCCCAACACCCGCACCGCGAGCCGAGCCAACAACGGCACACCCCCGCGCAAGGAAGCACCAGCAAGCACCGCCCCCGGCCCACAAAACCATGAAAACAAAACAAATATACAACACCATCAGCACCCTTGGCCTGAGTGCAGCCAGCATACTCACCACAGCACTTGCAACCGAACCAGCCAACGCCGGCAGCCTCACCGCCATCCCCACCGCGACACCGCTCAGCGAAGCCACCGCCAGCAACAGCGACCTCGACTTCACCGACCACATCAAAAACGCCCTAAAAGTCTACAAAGCCGACAGCGACACCGAATTCATCCAAGAAATCCGGCTCAACTGGATCGAACAATACCAAATCGCCGTCGTCCAACCCAGCGGCCCCAACGGCACCCACCTCAAACCCGGCGCCGACCCCTTCAACCAAGAATTCCGGCGCTCCTGGGTAGGCGCCAACATCAAATTCAACACCGGCACCCTCCTCCACACCTGGGTACGCCTCGGCGGCCTCCCCAGCCGCTACACCTACAGCGACGGGCACCGTCGCAGCAACTACACCTACGCCGGCCTCTTTGAACTCTACCTGGCCCAGGAAATCCCCGGCGTCAAAGGCCTCAGCGTCAAAGTCGGCAAAATCAAACCCCTCTTCACCATGGAATACTCCACACCGAGCTCCCAAATCAAATGCATAGAGCGCTCCGTCGTCGGCAACTTCCACAACCTCGACTCCAACTGGGGCATCGACATCACCTACAAACCCGACAAAAACCTCACCGTCTACGCCCAACTCATGGCCAACGACCGCGCCGCCAACGCCAAAAGCCTGACCCACAGCGACGCCTACCGAGACGGCCGCGGCCTGAAAGGCGAGTTTGGCTGGGAAGACAAATTCTTCGCCATCCTCGGCACCGAATACCGCTTCAACGTCACCGAAAGCGGCTACCAAAAAGTCGTCTTCCAATACGCCCACGACTTCAACAACATCTACGACGGCCACCGCGACCCCGGCGCCAACTGCTACGGCCTTGCCGCCCGCGACGCCCTCTCCATCGGCTACGTCTACAACTGGGACAAACTCACCATCAGCGCCGAAATCGTCGGCAACTACAAAACCAGCGGCGGCTATGGCGAAAAGAACCTTGGCTTCGTCCTGCAACCCGTCTACGCCCTCACCCCGCACATCGAACTCGTCGGGCGCTACACCCTCATGGGAGGCGACGGCGCCTGCCGCCTGGCAGCCGACCGCTACATCTGCACCCAAACCAACGCCCCCGCATGGGTCGATCGCATCAACGCCTTCTACCTGGGAGCCAACTACTACTTCAGCGAGCACAACCCGGACGCCCTCAAACTCATGTTTGGCGCCGAGTACCTCATGACCCGCGCCGGCTCCTCCAACGGCTACTGCGGCTGGGAGTTCACCTCCGCCATCCGCTGGAGCTTCTAACGCGCCTCAGCAGCCACCTTCCAACCATCCACTGCGGCGGCACGTTTTCGTGCCGCCGCACCCTTTTCTATCAAAACCAGCAACAGAAAACACTCCCCCGCCTACCCTCCATAAGCACCTCCGCCACCCGGCTAGCACCCCGGGGCATGGGCTGCTGCATAAGCTGAGCAATGACTCCCTGAAGGCGGAACATGCCGAAGCGCATGTCGATGGGTTCTTTGAGCAGGTAGGCGATGGTGTTTTGAGGCAATGTAAACATAGGCCTCTATTTTCGCACGCCTGCCTACAATGGTTTTGGTTGAGAGCTTACGTAAATACGAACTTTCTCGTAACGCCATCCTAGCTTCCCCCAAACACTCGTTTCAGAGGATCCAAAAACATAGCTCTCTCCCCTTGATTCAGGTAGCACACAAATAGTACTACCGCACACAACGTACCATATACCCCAGCAGCCACGAAGAAGTCTCCCCAGTTCTCAACGGCCCAAATCTGCGCCCATCCCCAGCCGGCAAGCAACAAGAAGGCCGCAGGCAAGATAGCAGGTCCATACGTTTCCCTAAAGAAGCGGGGAATGTTCAACCCGGCACGGCGGTGATAGTAGAAATTAAGCCATAATCCCTGACCTGCAAGCAATGATATTGCAGTCCCCATGAACATTCCGGGCGGGCCATATAGGCCAGTCAATAAATATCCCAATGCAACACAGAGCAAAGCAGAATACAGAAGTATGATTGCTCTTCCTTTGTGCATACTCATTGCTTGCAAAATGCTGATCGCTGCATTTTGAGTCAATGGTATGATAAACGGAACGGTGACAACAATGGCTCCCAGCCAAACATCCCACACTCCTTTACCCATAGTTGTACCAACCCATAAAGTTAAAAACTGAGTTCCGAATGCAAACAGTTCAAGAAGCATCACTACAGCCAACGCTAACTGGAGACGTCCTGCTTTAATCATCCAATTTGTTAGCTCCTCCCGATCTGAACCAACGGCAACCATCTGCATTAGTTTAGGCGATACTACTCCCGTGATAGCCATAGATGCAGTTGTAAAGTAACTTGCCAAAGAAAGTGCCATAGAGTACAAAGGTACCGCCGCCACCCCGCATAAACGAGCAACTATTAGAGTTCCAGATCGCCAATATAACAGATCTATCAACTGACTAAGCAATACCCAGAACGAAAACTGAAACATCTCTCGGTACAACTTCCAGTTAGGCCTTCCAAACCGAAGTTTCACTCCTAATACCCCAATTGTGTAAACTAATCCGGCGATCAAGCCCGCAACCCCCATCACCACTCCCAACACAGACAAACCAATAGCCTTATAGCCACACACCAGCAACAGCACGGTAAGACCGGCACTCAAGAGGGAAGAACTCAAACTTATCACACCCGGAATAATATATTTGAGATAACACCCAGGTACACATGCCAAAGGACGCAGGGGAAATGCCACGATCATATTACCCAAGGTCAGCAAATACAGAATCTGTAACGTAGAATGCTGCTCAGGCGTCAGATCCGGGAAAAAAGCCCCCAAATAAAAAAAGCAAACCACTCCCACAATCAAAGTGAGCAGTGCCAGCACAGAAAACAATAAGGTTGCCTGCCCCAAAAATTCTTTCTGCTCTTTCTCCTCATGACGCGCTCGAAACGCAGTCACATACTTTCGCACGGCCGTCCCCAGCCCCATATCGGAGAGGGCAAGCCAAGAAATCACTGACCCACTCAGCATAAAAAGCCCATATTCCTCCATACCCAACTTTTCAATAACGAAGGGTGTGAGGAAGAACGACGTCGACAGCGATATGAGAATCGACGCATAATTAATGATAACACCTGCCTTTAACTCACTCATAAAATTCCTCCCGCACGCCGATTTAATTTTTGCAATAGTTTACACGCTTTCAAGAACAGTTTTCCCATCAAACTCGTGCGCGACACGGCCCACGGACCGATCAACACAGTACCAACATACCTGTCCCTGAGCTCCGGCAGATTCAACTTAGCCATACTGGACATTAAAGCTGACCGGTTGGGATGAATCCTCCCCTTTCCCTTATCATGCAAAAGATCCTGCCCAGCATACACCTCGGAAAAAGGGACCTCTCTACACTCAACGGCGGAGCGAACGGCTTTGAGCGCAGCATCTCCCGCTGGAGTATTGACCAGCAGGGCACCAATCCCCTCACGCAAGGGCCAATCAGGGTGGTAGTTCTGCACCCCCCAGAAATCACCCAGCGTCAGGTCTCCCTGCCGAGGCACCCCCGCATAACGGCAACAGTAGCAGCAGCGATTCAGTGCTACATCTGATAGGAACAATCTCATGAACACATTCTCGCCATAAAACTCCGAGTACTTGTACCCATCCACAAAATGCGCCGTCAGATTGTAACGAAGCCAATGCTCATCCTTATCACGAAACGACACATGGCTCAACTCCCTGCCTGCCCTTAACTCCGTCTCTTGGATATACTTTTGCCAAAGCACGCGACTCGGCACTCCATGGCACACGATATCCACCGTCAGTAAGTTCTCGTAGGACTTGACAAGGAATGAACGCAAGGCATTCACCTGACAAGGCGTACCTACGAAAAGAACACGGCGCCCCTTGCGCAACTCCTCCCGCACCGATCGAAAAGCCCCCTGCGGGTCAGCCATGATGTACTTAGACCCACGCATGGGAAGCACTTCCTCCATCGTCTCTGCCTTTGTGAAGATCGCCGTCTCCTTATCCTTCCACACCACGCCAAACACGCAGCCCCCCTGAGAAATCGTCCACTCAGCCAAAGCTGTAAAAACACCACCGCTTGAACTCGCCCTATGTACCTCGAGCCCCCGATTCCATGCCCCATAGGTGGGCACCGCATGCCTCGGCTTATCGTCACGAGCAGGAGCAGGCTGGAGCGCCGGACACTTCTTCACGCAAACGCCACAGCTGATACAGGCATCCTCATCCACCTGTGGAATCAGGAACCCCTCCTCGTTCCAAACCATGGTAATGGCATCATGACCGCAAACATTGGCACACAAAGAACACCCTGTGCAATCTAAAGGCACCACGATATGTCTATTATTCATAATCCTCACTTTAACGAGACTTATAAGGCACTTAAAGATCCGATAAATCTTCACAAATCTGACTCAGATACAACTCCTCATCCTTCTCACTGAGGCACCCCTCCACTTCAGCTCCGATCTTTCCCCCTAGGAATGTTTCGTTGCAAAACTTACCAGCTATGGCCACTTTCTCCGTGGAATTTCTCAAGCTCCATTCGTACTGCAAATCCACATGGCCCAAGTCTATCGCTTGGTATCCCAAGATAGTCAAATCCAAAGCCAACACCGTAGCCGTTGGTCCTGCTGCAAGAATAAATAAATGAGATTTATTGTAGAGACAAGCAGAAGCAACGATTTCATCGTACCTTCGAAACGCATTTTTAGCAGGAACAAGAATCCGTTTGACTGACGCGGCAGAGACAAAAAGATCATTTCCTACCCCCAGTCTACTATACGCTCCCTCTACAACTATCAAGTCCCGATCTTTCCACAGACCTTTCAACATAGAAACTAAAGGCCCAACATGTTCCTTATTTTGAAAAGCAAGGTAAAATCTTGAAATAAAGGCATTACCATAAACAATATCCCAGTCTATCATACCGTACCACTGGCGCCGGTGTAGACACATTTCGTTCGACCAGAACTCTCTAACTCTCTTCGTGTATTTCGTTAACGATCCAAACACATCAGGGAGGCATACAAGAAGCAGGTTACTCCTTATGCAAGCTGCTAGCTTATCTGCCAGTCGCGGATCATATTCTTGGAAATTAAGATTTCCGCCCAGCATAAGAGCCATTTCGCCATCCCCAAAACGTGCCACTGAAACTCGTTTTTTCTGAATCAGTTCGACTGTTTCCAAAAGCCCCAAAATGCACGGTTTTTTTAAAACACAAGCGTATAGAGCATCCGAAAACTTGTGATGCATTGCGATGGCACGCCTAATTCCACGACAAAGAATATTAAACGCCTTCATAACATTTCTTCTTTTTTGTCCTTAAATTCGCATTGTATTCAACTGATTTGGCTGTAGCGCACAAATTTACTAACAGGTTCATATCGTATGACTAGCTCTTAAAAAAGAAATTCCTCTTTGCCGCTCACTCTCATGAATCGCATTTACTCTCTCCCAGTCAATCGGTGAGGCTAGTACACGAAGTATATCATCGGGCTCACAGCTCAGCACAAGCCGATCCTCCAACCCAAAAGTCTTGAGTAAGGTATCAAAACGGGCCATACCTCTGCGTTCATTTCCCAAGCAGACAAAAGGCTTATTGTAAATGATGGAGAATACGCAGCCGTGGAAGGAATCCGTCACAACCGACTCGCAGTCACGCAGATAGCGCAGCCACTGCGCGACTGTGCAGTAAAATCGATCGCAACGCTTACGGGCTGAGGACTTCGGCAGCAGACGTTGATGGTACAGCCCCGAGCTCCTCTCTAAAGAGTCCAGCAATCGAGATACCTCGGCCGAATCATCCAACACGTAAGAGGCAAAGTAGGAAGTCTTCGGCACCCGCGTCTTCTCCGAGTTAATCACGCGCTCATAATCCTCCAGAGTTGCCAGCAGCGTAGGATCCGGCATCTGCACCGCATCCACTCCGAAAACCTCTTTGCAGATGCGTACTCCTGAGAATTCTCGAACTGAAACTGCCTTAAAATCTCTGAGAAGATTCGTACACCGGCGCCCAGTTTCCTGATCAGATTCCCACTGATCGAGTCCAAAAGAAGCCGCATAGGAGAAAGAAGATTGTCTTTGTTTTTTGCTGGCGAAATCGAGAAAGAAGAAGCTCTGTTTCCTGAAGATGTCTGCATAGGTCTTCCTCCACACTTGATCGCTGCCTACGATATAAGAGTTAATGTTTTGTTGCTCCGCTGATTCGTGGATGACAATATCTTTAAACCATTTGTTCTGAAAAGAACGTGCCTGCTCCCATAGGGCTATCTCCATGGCTCCGACCTTGTTCTCTCCAGGGAAAAGTCTCAGCAGAAGTCGTTCGACTGCATAGCGGGATGCGAGATACAGCCGTCGCCACCATGGTCGAGAATCCTGAGGTTTCCACGTCAGCAGCGAAGCTTTGACATGTGGCATCCTGTTGCAGACAGAGTATAAGGCAAGAGCTTGGAGCATGCCTCCAAAATTGCCCCACAAAGGCAAGGTGACTATTCCTACATGTTTCATAGCTTAGTGCTGACAGCGCAGGATGGAAAGGAGATTCAGGAGCATATACTGTAGGGCGATGGGTACCCTCTGGATGAATGTGATAAAGAGCCTCTCTTTCAGGCTCTGCGCGCAGTATTTGTTCAGGCGGAGAGTCTTGGACTCTCTGATTCGTGAGACAAGTTCGGCGTATTGATCGCGGCGATATTTCAAGAAAAAACAGCTGGCAATCACCCCCTTTAGAACGTTAATTCCCCCCGACTTGGGGTAGGGGGACACGAGCCCTCGGCTCTCATAGAGCGAGTGAAGATGGCGCAAGCTCTCCTCCAGATAATCCATGATAAGGGACGGATCATGGACTTTATGCGATGCCGAGTTTGCATTATCGCGTCGATAAATATATTTTCTCGCGCTGCATGTCCTGATGCCAGAGCACATATTGAGATAAACATAGTAGAAAATCGAGTCCTCTCCGTAGGGGAGCCCGACAGGGAATCGAATATCATGATTCTTGATAATGCTCGTGCGGAATAGTTTACACATAGGCCCGCAGAAGTTCAAGATCTCATGGGTAAGAAATCCGCGACCACTCAAGGGAGGTGAGTCCGAAAAAGAACGCGAGACCTTAATCCTTTTTGCATCTAGGTCCAGCATACCCTGTATCACCAAGTCAACCCCTCCTTGGTTATCCGACTCAAAAGCAGCAAGGAAATGTTTTAGCACTAAATCATCAGCATCTATAAAACAGATCCACTCTCCTCGGGCGGCTTCAATACCGGCATTTCGCGCTCTGCTGACCCCTCCGTTTTCTTGGTGAATGACTGTCACCCGCCTGTCTTGTTCTGCAAAACTATCACAAATTTCTCCACTGCGATCAGGGCTGCCATCATCAACTAAGATGAGCTCATAATCCCTGTAGCTTTGTCTGAGAATGCTGCGGATGCAGTCGTATAAATACGGTTCTGCCTTGTATACGGGAACAACAACACTAATCATGACTCGCCTGCAATACTGTGGTAAAAATGAAGCATGTCATTCCAGACATCTGTGCGATTGTAGAATCGTTGGACTCTTGATTGTGCACATGCGCCGAGGCGCTTACGGAGATCCGCATCGCCGTAAAGCTCTCTCATCCATTGAAGAAGTTCCGCTTCCTGTCCTGAGGTGTAAAGCTCACCCGTTTGGTGGTTAAGAACGATTTCGTTGCATCCCCTGATGTTTGTCGCAATAGAAGGTAATCCCATTGCTCCTGCTTCGAGAAGAGAGCAGTTGCATCCTTCCCGGTGGGATGGCAATACAAAGATATCCGCCATCTCGAGCCAGTCCGGCACGTTGTCTTGCCCGCCTACGGCATGGATGTGAGGGTGGTTCTGAATAAGAGTTTTGGTCTGTTCGGCTATGGGATCCAGAGATTCTTCCTCCTTGCCCACGAGTACCAAATCTACTTTTGCCCCCTCCTCAAGAAGTCTCGTAAAAGCCGGTACCAACTCGTCGATTCCCTTGTCATGGACAATCCGGCCGACGTAAATGAAAACAACTGAATCGTCGTGCAGGTTAAGTTGTTCACGCATCATTGCTCTTTTCCTGGAAGGCTTGAATTTCTCTAAGTCGATCCCGTTGATATTTCCATGCCAAAAGACTTCAATGGGCTTGCGGGTTACATGTTGTTCCTCCACATATTCTTTAGTTCCAAAGCCATCCGCATTGAGATGCGTTGCAAACAAGCAGGTTAGAGCATTTGTCATTCGCACGATACCGCGCACAATGGGATTTGGGAGCTTCAGCTCCCCGTTGAACATGGCGATGCGGACCGGCACCCGTGCCATCCATGCCGCAACGGTACCTAGCAGTCCGGCCTTGGGCGTCATCGTATGAACAATATCGGGTTTTTCGCGTCGTAGCAATTGGTAGAGACGCCAAAGCGAGACGAGATCTTTCAGCGGTGCGATACGCCGTTCGATGGGAACGGCATGCGTCTTGAGCCCCTGGGCATGAAATTGCTCATGCTCTACACCTGGGGAACATACAGCACTGACTTCGTACTTGCCAGCCAGAAACAGCATTCTTTCTCTCAAAAAACTCTGCACAGAAGCAGGAACGGCTACAATGTAGATTAGCTTTTTCATTTTAAGAATGTCGCGTTTTGAGTCTAATCATGAGGTTCAGCATAATGCCGAAGGGAATAGCTAAAATTGTAAGTGCCTTTTTTGGAGAATCCTTGATAAATGACCACTTTTTCATAAAAATGCTATTCGACACGTAATGAATACACTCGACGAATTTTCGTCTGCGTGTCAAGGAAAAAATCATGGAGCTCCTTCTCGCAATATCCCATCCCTTAAGGTTTTTTACGTACTGGCGGTACATATTGAGAGACGAGCCGTCAGGCAAATATTCAACCAGGTAAATGACACGATTGTACAACAACCATGGCCACTTGGCATCAATAAATTGATTTTTATAAGCCATGCTACCGTATTTCTCGTCCTCGAATTCCGGATATTCGGGGGCAGCTTTTGCAACTTCTGTCCGAAAAATGATTTTTTTGTCACCTCTCACTCCCTGCGTCTCGCGTAACCAGTTTTCGTGTGCAATAGGCACTCCCGAGGGAAATTCGCTACCAATGATACCGCCTCCTATAAATCCATCCAGTGCGATAAAACCAGCTACATGCTCTTGCTCTTTTCGGTGAGAATCCCAAAAATTTAATATACACTCTATACAATCGTCAGTCAGCATATCGTCAGAGTCCATACACATGCAAAGTTCCGTTGTGATATTACGAAATGCTGTATTATGAGCGGTGTGCATTCCACCGTTTTCTTTATAGATGTAGCGTATAGGGATCTTCCTTTCCGATTGCCATGACTCAACGAATTCTCTCGTATTGTCTGTTGAACCGTCGTCGACGACTAGCCACTCGAAATCTTTGTTACTCTGGCGCAGAAGTGAGCCATAAGCTCGCCCTAAGCAGTATGCGCGATTAAATGTAGGTGTAAAGACGGTTATTCTGTGCTTCATGTTAATGCTATCGTGAGGATTTACCTGAGAGGTTTCTGAGTCTCTTTAGTATAGCCAATGGAATCAGGGACTGCATTTTGAGGCGCCATCTTACCCATTTTGGCAACCACGTGCAATCGAAATGGTGGATGCTGCGCGTATTATCTGTCACATAGATGGGGGCCCCAATCATGGCTTGTGGGCAAAAATACTCCGCAGGGTAAATCGTCACATCCTTGCATTGGGTAAGCTGTCCATCCAGTGTTGTCCCCAATTGTTCTATAATATCACTCGTTATAGTGCAAACAGTCCCTTGCTCATCCGGGGCAAAATGTTCGAAAGCCAGATACTTTTTCAACACTTCACCCCAAACCTCATTTTCAGCATCACAAGCACAACCCAAGCCCGGATTGACATACAACCGGCTTTGCCGTTCCTGAGTGCGGGCCTCCATTCCTAAAAAGCTGCCGAGCTCCAATATATCATCCATCGGGCGTATCACCTCAACATCCGTATCAAAATAGACGCCCCCCTCCTGGTGCAATATCCAGAAGCGTGCGAAATCACTCACAAAGGCATATTTCTTCGCCGCATAAGCCTCAGCCGTGTACGGCACCATCCGGACATCAAAGTTGCTCTCGTTCCACTCCTTGATCTCGTAATCGGGAAAGAACTTGCGCCACGAATCGATACATTTGAGGGCCGACTTGGGTAAAGGCTTTCCTCCAAACCAACAGTAGTGGATAATTTTAGGGATCATATAATGTAACGGCTTCCAGGGATGAATGAAACAAGTTTAATAAGAGCCCATGAGATGGCAAATGTCAAGACGGCAACGCACGGGATTTGAACAGCGTATGAAGCATGGGGATACAAGCTTGACCAAAGAGGCCAAATACCATCCCGCATGACAAAAATGTGGACGAGATATATACCAAATGTCCGAGAAGCAAGAGCTTTGACGAAGGCGTGAAACTTAGTCAATCTCGATGATTGAACCACATCTGAGTTCTTAGTATGAAAGAGGCTTTCAAATTTCTGACAAAGCAAAAAGTACCCCACTGCCATCAGCGCGACATTAAAAACGAGATTTCCATAGACGGTCCCATTTTCGACAGGGGGAAAACGGAAAAGCAAAACGCTGGCCGGTATTCCGACAATGATCGAAACGACCAGCACATAGTATTTTCTCCCTACCCTTCTCAATGAAAGAGGATACCGGTGTAAATACGAGCCTAGCACCATATAGCCTAAGAAGCCTCCAAATGGCGAGAGCATCCTATAGTAACTGCCATCCACGTTGCACCGTCCTCCCAACCAAGGATCGATGTAGGGCATCATTAGAGTAATACCCCACAGGATGAGGAAGTACTCCATATTCTTTTTCTCCTGGAAGGCCGGACTCAGGAGTGGAGCCAACAAATACAGCCCCATCAGAGCGTAGAGAAACCAGTAGACGCCATTGATCCTATCAAATGGCATAATCATCAAATCCTGCAGAATACCTTCCCAGGATATTTTCCCCTGCACACGCCATATCAAAAGTGAAACCAAGGTCCAAAACAACACAGGAACGGCTATCCTGACAACTTTATGCCGTATATACGCGCTTAATGGCTTGTTGACAGGAAACAATAAAGCCCCGCTTAACATAAAAAACAAAGCATTACACGGACTTGCTGCATAATTATATATGCTGAGCCATACATTTCCCTCCCCATCAGAAGTCGGCAACGGAGCGTGAAATACACACACGAGCATACATGCCAATATGCGCACATAATCAAGATAAGGAATATGACCTGTTTGTTTCATTTATGTTTTAGAATGAAGGTTAACCGACAAAGAATAAACTCCAAACGAGGGTAGCGAAGAAAAACAGCTTCCATAAATCTCCTCATGACAGGAAGAGAACTTTGCATCACCCTCAATACGGATCCTTTACATTTATCTGTTTTGACGGACTCCCACCTTACAGGCTTCCCCTTGCACACAGACTCCCCAAACACAGAATTATACAAGACACGCCGGATGGAAAGCCAGACTGACATATCGTTTCTTTCCAGATGCCTTAACACATCCATGACAGAGCGGTAAGCCAGTATTGTATGCCAAACTGGATCCCGACGGGATAATGAATGGGGTGTCACCCGATAAGCATAATAAGCCCCGGACACACGTCGTACTGCAGGGAAAAAAGACATATACCATGCCAGCCACACGTTATCTTCCCTATAACTCAGATTTTCATCAAATAAAATCCTCTTACTCTGCACCAACTCCCTCTCGATGAGAAAGCCCCAGACATAGCCATGATTGAATTCACGGATCATCTTATAGGTCGGATATGCTCTCTGCTCCTGAGACACAGAATAAGAGACATTATCCAGCTCCTCGTTTGTCTTGAAGCGGATAACGGGCAATACTGGTACACACTCAGATCTATAGTTTTCTAACAAAATTTCCAAGGAGTTTTCTGACAATACATCGTCGGAGTCAAGGAAAAAAAGGTATTGACCTCTTGCTGCTTGAATACCCACATTTCTTGAATGGGAAACGCCTCGATTTGCGGTTTTAGTCAACAGAAGGTAATCCATGGAGGAAGACTCCAGCAAACGCGTCGCCAGCTCTACTGTACCATCTGTGCTGGCATCATCGATGAGAACGATCTCCACATCACGGAGGCTCTGCGCAAACACCGAGCGCAAACAATCCTCAAGATAAGCCTCGCCGTTATACACTGGAATAATCACAGAAACAGCAGGACTCTCCAACCTACTCCGTTGAGCGTACTTAACACCCATATCAGAACGCTTCTCATTCATAATACTAGACTCCTGTGTGATTTGTGCATGAGCACTCCCGTACAAGCTGCTTCTCCAAAATCAACTGCTTTTCCCTGTATTCGACACTCGCCAAGTAGGAAAAACCGTCCCGATATCCCCTGATGCATGCTGCTATGCACCCCCAGTGCGAAGGCCGCCAGCCATAGAAAGCAAGATGCAAGCCTACATTAAACGACATCTTCCAAAGCATACCCAAAGCACTCAAATAACGTCTGAGGGGAGCTCCATGCAAGCGAGAGTACTGGAAACGGTGCCAGAAGATAACGAGATTACGACATGAATCGTGCTTAATCGTGACGTGCTTGGAGACCTTCTCGACCAAGGTACTAACCGAGCTTGCGGCATGAAGATGATGGTACGGATATTCATGCGCGTAGACGCAAATCATTCCCATCAGATATGCTTTATAGAAAAAAACCTGATCTTCAGGATAAGCATAGCGGACATTCTCTTCCAGCCACATTTCCTGCTCGTAATCCAGCCTCTGAGCCGCCTTGCAACTCATGAAGCTGCACCCTCCTGATCCTGTTTGAGTATAGTAGACCTTCCCCTTTATCAACGGCTCCTGCCTAATGGTGCCCCCCAAAGAAGAAATTCTAAGCGCGTAAGGCGATCGCTTTTTGCTGACATATGCTCCCGATCCCAAAAAAGAAATGATCCTACTCACGATTCCTGGTTCTCCCGTCACCGCATCATCATCAATTACAGGGCACACCACATCAGCATTTGCAGTGTTCATAAGTCCCCAGAGTTTCTCGACAAAATCCGGAGGGAACTCCACATCATCATCCACAATCAGGAGGTAATCTCCCTTGGCGGCATTGATGCCATCCACACGCTGGCGCACCATGCCTTTCGGCCCGCGAATGAAAATCTCCGTACCCAACCTCTCCTTAGGCAGCTCATACTCAGGCGGGATGACGACGATAAACTCCATGGGCTGGATGGTCTGGGCTTTGATCGAATCCAGCAAAGCCTGATATTTCTCGCCACCGTAGCCCAGCGTACGCAATACTACAGAATAATTCAATGTCATGAGAACAGATGATAAAGGTTTGGAAGATATGGTTTGCAGCTGTAATCCCGCCTGCTGCACGTTTCCGCCAGTTGTTGCAGACGTGCAGGACGGCTCAAGAGTTGATGCAACGCAGAAGCCACTTCAGATGGCTCGTGGGAGGGCAGGATCACTCCGTCCACTCCATCCTCCAGCTGTCCCGCAGCTGTTGGATAAGGGGTGATGGCCACGGGCTTCCCCAATGCCTGAGCTTCCAGCACAGCCACACACTTACCCTCATAACGGCTGGGTTGCACATAGAGATCACAAGCCTTCATGTAGGGATACGGATTATCCCGCTTACCCAGGATGTGGAAAGACTCCTTCATCCCGTACTCACTGATTGCTTTTCGTATCAAGGGCTCATCTCCTCCGTAGCCGATGATATACCAATGAACATCCTGTCGCAGCTTGCGTAATTCCGCCATAATGGAGACAGCTCCATCAAAGTTTTTAGCATGGCAGAAGCGTCCGACAGAGAGAAGTTTGAGAACTCCCTTCATTTCTCCCGAAATATCCTGCTCGTTCGCCTGCCTTTCCAGCAAACTGCGAGTGACGCCATTTTCGACCATGGTCAGCCGATCCGCTAGGGAGGGAAAGACCTTGGCGAAGCCCGAATGCACGGCGGGTGAAATGGAGATGATACGGTCAAAAAGGGCCCATCCAGCGACGTCTCGCTGGGCGTTCCGAGTTAGGTAGGCATAATCCGTATGGATCCAGGCAATGTATTGTCTGGCTTTTACATGCCGACGTTCGATGCGGTGGTTGGCCAGATAGGAAATACAAGCATCATACGTGGTACGTGGGTTGATGGACGGAAGGATGGGTGCTGCCCAGCGGTCGATCTCGTCATAGATATTACCTCCATCTCGGCTCACTCGGGCGGCGCAGGCTGCCGCAATCTTGGTCGCGGCGATAAGGGGGTGCGCGCAGATGATCTCCTTGATGCCGGAGTTCAGTGCGCGATAAGCCGGAATCTCAGGCAAAAGTTTCACTTCTTTGGGGAGATATTCCATTAACTCTCCCTCGTGTTTGTAGAGAAAGAGATCGACATCGTAACGCTCGTAGTCGAAGGATTCGAGCATGGAAAGTAGGGCTCTTTCCGCCCCACCTAAGAACATGCTACACTGTGTGATGAGGATACGCTTTTTCATCATAGAATTAGTCAAACGATTTCCTGATGATGTTTCCTCATGATGGCACGTTCGTCCCTAGACGAGCCAATATACAAAAGCTTATTCAGTATCAAAACAAGCAGATCAATAGTTTTTAGCATGCTGAAGATGATCGCATGACGTGCAAAGCCTAGCAGACGCCTCTGCCTTGCCAGGTTTATGTTCCATTGTTTGATCGGCATTTTAGAGATCCTAAGCTGCCATCTCTGGGTTGTGCGATATCGATAGTAGAGCTGTTGCGCCTCGGAAGCAGAGCCTATGCGATGCTGCTTAAGCCAGTAGTTTGGCAGAGCAAAATACAACCTCGACAAGTTGTCTTCATCTGAATCTGCCGTAACTGAGCCTGCGTGTTGGCGGTATAATACGTCTTGAGTCTCTGTAAAAGCTATCAGGGGATGATGTATGGCGTACTTTGACCACGCTGCCCAATCCTCTGCATTTTTCATGTTTTCCGGGAAAAGGGGGAGGAGAGCCTTCGCGTTATCTGCTTTGAGAATGGAGGTAGAAGAGTGCACGTAGAGTGAGGGTGTGGCGAAATAGGGCTGCTCTTCTATGGGGGTGGGTGCGGCAGTGAGAGATAAGCACTCAGTGTCTGCTCCCATGACGTATCTGCTGGAATACCACGCTATATCCTCGTGTTGGGAAAGGTAAAGATGTGCTCGTGTCAGGTGATCGGAATCCCAGACATCGTCTGAATCTAAAAAGGCAATGTATTTCCCTCGAGCTTCCCTGATTCCGATGTTGCGTGCGCATGATACCCCGGAGTTAGGAATTGACACGATACGCATTCTCTTGTCTTGGAGTATGCTTATCCTCTCCATGGAGTGATCCGTCGAACCATCGTTGACAACGATTAGTTCCCAGTCGCTATTCTTCTGTCGAAGAACCGAGGTGATCGTTTCTTCAATATGCTGCTCCGCATTGTAGACGGGGATGACGATGCTGAAAAAGGGTGACGGCTCCATCGATTTTAAGCAACTAAGGGCAGGATAAAGCTTGAAAAGAACGTATATGCGTAGCAAATCAGGAGGAAGCCCGCGAGTTTTTGACTCTGATCCTTCCATACCCTGACTTTGAGCCAAGGATATATCAAGACGATGGGCATGATAAACCAGGAAAGCTGGGCGAAGCGGTTGCTGAAGGAAGCATACATCATCAGGATCCAGAAGGCGTTGCTGGTAACGTAAATATTAAAAAGCCAGAGATAGGTTTTATCCCGATACCCTCGCCGAATGAAGAAATACCAGCCTGTGATAATGGGGAGAGAGGAGTACAGTAAAAAATCGGCTCGAAAGCCCGTATAATAGCCGCCTGAGTTCAGGTCACGAACTCCATAGTGAGAAAGACGAGGGTCGTCAAAAAAGCCGCTGGAGGCGATGGCGGTGCTGAGGCTTCCTCCCCCTACAGCAGCGGCCAAAATGCAGAGAACCCAGCCGACAATGTAGAGCTTGGGATTGGTGATCTTCCATGCCAAAATGGATGAACCAATCAGCAAATACATGGACTTGTGCACGCCCACTGCTAGGAAACACAGCAATGCTGCCACCCAAAGTTTATCCCGATAGCTCAATGCCAGAATCAACATGGAGGCAGCCATGCCGTTGCGAACGCCATTCACTCCGTAGGAGAAAAAGCTGAAGGCGGCGCAGATCATCAGGAAGGGTAGAAACCAATGCGCATCAAATGTCCGTTTGCAGAAAAGAGCGGCACAGCCGACGTAGGAAAGGGCGGCTATAAGGAAGGCCAGGTGCTCGTCTGCGTAGAAGGCGGAAAATGACTCGATGCAGCCGTAGAACCACTCCCCCCCCCAGTCAATCGAAGAAAGCCAGCTGGGCGGATTCAGGGCTTTCAGAGCTAGGATGCTACCTTTGTAATTGAAGGTGTCGCAAAAGTCCGGATATTCTCTGAAAGAGGTGGTGGGCCGCAGACCGATGTAGAGGATGAGGAAGACGACGAGCAAAGCGCCGATGAATCGGGTAGCGCGGGAGGCGTTCCACTGGTAGATAGAACCCTTGTATCCCTGTACAACCGCCGTCATCACGAGGAGGAAGATAATCCCGTTAAACAGGGGAACATACAGCCATCCCGGGATGCAGGTGAATGACGGCAGTGAGAGCATAGGATTTGAGCGGATGGGTTAGCGCTTGCAGATGAGATCAACGATGCGCTCCAGATCGGCATCAGAGACACAGGGCCCGCTGGGCAGGCAGAGGCCTTGAGCGAAGCGGGCTTCGGCGACGCCGTTACTGTAAAAGGGGTAGGAAGCACAGGTTGGCTGCAGGTGCATGGGTTTCCAGAGGGGGCGGCTTTCGATGTTCGCTTCCTGCAGTTTGGCGGCGAGTTCGTTGCGATCACAGCCGTAGGCGACGGGATCAATGAGGATAGTGCTCAGCCAGAAGTTGGAATCGAAATCCGGCCCGGGGTTTTGCTGAACGGTGATACCAGGAACGTCAGCGAGCTGCTCGGTGTAGATGCTCTGGACGCGACGGCGATGCGCCATGAACTCATGGATGCCGGTCAGCTGCCCGCGGCCGATGCCCGCGCAGACGTTGCTGAGACGGTAGTTATAGCCAACCTTGGTATGCCAGTATTCGTTGTACGGGTTGGGATCACGCGCCTGTGTCGCGTAGAACTTGACCCTGGCGGCTGCCTCTGCACTGGGGCAGATAAGAGCACCACCGCCGGACGTGGTGATCATTTTGTTACCGTTGAAGGAGAGGGCGCCATAGGTGCCGAAGGTGCCGCAACGTTTTCCTTTGTAGTCAGAGCCAATGGCTTCGCAAGCATCCTCAAGCACGGGAATGTCGTACTTGTTGGCGACAGCCATCAGTTCGTCGATGTGGGCTGGCATGCCGTAAAGATAAACGGGAATGATGGCCTTGGGTTTGCGTCCCGTCTTGGCAATACGGTCCACGATGGCTTCTTCCAGCAGCTCGGGATCCATGTTCCAGCAGTCGGGGGAGCTGTCGACGAGCACGGGGGTAGCGCCGAGGTAGGTGACGGGGTTGACGGAGGCGGCGAAGGTGAAGCTTTGGCAGATGACTTCGTCGCCGGGTCCGACTCCCAGCATGACGAGACCAAGGTGGATGGCAGCCGTGCCGGCACTGAGGGCGACGACGTGCTCGGCACCCATAAACTCACCCAGCTCGCGCTCAAAGGCATCGACATTCGGCCCCAACGGTACCACCCAATTGGTATCGAATGCTTCCTGGACGTATTTCTGTTCGTTGCCGGTCATCTTGGCCAGTGACAGCCATATGCGATTGTTCATCTCTTCTTACCGAGTTAATTGTTTAATAATCTTTGCGCGATTCCCCACGACAAGGACTCCGTCCGGCACATTGTGTGTAACGACGGATCCCGCACCTACGACGCTGTTCTTGCCTATCGAAATACCTTGGATGATGGTCGCGCCTGCTCCCACCCAAGTACCCTCGCCCACCTGGACATTACCACACAACGTCGCATGAGGGGAAATGTGGACAAAGTCCCCAATGACGCATTCGTGATCTACCGAGGCGCCGGTGTTGATGATGCAGTGCTTTCCTATTTGTGCACATGTTTGGATGATGGCTCCCTGCATCACGACACTCCCCTCTCCTACAGTCGCTCGGGGTGAAACAACAGCGCTGGGATGAACTGCTGTGATGAAGTGGCGGGCATACGTTTGCAACTTGGATGCCACGGTTCTGCGGGCTTGATTGCTTCCAATGCTGATGAGGTAATCGGCTCCTCTTATCGGCTCATGAATGACGTGAACGCCCAGCAAATCGTTCAAATGTGGATTATCGTCGACGAGACCTTCCAGATGCAAATGGCAGGCAGACAAGATATCCATGATCACTTTGGCATGGCCACTGGCTCCGTAGAGATACATATTCAGTTATTTCCGTTAAAGACTTCCATGGTTGCCTGCCCCTGTTGGCTGATATCTTTGCGGCGCAGGATGTTGTAAATGGTCATCCAGACGATTTTACAATCAAGAAGGAAGGAGAGGTTGTCGACGTACCAGACGTCCAGCTCGAATTTGCGCGCCCAGCTGATGGCGTTGCGTCCGTTGACTTGGGCCCAGCCGGAGATGCCGGGGGTGACGAGATGGCGCCGACGCTGGGTTTCGTTATAGAGGGGGAGGTATTGGACGAGGAGGGGGCGCGGGCCGATGAAGCTCATGTCGCCTTTGAGGACGTTGATGAGCTGGGGAAGTTCGTCGATCGAGGTGGAGCGTACGAATTTGCCGATGGGGGTGAGGCGCTCGGCGTCCGGAAGGAGGTTGCCGTCCGAATCTTTGCGGTCGTTCATGGTTTTGAATTTGATGACCTGAAAGATTTTTTCATGCTTGCCGGGTCTCGGCTGGGTGAAGAAGATGCTTCCCCGATTGGCGATGGCCAGTAGGAGCATGGTTCCCAGGATGATGGGCGAGAGCAGCAGGAGCAGGAATAACGCTGCTACCCGATCGCACAGGGGTTTGATGAATCGGCGGTACATGCGCAAGGATGTAGGATGTATGGGGGAGAAAGAAGGTGCGGGGGTTGGAGGTGTTTTTAGTATATCAGGTTGTTGCGGGGTTGTCGAGCGTTTCGAAGGGGGAGTTTTTGCTTTTGAACTCGGGGACGAGCTGTTTGAGGGCGCTCACGGCGTCGCGCTCGTGCTGGGCCCGGGCGGCGGTGATGATGAGGTCGGTTTGCTGGCGAATGGTGTCGATCGGGTTCGCGGTGGCTCGGGCGATGCGGATTTTGTGGTGGGTGGTTTCGGTGGTGCTTTCGCGGTCGGAGAGGACTTCTTCAAAGAGTTTTTCGCCGGGGCGCAGGCCGGTGTAGCGGATGGCGATGTCGATGTCGGGCCGAAGGCCGGCGAGGGTGATCATGCGCCGGGCGAGGCGTTCGATTTTGACGGGTTCGCCCATGTCGAAGACGTAGATTTCGCCGCCTTGGCTCATGGTGCCGGCTTGCAGGACGAGCCGGCAGGCTTCCGGGATGGTCATGAAGTAGCGGATGATGTCCGGGTGGGTGACGGTGACGGGGCCGCCTTTGGCGATTTGTTCGCGGAAGCGGGGGACGACGCTGCCGTTGCTGCCGAGGACGTTGCCGAAGCGGGTGGTGGTGTAGCGGGTGGTGGCGCCGGTGGTTGCGGGTTGTTGGGTGTTGCTGTTTTGCGGGGCTGCGGCCGCGGGGTCGCTGCTGCCGGGGTGCAGGGCGGTGTTGAGGGCTTGGACGTACATTTCGGCGGCGCGTTTGGTCGCTCCCATGACGTTGGTGGGGTTGACGGCTTTGTCGGTGGAGATCATGACGAATTGCCCGACGTGGTGTTCGCGGGCGAGTTCGGCGATGTTGATGGTGCCGGCGATGTTGGTGATGATGCCTTCGCAGGGGTTTTCTTCGACGAGTGGGACGTGTTTGTAGGCGGCGGCGTGGAAGATGATATGCGGGTGGTGGGTGGCGATGATGGCACTGCAGCGTTGGCGGTTGCGGATGTCCGCCATGATGGGGATGATGGGGGTTTGCGGGTGTTTGGCTTCGATTTCGAGCCGGATGAGGTGCAGTGGGGTTTCGGCGCTGTCGAGTAGGATGAGTTTTTGCGGGGCAAAGCCGCAGAGTTGCCGCACGAGTTCGCTGCCGATGGAGCCCGCCGCTCCGGTGACCATGATGACTTTGCCGTTGATTTGCCGGGCGATGCGCTGGGTGTCGATGGTGATTTCGGGCCGTTCAAGGAGGTCTTCGATTTGGACGCGGGCGATGGGGGCGGGGGTGCTGCCGTCGGTGAGTTTGGGGGCGACGAGGAGTTTGATGCTGGTGCCGCACCAGGCGACGAGGCGGTCTTTTTCGGCCCGAAGGAGGCCGGGGGAGGTGAAGATGATGGCTTCGGGGATGCGCGCTTCGATGTCGGTTTTGAGTTCGTCGATGTTGTCGCTGGCGTAGATGCGGTATTCTCCTACGGTGAGGTGGCCGGCTTCTTTGCTGAGGTCGATGAAGGCGGTGGGTAGGTATGTGCCGTGGTAGGCGGTGTTGATGTATTCGGCGTAGGCGGGGAGTTCTTCGAGGTTGCCGCAGAGGAAGCATTTGGTGGAGCGACGGTCGGCTGGGCGGGTGTCGAGCCGCAGGATGGTGTAGTAGGCGCTGATCATGGCGACACGAAGGCCGATGATGAGGCCGCTTGCGATGAGGAAGTAGAGGATGCTCAGGCAGAGGGTGTCGCTGATGCTTTCGGTCATGCCGAAGGTGTACCAGCCGATGCTGATGATGAGGGCGTTGAGGATGAGGGCGCAGACGATGCGCGGGAGGTTGCGGATGTTGGAGTGCCGGATGATGACTTTGTAGAAGCGGAAGATGCTGAAGATGACGGCGCTGATGATGGCGGTGCTCAGGGTGAAGGTGAGCAGGTAGGGCAGGCTGGCGGGGCAGCCTTCGATGTAGTGAAAGAGGAGGCAGGCGCTGGCGGCGGCGATGATGGAGCAGAGGAGGTCAAGGCTGAGGATGACTCCGCGGTGGATGTATTGCAGGCCTTGTAGCCGGTCAGCCGCTCGGCGAGCCAGGCGATGGAAGGCGGTGTACATGCGTTTTTTCATGGTTTTATGGCAGGTAGTTGAAAATATTTGTTTTTTAATATTTGTTGTTTTGTTGTGTATGAAGGGGTGGGGCAGTGTGGTGGCGGTTAGGGGTTGAGGTGGAGGCGACGGGCCATGCCGGGGCTGTGGACGTCGGTGCCCCAGAGGGTGTAGAGGCCCAGGGCCCGGAGTTCGTTGGCGCGTTGTTGGATGGGTTTGCCGTAGAGGCCGGTGAGCGATCCGATGTTGCCTTGGAGTTGGATGCCTTGGGCGACGATGCTCCGGAGGTCGTCGGTGTCGAGGAGGCGGATGTAGCGTTCGGGGTGGGCGAGGACGGGGGTGTAGCCGAGGTCGCGGACGCTGAGTAGGGCGTCCATCCAGCCGTCGGGCAGGAGGTATTGGGGCAGTTCGATGAGGACGCGTTCGCCGGGGAGTCTGAGGGGGGCGCCTTCTGCGCGTATGGCAGTGGCAAAGCCTTCGTCGATCATGTATTCGGCGGCGAGGTGGAGGTGGAAGGTGCCGGGGCCGAGGTGCTGGTCGATTGTTTGCCGGAAGGTGTCAAAGCGTTGCCGGAGTGAGGCGGGGGTGTTGCCGGGGTAGCGCAGCATGATGTGCGGGGTGCAGCAGGCGCCGCTGAGGCCGCTTTGGATGAGGTGCCGGATGATGGTCAGGCTGGTTTCTGCGTCCGGGGATCCGTCGTCGACTCCTGGCAGGATGTGGCTGTGCATGTCCACTCCGTCGGGGAGGAGTTGCTTGCTGTGGGCCTTGGTTCTGAGGAGGAAATCGAACATGTCAGATGCTGCCGGATGCTGCTTGGGCTATTGTTGCTGTTCGGCCAGGGCTTGTTTTTGTTCTTTGATGCCGTAGCCATAGCCGTACCCGTAGCCGTAGCCGTAGTAGCTGTAGCTGCTGGCTTTGAAGTCGACGCCGTTGAGGATGAAGGCGAGGTTGGGCAGGTTGCGGTTGGCGGCGGTATGGCAGATTTGGGCGATGTAGCGTTTGTCGATTTGCCCGGCGCGGATGATGTAGAGGCAGGCGTCGGCGCTGTCTGCGATGATGCTGGCGTCGGCGAGGATGGGCAGCGGTGGGGTGTCGATGAGGACGATGTCGTAGCAGTGGCGCAGGCCTTCGATGAGTTCGCTGAAGCTGGCTTGGCTGAGCAGGGTGACGGGGTTGGCGACGGTGGGGCCGGCGTAGAGGATGTCGATGCCTTGCAGGGGGGTGTCGGGCAGATGGTGGATGATGGCCATGGGGTCGTCTTCCTGGTTGAGCAGGAGGGTGGAGAGTCCTTTGCGCCCTTTGCCGCCCAGGCGCCGGGAGAGGGAGAATTTGCGCAGGTCGGCGTCGACGAGCAGGATGCGCCGCCCGGTTTTGGCAAAGGCGAGGGCGAGGTTGGCGATGCAGGTGGTTTTGCCTTCGCCGGACATGGTGGAGGTGAGCATGTAGATGCTGCCGCCGGCTGGGTTGCGGGGGATGAGGGTGTCTGCGTTATGCCGCAGGATGTGGAAGCATTCGGTGGCGATGGCGTGGGTGTCCCGGATGAAGAGGTCGGGGGCGTTGCGTTCTTTGCGGGTGAGTTGGGGGAGTTCGCCGATGACGGGTTGCTTTGTGATGCCGGTGAGGTCATGCTTGGTGTTGACTTTGTTGTTGAGCATGCCGATGCCGATGATGGCAAAGAGGCAGAGGGCTCCACCGCCTGCGATGCCGCCGATGAGGAATACGGGGGTGTTGGGTGAGATGGGGGCATCCGACCCGTAGGCGGCTTCGAGGACCCGGGCGCTGGGTTCGGCGATGGCGAGGCTGAGGGCGTTTTCCTGTTCTTTGGTGAGGAGCATGAGGTAGAGTTCTTCTTTGACTTTATGCTCCCGCATGAGGGGGGTGAGTTCCTGGGCGTGGGTGGCGGTGGCGCTGAGGCGTTGGGTGAGTTGGCGCTTTTTGTCTTCGAGGGCTTGTTTTTGCAGTTCGAGGTTTTTCTGGTAGGCGGCCAGTGAGCGGTTGCCGGCTTTGAGGGTTTCCTGCATTTTTTCTTTCAGGGCAATGACGGTGGGGTTGCGGCTGCCGGCGCTTTTGGTGAGGCTGCTGTATTGCAGGTAGGCTTCGTTATAGGCTTCGATGTTGCCTGAGATGGAGGTATCGGCGATGCCGGTGTCGACGGCGATGAGGCCGTTCATGGTGGCGGCTGTCCGGAAGTCTTTGGCGAGTTTTTCGCCGAGTTCGATTTTGGTTTCCAGTTCGAAGAGTTGCTGCTCGACGGCTTGGCTCGCGCTGAAGTCGGCGCTGAGGGTGGCGTCGGCGCCTTGGACGATTTGGTCTGCGGCCCGTTTGTCGGCCATTTTCTGGTCGACGTCGCTCAGTTCTGCGCCGATGGCGGCGAGGCGCTCGCGGATGAATTGTTCGGTTTTGCGGGCGGATTCGCTGCGCGCGGCCCGGGATTGGATGTTATAGGCTTCGATGAGAGCGTTGAGGATGTCTTCTGCTTTGGCGGGGTTGTTTGCTGTCAGTTTGAGGACGAGGACGCTGGCATCTCTTTCTTCGCTGCGGGTGATGGTCAGGTTGGCCAGGAGGGTGCGTGTGGTGCTGATGGTTGATTGCCGGTTGACGATGATGGGGGTGCCTATCCAGGCCTGGTTCATGTGGGTGCTCGGATGGACGGTGAGTGTGGCAAAGGGCAGTTCGATGGTTTGCCCGAATTGGCCGGTGACAACCACAGGTTCACCTTGCCCGTTCGGGTAGCTGATGCTCAGTTCGGTATCGGATACCGGGGTGACCTCGAGGCGGCAGGAGCGGTTATCGTTTATTTTTTCAAAGACAACGCGGATGGGGGTGTCCTGGTAGATTTCCTCCTCGCGGAAGCCGCGTTTGACCCAATAGCTGGTCTGCAGTTCTTTGCCTTCGACTACCTGCTGCATCAGGGCCGTGGTTTTGAGGATGAGGCTTTCGTTGGAAAGATTGGCGGCTCCCTGGTCGGCTCCGAGTTCGGAGAGGATGCGCTCGGAGGAGCTGTCCCCTTGGGATTTGGAGTCTCGCATCATGACGCTCGCTGTTTTCTGGTAGACGTACCTTTGGGAACCTGCGATGTAATAGGCGATGGCTCCTCCGGCGGCAGCGGCCAGAAGCACAAAAAACCAGAAGCGGCGCAGGGCTGTCAGCACACTGTCGAGGGAGAAGGCGCTGTCCTCTTCTTGATTGCCCGGGTTATTGATTGATGCGTCAAGGGGTTCCATGGCGACTGTATGATGGGGGAATCGGGGCGGGTATTGGGGTTACAGGGAGGAGGGATTCCCCTGCTGCGGAAAGCAGCAGGGGAAAAAGTCAATGCTTACACGCAAAGAGCCACAATGGCTACGAGCAGGCCAAGGCCGGAAGCGGTCCAGCCCACAAGCTGCATGCCTTCACTGCGGGTGTTGATTGTTTTCTTGTTTGCCGGAACGATGATAACGTCGTTCTGCTGAAGGTAATAATACGGGGTTTCGAAGAGTCGGGTGCTGCGAAGATCGAGCTTGACGAACTCAAGTTTGCCGCCCTTTTCGCGGACGAGGGTGATGTCGCGGTTGCCATTGATGGTGAGATCGCCTGCCTTGGAGATGGCTTCCAACACGGTCACGCGCTCGCCATCGGCTGTGTAGGTGCCAGGGCTTGCAACTTCGCCGAGGACGGAGAACTTGAAGTTCAGGATGCGCACATTGACCGCTGCGTCTTTGATGTAGTCATCGCTGCGAAGGCGGTTGGCGATTTCCTGGCCGAGTGCGGCACAGGTCTTGCCGGCGGCGTGGATGGTGCCGATGACGGGAAGAACAATATTGCCGTCAGATCCAACCAGGTAGCCTTTTTGCTGGCGTGAGCTGCTGGTGCCGGAGTCGCCCATTTCGGTGACGGCGAATGGGGCGACCAGGTCGGGTTGTTTGCTGCTGACGGTGACGGAAAGCTCGTCGTTTTTCTGGATGACTGCCTGGAAGTTTTGCAGTTTCTGTCCGCTCTGTCCGTATGTGGCATCCTGGAAGTAGTCAACTTCAGCTCTTTGCACACAGGAATCAAGCGTTAATAGCGCCACAGAGGCGATGGCCGCGAGGGTTGTCCGGCGGAGTATGTTTG
The DNA here is from genome assembly GCA_944390825.1 of uncultured Akkermansia sp. GTDB lineage: Bacteria > Verrucomicrobiota > Verrucomicrobiia > Verrucomicrobiales > Akkermansiaceae > Akkermansia. Next base: position 28,990 of record CALXRG010000015.1, read on the forward strand.
TTGTTTTGTTCATGGTTGTATGGGGGAGAGTGGATGAAAGAGAGGGAATGAAAACGGTGTAGGGCGACGGAGGGTAGCTGTTTTGATGGATGTTCGCATGTTAGGCGAGAGATAAGCGTGCAGCTCCCCCTCCTCCGAACTCTTTGGGGAGGTTGTCTGAGAGGAGGTTGGTTTTCTTTAGGGCTTCCTTGCTGGTACAACCGCTGCTCCGGAAATGTGGGTAAACAGGTGGACGGGGGTATCCATGCCGCATGTCCGTGGCAGAAATACGGTACGCCGTACCGGGCTTCTCAACCGTGCCTTTTCCGGAGGGCAGCAGCGCCAGCTTCCCCGCTGAAGGAATAATCCAAGCCGCGTTTTGCTTTCGGCGGAAGAGAACGACTCGATCACTGGGGTGTTGCTTCTGGAATCCTCCCCACGTGAGATGTGCACACTTTACGGCGGTGGTACTGTTTCCCTGAACTGCGGGCAGGTTCCCACTGCTCTTCGCCTCAAGTCGGCTCAGAGATACAGCAGGGACTGTCAAATTTTTTTTCCATTTTTTAATTCAAAAACTATCAACAAGTAAAACAGTCGACTGGTGTGTTTGTTCGCAGGGTTATCCGTCGGGCAATACTATGCCAATTCCTAACTACTGTCAAGAGCAAAAATAACCGACATCTGTGTGTATATGTTAGAATTTCGAGTGGTTTTGATTGATAATCATCCACTCGCAGTGCTCTCTTTTGTCTCGTCATGCACTGTAATTTTTGCGTTTATTTCACGCTGAAGGTACCGCTCCGTAAAGTAGCTTTTCTGATTTCCTGGGGGCAAGCGCATGGGAAGATTTTTTTACAGATTGAAATCCAATGGGTGTCAGTCGGGTCAAAGGTAAGGATGGCGATTGCGGATTGAGTCACGAGATGTTCGCGGAAGAGATAGTAAGCCTCTGTCGGAGGGTGAGAAACATTCAAACGATCTTCTCATTTAGCCGTGGGACCCATGAGCCAGGTTGTCCGCTCGACTTTCCCCCGTGTTCCGCCGGAATTTCAAGCGCATTCTCACCTCTTGGTTTCCGGAAGTCGGGGAAAGGCGGAATTCGTCATTGCAGGCTGTGCTGCGAAGGAGTATACTGACCCCGGAAAACGACACGACTATGACTCATACTTTGCGTTACGAACCGATAAGTTCAGATTTTTATGTACGGACCCGCAATCGTCTGGCCTCCAGACTGCCCGCCGGGAGCTTGGTCATTGTGCACGCAAACGACGTTTACCCGACGAATGCCGACGGCACCTTGGCGCACCACCAGAATGCCAACCTTTTCTACCTGACCGGTATTGATCAGGAGGAGACGGTTCTTCTGATGCGCATTCTGGAAGAAGGCCGGCATGAGGACACTCTGCTGCTGCGTGAGACGAATGAACGCATCGCGATCTGGGAGGGAGCCCGCCTCTCAAAGGAAAGCGCCACCAAAATCAGCGGCATCAGCGATGTGCGATGGACGTCGGAGTATAATGGGCTGCTGGCTTCCTGGGTACCGCAAGCCAGGGAAGTGTGGCTGGAGCGGGATAACCACCCGCGCCGCCTGACATACGTGCAAACACGCAACGAGCGCATGGCAGCGGCACTGAAAGCCAGCTACCCGGACGCCTGCCTCAAGAGCCTGTACGAGACCCTCTCGGAGATGCGCTTGGTGAAAGAGCCCGAGGAGATTGCCCAAATTCGTGAGGCCTGCCGAATCACAGGTGAAGGTTTTGTCAAGGTCCTGCGTCAGATCACACCCGGCATGGGTGAGTGGGAGATGGAGGCACTGCTGAGTGCCGAGTACTTGCGCCGCCGTTCCCGCAAGTTCTCCTTCCTTCCCATTATTGCCAGCGGCAAGGATACTTGTGTGCTGCACTATATTTCCAACCACAAGGTTTGTGGTGAGGGTGATCTGGTTCTTTTTGACATTGGAGCGGAGTATGGTGGCTACGCTGGTGATATGACCCGCACGATTCCTGCCGGCGGCACTTACAGCCCGCGCCAGAGGGCGGTCTATGAAGCTTGTCTGGCGGTGCACCGCTACGCGCGCAGCATCATGCGCCCTGGGCTTGACCGCCTGGAGTATGAGCGGCGCGTGCGTGTGTTCATGGCTCAGCAGCTGCTCGGACTCGGACTTATTACGCAGGCGGATATTGATGTCAAGCCGGAGGATCCTCCTGCCGTGCGGCGTTATTACATGCACAGCACCTCCCACTCCCTGGGGTTGGATGTACACGACGTCAGTCCGGTCAATCCCGTTTTTGCGCTCAATCAGGTCTGGACGATTGAGCCGGGTATTTATATTGCCGAAGAAGGCATCGGCGTACGCATTGAGACGGATGTGCTCATCCTTGAGGATGGGACCGAGGATCTCATCCCGAACGCTCCGCTGGATATTGCCGACGTGGAGGCAACCATGGCCGGTAAGGCATAATCGCGCACTGAGCGCTTATTCCCGGTCCCAAGACCGGTCCCGGTCCCGTGATGTTGCGCACCCGGGCTGTTCCATTCAGCCCGGGTGTTTTTATTGTTCGATGGACATCATGTTATGACGGGGCAGGCCCAGTTTAGCCTTGCCGCGGGGGGGGCTCCATGCTATAAGGTAAGGATGCGCATGAAACCGATTGCTCTCATCACGGCGGCATTCGCTCTGCTGGGGCTCGATGCAGCGATGGCTGCCTCGACCGACCCGGCGAAGCCGAATATCATTTTCTTTCTGGTAGACGACATGGGGTGGCAGGACACCTCCGTTCCTTTCTGGAGGGATGAGGACGGTTCTCCGAAGCCGACTTTCCTCAACAAACGCTACCGCACGCCCAATATGGAAAAGCTCGCAGAAAAAGGCGTGACGTTCACCAATGCTTATGCATCGGCCATCTGCTCGCCGACGCGCTGCAGCCTGATGAGCGGCATGAATGCGGCCCGCCATCGTGTGACGAACTGGACCCTGGAGCTGGACAAGAGTACTGACGCTGCCCATCCGCAGATTTCCCCGCCGGAATGGGCTGTTAACGGCATCCAACCGGACAAGGTAAAACCCCGGGGCACCACGAAACTTCCGTTGACGGAAGAACGGGCCAAGTATGCGATGACCAAACCCTATACCACCTGCACGCCCCTGCCTGCTCTGCTCAAGCAGCAAGGCTATACGACCATTCACTGCGGTAAAGCCCACTGGGGGACGCGTGGCACACCCGGCGCCAACCCCAAGAACTTCGGCTTTGACTACAACATTGCCGGCACGGAAATCGGGGGACCCGGCAGCTACCTGGGTTCCCAGAAATACGGCAAAGGCCCGTTCCATGTCTGCGGGTTGGATGAGAACAACTACTACCAGGACGACGTGTTCCTGACGGAAGCGATCACACGTGAGGCTCTCTCCCGTCTTACCAAACTCAACGACGATCCGAAGGAGAAAGGCAAGCCCTTTTACCTCTACATGTCGCAGTACGCCATCCACGCTCCCTTCAACCCCGACAAGCGTTTTGTGGATAACTACACCAACCCGAACGACGGGAAACCGTGGAATAACACTGAGCGCAACTACTGCGGGCTGATTGAGGGTATGGACAAGAGCCTGGGTGACCTCATGCAGTGGCTGGAGGAAAACAAACTGGCAGACAACACGGTTATCCTGTTCATGGGGGATAACGGCGGTCTCGCGCTCAGAAGCAGCGGCAGACTGGGCGATACAGTCGCGAACTATCCGCTCAAGTGCGGCAAGGGTTCCACCTATGAAGGAGGTATCCGCGAACCCATGATCGCTTACTGGCCGGGCGTCACCCAGGCGGGCACAGTCAATCGCACTCCCATTTTAGCCGAGGACTTCTTCAGCTCGATTCTGGACATTGCCGGTACTCGCAAACCGAAGACGACCCAGGTTGTGGACGGAGTTTCGTTTGTGCCGGCTTTGCGCGGGCAGGCGATGCCGATGGACCGTCCTCTTCTGTTCCATCTTCCCAACGTATGGGGAGAGGGCAACGGCCAGGGGCAGGGTTACGGCCCGCAGAGTGCGCTTATCGTCGGTGACTGGAAGCTCATCTACCGCCATGCGCCGCAGACCTTTGAGCTCTACAACCTCAAGGAGGACATCAGCGAGGAGCACGACCTCTCCGCCAGCGAGCCGCAAAAGCTCAAGGAGATGATCAGCGAGATGTCTCGCCAGATGAAGCTGACTAAGGCTCAGATGCCCACCTATAAGGCAGGCAATACCTTGGGTGCCAAGGCCGGTTCTGAAGTTCCCCTGCCCGATCAGGTGAAGCTGCGGAAGTAAGTCCGGTATCACCCAACCAAAATGAATGCCCCGCAGAGTCTTGCCGCTGCGGGGCATTTGCATGGTACGGGAGGCCGCTCCCCCGCCTGTACCGTCTTGTGGGACAGCCTTGTAACTGCCCGCCCCCTGCAGGCCATACCGCAGGCGAGCGTTATGCGCGCTGCTGCCATACTTCAGTCAGTTCCCACCCAGAACCGGGAACAAAACGGAGGGTGAAGGAAGCGCGTCGGGCAGCCCGGGTGAGTATGACCGGGGTGTGGGGCGCCCCACCATGAGCACGGTTGCAGACTTAATCGACCGTGCGCAGACGCAGTGACTCCCCGTGAGCATCCAATCCTTCGACGCGGGAGAACACCTGCACGTACGGCAGGGACGCAATGGCAGCCTCCCGGCTCATGCGTACAATGCTCGTGCGCCGCTGGAACTGATCTGCGCGGATGCCCGAGAAGGATTTGCCGGAGCCTCCCGTTGGCAGGGTATGGCTGGGACCAGCCAGGAAATCACCGCAGGCGACCGTCGAGTAGGTACCGGCGTAAACCGCGCCGGCCGTCCGAATCCGCGAGAGAATCTCATCTTCCCGCTCAGGTTTCACGACGAGCACCAAATGCTCCGGAGCAAAACCGTTGACGATGTCAGCTCCGTATTCCAGGCTCTTCACGAGGAAACAACTGGCGCGGTCGCGCAGCACCTCGGCAAGGTATTGGGAGCGGCTCAGTTTGGCTGCCTGGCGGGTAATCTCAGCTTCCACCTGCGCGAGGAGCGTCTCACTGGTCGTCACAAAAGCGATCTCACTGTCACCGCCATGCTCAGCCTGAGCCAACAAATCCGCCGCCACGAAAGCAGGGTTGGCCGTCTCATCCGCCAACACCATCACCTCGCTCGGTCCCGGCAGCAAATCAATCGCCACTGCCCCCACGAGCTGGCGCTTAGCCTCCACCACAAAGCGGTTTCCCGGGCCGAAGATCTTCTGTACCGGGGCGATCGACTCCGTTCCCAGTGCCAGCGCAGCGATACCCTGCGCCCCGCCGATACGGTATATCTCTGTAGCTCCAGCCGCCTGCAATGCGACCAGCACGGCGGGATTCACCTTCCCATCGGGGCCGCACGGAGTCATTGCCACAATCTCGGGCACGCCCACAGCCTTGGCGAAACCGCCCGTCATCAACGCCGTCGACACCAAGGGAGCTTTGCCTCCAGGCACGTAAATTCCCACGCGATCATAAGGCACGAAACGCTCACCTACTTCGCAGCCCTGGGCATTTGTGCCGTGCCAATCACGGCGCATGCTGCACTGAGAGAAATACTCGATATTTGCCAGTGATGCGGCAATAGCCTCCTTAACGTCGGCAGGCACCACGGCCTGAGCCTCAGCAAGCTCTTCATCGCGGACACGGAGTTCAGCAGGGGTCAACTCCACGTGGTCAAACTGATGGGCATACTCACACAAAGCCATATCACCACCTGTCTTGACCCGCTCAACAATAGCACTTACAGCCTCCCTCACCTGTACCCCGGGGATTGCGCGGCGATTCATCCCCGCCACCGCCTCCTCAAAGCCGACCTCGCTTTCACGATAGGTTTTCATATCTGGACGCATTATACCAGCTCACAGATAACATGTCAACGAATGCCTCATTTAATATAGCGTCCGGAGCCTGTTTCTGCACCATTTTACATGAACCTGTATCATTGATACTAAACAGCAAAACCGCTTTATCCCACCATCCTTCTTCGGATTTTAATCATATGATTAGGAAACACTGTCATACTCATTTCAGCATGTTAGCGCAAAAATACTATCTTTATGTCAGATTGGGCTTGCTAAGACGTCACGTTTAGCGTATTATCCTTTGGTCAATCCGACCAAACGTTCCGTTAAATACCATGAGAGAAAACATGAAAAATCTGACGCGTTACACACGCGAAAAAACATCCTTCCAAGGTTGGCGTGTATGCATTAGCCGTCAGGGGCTGATGTTCACCAAGTATTTCGCCGATCACGCCTTTGGCGGCGAGGAGGGAGCACTGGAAGCTGCTCGTTCTCTGCGAGATGAAATTCTTGACAAACTCAAGACAGCCAGTGCCAAAGAGGTACTTCCTGAGTACCAGGAGCGTTTCGCCAAGCCCAAAAAAGGCGACGCCAAATAACCCATTACCATAAAAATCTCACCGGCGCTGCTTCTGATTTTTTTCCGGGAGCAGCGCCACTTTTATGTCCCGGTTGTTCATATCGCGACAGCCTGCTCACTGATTAACAACTATCCGCTCCCGCCGAGGAAAGTAAAGCAATAGAAAGAGAATGTCGTAACGCGACACCACGGACAGGAAAACCGGCCCGACACTCTCCCGCTGGCATGCGAAGCGCACTCCCCTCACAAATCCGAAAAATCCAGCTTGCGGGACACAAAAGGCTGCTGCTCATTGGAGCGGGCCTCCCAATACAGCAACAGCATTCCACCCAGCAACAGCATGCGGATGGCAATATCCAGCGCGTAATTATCCAATGCATGCTCACTACCCATGCAATTGCACGTCAAATCAAGCCCGCGAACCCACGCCTGGACATACAGCAGCACAAACACCGTCGTCATCACCACCCCCCACAAAGCAGCTCCCCGATACTGATAACGCAGCACCAGGCACCCCCCCACAACCAACTCCATTGCCACACCCAGGCACGCAATCGGCATGGAGAAAAACTCCGGCAGCAGGCGGCTCGCAGTCATAAACTGCGCCGTCGTCGCCAAATCCGCCACTTTCATCAGCCCAGTATAAAGGAAGAACGCACCAAGGCCCACCCTAAGCAGCATCAGCAACGTCGTGGTAACCCTGGTCTTCTTCATGGGCCCCATCATATCGCATCCAGCGCGCGCGGGCAAGTCCTTTCCCCGTTCTACCCCCCGGCAAGAATAACAAACAAAGACAAACACCCCGCCGTCCCGACCGGCCATGAGCACCCGCAAGCACACTCCGATCCACAAGAAAGCCGCCGCCGGGTTAGTACCCGACGGCGACTCCAACTTACTACCTATGAAACTCGATCCTCCCTTCTCTAGGGCCCGTGGCGCTCTCTCCTTCACCACGTACCGGAAGAACCGATGCAGTAGTGACAACCAACCCTCCCACCGCGTTCAAAAAATCTATGATTTTTGTGGATTTTTTTTGAGTTTTTCCACATCCGGCTCTGAAGCTTGGGGGACTGGCGCGGGATCCGCTTCATCTAACCGCTTCTCCCACAAATAATAACGCGTATACAGCACCAGGGTGCCACTCAACGCCACCAGACAAAACAAATTCGGCAGCGCCATCAGTCCATTAGCCACATCAGCGAAATCCCACACTATAGCACTCTTCGGCGTCACGCAACCAACGTAAACAGCCACGACCCAAAGAACCCGGTAAGGAGTAATCAGCCGAGTACCACCGAGATACTGCAGCGACCGCTCGCCAAAATACGACCACCCCAGCAGCGTCGAAATCACAAACGTCGCCAAACTGATCGTCAACAACGTCGAACCGATGAACCCCACACTGCGGAACGCATGATACGTCAGCACCTCCCCCTGCGCAGAATCCACCTCCGGGTGAGCCATCACCGCCACCGTCAGCGTCAACCCCGTCAGCGTACAAATAACGACCGTATCCCAGAAAGGCCCGGTCGACGCCACCAGCGCCTGCTGCACCGGGTTGGGAGTGCGGACAGGAGCCGAAATAATAGGTGAAGACCCCATACCGGCCTCATTGGAAAACAACCCGCGCTTGCAACCGGTCTGCATCGCCAGCATCAGCGTCGAACCGATGAAACCGCCACCGGCAGCCTCTCCGGTAAACGCGCGCGAACAAATCATCTCAACAGCCGGCCAGATAAACTCATAATTCGCCACCAGGAGGACCAAGCACCCCGCCATGTAAACGAGCGCCATCGTCGGCACACATGCCGAACAAACACGGGCAATTCCCTTGAGACCGCCGAGCACCACCAGCGCCACCAGCACCGCCAGGCCAAGCCCCGTCACCCAACTGGGAATACCAAGTGCAGACTCATGCAGCACACGCGCCACCGCGTTACTCTGCGTAATATTGCCGATACCGAACGCCGCAATCGACGTCAGCACCGCAAAGGTCACCGCCAGCCATCTGCACTTGAGCCCCCGCTCGATGGCATACATCGGTCCGCCCACGATATGCCCCTTCTCATCCTGCACACGGTAACGGATCGCCAGCAGACTTTCAGCATAGCGGGTCGACATCCCGAGCAAACCCGTCAGCATGCACCAGAACACCGCCCCGGGGCCGCCCGTCGTCACCGCCACCGCAACACCGATAATATTGCCCGTTCCCACATTGGCCGCCAGCGAAATCATCAGCGACGAAAAATGCGAGATATGGCCATCCTGTCCCTTACCCCTCGCAAAATAATACCGCAAAGCCGTAAAAAAATGCCGCTGCGGAAACTTCAGAATAAACGTCAGGTAGAGGTGAGTACCCAGCAGGCAGAACAGCAGGATGTAACCCCACAGAAAATTACTGGCGGCACTGAGCCCCTGAGAAATCGCGTCCAACATAGCGAGCCAAGCATACACGCCGCCAAGGCCGTAGTCAAGTTTTTCAGGACCCTCCGGCCGGAGAGCAGCAGTTCCCCTCCACGGCCCGGCACAGCAGCAGCGCACCAGAGGTTCCCCACAGTTGACCCGCAGGTTTTTCTTGCCGCGGCGGCGATTTAGTGTAAACTGGGGCCATGAACCTCCTGGTATTCGGTGGCACCGGCCGCACAGGGCAGGTAGTAACCCAAAGCGCACGCACCGCCGGCCACACCATCCTGGCACCCACGCATGCGGACTGTAACCTTCGGGACACGGACCGCGTCTCGGACCTCGTGCTGGCCAGCGGGGCCGAAACCGTCATCAACTGCGCCGCTGTCAGCAGTCTGGAAACCTGCCTGGATGACCCGCTCAGCGCCCACCTCATCAACGCCGTCGCCCCGGCCGCCATGGCCCTGGCCTGCCGCCACACCGGAGCACGCTTCATCCACCTCTCCACCGACTACGTCCTCGACGGCCGTCGTCCCGGCAAAAAAAGCGAAAGCTCCAAATGCAAACCCGCCAACATTTACGGCGAAAGCAAACGCGAAGGTGAGCTCCAAGTCCTCGAAGCCCTGCCGGGTGCCCTCATCGCGCGGGTTTCCTGGATCTGCGGCAACCCCCGCAAACCCTCCTTCGTCGAAAGCACTCTGGCCAAAGCCCTGGCGGGTCAGCCCGTCGCTGCCATTGCAGACAAGGATTCCATGCCGACTGATGCGGCCGACATCGCCCGCATCCTGCTGCACCTGGGCAGCGATCCGGAGGGGCGCTCCCTCAGCGGCATCGTCCAGCTCTGCAGCACCGGGGAGCCCCAGAGCTGGCACAGCTGTGCTCTCATCGCCCTGCGCCACGCTGTTGAGCTGGGTGCCCTGCCCTCACTGCCTGCACTGGCTGAGCAGAAGCTGGCCCAGGCCACTTTTTTCCGCGACGCCCGCCCGGCTCACACCGCCATGGAATACTCTCCCCGCCTGGCTGCACTGGGGCTCACCATGCCGGATGCCGTCACCTGCCTGCGCCGCGTCACGGAGCGCTACCTCGCCGCCAAGTGCTGCCAGTCTGCCCAGTAGTGCTGCCAATCTGCCCGCCTCAGCCCCAAAAACAGCCACATTCAGCATCTTCCCCACTTCGGCGAAGAGCTGAAGCTTCGGCGAACAGCTGAAGCATCACCGGCAAAGAAAGCAGCCAAGCATTACAGCGGCGTTGCACACAAGCGGGCCACAAGGAAGTTCAACAGGTAGAATGCGGGGATGGCAGCGCACATCAGCCCGAAAGCCAAACTGCCCTCGCGCACGGAAAAGCCACGCAGTCCATAGGCGTAAAGCCCGCAGGAAGCCGCTGCCATGAGCGCCGACCCTACCCACGCCATGATGCTGCAGATTCCCAACTCGAGGCGGGAAACTGACGGGCACGGAATCCCGGACAGCTGATCGAGCCCACCTGCCCTCAGTGACTCGCCGATGGCGATGTACAGGACAGCATACTCAACTGCAAGCAAGATTGCCGCCAACACGACGCACACCACAATCACATGGCGCGGCTTGAAAAAGCGCATCAGGTAGCTTGCTGCCAGGCAGCCAAGCGTAGCCGACACCACCGGAATCATCAGCGGGAACCACCGCACGACTGAAGCCGGCTCCGGTGTCTGGGAAGCGCACTCTCCGGAAGCACCCGTTGCCACACCAAAGAGGCACCACACCGGCATCAGACACAGCAGCGCACCGCACACCCAGAAGCGCCAGCTCATCGCGATGACCAGAATGCTGCGCGCGTAGCACACCAGGAAGAGCAGCAGCACAGCCACGGCCGCCCAGCGTCGGCTGTCGCTCATCACCATATCCTCAATCGGCATGCAGAAAGCCACCAGCACGCCCACGATAAGCAACAGCACCGCGACAGGCCGCGTTGTGGACGGGCCGCCGGAGGAAACCGACGGCCTCACATCCTCCACATCCGTCAGATCATCCGCATCCGGCAGCGTCTCCCGGCCGGCTTTGACCAGCAGACGTACGAACACCGGCAACGCGACGACCATCGCGACGTAGGGTCGCCAGGCCAGTGCTTCCTCGGCATATGCCTCCAGAGCGACCATCACCAACCGCTCCACAGCCAGCAGCGCGACGGCCAGCAGAAGGGCGAGGCCGAGGCCGAAGGTGAGGCGCCGCAGTGCGGTTGATGCGGGGCCGGCTTTGAGCATGCCGGGCACGGCAAAAACAGGCACCAGCATACAGGCGGAGGCGAGGGTCAGAGCGTTGGCTGACAGCCTGTGACCATATAACGGCAGAGCCAGCAGCAGAGCCACGACCGCCAGCCCGACCACCGAACTCAAGCGCGCCGAGCCATCGCGGACGATCACGACGGCTCCGCAGTAGAGCAGCAGTGCCATCATGGCCGCGTCTGCCACCTCCGGCGTCAGCGTAAACGTCAGCAGTGCCTGCGCCGCCTCTCCGGAGGTCCATACCAGGTATGGCATCACCAGCTGCTGCACCTCGGCGGCAAACGGGGTCATCAGGAACGGCGCGGGCCCGGTTTGAATGACCGCATAGAGCGTCAGTCCCAGCAGGCCGGCCAGCAGCAGAAAAAACGAACGGAAGCGGCGCGGCAGCACCGGTGTAAGATCACGGTCAACGGGTGTACTCATGGCATCTTCAGCCTAGCACATGGGGCCATGAAGTCAAGCGGTAAGTTGGACAGGGCACCCATGCAGGGACTCACGGGAATACACTCCGTCTCTCAGCCTGGCGCAGCATTCCTCCGGCAGCATTCCGGCTTCCTCATGCTGCATTCCTGCTCCCGCGTGCCACACTCCGGTTTCCTCATGCGGCACACGTGCTCCTGCGTGCGGCACACCGGCTCCGGGCTATGGGAGACTTTCCAGCAACGAATACACCAGCCAGTCCGGCAACAGGAGCGACGCATACAAAAGCACCAGCACCACCCCACCGAGGCGCGCGGAAAAACGCCGCAGCACCCACGCCATCAGCCCGCAGTACGCTACAGCGACAACCGCCCCGAGCACCCCGTATTCAGCCAGCTGCATTCCCTCATACACGCCTTGCGGCAGCCCTGTCCCGCCGTAGGCATTGACAGCACCAGCGCCCAACAGCAGCAGCGTCACGACCAGCATCACCCCCATACATACCAGGGCGACGCGCCACGGCCGCAGGGCGCGCATCAGCACGCTGCCCAGCAGGCATCCCACCAGCACACTCAGCACCTCAAAGGCCATCCACCCGTCCGGCCCACTGCCTGCCAACAGCCCCGTACTGTGGAACATTCTCATCGACGGCAGGAGCACCACGGCCAGCCAAAAGGGCCAGCTCCGCACAACAGCCCACACGCTCGGCGCATAGCAGACCAGGTACAGCAGGAGCAGCAGCACGGCCGCCCAGTCGCGTATCTCCCGCACCACCGGATCCAGGTCGCGCCAGCAGAACGCCACCAGCACACCCGCCGTGAGCAGCATCAGCGAGGAAAGCCGGTTCTGTCTCTGCGGTTGACGCTGCCCGGCCTCCTGAGGTTCTCCGTTTTCCTTGTTCTGCGTACCGGGGCGTGCCGCCTCCCCATCTTCCGGGGAAGGAACTTCCGGTGAGGGAGCTTCCGGGGAAGTCCCCTCTCCCGGCACCATCACCACGCCTGGAGCGGCGAGTTCCGACAAGTCAGGCAGAGGGCGGCGGCGCAGATGAAGCACGAGCCGCATCCATACCGGGAAAGCCGCCACAATCGGCACGTAAGCCCGCCAGTCCGGCCCGCCGATCCGGCAAAGGTGCAGCACCTCCCGCAGTCCCCATGTCACCAGCTGCAGAGCGAGCATCAGCGCCAGTGCCAATCCCACGCCGAAGGTCAGCCTCCGCAGCATGGTCTCTACAGGTCCGGTCTGCACCATTGCGGGAAGCACCAAACACAGCGTGATCATGAACACCGACAGGGCTGCCGCCGGCACCCCAAGCCTGGCGGCGTAGAGCGGTGCTGTCAGCTCCAGTGCCGCAGCTGCCAGGCTCACCTTGGCGCAAAGGCCGGCCGTACCGTCATGCACCAGTGCCATGGCGGCACCAAAGAGCAGCAGCGCCATCAGCGCCAGCTCCATGGCCGAGAGTCCCATTCCTCCGGCGCGCGGGATGAGGGCCATCTGGGCCTGTGTCACCGCGAAAAGCTGTAAGCCAAGCAGACCGGTCAGGAAGAAGAAAAACGGGCGGAAGCGGCGCGGCAGCACCGGCGTCATAGCACCATCTGCGGAAGCATTTGTCATGATCCCAGTTTAGCAAAGGGAGCCTGCAAGTCAAGGCAGAACGCACTGCGCCTCCAACCCTTCCGTCCCGACGTCCGCGGGTGCAACGGCCCTTGGTCTTTCTCGGTATTTTGCTTGCTTTTCCGGAACATTGACCTTATAATGCGCGCGTATGGCGCGGAAGCTTCGCATCAGCACGGGCCGCTGGGTCTTCATCGGTCTCTTGGCAGTCGGCCTGTTGGGACTGACCTATCTGGGCATCAGGACGCGTCTTTCCGAGGGGAAGACGCAGGGTGAAGCTGTGTCAGCGGCGAGCGCCTCCCCGGCCGCGGGGCAGCAGATCTATGACGCAGATGTACCGCTGGGAGTCATGCCGGAGCATCTGCTGGGCGGGTTGATTCTGCTGAGTGCCGAACAACTGGCCAATATACCCTATGTTGACGGCTTCCAATGGCCCTGTGGCACGCCCGAAGGCGCCATGATATATGATGCTCAGCCCTTTGGCTCCCCGAATGAGCTCCGCAGCGGCAACCACACTGGGGCCGACCTCAACGGTATCGGCGGCGGCAACAGCGATCTGGGCGTCCCCGTACGGGCCGCAGCCCGGGGTCTGATCATCTACAGCGGCGTGCCCTCCGAAAACTGGGGCAACGTCATCATTCTCGCTCACCGCCTGCCGGGCACCAACCGCATCATCCAGACCCTCTACGCCCACCTCGACGAGCGTGACCGCAACGCCGTCGTCGGGCAAACCGTCGCCCGCGGCGACACTCTGGGCACCATTGGCACCGCCGGTGGCAAGTATCTCGCCCACCTGCATTTCGAAGCTATTGAATCCCGCTGCACGGAAGCCGGCATGCCCGGCTATGCCAAACGCGGCACCATGAACCGCCTCGACCCCACCGCTCTGCTGAGAGAGCACCCGGCACCCGCCTTCCCGGACGCCTACGCTGAAATCCGCCGCATCCGCATCCGCGAAGCAGCCAACGCCAACCTGACCCCAGCCCGCATGGGGAGCGACGGCACGATTCTCATCCATCCCGCACAGCACCTGAACTGACCTCACCCCCGAACACCTCACTGACACACCTGTATCACCTGCACTTCCCCATCAGCTTTTCCCCAACACCAACCAGCTTTTCCCCAACATGAACCGCAAAATCATCATCTTCCTCCTCGCCCTCTTTGCCACCATCAGCGTCGGCCTCTACGTCATGCTCCACCTCGCCGAGAAAAAGAAAGCGGCAGCAGAACAGGCCGACACCGCCCCGCAAGAGCAAACCACACCGGCAGACACGGCACAAACGCCCCAGCCTGCCCCGGCACCTGAGCCCGCCCCGGCACCAGCCCCCGTTGCGCCTGAGCCCCAGCCGGCCGACCCCACCCCGGCTCCAGATACGGCCGCTACAGACCAATCCCAGACCGGCGACGCCGTCATCATTCCCCTGCCGACCGACAAAGCCCGCAGCCCGGAACACGCCGCAGCACTGCAGCTCGCCGAGGCCATCCGCCACCCGGAGCGCGACAAGGCGCTCGATCAGCTGGTGAAGGAAGGCCGTCTCTCCGCTGAAACCGCCGAGCAGATCAAGAAATGGGCGGCCGAGAACGAGTGCGGCGACGTCGAGGAAGTCGCCTCCATCCGCCGCACCGACGGCTCAAAAGTCACCCGCTACCGCCTGCGCTCCAAGAACGGCAAGGAAGACCTGCTCGTCGATATCGTCACCGGCAAGGACGGCTCTCTGCTCATCGAACGCGTCATTCCCGCCCCCATCAATAAAACCATTCTGGTTGCAGGCAGCGACCCGATGCAGGTGACCGAAAGCTTTGTGGACGCCACGCGCCAGGGGCAGATGGCCACGGCACTCGGCATGGTCACCGGTCATGAAGTCTCCTACGCCACTGTCGCCGGTCTCTGCATGATCTTTGAGGAAAACAACTACAAACTCCGCGACCACCTGCCGATCCGCGGCACCTTCCAGAATGACCAGTTTGCCGGCTATCTCGTCTACGTCGTCAACGAAACCACTCCCAAACCCGCCAACATCGGCGTCGAACTGGCCAACACCCCGGACGGCTGGCGCGTCAAAGCCGTCTCCCTCGATGCCCTGCTGAGCGAATATGAAAACACGGCAGATGCGGAAGGCGGCCGCTACTTCCCGATCGTCAAAAACCCGAAAGGCGGCGACTCGCTGGCCCTCTTCTTCGCTTTTGACGAATACACGCTCACACCGCGCTCCATGCGCCAGCTTCAGATTGTCGCCGAGCTGCTCAAGCAAAGTCAGGGCACACTCAACATCTCCGGCCACACCGATGACGTCGGTTCGGAAGCCTACAACCTGAAACTCTCCGAGCAACGCGCCGCTGCCGTCAAGGATGCGCTGGTCTCCTTTGGCGTCTGCGCCGAGCAAATCACCACCGAGGGCTTGGGCAAAAAGCAGCCGCGCCGCATGTACCGCGCCGAGGACAGCGCCGAAGAAATCGACTACATCCGCGGTGAAAACCGCCGCGCCGAGATCTACCTCGACTTCGAGTGATGAAATACCCACTGGGTCTGCGCCCCGCGGCGCGTGACTTCGCTGCTGAGCTCAACCCCGAGCAATATGCAGCGGTGACAACAGATGAACGCCATGCCCTAGTGATTGCGGGGGCTGGCAGCGGCAAGACGCGTACCCTGACCTACCGTGTTGCCTGGCTGCTGGAGCAGGGCGTGGCCCCCTGGCGTATTCTGCTGCTGACCTTCACCAACAAAGCCGCCCGGGAGATGCTCCAGCGCGTCGAGCAGCTCACCGGCCGGGCCTCCACCGAGCTTTGGGGCGGCACCTTCCACGCCGTTGCCAACCGCCTGTTGCGGCGCCACGCCGCCCGGCTCGGCTATGAACCGGGCTTCACCATCATGGATGCAGATGACCAGAAAGCGCTCATGCGCACCCTGGTCCGGCAGCACGCCCCCAAAGATTCCAAAGACCGCCGCTTCCCGAAAGCGGAGGTGCTCGTCGGCCTGCACAGCCTCGCCGCCAACACCGCCCGGGACTGGCAGGACGTTCTGCTCAGTGACTACCCCCACCTGGAGCGTTTCCAGGACGCGATTGGTCACATCTTTGAACAATACGCCGAGCGCAAGCAGCAAAGCAACAGCATGGACTTCGACGATCTGCTGCTCAACCTCCTGCGGCTGCTGCGCGAGCATGAGGACATACGCGCGGAACTCAGCGGGCGCTTCCTGCACGTCCTTGTCGACGAATATCAGGACACCAACGCCCCGCAGGATGCCATCATCAGCCTGCTGGCCGGCGGGCCGGAATCCAGTCTCATGGTCGTCGGTGATGACGCGCAGAGCATCTACTCCTGGCGCGGTGCGAACGTGCAGCACATCCTGGACTTCGGCAAGCGCTATCCGGATGCCGCCATCTTCAAAATCGAAACCAACTACCGCAGCGTCCCCGCCATTCTGGACGTCTCCAACGCCGCCATCGCCGCCAACACCGGCCAATACGCCAAAGAACTGCGGGCCGCCCGCTCCGGCACCAAACTGCTGCCCGTCGTCCTGCCCGCGCCCGACAACCGCACCGAGGCCCTCTTTGTCGCGCGCCGGATCGACGAACTCATGGCCGGCGGCATCGCCGGGCACGACATTGCCGTGCTCTACCGCGCCCACTTCCACAGCCTCGACGTGCAGCTTGAACTCACGCGCAACCACATTCCCTTCCGCATCACCAGCGGTCTGCGCTTCTTCGAGCAAGCCCACGTCAAAGACGTCGTTGCCTTCCTGCGCCTGCTCACCAACCCGCGAGACGAGGTCGCCTTCCGGCGCATCGTCAGCACCTTCCCAGGCGTCGGCGAAGTCTCTGCCGCCAAGCTCTGGGCAGCCTGGCTCAACTCGCTTGACACCTGGCGGCAGCAGCACCCGGATCTTCCGATGCAGCAGACACCGCACACGGAGGTATTCGCCGGCATGAAAGTCGCGCCCAAAATCCGTCCGCACTGGGATGCCTTCCTCACCCTGATGGACACCCTGCACCCGGTCGGGCACGAGCCCACCCCGACCGAGCTCGTCGCGACCGTTGTCTCGTACCTGACCCCGTACCTGCGCAGCACCTACGAAAACTACGACGAACGGGAAGAAGACCTTGCTCAACTCGCCCGCACCGTCACCACCTCCGGCGAGCTGGATGAGTTTCTCGCCCAGGTGGCTCTGCTCAGCGAAGTGGACAAAGACGTGCCGGATGACGACGACTGCGTGACACTGAGCACCATCCACCAGGCAAAAGGGCTGGAATGGAAAGTCGTCTTTGTCATCTTCCTGGGTGAAGGGCTCTTCCCCCACTACCGCGTCATCGAAAGCGGCGACGTCGCGGGCATGGAAGAAGAAACGCGGCTTTTCTACGTTGCGGTCACGCGCGCGGAAGACCAGCTTTACCTCAGCTATCCGCGCTACAACGGACGCGGCTACGACCGCCAGATGTGTCCCCCCTCGCGCTTTCTGACCAGTCTGCCTGCCGATCTGATCGACATCTGGGAAGTCTGACCCTCACCGTAAACCGCTCCGGCAAACAAGCGGGCACCTCCCCGCCCGGCCCTCAAAGCCTCCACACGGCCCTCAAAGCCCTCAGCTGTCCGCCAAGCGCCCCCTCAGCTCCTGCACCAGCCGGGGCATACTGCGCTCCAGCAGCGCGACGACCGCATCGAACCCCGCCGCCCCACCGTAATAGGGATCCGGCACCTCCCGCTCGCTCTCACCGTCAGCAAACCACGTGGACATCGGCAGCACGCGGCGCCCCTCCTCTGCGGAGCGGGCCTGAGCGAGCAAATCCTCACGGTTACTCTCATCCTGCGGGATAATCAGATCGAACTCCCGGAAATCCGAACGGCGGAACACCCGCGCGCGGTGGCCGCCGTAGCGGTATCCCGCACGCTCCAGCGCTGCGAGCATCCGGGCATCCGGCTTCTGACCGACGTGGTACGCCGCCGTCCCGCAGGAATCCACCTCCACCGCAGCAGCCAGCCCCGCACGCTCCAGCGCCGCGCGGCACACGATCTCCGCCGCCGGCGAGCGGCAGATATTACCCAGGCACACAAAAAGCACCCGCAAGCGGCGACCCGCCGACTGCCCCTTCTCCTTATCCATGCTACTCTGCATCTTCTCTTGATCAGTTCTCATCTTCAAAAAACAAACGAAAAAACAGCAATTCCAACCCATCCGGGCCGGCACTGCCCCTTGACGCCCGGCGGCGCATCTGCTATAACCCCGGCGTACAACCAGATACTAGCACAGCATGCTCACACTTGCACGCCTTCATTCCGAACCGGAACTCTTTTTCTCCCTCCAGGGCGAAGGCCCGCGCCTCGGCGTCCCGGCCGTCTTCGTACGCCTGGCCGGCTGCAACCTGCGCTGCACCTGGTGCGACACCCGGTACTCCTGGGCCCCGGGCATCCCCCTCCCGGAAACCGACGTCGCCCGGCGCATCCGGGAACTCCTGCCGCAAACAGGAACCGCCGGCCTCGTCATCACCGGCGGCGAACCCCTGCTCCAGCAGCAAGCCATCGCCACCCTGCTGGATCTGCTCCCCTCCGAACTCTACATCGAAATCGAAACCAACGGCACCATTGCCCCCGACAGCGCACTCATCCGGCGCATCAACCAGTGGAACATCTCCCCCAAACTCCCCCACGCCGGCAACCACGGCAAACAGCCCCTGCCCCCCGGCCCCCTCGCCACCTTCGCCGCCCTGCCCAACGCCTGGTTCAAATTCGTCGTGCAAGACCCCTCCGACTGGGACACCATCGCCGCACTGGGGCTTCCGCAGCAGCGCCTCATCCTCATGCCCTGCGCCACCACCCGCGAAACCCTGGAACAGCAGGCACCCCGCATCGCCGCCCTCTGCATCACCCACGGCGTCCGCTACGGCCACCGCCTCCACGTCGCCCTATGGAGCGATGCCAAGGGAGTGTGAGATTTTCATAACACCCCATCATCACAAAGCAGCCTGTCCTTGACTTTCGCTGGAGCTCATCTCAAATCCAGCAAATGATCAGAGACAAATGCGAAGAGGATTTGTCCGCTAAGCTCATTCCACACACTAGCTGGGAATGTGTGGATTCTGCCAGCTGGACATCCTACCGAAAGCGCCTGAACAGCTACACTCCTGATCATCCGTGGAACGCACTTGGCGACAAAGAGCTACTGGAGAAGTTGGGAGGATACACGCGCGAGACGTCTGACAGCCAGGAGGGACTCACCTTGGCAGGACTACTCATGTTTGGTACGGATGACGCGATCCGCAAATTTTTCCGCACGCACCAATTAAATTATTATGAATACGATGGCCGGGAGGAAACTGATCCCGATCGGCGCTGGATTGATCGCATTTATCCGGACGGCACGTGGTCCGGCAACCTGTATCAATTCTTTTTCCGCATACTCCCGCGACTCACTGAATCCATTAAAAAGCCCTTTCGCTTAAATCACGACCTGACCGCGCAGGGAGAAACTACCGCACATAAAGCCATACGCGAGGCGCTTGCAAATACCATCGTCCACGCCGATTACCGGGGAGAAGGCGGGCTGATCATAAAAAAGTATCCGGACCGCCTGGTTCTTACCAACCCGGGAACACTGCTGCTTTCTAAAGAAAGGATTTTCCGGGGCGGAATAAGCAAATGCAGAAATATCAGTTTACAGACGATGTTTCAACGCATCGGAATTGTGGAAAAAGCGGGATCAGGGATCGATGTTATCCTGCGGGGATGGATGGAACAATGCCTCATGCCACCGGAAGTACTTGAAACAACGGATCCTCCTCAAGTAACGTGGACTCTCCCGTTCATTGGTATCATCCCACAATCCAGTGCAGAGAAGCTGGAACAACTCATAGGGAGCGAGCAATATCAGACGTTAACCCTGGCCGAACGCATGATTCTATTGATTGCTTTCGAAAAAAACGCAATCAGCCATGCGGACATCCACGAACTCCTTCCCATGCTGCATCCCTCCGATCTGACCAAAATCCTTCAGGTTCTGGTCGACCGCGGTTACCTTCTTTCGGAAGGTCGCACAAGAGCAAAAAAATACAAACTGGCCTCTCCCACAAACACCCGTAACAACTCCCAAATGTCGCAGCTTTCCGGCGAAATGTCGCAGCTTTCCAGTGAAATGTCGCAGCTTTCCAGTGAAATGTCGCAGCTTTCCAGTGAAATGTCGCAGCTTCCCGAGAGTGCCTGCCTAGTACGCAAAAAGCTCAAATGCAAGCAAGAAGAACTCGAAAAAGCCATTCTTGATCTATGCCGGAACACGTGGACAGACAGTTACCAATTGGCCAAATTCCTGGAAAGGGAAAAACGAACTCTGCAACGCATCTTAAAAACGATGGTTCTACACGGACTCCTCGATGCCCGTTTTCCTCAACACCCCAGTCATCCTCAACAAGCGTACCGCACCCGACAAACGTTGACTGAGCATTCCTAAGGTACCAGGGTTCCGAAGGGCTCCCGATTGGCAGCAGGCTATGAATTTAAGCTCCCTCTGGAGCGATGCCAAGGGAGTGTAAGCTCACCCCGAGCCCCGAAACAAATAAAACAGGACGCCAACGGCCCATAACCCTTCATCAACGACCCCTTGCCCCCTATCCCGCACAATCACACGAAGCTTTGAATTCCACAGCGGAGAAGTCCATCGCAAAGAAAAGTGAAGGAACTGTAAAAATTGGACTTGTCGAGCTGAGAAGAATATGCTATAGGAAGAGACGTATGAAGAAACTCCTCTCTACCTCCATTTTGTTGGCTGCCCTTGCCGGCACCGCCTCCGCTGCTCCCTACGTTCTGCCCAGCAATCAGACAGGAGCCCTCACGGCCAACGACGTCCAGCCGGTGTACTCCATCGACTTCCAGGCCGCTTTTGCGGACGACAGCGATGACCCCGACATGTACGGCCCCCGCATCTCCTTCAACCTGTACAACGACCTCGAGGGTGACTTCCTCCACCAGTTCAGCCTGAACGTAGCAGCCCTCTGGGGCTCCGAGTCCGATTCCTTCACGGAGTTCGACGGCGTCTACCTGTACACCTACGACTACGACATTGATGCCTTCATGCTGCCCATCACCCTGGGCTACGATCTGAACATCCGCTGCGTCGACAAGCTGTTCTTCTACGTAGGAGGCAAAGCAGGCATCGCCATGTGCAAAGTTGAAGTTCCCGGCTACGATGACACCGACTGGGGCTTCACCTGGTCTGTCGGTGCAGGCTTCAAGTACTACTTCAGCGATCAGGTCTATGCCCGACTCGGCTATGAGTTCTCCCGCACCTACCTTGACTTCGACGGCATCGGCAGTGCCAACATCGGTCAGCACTCCCTGATCGTCGGCGTCGGGTGCCGCTTCTAATCCCGCGCACACCATTCTGACCCGGACGCCCTGCGGCAGACCGCCGCAGGGCGTTTTTTCGCAAAAAACAGAAAAACGCAACAGACCATCGGTCAAAGGCGCACAATTTTTCACTTGAAAACCGGCAGCAAAAGAGTATACTTGCCGCGTCATACACTGACATTATACCCGCACGACACACACCTGCACGATCACAGCTATGAACAACACGCAACGCACATTTACCACAGGCAGCGGCGCAACCGGGCTCTATTACTCCCTGCCGGCTCTTGCAGAACAAGGCTTTAGCGGCATCAGGCGCATGCCGGTTTCCCTGCGCATCGTGCTGGAAAGTCTGTTGCGCAACTGCGATGGCCTCAAAGTCACGGAGCAGGATGTCGCCAACCTTGCCGGTTGGAACGCCAAAGAACCCGGCAGCTATGAGATTCCCTTCACCGTCGCCCGCATCATCCTGCAGGATCTCACCGGCGTCCCCCTGCTCGTCGATCTCGCCGCCATGCGCGCCGCCGTCCAGGATCTCGGCGCCGACCCGGCCCGCATGGAACCGCTCGTGCCCGTCGACCTCGTCGTCGATCACTCGGTGCAGGTAGACTGGGCAGGCTTCCCGGCCGCCTATCAGAAAAATCTCACCCGCGAGTTTGAGCGCAACACCGAGCGCTACGAGTTCCTCAAATGGGGCCAGCAAGCCTTCAAAACCTTCTCCGTTGTCCCGCCGAGCACCGGCATCGTCCACCAGGTCAACCTCGAACACCTCGCCCGCGGCGTCATGGAACAGAACGGCGTCTACTACCCCGACTCCCTCGTTGGCACCGATTCCCACACCACCATGATCAACGGCCTGGGCATCGTCGCCTGGGGAGTAGGCGGCATTGAAGCCGAAGCCGGCATGCTTGGTCAACCGGTTACTTTCCTCGTCCCGGAGGTCGTCGGTGTCCACCTGACCGGCAAACTGCGCGAAGGCGTCACCGCCACCGATCTGGCCCTGCACATCACCCAAATGCTGCGCCGGCACGGCGTCGTTGGCAAGTTCGTCGAGTTCTTCGGCGAGGGTGCTGCCAGCCTCTCGCTGCCGGACCGCGCCACCGTCGCGAACATGGCACCGGAATACGGCGCCACCATGGGTTTCTTCCCCATCGACACCACCTGCTCGAACTACCTGCGTGCCACCGGCCGCAGCGAGGAGCAGGTCGCCACCTACGAGGCCTACTACAAAGCCCAGGAGCTCTTCGGCATGCCCCGCAAGGGCGACATTGACTACAGCGTCGAGCTCGAACTGGATCTCAGCAGCATCGTGCCTGCCGTGGCCGGCCCGAAACGCCCGCAGGACCGCATCCCCCTCACTGAGCTCAAATCCGCTTTTGCTGCCATCTGTGAGGACACCTACGGGGCCCCGCAACGCCGGGAAGCTGTTGCGGTGACCATGAAAGGAGACGCCGGCAACCCCGATGCCGACACCACTCACGACGTCACCCTCACTGACGGTTCCATCCTGGTCGCAGCCATCACGAGCTGCACCAACACCAGCAACGACGGCCTCATGCTCGCCGCCGGTCTGCTCGCCAGGAAAGCGGCCGAACTCGGGCTGAAAGTCCCCGCCTACGTCAAGACCAGCATCGCCCCGGGCTCCCGCATCGCCGCCCGCTACTTCGCCAACAACGGCCTTACCGACGCCCTCGACGCCATCGGCTTCTCCATCGTCGGCTACGGCTGCACCACCTGCATCGGCAACTCCGGCCCGCTTAATGCCGCCGTTGAGCAAGCGGTTGTGGACAACAACCTCGTCTCCTGCTCCGTGCTCTCCGGCAACCGCAACTTTGAAGCCCGCATCCACGCCCACGTGAAGGCGAATTTCCTCATGTCGCCGCCGCTGGTGATTGCGTTTGCGCTGGCCGGCCGTGTGGACATCGACATGGACACCGAGCCGCTGGGCACAGCTGCCGACGGCACCCCGGTCTACCTGCGTGACATCTGGCCCACGGGCGAGGAGATCGCTGCCGCCCAGGCCCGGGCCTGCACACCGGAGGACTACGCCCGCTGCTACGCCGGCCACGTACCGGAGTGGGATGGGGTAAAGGCTCCGGAAGGTGCCACTTTTGCCTGGAATCCGGCCTCCACCTACATCCACCGCCCGCCCTTCTTTGATGGCTTCACCGGCGCCAAAGGGGACATCACGGATATTCTCGATGCCCGCCCGCTGGGGATTTTTGGTGACAGCGTCACCACCGATCACATCTCACCGGCCGGCGCCATCAAACCGACCGGCCCGGCGGGGCAATTCCTGGCCTCCCATGGCGTTGAACGCCACGACTTCAACACCTTCGGCTCCCGCCGCGGCAACGACCTCGTCATGGCACGAGGCACCTTTGCCAACGTGCGCATCAAGAACCTGCTCACCGAAGGCGTCGAAGGCGGCTACACTCTCTACTTTGGCTCGAGCAGCGTCAGCACGCCGGACACCGCCATCACCGCCCCCTGCGGCACGCCGACCTTCATCTACGACGCCGGCATGGCCTACAAGGCCGATGGCGTACCCACGATCATCATTGGCGGCGAAGACTACGGCATGGGGTCCAGCCGTGACTGGGCCGCCAAAGGCACCAATCTGCTGGGCGTGCGCGCCGTCATCACCAAAAGCTTCGAGCGCATCCACCGCTCCAACCTCATCGGCATGGGCGTCCTGCCGCTCAATTTTGCCAACCCGGAGGACTACGACCGCGTCAGGGGGCTCAAGGATGTCACCTTCTCCATCACGGGTCTGAGCAACGACCTCCAGCCGCGCGGCAGTGCCACCCTCATCGTCAAACCCGCTGGAGAGCCCGCTTTTGAGCTTCCCCTCATCGTGCGCATCGACACACCGATTGAGAAAGAATACTTCCGCGCCGGCGGCATCCTGCCGTACGTACTTGCCCGCTACTGCTGACATACCGGCAAGACAGGGGCAAGCGTCCAGGGCCCGCCGGACTCCTTCGCCCCGTGATCCCACCCTCCTGCGGCCCCGGTGCAACGCAACCGGGGCCGCCCATCTCTTCAACCGCAACACACATCATGAAAACCATACCATTTACCGAACTCCAAGCCAATCCGGCCCAACTCATCGGGCACCAGTGGATGCTCATCACCGCCGGCACCCCGGACAAATTCAACACCATGACCGCCAGCTGGGGCGGACTTGGCTTCCTCTGGAACCGCCCCGTTGCCTTCGTCTTCGTACGCCCCAACCGCTACACCCGCCCCTTGATTGACGCACAGGCGTCCTTCACCCTCTCCTTCATGCCGGAGAAATACCGCAACGACCTCGTCTTCTGCGGGCGGCACAGCGGGCGTGACACCGACAAAATGGCCGCCACCAGCCTGCAACCCCTCACCACCCCCGGCGGTCTCATCGCCATGCAGGACGCCGACATCGTGCTGGAATGCCGCAAAATGATGGTCACCACCATGCAGCAGGAAGACTTTCTGGACTGGAGTGAAGTCTCTCCCCGCTTCTATGCCGAGGACAATCCCCTGCACCGTGTCTACATCTGCGAAATCACTGCTGCCCATGTGCGGGAGTAAGGACATCAAAATTAAATTAGCCTAACATCATCAAAAAGGCTCTAAAAAGCTTGCCATAGCCCACGCCTGTGCTATGATACGAGGCGTTATGAGCACAACCATAGACAACCTCCTGACCGCCCTGAAAGGCGAAAGCAAAGCCTGCGCCACTTACGCTGCGTATGCCAGCAAAGCCCTGCAGGACGGCTATCCTCAGATCTCCAAGCTGTTCGAAGCCACCTCGAAAGCTGAGCGCATCCACGCTGGCAACCACGCCCGCGCGCTCGTGAAAATGGGAGCGGAAGTACCGACCTACGAGTTCACCGTCCAGGTAGGTACCACACTGGAAAACCTCAAGAGCGCCCTCGCCGGAGAGAACTACGAAGTCGAGGAAATGTACCCGCCCATGATCGCCACAGCTGAAGCCGAGGGTGCCACCCAGGCCCTCAGCGGCTTCAAGTGGGCACACGAAGTGGAGAAAACCCATGCTCGCCTCTACACCGAAGCCATCCGGCAGCTGGAAAGCGGCGAAAAGCTTACCATTTCGTCCAAGTACTGGGTCTGCCCGCTGTGCGGTGAAACCTTCGACTCCATCGAAGGCGTAGCGAAATGCCACGTGTGCAACGTCCCTGCAGAGCGCTTCATCGAAATCTGAAGAGCGCCAAAATCCAAGAGGCTTTAATGCCCATCTGACGGCAGTCTCTCGCCGCGCCAGCCCGGCACTTCACCCCCAGAACGATTTTTCCCCCTGTGGAGTGAGCGTGTTCCGGGTGTTGGCGGCGGCAGGGACTACTGCGACACAAAACCTCTGTTCGGCATCTGCAGAGGAGCAGGCCGAGGAGCTATGCTTGGTCGCCGCCCCCGGTTTTTTTCTCACTGATCTCCAGCCGACGGTGACTCCGCCGTGCCACACGGCCACCCGGTAACACCAGGCAATGCTGACGGGCATCAGGTGGTAGTATTGCATCGACTGCCCGTACCATCTCCTCACTCAGGTCGTTCACTCCGCACTCCCGCAGATAGCGGCGGATGACCGCCTTCCGCAAAGCCTCACTTTTTCCCTCGAGGTACGGAAGGAAAAGCCTGCCCTGTGGATCCTTGTACGGTTGCTCTGCCAGCAGCTCGTCAAGGGCCTCCAGTGCCTCGGCCTGCAACCGGGCACTGCGGCAAATAACCGGCGTCACATCACGCCCCAGTGCCTCATTGAGGGCGGGCAGCACCACGTGGCGCAGCTTGTTGCGGGCGGCATCGGTTTCCGCGTTGGTTGCATCCTCCCGCCAAGGGATACGCTGTTCCTCCAGCCAACGGGTCAGCGCATCGCGCCGGCAATGCAGCAGCGGCCGCACCCAAGTCACCCCCTGTGCCACAAAAGTCTCCTGCATGGCGCGCCAGCCGGCGGCCCCCCGAGCCAGTCGGAACAGAGCCGTCTCGGCCTGATCATCGGCGTGGTGGGCCAGCGCAATAACCCCCACACCGTGCTTTCGCGCACAGTCCACCAGAGCCTCGCGGCGAACCTGCCGGGCGACAGTCTCCAGAGAGCCGCGCTGGGAGGCGGCCAAAGCCGGCACATCCACGCGGCAAAGCTCGTCGGGCACGCCCAAACGCTCACACAGGCTCTGGCAAAAGGCAGCATCCCCGTCCGCCTCAACCCCGCGAATCCCATGGTGCACGTGGCAGGCCCTCACGGGAACCCCCTGCTGCACCAGCAAGTACAGCAGTGCAACCGAATCCCGTCCGCCGCTCAGCCCCAGCACAACTCCCTGTCGGAGCAGCGGCAGGCACGCAGGGCTCAAAGCGGGGGGAGAGGTCATGCAGCAGCTGAAGCCGGCAGCTTATTTGCTGTCCTTTTTCTTGCCTTTATTTTTGCCTTTTTTAGCCTTTTTACCGGCATCTGCGGCATCAGGCATCGCGGGGGCTATCTTCCGGTAAACTTCTGCGGTATCCGTCGCATCGGGATCCACCTCGATACCTTTGACGCTCATGTCGGCATACAGCACCACGATCGTATTGGCATGGCGGTCAGCCGCCGGCCAAACCATCTTGAGGAAGCTATCATAATCCGTCACGCTTTTACCGCTCTCCGGGAACCCATCCGACAGCCAGGGCATTTTGGCCAGGTCCCGCCGGCCTGCGGTGCGGATACAGGAGTTCGGGTTCTCCGGATCCTGGCTGGCATCCGTCCAAGAAACATAGGACACACTGTCACAGGTTGCTTCCATGCGGTCGCCATCAACCTTCGCCCGCCCGTCAGCCGGGCAGTGAAAAATGGAGGAAATCTTCATATTGCCGCCGGGTTCCTTCGGATAGACGAAATTATTGGTATCCTCCTGCGCCAGAGCGACCCACCAGCCGTCCGTCTCATTCACCTCCTCCGTGTCCTCATCATCCGCCATACCACTGGTAGGCAGCATACTGCGGTGTACCAGCTCATCACTGTAACTCTTGGCGAGCACCGCGAGCTGGCCCATCTGCTCCTTGCAGGCTGTAACGTCGGATGTTCCCCGGGCACTAAACAGCACGGGAACCGCTATAGCGCCCATCGCTACCAGGATGACTACCACCACGATGAGTTCAATCAGCGTAAAGCCGGCACGCCGGCGAATAGAACGAAGCTTCATACCCTGATACTGTAGCATATGTCACACCGGCTTCAAGCAAAAACTGACAAAGCTTTCGTCTTTCAGGTTTCGAGCAGCCTCTCTGAAACTGTTATTTGTTCCAGCGGAGTCTCTGCGTCTTTCTACTCCTGCGTTTAGACCAGGCATCAACCTTTACCGATGCCGGCAGCACTGTGTGGCAAGCCGCATAGACGCTCCACCTCCGAAACAGACCCGGGGAACGCGTTTTGGGGTTGCATCGTCGTGTGTTTCAGATAAAATGTCAACATGATGGACAGGATTAATCTACGCAAGCCCCTGCTGCTCTGCGCGACCGTCTCCGCAGTGTGCAGCATCGTGATATGTCTGGCGGTCTCAGCCGTCAACA
The DNA here is from genome assembly GCA_944390825.1 of uncultured Akkermansia sp. GTDB lineage: Bacteria > Verrucomicrobiota > Verrucomicrobiia > Verrucomicrobiales > Akkermansiaceae > Akkermansia. Next base: position 56,969 of record CALXRG010000015.1, read on the forward strand.
CGGGGAAACTCAGCGAGCAGCAGGCCAAACTGGAGATGCTCAGCCAAGAACTTGGCACTCTGAGAGCCTCCCTGTCCCCCCAGCCAGCACAGGCACAGCTTGCCGGGCTCGACAAGCTCGAGCAGGAGGTTGCCCGCCTGAGTACCCGGCACGAACAGCTGAGCACCCAATGCGATGCCCTGAAAACACTTTCTGAAGCTCCGCTGCAAACAATAGCAGCGATACAGCACACGCTGGACGACTTGAGAGCGCAGAACGCACAACTCATGGCAGACAGCCAAACCTCGCGGCAAAGTGCCGCACTGCCCCTGCGACGACTCGACGAACTGAGCGCCAAAATCGAACAGCTGCAAATGGACGTCGCCTACCTTTATGCAGAAAGCAACGCCTCGCGTCAGCACCTGATCGCCCTGCAAAACATGCTCCTGCAGCACAGCAGTGAGGCGCACCGCGCGGACAATTCTTCATCCGGCTCGGATCACATCAACTGGGGCGACAAGGGAGATCTCCTCAAAGCGGGGTATAAGCTTCTGCGCGGCAAAGCGGGCGACATCGTCGACGGTGTCCAGGACTTCGTTGATCAGCAGCGGGCGGATTCCCTGACCTTCCCCGCCCAATAACCGGAGACCTACCGAAGACCTTCCGGCGTCCTTCCGGTCCCCTCCCCGGTGTCCCCGGCGGGGGACGTCCGCCACCGGTCCGGTATCATGCCTGGCACCATGGCCTGCATTTCCCCCACTCCATGGCCTGTCTTTCCCCCTAAAGCGGCGCAACGGCTGACACCTCATACCGCGGGGCCCATATACAATGAGGGGTGCAGGCTCTTCAACCTGCACCCCTCATTGTAGTTTCTCACGGAGAGAGTGGGATTCGAACCCACGGTGATATCTCTACCACGCTCGATTTCGAGTCGAGTGCCTTAGACCAACTCAGCCATCTCTCCCTCCCGGACAAAGCGCGTCGGTGCCCCACATTCTGCCCACAGCATGGCCCATTGTCAAGCCATTTCTGCACATAGGCCCTTCTGCCGCACATTTTCTTCCGGTCAGACGCCACGGGAGCAGCGCAAAAAACGCAACAATTCCCTCCCAGGGTAGAATTTTCGCTTGCCAAGTTCATCAGTTTTATTTATTATACGCCCGTGGCAAACTCACTAACAAGAGCGATAATACTACCCTTACTTGCGTCCGCCTCCCTTCTGAATGCTGCTGAGCTGACGGATTTCAAGCTGAACATGAACCGTGAAACGGCAGACTCCGCGATGTCCAAAGACTACAAATACAGCGTACTCAAGGATTCCACCGTACGCCGGACCTGGGAGCTCAAGAACCGCAATGTCAGCATGGATTTCAGGGCGGATGAGGATAAACTGATCTGCATCACCCTGGAGTACACGAAGCCGGCGCCGGTCAAAGTTTGCGTCAAGGATGCAGAGAAGATCGTGGGTGAGGAATTGCGCAAATGGCGCAACGTGAACGACGAAACCTGCGAGAAGCTTGGCATGAAACGGGCCATGGGCTGTCAGACAGCCAGCGGCTATTACGTCTTCCGGGAGAAAGACAGTGATGACAAATGCATGCGCATGGTGTTTTATGTTGATAAGCCCCAGTCTGACCGCTCGAAGCTGGAGGTCTTCGATGGGCTGAAGTCCACTGCTCTCGGCACGTCCGGCACGACTGACCTCACTTTCCTAATGGAGGACGAGTATGCTCGCAAAGCCGGGCTCGGAGCCAAACTCAACGAACCCACCCCCACTGTCGAAGCGTCGTCTGCCTTGGGCGACACTTCTCTCACCCTCAACCAGCAGCGTACAACTCAGAAGAGCCAGGGGAGTGCCCAAACGGCCCTTGGCAATAACCCCGCGCTGGCAGCACAACAAAACAAAGCAAAGGCCGCTGCCGCAACGCCCAAGCCAGCACAACCGGCTCCAAGCCCGGCAGCAGCACCCCAGCCGGTCGAGCAGGATGCGTTTGTGAGCGCCACAGATCCCCTCTTCAGCGCCATTGGCATGGGTGGCGTAGGCTCCGGGGGCCGCATTGCTGTCCTGGTCATAGCGGCGTTACTCATCATCGTGCTTCCGCTGGTTCTCATTGCTCAATCCGGCAAGCAGAACAAAGCCAAAGTCAAGCCTGTGGTATTCCCCGCAGGAGGCAAGGCCATCCGCCCGCTCAACAGCAAAAAACGCCGGTAAATCAACGGCATACTGCCATTCTCACAAGCCGCTCAAGCCACCTGCTGAGCGGCTTGTTTCTGTTGCGGCAGGGGCCTCAGCATCAGGCAATGGCCACCCGCCAAACCGGTCTGCTCCCAGCGGAATCCACCCCCAGCGCCACTCTCCACTCTCCACTCTCCACTCTCCACTCTCCACTCTCCACTCTCCACTCTCCACTCTCAGCTCTTCTCTCTCCGCGTCCTCACGACCTCACGCCCCCGCACACCTCTCCCCTTCTCTTCAGGCCAAAATCAGCGACAAAAAGGCCGGGTGCTCTCCCTCAGGAAGAAATCACCCGGCCGAAGACTCACGAAAGCCGTTCCGATTTAATTCGGGACAAAGCAGTATGAACCGGCGTTGTAATACAGCGTCCCCGTCATCCCGGGAACCAGCGGGCCGAACTCCCGGAAGATCGGTTGAGTGAAGACAATTTCCTTACCCTTCGTCTTAACCGTCACCTTTTCCGCCTTGCAGGTGGTCATCGAATTGCCGGCGGCATTGCCAGCCAGCATGCCCAACGCACCAAAGCCCACCGTCGACACAACACGGCCGCTGCCACCGCCAAGCATCTGGCCGGCACCTGCGCCTATCGCAGCGCCCAAAATTGATCCATAGATGGACGTCCGGTCGTTGGAATTAATCGTCGTCGGCAAGGTAGACACAACCGTTGCATCCATCTGCTTTGCCCCCGAACCGATCATTTTGGGAGCGACCTTGTCGAAAGAGATGTAGCTATTGCACGAGCCCAGCGTCAGGCTCAGCACCGTCATTGCGAGTAATGCTTTTAGTTTCATCTGCTCTAATCATGATTGTTGTCCTATCACTGGCGTATTGTTCGGAACGCGCGAGCCGCCGACCACCAGCCTTACGATGGCAGGATAGCAGCTTGTTAGACAACTGTCAAGATCAAACTACGTCTTTCTTACAAATAGAGGAAGTCAAATAATCACATTGAGAAACAAACGGACCGCCCCCACCCGCGGCGCCAGCAGGAAAAATGGCCTTGCCCCACTCATTCCAGCCGCAGATGCCGCACGCGGGGCTGCACTTGCAGGGCCTTGGGACTGGCGGGGCACACATGTTCGCAGGCCCCGCAGCCGTTGCATCGCTCGGGGGTGAATTTCAGCACGTTGACCGGGCGGATATCAATCCCGTGATGGCGCGTACAAGCCTCGGCGCAGTAACCGCAGCCGACACAGGTTTCGTAATTGATTACTGCCAGGCGCCGGCCGGTATCCTCCCGCACGGCAAAACTGATCGAGCCTGTCGGGCAGGCATTGTAGCAGCGCTTAGCTTTGCAGCCCACGCACTGATTAGGCAGCACCACAGGATGCCGGGCCTCCACTGCCTCGATAGCCCCTGTCGGGCAGACCTCGGCACACCGGGCGCATTCCGCGTGCTCTGTCCACAGACGGCAATGCCCCTGGAGGTAACGGACCAGGGCAATTTGCGTGTGTTTCTTCTCTGAGAGGCTCAGCGGCGTAAGTGCGCCGGTGGGGCATACCTGGGAACACCTGTTGCACGAGGGATCACAGTAACCCGCCGTGTAATCCAGATAAGGCTTCATCAGCCCGCGCCATCCCAGCACAGTATACGATGGCCGCAGCACGTGGGTCGGACAAGCAGAGATGCACAAACCACAGCCCGTACACGTATCCAGCAACTGCTCCAGACTCCCCGCCCCGGGCGGAATCGCAGCAGGCCCCACATTCGTGCCGGCCGTGGCCACGTCCGCACTTGGTTCCGGCTGCACTTCCGGCAGCAAAGCACTCGCGAGCCCAGCCACCCCCCAGCCCAGGAAAGCACGCCGCCCCGTATCCACTGCGGCACCCCCGGCAGAAGCCTTCACCACCTCCCCGGCAGAGGCCTCCACCACCTCCGCAGCAGGCGGCTGTGCCACAGTCCGGGCCGGGTTTCCACCCTCATGCGCCCCCGCAACCGGTGATTCGGCCACCGCGGCAGCATCCTCGCGCCTTCCGCCCGGGAACCCGCGCCAGCGCAAACTCACAGCCCCCCGGTCGCAAACCGAGAGGCAATTGTAGCAGCCCACACAGCGCGACGTATCCACACGCCGTGTCCTCAGATCAATCGCGTGAGCCTTACACTCGCGCAAGCAACTGCTGCAGCGCCCGCAACGCCCGGGATCGATCTGAGGCGTCAGCGGCGCGAAACGCGCAATTCCACCCAGCACCGCCCCCACCGGGCAGAGCGTATTGCAATACAAGCGGCCGCGCAGCAGCGCCATCACCAGCGGCAGAGTCACCCCCGCCAGCAGTAGCACCAGCAGCCAGGGCGTATAACGCAACCACTCCGCCGGCTGACAGTCCACACCCGCCACCCCGGCTGCCCAAGCCACTGCGGGGTTCACCACACCTGCCATCAGACGGGCCGAGATGGAGTACGGATCGAGCCAGGTCAGCAGCAGCGACCCCAGCACGGGCACACTGCCGAACACCAGCACGGCCACCACCGCCCGGATTACCGGGTGATTCGGTGTGTAGCGCACCCCCTTGCCCCGGCGAGCCTGCGGCCGGGGGTGGCGCAAGCGATGGAGCACATCCTGCATCATCCCCAGCGGGCACAACCAGGAACAATACACCCGCCCGAGCAGCAGCGTCAGCACCAGCAGCGACGCAAGCGCCACCCAGCCCCAGGTACTTCCCTGCACGGCCGACAGCAGCGCCGGTACGAACTGCACCCGCTCCACGCCGAACAGCCAGCCTTCCTTCGGCACCGCCTGCAAAAAACTCACCGCAAACACCACCAGCACCACCACCGCCACCAGGCGGCGAATCCAAACCAACGCTTTCATCTCTTCGTTCCTGTTTGTTTGTCATTCATCCGCGCGGGAGCCGCCCTTTTTTCTCCCCCCTCAGCCGGGCATCGACTCTGCCCCGCATGAAACCGTGACAACAGCCATCCATCCGGACCTCCTCGCCACATCCACCGTCTCCGCGCTCCGACCTTCATTCATCTGCTCACCGCCACTCCAGCAGCAAAGCCTCGCCGGCCGGCACCGTCACCGGCAAGCCCTCCGTATCCAACTGCTCATCGGACACCGTCAGAGCAGGCGACTCCGGCTTCAGCAAATCGACAAAACTGTACATCCCGGGCTTCTTCCCAGCCCACTCCTGGGCGTTGCGGGGGATGTGCACACAGGTGTTCATCGCCTGCTTCGGCGAGAAATTGCACACCACCAGCACCGTCGCGCGAGCCTTGCGGGAATGACGCAGGAACGCATACATGCGGTGTCCTGATGTTGTTTCCCCGGCCTCGCGGCCGAATCCCTCCGTAGCCTGATTGGCCCAGTTCAGGCCGTAGAACGATCCCTTGGAAAGCGCCGGGTGCTGCAGCAGCGGAATCAGTCGCGCCGTAAACTGGCGCAAGCCATTCTCATACACCGTCATCTCGCCGCCGTCATACAACCCGCCGTTTGTCCAGTGCTGAAGGCGGGGCAGGCACGTATAATCAAAAATACTGGTGCGGCCATTGTCGACCCCATAGCCACCGGGACCCTCAGCGGCCTCGCCCACCTCCTGGCCGTTGTACAGCAGCACGGGTGAAGCCGTGGCCGTGTACTGCGCCACCATCAGGGCGCGCACCACCTTGCGCCCGACACCACCCCAGAACTGCTTTGCAGCCACACGCGGTTCATCGTGATTCTCAATGTAACGGACACCGCCTGTGAATCGGGGCAGATCCGGCTTGTTGAACGTCTCGAGGTCATTCGCCCACGCACCGGACTCATACAAAGCCCGCAACTCCTCGTAAGCCGAACTGTCATACACGCCGTCGAACCCCGCGGCCAGCAACTCCGGGTGCACATCACCCTCAGTCAGCTTCATGTGGTCGTTGTACCCCTCAGCCAGGAAATACACACGACTGTCACGCATACGGGCCTTCGCGATCGCCCAGCGCCAGAACGGCATCGGCACCATGTGTGCCATATCGCAGCGGAACCCGCCCACCCCCAGCCGCTGCCAGTAGCGCAGCACCTGGTCCATCAGCCACCATGTGTGGGGCACCGACCGCCCGGAAGCCATGATACCCGGCAGCGCATTGACGAAACCAGCTCCGTGGCGGTAATCCATCCCGTAATTGAGCTTGACCGTCTCATACCAGTCATAGGTACTGGGAGCCCAGGTGGCGGCATTGTTGCCCGTGACCCGGCCCCGGCCGCGCTCCGGCTCATACTCACCATCCGGCAGCATCAGCGCCCGGTCACTGTTCTGCGGCTCCAGGTAATAGAACGTATTGTCAAATGCAAAAAACACGTTCCGGTCATCATCCCAGCCGAAGTCCAACTCCGGGCGTACTGTCGAGTGATAACAGCGTGATACGTGGTTCGGGATGAAATCCATCATCGGCACCATGCCCCAGCGGCGGCAGCGCTGCACCAGCTCGAGAAACTCCTCCAGCCGGCTCTCAGGCTTGACAGCCAGGTCGGGGTCGACATCGAAATAATCGGTCACGGCGTAAGGACTGCCGGCGAGGCCCTTCACCGCGCAAGCGGGATCGGCGGGCAAATCCGGGTAAGAACTCTGTGTCGCATGCCGGAGGACGCCAGTCAGCCACAAATGGGTCACCCCCAGGCGGGCGATAGACTCCAGCGCCGCATTGGTAATAGCGGCAAACGTCCCGCACCCATTCTGCTCTTTCGAACCCCAGGGCACTCCACCTTGCTTGAAATTGGAAAAATGGCGGACAAAAAGCTGGTAGACGACAGGTCTCATGATGTCCACCATCCTACCACACACATCCTCCCCCATCAAGCACAAAGCTCCGGGCTCAAACCTTTCGGGTCATCAAATACCAAAGGAACAAACAATTATGCGCCAAATAGCGGCGGAACAGGCGCCGCGGCTCACAGCAAAGGCGAAACAGCCACTCCAGACCATGCCGACGCACCCACGGGGGGGCCTGCCGCACGAGGCCCGCGTGGAAGTTGAACGCAGCCCCTACGCCGAAGTACACCGCAGGGGGCAGCTCATCACGGTGCCGGTACAGCCAGCGCTCCTGGCGGGGGCACCCGAGCGCCACCCACACGCAGTGCGCCCGGGATTCACGCAACTGACGGAGAATGCGCTCATCCTCCCCGTCTGGCCAGGGAGGCATCGGCGGGCAGTACTGCCCCGCCACCACGGCACCGGGATAGCGGGCATGGAGCCGCTCCTGAAGCAGGCGGACTGCCTCCGGCGACCCGCCCAGCAGGAAATGCCTCAGGCCGAACGCCGCACTGCGCCGCCACATCCACTCCATCATATCGGGGCCGTACAAACGCTGAGCGGGTGCTTCCTTACGCCGCAGCAGCCACACCAGGGGCATACCGTCCGGGCAAATCGCATCAAAACGCCTCAGGCCCTCCCCGTACTCCGGGTCCCTGAGCATTCGCGTCAGCACGTGCACATCCGAGTGGGCCACCAGATAAGGAGCATCCGCCCGCACGGCCTTCTCTGCCAGAGCACGGCTCACCCCCTCCAGATCTCCCACCACATAAGGAATGCCGAACAGGCTCACCCTGCCGGGCTCTTCAGGTACGCTTGACTCCTTCTCAATCATCATCCAGTGTCCAACTCTTGCACATCTCCAGGCGCAACGCGCCATCCTCCGTAAACTGCAACGGCAACCACACATAGCGGCCATCAATCGCATTGGCCGGCCTCCAGGCATCAGCCATGAAAATATACGTATCCGGCCTGCCCTGCACCGGCAAAATAAACGTACCCTGGGCCCCGAACGTCCTTTCCGCCCCCTCACCCACGCAAGGATTGCCGAGCTCCCGCCACTCACCCAGCATCGCATCCGCCACCATCGAACGCGCGGCATTGGGTGCCCAGCCCGTACACCCGCTCGTCACCATGTAATACCTGCCCCCTCGCTTACAAATCGCAGGAGCCTCATGAAAACGCCCCGGAAACAACCGCACGTAACGCCCCGTATGAGCCGTGTAATCGGTCGTCAGCTCTGCGATATGCAACGTTGAGTTCTCCTCCGAAGCGTAGATATGGTACGCCGTACCATCATCATCCACGAAAATCGTCATATCGCGAGCCATCTGTCCCCCCGCCCAATCGCGGCGCAGGAACGCCAAGCGGTCGTCCCCCTCACGGTAAGCGCTGCGGGTCAGCACCGGCATTACGGGTGAGAGCTCCACCCGCTGCTCCTCCTCCGGCAGATTCAGCGGCCACTTACCGGGGTTGATACGCCCGGCGCGCATGAAACGGAACGGCCCCGTCGGCCCATCCGCCACTGCCACACCCGAGAGAGCACTTGAGTAGCCCTTACCCTTCAACTCCAAGTGGAACCACATCACATACTTTCCCGTCGCAGGACACTTCACCACCTTTGGGCGCTCCAGGATACAGCCTCTGGCAATCGGGGACTCCGGGTCATCACTCACCGCCAGCGCGATCCCCTCATCCCTCCAATTCAACAAATCACGGGAAGAATAGCAATGCACCCCCACCTGAGCATAATTCCCCGCAGCACCCGCCACCTTGTGCTCACCATACCAGTAATACATCCCCTGCTCATACAGAATACCGCCTCCATGAGCATTCACATGCACGCCATGATCATCCCGCCAAACAGCCCCCGGCTCAAACGCCGACACCACACCGGCGGGCACATCCTGCGCCAGGGCGCCTGCCACCGCCAGCACACACACAGAAGCCGGGATCCATCGCATAGCGCAGACATCCTCCCAAAATACAACGGCGCTGTCAAGCCCCGTTTCACGCGATGCTTCCCACTGACGCACAAAGCGGCCGATCCGCACCACGGAAAAAGAACGTCTGGACGCAGCACCGCCGCATCCAGACGCCATCGTTATCATCTCTATCGGGCCAGGGCGCGCCGTCTCCAGGGCGGAGCGCCCCCGGCCCCCCATCAGAAGGCCACGCTCACACCGGCATTCACATTGTGGTAGGCTGCCGTCTCCCGGTACTCGAAGCTGTACC
>CALXRG010000016.1 GCA_944390825.1 uncultured Akkermansia sp.
GGGGCCGCGCCGGAGGCGCGGATTTGCCCGGGCAATTGGGTGAGGAAATGGCGGAGTGTGCGGCTCTCAGCCGGCTTTGGGCTCTGGCAGCAGGATGTGCTGCGCCACACCTTTGCGAGTTATTTTGCGAAATGCTACCGTGATTTGAATGCGCTGCAACTCTTCATGGGTCACAGCAACCTGAACCTGCTGCGCACGCGCTACATCAACCTGCGCGGGGTCTCCACCGAAGACGCCCGCCGTTTCTGGCAAAGCCACACGCGGGACAGCAGCGTGTCCCGCCCGTGGTTTGCCCGGACTTGCTGAGGTGATGAGGAATGCGTCATCATCGTGTCCGACCTGTCCAGGGTTTTGCCCGTGTGCTTACCGAGTGCCGATGAATTCTTTGCCGGGGCGGGTAGGCCGGAGCATATAGGGTCTGTAAAAACACGACTCCATTCTCACATGACTTTATTTCTTTCGGCCGTCGGGACTCATCGGCGGGAGGCGCTCACGCGCCGGGCATAGTCCTCCCGCTGGTCTTCTCCGATGGGGCCGACTGCAAAGTACTTGGCCTTCGGGTGGTTGAACAGCAAAGCACAGACGGAGGCCAGCGGTTGCATCATGTCCTTCTCTGTCAGGGTCCCGCCTGTCCATTGGGTTGCGTTGAGCAGGGCAAACACGGTACGCTTCTCTGCATGATCGGGCTGACTCGGATAGCCGCAGGCGGGGCGGATGGATGAGGAGTGCTCTGTCGGCCATATGGTGTTGACCCGGGCATTAACTACCTCGGCCAGAGACTCCGCCAACATGCTGCAAAGAGCGGGTACCAGCAGGGCGTTGTAGGTATCGTGCGAGGCGTTGAATTCCTCCGCCCATTCATCCCCTCCGGTGACGGAAAGCTGAAGAGCTCCCACGTAGCCTTCATAGGGCTCCGGGGCCACGTAGTCAGAGAGAGCGAGCCGCACGTGATCCGTTTCTTTCTGCTGGCGCATGGTGTGGAGTACGCATCCGCCCTGCACGACGATGTCGTCGCCGTGAGAGTGCGCCGGCCAAATGCCGAAGCAGGCGCGGGCATGCAGACGTTCCTCCCGCGCTGCCCGTTGCAGCAACGCACGGGCGTCATCCATCAGCCCCGCTGCTATCCTGCTCTTCTCCGCAGGGGCTCCCTGATGCATCGCTTGGCGCGCGGGATTCCAGACGTCCTGCATCTCAAAGAAGCGTAGCAGGATGCTCCAGTCCGCATGCTGCATCAGCTCCTCCCAAGTAACAGGGAAATCCGGCTGACGCGTGCAGCACGCGCAACCTTGGGGTACGGCCACGGTAAAGACACCCGTGCGCAAGGGCTTCGGCTGGGGTGAGGCAGCCCAGTCTGTTGCCAGTGCCTGCCGGCGAGCCTGTTCCAGGCTCAGCAGCGGCACCTGGCGATGCTCAAATGCATCCCGTCTCGCCTGCTGCTCCGCCCTGATGCGGTCAAACGTCTCTTTTTTTCCGGGTCCGACGAGTGCAGCTGCCATCGGCACGATGGTCGAGGCGTCCTCTGTGCGCACCACGAGACCGCTCGGGTAATGGGGTGCCAGCTTGAGTGCGGTGTGCAAATCACTGGTAGTCGCCCCGCCCACCAGCAGTGGCAGCTTCATGCCCCGGCGTTCCATTTCATCCGCAACGTGTGCCATCTCATCCAGCGATGGAGTGATCAACCCGGAAAGTGCCACAAGATCGGCATTTTCGCGCTCGGCTGCTTCCAGGATAGTCTCACAGGACACCATCACGCCGAGGTCAACCACGCGGAAGCCGTTGCAGGCAAGTACCACGCCGACGATGTTCTTGCCTATGTCGTGCACGTCACCCTTCACTGTAGCGAGCACCACCGTGCCGGAGGAAGCCTGGCTGCCACGCCCCTCCTCAATGAGTGGCGTGAGTATCGCCACGCTTTGCTTCATCACGCGGGCGCTCTTGACTACCTGCGGAAGGAACATCTTGCCCGCGCCAAAGAGGTCGCCCACCTGGCGCATACCATCCATGAGAGGTCCTTCAATAACTGCCAGTGGGGAGGGGCAGACGCGGATGGCCTCACGAGTGTCCTCATCGATGTACTCGGTGATGCCCTTCACTAGGGCATAGGCAAGGCGTTCCTGCACGGTGCCCCGGCGCCACTCCAGTGATGGCTGTTTTGCGGTTGCCGGATTTTTTTCCTTCGCGGCGCCGAGCTCCTGAGCGTAGGCGATCAGTTTCTCAGTTGCCTCTTCGTTGCGGTTGAGCAGGACATCCTCCACCAGCTGCAGGCGGTCTTTCGGGATGTTGTCATAGACATCAAGCATGCCGGCATTGACAATGCAGACATCCAGCCCAGCCTTCTGCGCATGGTAGAGGAAGGCCGAATGCATGGCTTCGCGCACGGGATTGATGCCACGAAACGAGAACGAAACATTGGAGATGCCGCCGGAGATATGACAGTGCGGGTGCGCACGGTGAATTTCCTCCGCGGCCTGAAAGAAATGCAGCGCATGGTTGGCATGCTCGGCGATGCCGGTACCCACCGTGAGCACATTGGGGTCGAAGATAATATCTTCCTCAGGGAAGCCCACCTGGTGGACCAGCAGGTCGTAGGCGCGGTGAGCGATGCGTATGCGATCTTCGCGACCGCTGGCCTGCCCTTGCTCATCAAATCCCATCACCACGACGGCAGCACCGTAGCGGCGGATGAGCCGGGCCTCGCGCAGGAATTCCTCCTCTCCGTTCTTGAGCGAAATGGAATTGACGATGCCTTTGCCCTGCAAACATCGCAACCCGGCTTCGATTACTTCCCACTTGGAAGAGTCGATCATGAATGGCACACGGGCAATATCCGGCTCTGCTGCTACCAGATTCAGGAAGCGTGTCATCGCGGCGGGCCCGTCAATCATGCCGTCGTCGAAGCAAAAATCCAGCACCAGGGCTCCGTTGTCCACCTGCTGACGGGCAATTGCCACCGCCTCCTCATACTTGCCTTCGCGAATCAGTCGCGCGAACTTCGGTGAGCCCGCGACATTGCATCGCTCTCCGATAAACAGGGTATTGCGGCTGCGGTCGTGGTTGTACGCCTCCAGTCCAGAGAGGCGCATCTGTCCGAGCACCAGCTTCGGCCCAATCGGGCGCGGCGCACAGCCGTCTACGGCTTCGCGGATCGCGGCAATGTACTCAGGCGTCGTGCCGCAGCAGCCGCCGACAATATTGAGCAGGCCTTCTTCCGCGTACTCCCTGAGGATGGAAGCCATGTGCCGGGCTGTGTGTTCGTAGCCCGTGGGGCTGAGCGGGTCAGGCAGTCCGGCATTCGGGTACATGCTTACGGCACAATCTGCCAGCCGGGACAGCTCACGGGCAAAGGGCATCATGAGGTCTGCGCCCAGGGCACAGTTGATGCCGATGGAAAAGGGTTTGGCGTGGCGCACGGAGTTCCAGAAGGCCTCCACCGTCTGACCGGAAAGCGTGCGTCCTGCTCTGTCCGTAATTGTGAAGCTGATCATCAGCGGCGGCAACTCCCGCTCCTCGCCCACTTCTGCGATGGCGTACAGGCATGCCTTAGCGTTCAGGGTGTCAAAAATCGTCTCCAGGAGCAGCACATCTACCCCGCCCTCGCAGAGCTGAAGCACCTGCTCGCGGTAGGCGCGGCGCAGCTGCTCGAAGTTCACGGCGCGGAAGCCTGGGTCATTCACATCCGGAGATAGGGATGCCGTCACCGCCATTGGTCCCACGCTTCCGGCTACCAGGCGGGGTCGCCCGTCCTTCGCTTCCGCAGCCTGTGCGGCCTCCCGGCACAGCCGGCATGCCGCGCCATTGATCTCCTGCACAATACCTGCCAGTTTTTCGTCTTCCAGCACTCCGTCATAGTAAGCCTGATCATGTGGGCAGGGGGGTGATTCATGGAAAAACTCATGCTGCCCGATGGAGGTTGCCGAAAACGTGCAGGTCGTAATGATGTCTGCACCGGCGGCCAGGTACGCATCGTAAATCTCGCGCAGCAAATCGGGCTGAGTGAGGGTCAACAGGTCGTTGTTGTTTTTGAGATCGCGGGGATACTGAGCGGCATCGGCAAATCGGGTTCCCCGAAAATCAGCCTCGGTCAGGTTGTGTTTCTGCACCATGGTGCCCATGGCACCATCGAGAATCAGGATGCGCTCCTTGAGTGTCTGTTCTAAGAAAAAGCGGCGTTGAGCTGCGGTACTGGACATAGCGGCATGTATGGGAGGTCAGGGGTGAAGGGCTGGATGGTCAGCAGGATGATCAAACGACCTGATCAAACGATCTGTCACAAAAAAGCTCTGCCCAGGAAAGGATCCAAGGCAGAGCATAAGAGACTCGGACGGGCTCAACCTCAACGGCGGGGAGACGGATTGCGGTGCCAGGTGATTACTCCCTTGGCCACGGCGTACAGGTAAGCGATGAGGAGCACGGCGATGAACACCGTCATGCTGCCAAACGCAGCACCGTTATTCAGCACCACATCCTGGAAACCCAAGGCCCACGGATACAGGAAAATCACCTCCAGGTCGAACACCAGGAACAGAATCGCCACCATGTAGAACTTGATGGAGAAAAAGGCCGGAGAGCCGTCCCCTTCCGGCACATTGCCGCACTCATAGGGGATGTTCGTGGCGCTGCGCAGCTTGGCACGACGTCCGAACACAATGCTGAGCACAATAATCATACCGGCAAAGCCAAAGCCGGCACACACTTGGATCAATGCTGAAAAATACTCCTGAAGCATAGCGGTTCCCCACTTGAGTGGACACGCATTTATATAGCAGGAAAGTCATGCTCTGTCAACTCCAAAAAGCCGACTCCTTTCCTATCGTGTTACATCATTTTTCAGCACAGCGAAACAGCAAGTGGTCCCAAGGTGCCTGTCTGGCCGCATCTACAGGTCAGCGCTTTTTGCCAAAAGGAGCTGACCTGAAGGCCTCAGACTTCTCCCTCGACCTGCGACGTCAAGCCTCACCCGGGAGTTTCATCACATTGCCCCACGCAGCATCTGCATGAGCTGAGTCTGGAAGTCCTGCAACTCGTACTGCGTCGGTTTACCGGAAAGATCGCTCCAGCCGAGGCGCCCCGTCTGGTCAATGAACCAAGCTCCCTGCCCTCCGGACGGGAAACTCACTTTACCGGAAATCAGAGTTCCCGGGAGCTGGAGCTCATCCAGTGTGACCATTACCTTGCCACCTGCCGGAGCCTTCTGTGTACCGGCATCCGGCAGCGCATCAGAAGGGACAGTCTGCTCAGGGGCATCCACCGGTTCCGATGGCGCAGCAGCGGGAGCTTTCGGTTCCGGCTTCGGTTCCGGAGCTGACGCAATCTCTATACCATGGTCCAGCAACAGGAAACGCACATCCATATACGTCATATGCACCCCGCATTCGGAAGACAAACGCTTCTGAATACCATTTAAATCCACACCCTCGGCGGCCCACGTGCGCACCCGCCCCAACTGCTCCTCGGTCAACTTGTTTGCCATGCCCCCCATCATACCCGAATTTCCTCCCTTGGCAAGAGGCAAGCGTGACTGCATTGTTCTTTTGCCCAAAACGGCAGCGTTAACATAAATGCTTCCGGCGGCGAGCCCGAGGGAAAACGGAACACCCGGGGCAGCCATGGCGACCCCGGGTGCTGCGTTCTGGCACAGAGAAAATGGCAGGGAACCCTTTACTTGCTGTAAGCGGATTCGACCCGCTGGGCAACATCGCGGTAGCCGTAATCCACCTCGTAGATGGCTTGGAAGGACTTGAGAGCCTTATCCTTGTCGCCCATCTTATCGGCGAGGCAGCCGATGAGGTAGAGAAGCTCCTTCTTGGTGTCATCCATGCCGACAATCTCGCCTTCGGCTTCTTCGAGCTGGCGGACAGCCATGTCGGTCATGTTCTTGGCGGCATAGCACTTGCCCAGCATCATCATGGCCTTGATGCGCAGATTCGGGTTGGTGCGGGCGCGCTGGAGTGCCGGTATGGCCTCGGAGAAGTGCTCGGCATCGAACAGGGCCTGGCCATACTTGTACTGGAGCTGAGCATCGGTCGGGTTGGCTTCGACCCGGGCCTTGGCATCCGCCACGATGGACTCGGCGACTTCTTTCTTGCGGGCGGCAAGGTAGGCCTTCGCTTCTTCGTTGCCGGGGTCGGCGGCGACGAGCTTTTCGTAGTAGTCAATCTCCGCCTGCATGGCTTTTTCGTGCATCTCCATGGCTTTGTCATTGATGGAGACATCCGCCGAGCCACTGAGCTGGAATGCGTAGGCATAGAAGGAGTAGGCGTTGGCAAAGTCCTCCAACTGCTCGTAAATGGACGCAATGTCCTTGACTACCTGGAGATTGCTCTGATCCGCTGCGTACTGGGCGGAAAGCTGCGCCAGACGCGACTGGAGCTCGGCTTCGGTCAGGCCTACTTTGTCCTGGCTTTCCAGGTCCGCCGTGGCATTGCGGTTCTTCATCTTGGTGCGGAAGTCCCCGGAGCCTTCCCAGTTGCCCTGTTTCATGGAGGCGCGGGCGGCGCAGTCTTTCTCCGCCCGGACGGCTTCAGCATCGGTGGGGTCGACCTTGAGGATGCGGCGGTAGGTGTCCGCAGCTTGGGAGAACTGCTCAAACTTGATATAGTGCTGGGCCAGCATCTGGAGGTGTTTCTTCGGGGAGGAAGAGCCCTGGCAGATGGTTTCGAGGGCAAAGGCAGCAATGTCCGGCAGATTCAGATCAATGGCCGCGGCGTAGAGGGCCTCATTGGCTGATACGGAGTACGGATCTCTCTCCAGATCGTCTTCGATGCTGCTGAGGGTTGTTTCGGGATCCTTGCGGGACGAGGAAAGGCCACGCATGCCGGAGAAGAAGGAGGAGCGGCGGCCGGACTCGGATGTCGTTTTGATTTCGCAAGCCCGCAGAACCTTGCGGCCCTCCAGAAAGCCCGGGCAACGCTTCACCAGTGTTTTCAAAATACTGACGGCGTATTTGAAGTTCTTGGTGCCCACAGCTTGTCTGGCCTTCATCCAAAGAGCCTGCTGGTCGGAGGGTAACTCGCGTTCTGTGATAATCGTAATCATTGGAGTAAGAATGTGGAAAGCGGGCAGGCCAGGCCTACCCTATCAGAGTGTACACTCTCCTAATACCACAAAGCCGTAGTGATTTCAACCTTGTTTTTTCAAAATTTCATGGCAAAATGCTGGAGAAATGAGGGCGGATGCACTTTTAAGTCAGTTTGGGTACTGCTCGCGGCGGGAAGCTCCGCTGTGGATTCAGCACGGGCGGATGCAGAGCGGGGGAAAGGTGGTACAGAAACCTGCGGAAAAGGTCGATGCCGAGCAAGTGCTGGTGGATGGCCAGCCTGTACCTTTTGTGCACGGGTTATACGTGGCGCTGCACAAGCCTCTCGGGTATACGTGCAGCCACCGTGATTGCGGGGAGCTCGTTTATGACTTGCTGCCGCAGCAGTGGCTGCGCCGCAGTTCCGGGCTGAACACGGTCGGTCGGCTGGACAGGGAAACCAGTGGTCTGCTGCTCTTGAGTGATGATGGCCGTTTTGTGCACGCACTCACCAGCCCGAAGCGTCATGTCAGCAAGGTATACGAGTTTGCATGCGCGGAGGCCGTGCCTCCGTCCGCGATCGGGCTGTTTGCGTCCGGAACGCTGGTGCTGGAGGGAGAGTCCACACCCTGCCTGCCGGCTCGCTTGGAGCTGACCGGAGAATGCACCGGGCGCCTGACCCTGCAGGAGGGACGCTACCACCAGGTACGGCGTATGCTGGCTTCCGTGGGTGCGCCCGTAATCCGGCTCCACCGGACAGCGATCGGGCCACTGTGCCTGCAGGATCTGGGTATTGCTCCCGGTGAGTGGATGGAGATTGATCCGGGCGTATTTAACTCATGACACCGCGCTAAAAACCGCACTCAATTCGTGACACCGTGCATGACACCTCTCGGACGGCTCGCGGGATGAGGAAGAAACAGCGAGGAGAGAAACAGAGGAGAGAAACAGCGAAGATGGAGAGCGAAGAAAAAAGCCGCGTCCCGCAGGCTTCTCCGGAAGAGAGCCCGGAAGAGGGACCGGAAGAGGGGATGCCCCTTGCGTTGAAGGCGGAGTTCCGGGTTTTGTACGAGGATGACGATATCATGGTCGTCGACAAAGCTGCTCCGCTGCTGATGCACCCCACGGGGAAAAAACAGGAACCCACGCTTCTGCACGGCTTGCAGGCCCTGCTGGTCTATGAGCTGGCCTGCGGTGGACAGGTGTCGCTCATCAACCGCCTGGATCGGGAGACAAGCGGGATCGTCCTGGTTGCAAAAAATGCCGTGGCTGCCGGCGAGCTGGGCAAATCCATGCAACAGCACCACATGAGGAAAACGTACCAGGCGATTGTGTTGGGATGCCCTGCGTGGGATTCGGCCTACTGTGCTGAACCTATCCTGCGTATGGAAGAAATTGCAGCGACGCGGGTACACGTGCGGCAGTGCTGTCACCCCGCCGGCAAACCGTGTCAAACGGCATTCCGTGTGCTGCAACGCATCCCTGCACGCCGACACCTGCCGGGCATGAGTCTGGTGGAGTGTACACCGGAAACCGGACGCATGCACCAGATACGCGTGCACCTGGCACACCTGGGGTATCCCATCGTGGGAGATAAAATCTACGGCGGTGACGAGCGCTGTTATCTGGAGTTCATCACCACGGGCTGGAACGAATCACTGGCAGAGCGTCTTTACCTGAACCGCCACGCGCTTCACGCCTGCCGGCTGGAGTTCCCGTGGCGAGGGCGTATCCTGCGTATCGAATCAGAGCTTCCGGAGGATATGGCCGCGCTTTTGTCCTGATTTGTGGTTGAAATTCAAGCTGTGCAGGGGTACAATGCCCCTGCTATGAGTAATGCCAAAGACGAACTGCTGCAGATTCTCCTCGCCAAATCCATCAAGACCGGCCATTTTATCCTTGCCAGCGGCAAGGAAAGTGACCTGTACTGCGACTGCCGCGTCACCACCCTGGACGCCCGCGGTGCCAACCTGATCGGGGAGGTTGGCTGGGAGCTCGTGCGAACTGCTGTTTTGCCGTCGTTTCCGGAGGCCAGCGCCATCGGCGGCATGACCATGGGAGCGGATCCTATCTCCCTGGCGATTGGTATGTACTCGGCTTCTTCCGACAAGCCGCTCTGCATCTTCACCGTACGCAAAGAAGCGAAAGACCATGGCCGCGGCAAGCGCATCGAAGGCAACTTCGTCCCGGGGCAGCAGGTCATTGTGGTGGATGATGTCATCACCACCGGAGGCTCCACCATCAAAGCCATCGATGCCATAGAGGCTGAGGGGGGCAAGGTCGTGGCGGCTCTCGTATTGGTCGATCGAGAAGAAGGTGGCCGAGAGGCTATCGAAGCATGCGGGGTTCCGGTCTTCCCGCTTTTCACCCGCAAGGACATTTTCGGCGACAAATAAACCAACGCCGGCACCGCACACCACTATGCTACCCGTTCTGGCAGGAATCGAAGGGGTCGAGTTAACGCCTCAGGAGCGCGAGCTCTTCACCCGTCTGCAGCCTGCGGGCTACATCCTGTTCTCGCGCAACATCGCGGACTACGAACTTACGCGGGAGCTCACAGATGAGTTGCGCCGCCTCACACAGGGTCCCTGGCTTCCCATCATCGCGATCGATCAGGAAGGCGGGCGCGTCGTTCGCACGGGTGGCATCGGTGTGGAGCTGCCCTCAGCTGCGGCCCTTGCCGCAACCCGAAGCGGGCATGTCATCACCCAAGCGGCGCTGTACACGGCCCGATGTCTGGATACATTGGGGGTCAATGTGGATTTGGCGCCCGTGCTCGACCTGGAAAGCCCCCATGCCAATGCCCTGCCCAGCCGCTGTTGGGGCAGAGAGACAGATGACGTCATCTCCTACGCCGGCATGTGGAACCGCGCCCTGTACCGCCATGGCATCATGACATGCGGCAAGCATTTTCCCGGGATGGGGGATGCCGTCAGTGATCCTCATTTCACGCTACCGGTGCTGACAGGAACCCGCGATGACTTTCTGCGCAAGGCAGCCATCCCCTTCACGGCCCTGATGCCGGAGCTCCCCTCTGTGATGATGGCACATCTGATGATTCCCGGCATCGACCCCGAGCTTCCTACGTCCCTTTCCCCCCTGGTCGTGCAGGGGTTTCTGCGTGATCAGCTTGGCTACGAGGGTGTCGTCTTCACGGATGATCTGTGCATGGGCGCCATCGCACAACAATATACCCCCGAGCAGGCCGTAGCGCTTGCGTTGCAGGCGGGTTGCGATTTACCCCTGATCTGTCACGATGCGGTACAGCATCTGGAAGCCGTTGCGAAGGCTGTTTCCGGACTGCCTGCCCCCCTGCTCCGGGATGTGGCCCAGCGTGTTGATCATTTCCGCATGCAGCTTGTAACCCATCCTTCCATGAGCTTCCTGGAGTGGAATGACTACCTGAAAGCCGTGGACACCTTCACGCGCTCTGTACCCATCCCGGACGGCGCCCACCCCCTGCCGGCATCTCCCGTGCAGCAGTACTGAAGCAGCCGCCCCCGGGACTCCCCCTCCCTGTGCCGACCGGCCCTTAAGCTTCCTCCATGGGGCTTCCCGCTCAACGTTTCTCTACGGGTTCTCTACGGCTTCTCTACGGAGGCATCCCGGATCGGCACGACAGGCAGGGGTGGCTCCCCGCCATTGAGCCAGTGCAAATGCGTGGTCGTGATGAACACCTGCGCATCCTCCGGCAGCATCGCGAGCAAAGCGCATCGCCGCGCAGGATCAAGCTCACCAAAAATATCATCGATCAGCAAAACAGGTGCACGTCCTGTCTCCACCTGTAGAAACGAAGCCTGAGCCAACTGCAGCGCAGTAGCCAAGGTCCGCTGCTGGCCTTCAGACGCAAAATCCGCGGCCCGGACTCCGCCGATGGTCAGCAAAAAATCATCCCGGTGCGGTCCCACCGTCGTGAAGCCGGCCCTCTCATCAGCCTCCAGACTTTGCTCCAGAGCTTCACCGAGAGGAAGCAGCGATGACGGGCAATACCGGAGATCGACCATCTCCGCACGATCGGCAATGCGCCGGTGATTCTCCCGGATATGGGGCAGCAAAAGCTCCAGCAGGCGACCCCGCAGCTCCATGAGGCAGCTGCCATGGCGGCACAGCAGCTCAGCATAGCTGCGCAAGGCTGCCAAACTTCGGCGAGGGTGGCGCAGCAGGGCATTGCGCGATTTCAGAGCCCGTCGGTATGCCTGCAGGGATGCGCGATACACCGGGTGCCATTGCGCCCCCAGGAAGTCCAGGTACTCCCGCCGCCTTTCCGCCGCGCCGTTCACCAAAGCAATGTCGCTGTTGCCCAACCAGGTGACGGGCGGAGCATCCCGGAGGTAGTCAGCATAATCCTGCCTCCGCATGCCATCGACGGCAAGCTCGAGTTTGCGGTTTTGCCATCGGACCCGCCTGGTTCCTTCGGTACTGTCGAGCGAAATGCCGAAGCTGCTGCAATCATGCCTGGCCAGCCGGTCGAGGCGGGAAGTACGTGGAGTGTGCAGCGTCAATGCAAAGCAAATGGCCTCCAGCAGACTTGTCTTGCCCTGGGCGTTGCCGCCGAGCAGCAGCGCCCCTTCTGCAGGTATCTCCCACTTGAGGGAGGCATAGCAGCGAAAACTGCCCAGCCGCAGCGCCGTCAGCATGGCAGGATCAGCATGGCACAATCAACACTCGGTGGGAAGAGCAGCGATGGCATCCATCACTTTTCTGCCGATGAGCTTCTGTCCCTCGCGCCCCTTGGCCTGCAATTCTTCCGCCGTAAACTTAATGGGGTCGCCAATCGACAAAGTGATGGGGCGCAGCCTGAGCCTGCTGCTGTGAATGGGCAAACAGTCAAAAGCGCCTTCGATGCGAATCGGCTGCACCGGCACCCTGGCCATGCGGCTGATAATCAGCCCGATGCCGGGCATGGCCTCATGGATCCGACCATCAGGGCAGCGGGCTCCCTCCGGGAAGATAATGATACGGCCACCGCTTTTGACAAGCCTGAGCACCTTCATGATACTGGCTGGATCCGGGCGCTCCTGATCAATGGGAATGACGTTGCAGTAGGGGAAGGCCCAGTGCAAGAACTTGCTGTTCATCAATGTTTTGCGCGCAAGAAAATGCACAGGCTCCTCGAAAAGCTGCCCCACCATGGGGGGATCCAGAAAACTCTGGTGATTAACGACATACACACAGGGCCCCTGCTCGATGAGCTTGTCACGGCCGATAATCTTCAAGTCGAAAAGTCCGCGGGCCAAGGCGCGGGCCATCTGATAACCCAGAAAATACAGAGGATTCATGAGCATAACAAAAAAGAAAGAAAAAGGAGGAAACCCGGGACCGCACCTGCTACCTGCTACACCGCAGCCATTCTGTCCTGTATATCCTGCGCAATCAGATCCACCACCTGGGCAATCGTCATGTCCGAGGTATCCACCAGCCTGGCATCACTTGCCATGACGAGCGGCGAACAGGCCCGCTGCGAATCCCTGCGATCACGCTCAGCAATGGAATCTGTAATACCCTGAGCCGCACGACGCGCCGCCCGCACCTCCTCCGAGGCCGTCACAAAATACTTAAAAGGAGTATCAGGAAACACCACCGTACCGATGTCCCGCCCCTCCATCACGACAGCCTCGCTGCGGTTGTACTCGCGCTGCTTTGCGACCAGCAAAGCCCGCACCTCAGGAATCGACGCCACTGCAGAGACATTCTTATTGGTTGATTCCTCTGTCAGCTCAGCATCGAGCACACGGCCATCGCACAGCACACAGGACACAGCACCCTGCTTACCAAAAGAAAGAGGAATACCAGGCAATGCGGCACACACAGCCTCCCGGTCAGCCGGTGAAATCCCCTGCTCAAGCAAATACCAGGTGACCGCACGGTACATAGCACCCGTGTTGATAAACGTAAAACCCAGCCGCTCCGCGACAAGCCGAGCCACGGTAGATTTCCCGGAAGCGGCGGGACCATCAATAGCAATGGCAGGAGGATTCATACGCCGTATTGTACATGACAAAGCCACGCATTGTCCAGTCTAAACGGCGAACTCAACACGCCTTTATTCCGATTGCTCCAACAAAAAGCGGCAACACCCCTCACCACCAGCCCCCCGTACAACCGGACAGTTCACGCAGCCGCGGCCACACTCCCCGTTCAGCCGTGATTTTCCCGGTGAGTCTCCCACCGTTTCCCCGGGGGAAACATGCTCGTTTCTCCACGGATTTCTTCCTTCATTCTCCACGGATTTCCAATTTCCTTGCCAGGACACGGCGGTTATGATAGGTTAAAAGCTGACATGGGACATCTGGTGCACAAACTCCGCAATTACGGGAGGGGATTGACTCACTACGTCAGGCAGGGGATGATCGACCCCCTGCCGATCCGCCACTATTTCAAAGGCTACACCCTGAGCAAAGGCGGCCGCGATATGAAAGCGGCCATGGACGTAGCACTGGTCGGGTTGCCCCAGGGCATGGCCTTTGCAGCCATGGCCGGGCTGGACAGCATCTACGGCATCATGGCCGCCACGGTCGGCACCTTTATTGCCCCGCTGTTCACCCGATGCAGCCTGACAGTCAGCGGCCCCAGCAATGCCACCGCCTTCATGCTGGCCAGCTTCTTCCTGGCATCCGACCCATCCATCCATGACCACCCGGAAATCTTCGTCCCACTCATCGTCTTCCTGGCAGGCCTGATCTGCGTCATCGGCGCCTTCGTCAAAGCGACCGAAATGCTGCAATTCGTCAGTCGCAGCGTACTGGTAGGCTACGTCACAGGAGCCGCCACGCTAATCATCGCCTCACAGCTGCGCTACGTCATGGGCATCCATGACGTCGATGCCGGCAGCACCTTCTTCTCCATGAGCTCGGCCATCCTCGATCACCTCGACCGAATCCAATGGCAGCCCATCGTGCTGGGGACCCTCTCGTTTCTGATGTTCATCCCGCTCAAGAAGTACTTCAAGTTTCTGCCGGCGTTTGCAATCATCCTCGTAGTGATGAGCATCCTCAACTGGCTGCTCTGCATGCCCTGGACCGGAGCCGCCTTCACCGACGTCCGGATGCTGCGGGATTTCACCATGAGCGATCTGGTACTCACACCCCCCGACATCACCCAAGTGGGAGCCCACTTTGCGGAACTCTTCCCGATTGTCATCGGTATCGCGTTCCTCTCCACACTGGAACAAACCGTCATGAGCAAAACCCTCTCCGCCAAGACAGGCGAACCCCTCAACCTCAACCAGGACACCTTCGCCGTCGGCATGGCCAACATCGGCTCATCGCTCACCACCTCCCTCCCCTGCTCCGCCTCCCTGACCCGCTCCGTCCTCAACTACAACTCAGGCGCCGCAACGCGCTTCTCCGGGGTCTTCTGCGGACTGCTCTGCCTGGGCATCGTCTTCATCCTGGCCAACGTCCCACTGATCTCCTGCATCCCGCACTCGGTCCTGGCCGCGCTGGTACTGGCGAACGCCGTATCCCTGTTCGACCTGAAGCTGCTGCGCATCTGCTTCCGCTCAACACCCGGAGATGCCACCGTACTGATCATCACCTTCTGCGCCTCGCTGCTCCTGCCGCTTCACGTCGCGATCTTCGTCGGGGTCATCATCTCCGTTTCCCTTTTCCTGCGCAAAGCCGCCCGCCCCGAGCTGGTGGAATACACCTTCGACGACGAAGGCACCCTGCTGAAGCTACCGGACAAGGAAAAACGCCTGCCGCAAATATCCATCGTGCACGTAGAAGGCGATCTTTTCTTCGGTGCCTCTGACCTCTTCCGCAAACAAGTCTCCCGCATCGCGGAGGATCCTGCCCTGGCCGTCATCATTCTGCGCATGCGCAACGCCCGCAACCTCGACGCCACCTCCGTCTGCTCGCTGGAGGAGCTCATCAAGTTCACCCGGGAGAAAGGGCGCCACCTGATCATCTCCGGCGCAAGCCGTGAGGTCTTCCGCATCCTGCGAAAGAGCGGCGTGCTCGAAGTTCTCCAGGAAGGCTGCCCCAAGGGGCAAAGCAACATCTTCCTCATCGAGCCCAAAAACCCGAACATGTCCACCCGCAAGGCCCTGCTGCGCGCACAAACCCTGCTGGGCACACGCAATGCGGACATCTCCATCTACACCACCAAAACCGTCGAACCCGCCTGATGTCCACCCCATCAGAATCAGCGCCGGGTTCACTGAGCAGAGCCGCAGAACCCCACCCCCGTATCGACAAAGCACATTCCTCTCCAGCCCGAGCACGTTCAACCTCGGCCAAGGCACATTCCCCCGCAGCCCACACACGCACCTCCCCGGCGAACGGACTCAGTCCGGCCGCCCAACACCTTGCCGCGCAGGCGCAAGATTTTGCCCAAGCACTTGTGGACTGGTTCTCGGCGGCAGGTAAAGACTACCCCTGGCGCCGCACGACCGACCCCTGGGCCATCCTCGTGAGCGAAATCATGCTCCAGCAGACCACCATCC
This sequence comes from uncultured Akkermansia sp., assembly GCA_944390825.1. GTDB lineage: Bacteria > Verrucomicrobiota > Verrucomicrobiia > Verrucomicrobiales > Akkermansiaceae > Akkermansia. Next base: position 15,462 of record CALXRG010000016.1, read on the forward strand.
CGACCGTGCTGGCACGCTACAGCAACTGGATGGCACAATTCCCGACACCCCCGGCGCTCGCAACGGCCGATGAACAGACAGCACTGCGCTCCTGGGAAGGGCTGGGCTACTACCGCCGGGTACGCGCCCTGCAAGCAGCGGCCCGTGCCATCGGGGAGCGATTCGGGGGGCAATTCCCCTCCTCAGAAAGCGGCATACGCTCATTGCCCGGCATAGGAGACTACACGACGGGGGCGATTCTCAGTTTTGCCTTCAACCGCCCTGCCCCCCTGGTCGATGCCAACGTATCCCGCGTATTTGCCCGACTGCTGAATGACCCCGCCCCGATCGACGCCCCCGCGACGCGGCGCATGCACTGGCAGCTCGCCGGAGTTCTTGTCCACCCGTCCAACCCCCGCGCCTACAATGCAGCTCTCATGGAGCTGGGGCAAACCCTTTGCACCACCGGCGAACCATCGTGTCTGCTCTGTCCCGTCCGGCAATGGTGCACAGCCGAAACGCCCTCCTCTCTCCCTGTCAAACTTCCCAAAATCGCCGTGACCTCCGTGGAACACTGGGATATCTTTCACCTGACGCCGGGCGGACTCCTCATGCAGCAGCAGGCCGACGGCACCAGGCACCAGGGCATGTACCGTCTTCCGCAGCGTCCGCAGGAGGAAGTCAGAGGCTTGCATCACCTGACAGATCAGCGCTACGCCGTCACGCGGTACAAAGTCACACGACATCTCTACCGGGCCGCTCCCGACACCCGCCCTCAGCCCGGCGAGCAATACATCCCCCTGGAATCACTGCCCCATACGCCCATGGCGTCACCTGACAGAAAAATAATCGAAAAGCTTCTTCTGCACTCCCGCCCTCACCCCGCTGAAAGCAACCGCTCCCGAGAGGAAGAGTGACAGGGGGCCCGCACCTGCTTTCCTCCGGAGGGTACAGCTGAGCACACCCCCTCCGACTGCCGGGCCGCGGGTACATGCCTGCACCCCGGTCAGGCAAAAACCATTCAACTGTCTCCAAACTCGCCATAGGTTGGGATACGGGGCGTAGCCAGAGACTCAATGTCCGACACCATCTCGGCAAGCCCAAGTTTTTTTGTCTTATCCCGCTCGTTGTAACAAACCAGCAGGTAAAGCCCCAGCTTGATAACGGAGGTTCGATCGATGTTGCGCTCATTCATGATCTCTTCCATAAAGCGATCCATGATCTGCGTGCTCTTAAACGAATAAACAGTTCGGCGTGACATGTGGGTAACAGTGTGAGAGTCTGAGAGAAAATATCCACCCGGGATTTCGCCCCTTGCTTCCTGAGAAAACACCGGGTTTGTATTACACCCGCTATATTAGCGGATTACATATCCGCTATGCATGCGGATGGCTTCTAGTTGTTTGTAGCATAGCGGCTTACTGCTTTCAAGCCAAACGCAAGGCGGCGTCATACTGTTCGACTCCTGAAAAGGAACGCCCGAGCATAAACATATGGGAAGACAGTTCTGAGGAAAGCTTCTTGTCCGTCAACGCCTCCGCAGCCGTCCCTCCGTCAGCCCGATACCGTCCCGCCCAGCATAACGGCCTGACGCACGGAAGTAAAGCCCCGAGTGCGTGCAGTCTGATGTTTTTGCGTCATCCATAAGCACGCTTTTGTTTACATGGTAATTTATTGATAATCATTACAATATAAAATATCACACCAACACGGCAGAGATTAACACCCCGAGCCTCTCCCGCCAGTAGAGCAACACAAAAGCGCCGCAACCGGAGAGAGCCAACGCGGGCCCATTCGCCAAAGCCCGGGCACCCAATTTACCCACCTCCGGCCGCTCCACTGCCCCACAAAAACACCCCGATTGACACCTCTTTGGAAAAAACGTACAGCCCGCGCCTTGACATAGGATATGTAATCCGGTCTGAAAAAATACACAGAGACATACGATAGAGGAAAGAAAATATGGCAACAGAAGAACAGGAAGCATGGGACAAACTCGCCGGCGAATGCGGATTGAGCAGCAGACAAGCGCTCCGGCTGGGCATCGAACTGGCCGAACACTGCGGCCGCATCATGCAGGACCGGACACCAACCACCCCGGCACCGGGCATGCAACGCGACAGCTCCCAGGACCTCATGCACTCCTGCCGCGAAATCATCCGCCTGGGCAGCACGGCACTGGAGGAACAAAGCCTCAGCGTCCCACTCCGGGAAGCCGCACAAGCCACCCTGGCACACAAGCAACAAAGACGCCCCCGAACCCTGTATGAAATCCGCATCATCTGCGCCCGGCTGCAACGCATGGCGCCCGACTTCATGAACCGCCAGATGAGAGCCATCAAACGCAGCGACTGCCAGCACATCCTGCAAACCTGCTTCAACACAGACAGACAAAGGCAAAAAGCCCGCCTCATTCTCCACGGCATCTTCGCCTACGGCATCCGCCAGGGATGGTGCGCAGCCAACCCCCTGCAAACCATAGACCTGCCCAAACCCCGGGAACAGGAAATACACCCCCTGCCATGGGAAGACCTGAAAAAACTCCTGCGCGTCGCCCTCACCGAAAAACACCGCACCTGCATGCCGGCACTCGGCATGATGCTCTGGGCCGGCGTACGCCCGGCAGAAGTACGCCGATTGAGCTGGCAGGATGTGGACTGGGAAGAACGCGTCATCAGCATCCGCCCCGCACACAGCAAAACCGGAGGCTGCCGCCATATCACCCTCCCACCCGCTCTTGAAGCCTGGCTGCAAGAGTTCGGCATCCGCCCGGAGGGCCGCATCTGCCCCCCCAACTGGGAACGCCGCTGGAAAGAACTGCGCCGGGCCGCCCTGCCACACGGCTGGCAGCAAGACGTCCTGCGCCACACCTACGCCAGCTACCACGCCAAACACTGGCACGACTTCAACCGCCTCCAAGCCGAAATGGGACACCGCAGCGCACGCCTGCTCCAAACCCGCTACCTGAGCATGCGCGGCATCACCGCCGCCCATGCCGCACGCTTCTGGAAACCACACGGACTCTGGACCTGCCCGGCACCAAAATAACACCGCCCGCACACTTTCAGCCTTTACAAGCCCGGTGATCTACCCTATAGTGAGCCCATGAGCAATCACCCGGTATCAGACAACATGCAGGCACTCATCCGCCTGGCCCTCGACGAAGATTTTGGCGATGGAGACGTAACATCAACCTACTTTGTACCCGCAGAGCTGCAGGCCCGTGCCCTCATGCGCTCCCGGACCCCCGGTGTCGTCTCAGGCGTCCAGGTGGCAGAAGCCGTCTTCCGCACGGTCGATCCCACACTCAACATCGAAATCTGCAAGCCGAACGGCTCCATTCTCGCTCCCGGCGACGTGGTCATGATCATCGAAGGCTCTGCCCGCTCCATCCTGGGAGCGGAGCGCACCGCCCTCAACTTCATCCAGCGCCTCTCAGGCGTCGCCACCATGACCCACACCTACGTCCAAGCTATCGCTCACACCTCCTGCAAACTGCTTGACACCCGCAAGACCACACCCGGCTACCGGCTGCTGGAAAAAGCTGCCGTCGTCGACGGCGGCGGCACCAACCACCGCCTTGGCCTCTATGACCGCGCCATGGTCAAAGACAACCACCTCATGACCGACGGCAACACCGAGCACCTCCAGCAATGCATCAACCGGCTGAAAACAGACAAACCCGGCGTCGAGGTCGAGCTGGAAGCGGACACCCTGCAACAAGTGGAAGCCTTCCTCAAACTCGACGGCGTGGACTACATCCTGCTCGACAACATGAGCAATGACGACATGCGCCGCGCCGTCGCCATGCGGGGCAACCGGGAGAAACCCTACTTCGAAGCCTCCGGAGGACTCACCCTGGCGACAGCCCCCGCCGCAGCCGAAACGGGGGTCGACTTCATGAGCTTCGGTTGCCTGACCCACTCCGTCCCCTCCCTTGATCTGGGACTGGACTTTACCGTTGAGCGCTCATGCTGAGCCAGAGCGAGATTCTGGTCACACTCAACCTGATTCCCGGGCTGGGGCCTGTGCGCATCCAGTCATTGCTGGAGCATTTTGGCTCTGCCGAACTTGTTCTGGAAGCCCCTGCCCGCCTGCTAGCCCAGGTTCCCCGCATCGGCGCGAAACTGGCAGAAGCCATCGCCGACTGGCGCAACTGCACCAACGTCCACGCCGAGCTGGAATACGCCGCCGCCCGCGGTGTACGGGTCGTCACCCTGCTGGACGATGACTACCCCACAGTGCTCCGGCGCATGAGCGACCCGCCCATCGTCCTCTACGTACTGGGCGAGTGGCGTCAGGACGACGCCCGGCGCGGCGTCTCCATCGTCGGCACACGCCAAGCCACCGGCTACGGCATCTCACAAGCCAGACACTTCGGACGGGAACTCGCAGAACAAGGCGGCTGCTGCATCATCTCCGGACTCGCCCGGGGCATCGACACAGCAGGGCATCTCGGCGCCCTGGATGCCGGGGGACGCACCATCGCCGTACTTGGAAACGGCCTGAGCTCCATCTTTCCCCCGGAAAACACCGCCCTCGTCCACCGCATCCTTCAGAAGAACCAGGGTGCCATCGTAAGCGAGTTTCCCATGAACGTCCGGCCCAGCCGCATCACCTTCCCCCAGCGCAACCGCATCGTTGCGGCCTGGAGCCGGGCCACCCTTGTCATCGAAGCCCCACAGCACAGCGGAGCCCTTCACACAGCAGGACTTGCCGCCAGCCATTACGGCAACACAGTCTTCGCCCTGCCCGGCCCGGTCGATTCCCCCACCTCCCAAGGCTGCCACACCCTCATCCGCGACGGTGCTACCCTCTGCAGCCATCCCCAGGAGCTCATCTCCGACATGGGCTGGGACAAAGGAGAATGGCAACCGGATCTCTTTGACGACGGACCAACCCTTCTTGCCAAAGAAGAAGCCCCGGACACAGCATCCGCCACCTCCTTCCCGGCCTCTACCGCCTTCGCCACAACCAGCCGCAGCGCACAGGCACCCGGCAGCACCAGCGCACAGGCACCCGGCAGCACCTCCGCCCGCAACCACGCCGATCTGCTACCCTCCCAGCGCACCATCATCGACGCTATTCTGCGCGGCTCAGACACCCTGGATCAGCTCTGCACTGCACTGGGCAGCAGCACCTCAGAACTGGCACCGGCACTGATACAGCTTATCATTGCGCACCACCTCATCACCCTTCCGGGCGGACGGTACCAAGTCATCACCCAATGACCCTGCCGGCAACTCCCCGAAAGCGGCCGGACCGGCACGCACAAGCCAGGCCCTCAGCCACCACAGCCGCCCTGCAAACGAGCCAAACCACACAAGCGAAGGCACACCCTGACAACCGTCAATTTCGCCGCTGCAGCCGTAACAGCACAATGACATTTTAGACTTGTCAAAACGGCCGGCCTGCGGTAGACTCCCCGCCATGCGCTGCCTCAACATCTTCATCTTTCTGCTTGCCAGCCTTGTACTCTGCTGCTGCCAACAGAACGCCGCAAGATACTCCTACAGCACCCAAAAAGCCCGCAGCGCCTGGAATCAGCCTGCTACCACGCGTCATTATCAAGCGGCCGTCCCCCGGCAAGCCAGGCAAACCGCAACCCCCGGGTCAGCAGGCATGGGCGCAGCGCGTCCCGCGTATCGCCCCAGCACCCCGGCGCCACGCCCCACGGGTGCAGCAGCGGTTTGCGTAATTGATCCGCGCACAGGCACCGTTCTCTACGAGCACAACGCGCGCACGCGCCGCCAGGTCGCCAGCACTCAGAAAATCATCACCGCACTCTGCGTCTGCGACGCCGGCGGTCTCGACCGCATGGTCACCATTAACAGGGAAGACGTCAAAGCCCCACCCATCAAACTCAATCTGACCCCCGGCACCAGCTACCGCAAGATGGACCTGCTGCGCGCCATGATGACCGGCAGCTTCAACGACCTGGCCATGACCCTGGCCCGCGACACCGCAGGCAGTGTGCCTGCCTTCGTCAACCGTATGAACGCCAAGGCCCGCCAGATGAAGATGTACAACTCCCACTTTGAGAACCCCAGCGGACTGCCGGCAAACCAGTACTCGACAGCCTACGACATGGCCCGCGCAGCCTGCTATGCCTACTACAACCCAATCATCCGCAGCCTCATCAACATCCCGGAGTACACCTTCACCCGCACCAACGGCACCACACGCCGCATCCGCTCCACCAACAAACTGCTCGGCCGCTACCCATGGGTACAAGGCATGAAAACAGGCTACACCAATGCCGCAGGCAAGTGCCTCATCTCCTGTGGCAGTCTGAACGGACGCAGCGTTATCGTCGTGATTCTCGGAAGCTCCAATGCCAAAATCTGGGATGAATCCCTCCGCTACCTTCGCTGGGCACTGGACATTGCCTAAGCCGTCAAGCCGGCACAGGCAGTATTTCCTGGAAAAACAAGCGTAACGACCAAAAAGGCCCGCAGCGCCCCATCGGACGGCCCGTCCGGTATGCAAAGCGCCTTCACAGGAAACGCCCACCGGTGACAGCACCGGATTGAGCCCAATTTAAGCCGGAAGCGGCAGAAAACATGCCGCAGCCGCCTTCATGAAACATTCGTGAAGCACGCGACACAACCGCCCGGAGTGCAACTATCCCCGTCATACTCCAAGTGCCAGCTTGACTTCCCTCACCGGCGAGGCGTATAATGCACTTGGATATGGAACAGGAATACAGCATTTCCCCCTCAATGAGCGTTGAAGAAGCCAACCAACGCGTCCGCATCTTCATGAACAAGGTGTACCTGTGGATGGCTGTCACGCTGCTGATCAGCGCAGGCGCCGCGGCCTACGCCGTCACCTCACCGGAGCTGCTCTTCTGGGTAGCAGAACATTACCTCATCAGCTCGATTGCATGCCTGGGTCTCCTGCTCGTGATGAGCTTTGCCGGCCAGGCACTAAGCAGCAGCACTCTGGGAGCCCTGCTGATCGTCTTCTGCGCCATGGAAGGCCTGCTGCTCGGCCCGCTCATGAGCACCGTAGCCCCGGGCACCATCACAACCGCTTTTGCATGCACAGCCGGCATGTTCGGCGTCATGTCCATCTATGGCGCCTGCACCAAGACCAACCTCGGCGGGATGAGGCGTTTCCTCATGATGTGCCTGATCGGGCTTCTCATCGCCATGGTCGTCAATATCTTTGTCGGCAGCGGCATGCTGGGGCTCATCATTTCCGGCATCGGCGTCATTCTCTTCGCGGCGTTCACTGCCTACGACACACAAATGCTGCGCACAATGGCGCTCGAGCTTGACGGGGAAGGCCGGGACAAAGGAGCCATCTTCGGGGCCCTGGCCCTGTACCTGGACTTCCTGAACATGTTCCTCTTCCTGCTCAGTCTTCTGCGCCAGGACTAACCCCCCAACGTCTACCCCGCAGCCCCCACCTCACCGGATCACCTTTACCATGGAAGAACGCCTGACCGAACTATCGCTCCACAGCCTTAAAGCCATTCTGGATCCACTCCGTTTCACCTTTGAATGCGAAGTGTTCCCCTACGAGGACAACAGCATCACCCTCATGATCACCAGCCCCGACGCCCGTTTCCTCATCGGCGACGAAGGCGACCGCCTGGACGACCTGCAATACCTCGTCAACCGCATGGTTCAGGCCGAGTGGGAAGATGCACCGCGTGTGCGGGTGGATTGCGATCACTACCGTGAGCGGGCTGAGGCACGGCTGCTGCGCAGCGCCCGCAGCCGTGCAGAGCGCGTACTCAAAACAGGCAAACCCCTGCGCATGGAAGCTCTCAACGCCTACCAGAGGAGGCTCGTCCACAATGAGCTGGCGAAAATCCCCGGTATCCGGACAGTTTCCGAGGATACCGAATCCCGCTTCAAACGTATCACCATCAGCCGCGTCAGCTCTGACGATCCGGCATGAGGCCTCTTCTCCTGTTCCTGCTGGCCCTGGCGGCAATCACCACGCAACAATCAGAAGGGCGTGAGTATTGCGTCTACTTCGCACAGGGAGCGGAGCAAACCGACTGGGCAGCACAACTTGCACCCCTGCGCCAAATCGACCCGCAAGCCACGTGGAAGTTTGTACCCCTGAGTGACCGGATCGACCACCTGGACGCAGCACGGCGCGCCGCTATGGCCCTGAGGGATGGCGTCACCCGGCTGCCCTGCGTCGCACTGGCGGATGACCACGGCAGCTACACCTCCCTGCCGCTTCCCCTCGTCTCCACCGCACAAGTCACAGAAGCCCAGCTTCAAGCAACCAATCCGGACAGAGAAACAGCCACCGCCCGCCGAGAGTTCGAAGCGAAAAGCTTCATCCTTCTCGCAACACAGCATTTCACACCCCCGACCACCCCGGAGCAATGCCTGCTGGAAGTGGCGCGTACCCGCAAACTGCTGGAATCTGAGGCCGCCACGGAGGAAGACGCTCAAATCCTCACCTTGAGAGTCATATACCCGCTGTTAATGCGCCGCTATGCACTGCTCTACACCGGTGCCCACACCCCGGAAACCGAAGCAGCCTTGCTGGATGCCATCACCGCCCTGGAGCATGCACGGGATCTCAATCCCACCTCCACGCCAGGCCGCCAAGCCTACGATGAACGCGAACGCCTGCGGGCCGCGCGCCTCCAAAGCAGGCAATACGACTAACCCCGTCCGGGCCGTCAGGTACTTTCCCGGGCCGCGGCACTCGCCCTTTGTCACGCCATCCCTCTCCACAGCACCCATCCAACCCGCTGTACCTGGCTCATCCAACCCGCTGTATCTGCATCCCACCTGTCATGGAACTGCTTCACCTGTTCACCTCACACACGCAACTCACGCTGAAACTTGACCCGGGAACTCCCCCCCAGCTCTGCTACCTGGGACCGAGATTAAACACCCCCGATGATGCCGCCACCGCATCATCAGCCGAATGGCCACTGCTGTCCACAGAACGGGATGAACTCGCCCCCTTTGGCAATTTTTCAGGCGAATCCTCCCTGGTCATCCAGCTGCCCGACGGCACCCGTAGTCTGAGTCTGAACCTGCGTGATCACCACTTGGAAGAAATGAGCGATTGCACCCGCCTCATTCTGACCCTGGCCGACGCAACCTACCCCGGCTTCTCCGCTCAGCTCACCCTCGAAGCCTGGCACAATGAGGACACCTTCGCCCTGCGCTGTGCATTGCAAAACAACAGCGGTCACGCACTCACCATCCTGCGGGCCTACTCAGCAGCACTGCGCCTGAAAGCACCAGACTACCACCTCACCGCCTTCCGGGGAGCCTGGAGCGGAGAAAACTACCAGGAAGAGCAGCGTATCGGCCGCGGACTTACCGTCTCCGCCGGATCCACCAGCGGCATCCAGAATGCCCAGGCCGGCACCCCCGGCTTCATTCTTTCGCTCGGCGCACCCGCCACCGAAACCACCGGGAATTGCCTGCTCGGAGCCCTCTGCTGGAGCGGCAACTACGCCCTCACCTTCAAGCACAGCGACTACGGGCATCTTTTCATGGGCATGGGGCACGACTTCAGCCACGCGCCCTACCGTCTGGAGGCCGCCTCCCGCCTGGAACTGCCGCAAGCCCTGCTCCTGTACAGCAGCCAAGGCAAAGGACATGCCAGCCGAAACCTGCACCGCCACCTGCGCCGCCACATCCTGCCCCATGGCGACCAACCGCGCCGGTGCCTGCTCAACAGCTGGGAAGGCGTCCACTTCGGCGTACATCAGGACACCCTGATCGCCATGATGCAAGCCTCAGCCAAGCTGGGTATCGAACTCTTTGTCCTCGATGACGGATGGTTCGGAAGACGGGACGACGACACCAGCTCCCTGGGCGACTGGGCACCGGCTCCGCACAAACTTCCCCAGGGCCTCGCACCACTCACCCGCGAAGCCGCCCGTCTCGGCATCGGTTTCGGTCTCTGGGTCGAACCGGAAATGATCAGCCCCGACAGCGACCTCTACAGAGCCCACCCCGACTGGGCCCTGCGCCTGCCAACACGCACACCCAAACAGGAACGCCACCAGCTCGTACTCGATCTTTGCAACCCGGCCGTGGAGGAACACATCATCACAACCATGACCCATCTGCTGAAGCAAAACCCCGGCATCAGCTACATCAAGTGGGATTGCAACCGCAAAATCACCGATGCCGCCTCCCCCTACCTCCCGCCGCACCGGCAAAGCAACATCTTCTCCGACTACATTGCCGCCTACAATCGCATCATGGGCACCCTGCGCCGGAGCTTCCCCGACGTCACCTTCCAATGCTGCTCAGCCGGGGGCGGCCGGCTTGACTGCGGGGCCGCTGCCTACCATGAGGAGTTCTGGCTCAGCGACAACACCGACGCCTTCGAGCGTCTGCGCATGCAGTGGAGTGCCTCATTCTTCTTCCCGGCCAATGCCATCGGCTGCCACGTCACCTCCTCACCCAACCTCTACACCGGGCGGGAAACCCCGCTCAAGTTCCGCTTCGACGCTGCCCTTGCCGGCCGCCTCGGCCTGGAACTCGATCCACGCGCCCTCACCCCGGAACAACAGGAGGACTTCCGTTCCCGCCTGGCCCTGGCAAAACGCCTGCGCCCCATCGTCCAGCTCGGCGACCTTTATCGTCTCGTCTCCCCCTACGAAGGGCCGGACTGTGCCCTGCTCTACCGCCGCGGGTCCCAAGCCCTGCTCCTGGCCTACACCACGCAGCGACACTTCACTCACCAGCACACCCGCATCCCCCTCCACGGACTTGATACAGGCACCCGCTACCGCATCACCGAACTGTGCCCCGACAGCACAGGCACCCGCAGCCCCTACCACGGACTCACGCTGGGCAGCGACGCCCTCATGAGCACCGGCATCCCCATCTGCTGGAACCGTCCCTTCCAGTCCTGCGTCCTGCTGCTGGAAGCAGAGGGGCACGCCACATTGCCAACGCCGGATGCACCCTCCACCGGGTTCCATCAATCCATCCCCTCGTAGTCCCGAATCACCTCCACAAAAAAGCGGAGATAATTCCGGGCGGTGAACGGGCCCACGCCCTTCAGGCGGGAGGCTGCCTCCATGGTCGTGGGTTTGAGCGTGGCGAGCGAGCGCATTGTCTCGGTGTGAAGCACGCGGTAAACGGGGATATTGTGCTCCTCCGCGATAGCGCGGCGGAGCTCCTGCAGGTGGCTGTAGAGTTCCTTATCCATGCGGCCGAGTGCGATTCCCTGGAGAATCTGCTGCCCGGTACGGCGCATCTTCAGGGGGACTGGCGCTGTGTCACTCCAGCCGAGGCGGGAAATGCGGGCCGGGCACCGGCTCATCATCACCTCCTCGCCCCGCTTCGTCAGGGTGAGCAGCGGCAACTCACCGCCTGTGGTCACGAGCAGGCCGGCTTTCTGCATCGCCCGGAAGAGTGCTTTCAATTTTTTGTCCGTGAGGTGTTTCAGCAGTCCGTAGGTCGACAGGGATGTCAGGTAGCGGTGCATGTGGGCGTTTTGGGCACCGCGCAGCATGTCCATGATTTTGCTCCGGCCATAGACTGCCTGCCAGGTGCCGGAAGCGTCGCGTTTGGAGGCACGGGCCACGCCTGATAATGCCTTGCGCACCGTCAGCAAATCCTCTCCCTGAAGCTCTGGCAGATTCTCCTCATCCTCTGTCTGCCTGCAGGAATCACAATGACCGCAGGGCTCGGCGTCCTTCTCACCGAAATACTCAAGAATCCACTGCTGACGACACCCCGTCGAATACGCATACTTGGTGATGGCCTCAATCTTCAGATGATCGCGTCGGGCCTTCTCCTCCAACTTCCCGCTGTCGATCGGCAGCATCGCAAAACTCACTTCGGGGTCAAGCACCCGGGTACCCTTCAGATTGCGCCCCGGGACATCAAAACGCTGGATGGCTCCGGCATGAATCAATACCGAGAGAGCCGTGCCGACGGCCATCGGGTTGACGTCCTTGCCGAGCCGCTCCGCCATCTCATCCACGGTCCACTGCAACTCATGAGCCTCGCGGCTGCACTCTGCACACAGCATGTGGTACAAACTGCGGATTAACAGAAGCGGCGGGTTGCTGCCCTCGAAGAAAAACTCCTGCGTTTTCAAATCCACGTGGTTGAACAACAGCTCGCACACCGCAGGCTCGCCATCACGTCCCGCCCGTCCGGCCTCCTGATAATAAGCCTCCACACTGCCGGGAATCTCAAAATGCACCACAAAACGCACATCAGCCCGGTCTATCCCCATACCGAAAGCATTGGTTGCCACGACCACATCCGCCCGCCCGGAGATGAAGTCATTCTGTGAAAACTCGCGCTCCTCGTCCGTCATCCCGGCGTGGTATGCCACGACTCGCAGCCCGGCATCACGGATCTCATCATACACACGCATCACATTCTTACGCGTCGAACAATAAACTATCCCCGTCTTCCACTTTTGCATGATGCGGCGGATGCGATCATATTTTGCACGGTGCGAGTCGCAGTGGGTGATCGCAAAATCCAGATTCTCCCGGCCGAACCCACTCACGATGACGGCCGGCTCCCGCAACTGAAGCGTCCGCAGGATATCCTCGCGCACAAACTGCGTCGCTGTCGCCGTCAGGGCTATAGTCTGCGGGCAACCCAACGCCTCACGCACCCGGCCAAGCCGCAGGTAATCCGGGCGGAAATCATGTCCCCACTGGCTCAGGCAATGTGCCTCATCGATCGCCAGCAGGCTCACCGGCATACGGGAGAGTGTATTCATAAACCCCTCCTGCCCGAAACGCTCCGGAGCCACGTATACCAAACGCAGCGTCCCGGCACGAAAATCGGCCATCACCTGGCGGTATTCGTCCGCTCCCAGGGACGAATTGATCGCTGCCGCCGGGATACCGCGGGCTACCAGAGCATCCACCTGATCCTTCATGAGGGCGATGAGCGGCGAAACCACGATCGTCACTCCCCCTCGGCAAAGCGCCGGCAGCTGGTAGCACAGAGACTTACCGCCTCCCGTCGGCATGATGGCGAGAGCATCGCGGCCCTGCATCACCGCCTCCACCACCTCGTCCTGCCCCGGCCGCAGCGAGGTGAAACCGAAGTAGCGCTCCAGTGTCTCCAGAACGCCATCCATTCCCTGCTCTCCTGCCTCCTCGGGGGTATCCATCGTGCGGGTATTATAGCAGAGCTTCCCCGGTTCGGGCAAGTCATCTGTCTGCAGAAAAAGCGGCGCCGTGAAAAGCTGCACCGTAACCAGCCGGCTCAGAAACCCAAGAAGCGTTTTCTCATCTGACGCCAGGTACCCAGATGAATCGTCGCAGGCACACTCTTGTAGGTGTATCCATCTCTTTGCCGTTCAAAGGCGATTGCCTGGTACGTCCCATCTTCCAGGTATTTCATGGTATCTGTGGACTTGCCGCATTCCCCGGTGTAAGGATTCACCCAGTAGCCGATTTTGCGCCATGAAAAAGTCTTTTGCTCTATAGGGAAGAAATACTCATCATCAACAAAGAGGCATATGTATCTTGCCCGATCGCATCCGTATTTCTCCTGCAGTATGCGAAAAGCCGCTTCCGGTGAATACCGGGCGGTGGCAGCCTTTTGAGAGCAAAAAGCCTTGCCCCCAAACGCCCTTCCCGAATCACAGGAACTTGCCAGAAACAGCAGCGGTATAAACGCCAACCCCCATCTCATCATCGGCACACGTGCAATCTGATTTTTTTGATGTTTGTCGAGCCCCCCGCGCTGAAGTATTGCTCAGGATAACTGGGGCACTCTGTCTGAAAACCGGGACTCCTCTATGAGAACCCGGAGCCTTGGTTTCCGGAAGCCCGGAGGTCAGGATTCAACCCCAAGCCATATGAAGGACTCGCATGTGTTATATCATGAGATATTGCGGGGTGTCAAACGACTTTCTGCATGGCAAACGAGGGCAGACTCGGCTGCCTCCATGTTTTTGCTCCGCATCGACACTCCGCATCCATACATTGCCCCCCCCGATCAACTCCGCACACAGAGGAGACAACTGGTCTGGGAAAAGAAGAAAACACGCCGGAAAAGGAAGCTCCAACTGTTGTGTGTAAGCCGCTCTATCATGATTGACGGAGTCGGGGTGCATGTGGTAGCTTGGGCGTACGCCCTTGCTTAACCCAATACCCTATTGCCATTCATGAAAAGACAACTTCCCGTGTACCGTTTTATTTGCCGGACTCTTCAATGCTTCGCAAGTTGTTCCTTTTACCGCTTGGTGCACCGCAGAGGGGGCATTGTCCCCCGCGGCCTGACTCCATTGGCTGCCGCCCTGGCTCTCATACCCGCCACCGCCGGGGCTGAGACCTTCGGCGCGGCCACTCTCAACGAACACCAGGTGGCTTACGCGCTCGGCACCATCGGGCAGGAAGACATCACCGGCACGGAACTGGGGCAAGCTCTCTCTGCGCTCAGGACAGCCGGAGCGGGGGATGCGTCCCGCGAGCTCCTGTATTCCCTCGGTGGCGCCGGTCTCTCCGGGGTGCAAAAAGTGCTCTCTGCAGACAGCACTCAGCATTTGCAAACACTGCGCTCGACCTTGCGAAGTCTCCAGGAAGGACACCCGGTGTACAGCACACCGGGAAAAGATGCCATTCCATGGCTGGGAAACGGCTCTGTATCTGCGGCCCTGACGGGCGGAACCGACCGGGTAAATGGTCGCCCCGATACGGGAGATTACACACGTGACAACGTCGGTTTCATCCTGACAGAGCTCTCTCCGCTGGATGAAAACTGGACCTTCGGCTGCAGCTTTGCCTACAGTTCGTCCGACGCGCATTGCCATGGCGTTTCCATCGACACGGATGCTTATTATTCGGATTTTGCGATTCTGTACAATCGGGGGCGCCTGCACCAACTGGTGACCCTGGGTGCCGGATTCTACCGCTTTGACACAACCCGGACCGTGGGCATCCCCGGCAGCTCCTCCCATCATACCAGCGCATTGGGAAGCACGTCGGCCACGGCTGTTACTTTTTCGTATGAAGGCAGCTACGAGCTCATCAGAAGTTCGGATGCGCGTCATTCCCTGTCTCCGGTGGCGATGGCAGAAGCCACGTTTGCCCAATTTAAGGACATGTATGAAAGCGGTGCCGGCAATGCCGGGTTGCATTCCACCTGGGACAACGTACAGTGCCTGACCGTCGGTACGGGCTTCCGCTACACCTACCGCTTTGAACTCCAAAAACAGCCGGGCTTTTTCAGCCTGGACGTCCTCACGCTGGCCACCTCCGGTGACGACACCATGACCGTCACCAGTCAATTCCTCGGCGGGGGCGGCAGCTTCGAACAGTGGGGCCCCAAGGCGGGAGGCTCTGCTCTGAGGCTCAACGCGGCGACCATCGTTCCCCTGAGCGAATCATGGGCCCTCCTGGGTAATGTATCAGCGGAGTTCCGATCTCACCAGTCCTGCGTCAGTGGCTCAGCGGGGGCAGTCTTTTCATTCTAGAGAGGCGTTTCCGGGCCCATCGGGAGCACCGGCCCCTTGGACACCGCTCCTGCCCATTGGACGCACCGGCCGGGCGCACCCTAGCACAGCGGGGTACCCCACACTGACGGGAAAGCCCGAATGGAGTTGAAGCGGGCCGGCTTGCCTCTCTGCCTCCACTACCTTCCTCTCTACCGGCTCTCTCCCTATTGTCTCTCCTTATTGCCTCTCTCCCCCCTTGTTGCCCTCCTGCTTTTGTTTGAGTGGAACAGCATGGAAAGGCGCAGGCTTGGGCCCCTGGAACTTCGGGTTCATCGAGGCTATGTGCGCGTTGGAAATCTGGAAGGTGAAGCTGCCTCCTACCGAGTCGTCGTGTTCATCCAAGATATGATCGAAGACGCACACCGGAGTATTGCCGGGTGTCTCAGGCATCACAAAAAGACCAATAGCCAAGGAGGGACGGGGCTTGCCGGCTGCCTCGCGAATCGTGTAGCTGATGGTGTTGCTTCCCCGCTTGAGTCCGCCGGAAATGACGTCGGCCCGGCGCTCATCATAAAACTCATGCAGGGAAACTCCGTTGATCTTGACATCGACATCGCGCCCCGGACAGTCGACAAAGATCTTGCCGATCAGCTCAGGCTGCCCACAGTAAGGCGGAACTTTCGGCATCTCCCGGTAGGGATGAAAGCCGTCCTGCTCCAGCAGAACACTGATGTCCTTGGCAGCGAGCCGTTTCCGAACAGCCGGGAGCTTCTCCAAACTGAAAAAGCGCGTCTGATCAATTTTCCACTTGCCGCCTTCGTTGACCAGCAAAATGACAAATGCACTGTCCTGAGGTTTCTCATCCCCTAATTGAAGCCGGCCCATGTAGGTGGCGGCCAGGGTATTGCCCCCGCAGGAAGCAATCGAGCCAACATAAACAAAATTCTCCAGGACCGGCATGTACTGCGCCTCACGAAAATAATCCTGGGGGAAGCGCCCGCGCTGGGAAATAATGAGATTATGGACTTTGCGAATGCGTGATTCTGTCGTATTGCGTTTCCAGGCGACTTCGTTGCCGCCGTTGGCGTGGCTGACACGCCAAGTGTTATAGGCGAGATCGGCGATCTGGCGGGCGTTTTCCTGATGGGGTGTAAGAAGGGGGGCCGGGGCACTCGCCGCCTGCTGCGGCACCCTGCGGTTGGAGGAGGCGTAGCCGCTCTGGGCTAAGACTGTAGTGGTCAGCATGCTGCCCAGTGCGAGGGCGGTGTAAAAAATGGCTCTCATGACGCTGCTGATACTACATCAGACTTGCTTTTATAGCAAGAAAAATGCATAATGCACCGGCAGTATGACGACATCCCGACCATATTTCAACCGGCAGGAAAATATGCGTCACCGTCGTTTGCTGGACAAGACGCCGTCCTTCGTGTGGAAACGCTTCTCCGACGGTGTAGCACTGCGGGTACATCTGTTTGTACCGCCGGGTCATACACCGGATTCCTTTGCTCCAGCTGTAATGTTTTTTCACGGTGGCATGTGGATGCTGGACTACGAGGAGGAGTTCGTCTCCTGGGCCATGCACCTGGCCAACCGCGGCATCGTGTGCTTGTTGCCGCAATACCGCACACGGGCCCGCTTTGAAATCGAAGCCCCCGACATCATTCAGGATGGGCTGGATGCCTGGCGGTGGTTGCAGCACAATGCAGACGGCTTAGGCATCGACCGTTCCCGCATGGTGCTGGCCGGGTCGGATGCTGGTGGTCTGATGGCACTCAATGCGGCCATGCCTCCACTGGCCCACCGCCCATGGTGGAAACTCGTCGGCAAGCCCGCGCCACTACCGCCGATGCCGGCAGCTGTGGCTATTTTCCGCGGGGTGGTGGATGTCGAGGAAGCGGAGGCACGCACGCTCAACGTGCCGGCGGAAATGCCGGATCCCTCTGTCATCAATCCCTGCGCCCTGCTGCGGCGGGATTTGCCGCCGCTGTTCTGTGCACACGGCATGTCAGATCCCCTGTTGGATTACGAGATACGCGAATGGTTCTGTGAAGAGTGGGAACGCTTGGGCAACAAAGCGGAGCTTGTCCTTTTTCCGAACGTCGATCATACCCTGACACAATTTGACGTCAATCCCGGCGAGTTTGAGCAAATGCTGCTGGCATGGGAAGCCTTCATGGTACGCTGCGGCGTCTGGCCAGAGCCAGAGGAAGAACTCAGCGCCCTGATGGAGTGAGCTCCGCAAGTGGACACACCAGGAAACGAGGTCGCGCATCAGACGGGAAAAGAAGCCCCCGGCAACGCAAAAAGCTGCACCCCAAGCTGCAAGACGATGACGTAAAAACCAAACCGCCGTTCCCAAAAACTCCCCCCCTAAAAAACTTTCCAAGCTCCCTTCCCCCCCCAAAAAAATCCTTGTCACCGCAAAGCCGCAAACGCCCGAGCCCTTCCCATCAGCGCAACCCCCGCAGCAGGAGCTCAGCGTTATTCTGCGTAGCCTCAATCCGGCTAAGCAAAGTCTCCAGGCTCTCCCAACCGGGGAGCTGAGCAAGCTGTCGACGCAGTTGTACGACACGCTCAAGCTCATCAGGGTGGTAGAGCCGATCATCATTGCGCGTGCCACTCTGGTGCAGGGAAATAGCAGGGTAAATACGGCGCTCCGCGAGCTCACGGTCAAGCCTTACCTCCATATTGCCGGTGCCCTTGAACTCCTCGAAGATAATCTCATCCATGCGGGATTCCGTGTCAACAAGGCACGTTGCAATAATGGTCAGGCTGCCACCTTCCTCCAAATTGCGGGCTGCACCGAAAAACTTGCGTGGCTTTTCCAGCGCATTGGAACCGAGGCCACCCGACATCGTACGGCCGCCGAGTTGGTTGGCATTGTAGCCGCGGGAAAGACGGGTCAGGGAATCGAGCATGATAATCACGTCGCGCCCCTGTTCCACCAGGCGGCGAGCACGCTCCAGCACCAAATCACTCAACTGTGCATGCCGCAGCGAAGGCTCGTCAAAAGTCGAGGCGAAGACCGGGGCATGAACCGTCTCCTCAAAGTCCGTCACCTCCTCCGGGCGCTCATCCAACAGCAGAATCAGCAGCACCGCATCTGGGTAATTCGCTTGGATTGAGCGGGCAATCGTCTTGAGCAGCACCGTTTTGCCCCCGCGGGGAGGAGCCACAATCAGGGCACGCTGCCCCTTACCCAAAGGCGTCATCAGATCCAGCACACGCAGCGAAGGAGATTTGATATCCGGGTTTTCCAGAATCAAACGCTCCTTCGGGAAGAGCGGCGTGAGCATATCAAACTCCTTCGGTTGCCGGTAATCGGAGGCGGGCACCCCCTCAATGGTCAGAATATCCTCAGCAAGCAATTGAGTAGGCTCTTTTCCATTGCGGCTGCGCTGGATCACAATCTTTACCAAATTGCCCGGGCGCAGCAAATAGCGGCGGAGAAGATCTGCCGGCACCTTCGGGTCATCCTTGCACGGCCTCAGACTGCGCGCCACATCGCGCAGGTAGGCACCCTGATCTTTGCTGAACTCCAGAATTCCCTCAGCCTGCACCCGGAACCCCTCCGCCACATAACTGCGAGCCAACTCATAGATCAGCTCCGCACGCGAAAGCGCCGTAGCGCCCTTTCGGTCTGCAGCCAGTGCAAGATCCTGGAGTTCATTGAGAGGCATGCTCCGCAGCGCATTCAGCGAAATCGTCGTCGTGCGGGCCTGCACCGCCTTAGCCTCAGCGGCAAGCCACGTATTGAAAAACACGCGCACCTGAGCCTCCAGGAGGGGACGCGGCCCTTCGTTCCAGAAAACGACGTCCGCACGCCTCATCTTCTCCTCCGTGCTCATCTGAGCCTGCTGCAAAGCCTCAGCCTCCTGCCGGGAAAGACCGCTGCGCTGCATAGCGCGCACTACCTGGGTCTCCGGGTTACAAGCCACCACACAGACTGTATCGGCCTCAAAAGCAGATGCAGACTCAAAGAAAAGGGGCGCATCCAAAATAAACGTATGCACATCCTCACGCTCACGGGCAGCTGACACCGCCGCAGCGAACTCCTCCGCCAAACGGGGATGCACCAGTGCTTCCAGCGACCGACGCTTTTCTTCATCGCCAGTCACCACGGCACGCAGCTTCTCCGCACTGACAGCGCCAGTCTCCTCCAGAATGCCGTCACCGAACACAGCGACCAGCGCCTCCGTCAGCATTCCACCATCGCGAAGACGGCGTGCTACAGCATCACAGTCAAAGACTTCTACGCCTTTTCCTCCCAGCTCCGTCAAAAGCTGGACAACGGTTGACTTGCCGGACGCGATACCTCCTGTAACTGCGATGACCTTCATTGCGCGGGATTGTAGCACAAGAGCATGCCCATTTCAAGTGAAACCTGAAGGCACAGAAGCTCAACTGATGACAAAAGAGAGCCCGCCCCCATAATCCAAACAGCACACAGCATCAAAAAGGCCCTGCCTGCGAACCGACATCGTACGGCGAGCGGCCGGATATATCGGCCGGGTATATCCGCCAGCGGCGAACTTCCGGGCTCATCGTCCGCAGCACGTTGCGCAAGACACCCCGGGCAGCGAGTTTCCATCCATCTCCACGCGCCTCACCGAGCATATCCACGCACCACACTCACCATGCATCTCCTGCCGGACCAGCCCTCCTGCCGGACCAGCCAAAGCAATCCAGATGATCCCTGGCAACATTCCTCACCACCCGAGCCCAGGCTGCCTTCCTCACCACCCTCAGACGCTCATTCCCCCTCAGACGCCTTCTCCTGCCGGACAACATCCGGCACATCGTGATCACCAGAGTTCAGAGCATCAGTCCCCGACATCATTTCTTCCATGAACGGACGAACAGCCTCGCGGAAAGACTCCGAATCGTAGCAGTTATGAAAATAAACCGTCAGAAGACCCGTCAGGGCAGCTTTGGCCAGCTCCTCGAGGGAACGTCCAGATCGAGCAGACCCCCGCTCCAACAACACCTCCGACGCATCATCAGCCTGGGCGTACAGATGAACCTCACCGGTGAGCCTAAGAATCCGGGAGCAGGCTTCGCCAGCCCTAGTCGCAGCAGCATCAGCACTTTCCTTATCCCGGACATCGTTGAGGAGCAACTCAAGCTCCCTGAGTGCTGTGAAAAAATCCTGCTGAAGCTGCCGCACAGCAGCGGCATCCGGCGGGAGCGGAGAAACAGAAGACGTCACCTTTGCACCAGACACAGGGACGTCCTTGTCTGACGGAGCAGGTGGAGAAGGCAAGCTAGTCGAGCCTGCAAGAGAAGAAGACGAAGGAGCACCGGTCTCCTGCGCTCCAGCACAGCTGAAAGCCACACCCGGAGTAAGAACCACACCCAGAGCAAGAAAAAAGAAATGGTCAAATATCACACGCATACAGCACAATCAAAATAAATTCCGTTCGAAGAAATCCTGCCCGGAAGATAAGACTCCGACAAACTGTTAATCCGAAAAAGCAGTTCAGGAAAGATCAGGGAGAAGGAACCCCCAACATACTCTTCAAAAGCGGCGCCGTGGCACGGGAGAGATCCTCGGAGCCGAAGAAACCGGATTGCATCATCCCCATCAATGTCTGAAACACCTGAGAAAGCGCCCGTTTTTGCTCAGAAGTCACGTGCTCACTGAGCTCCCGCTGCTCCTCCTGCGTCAGCTGCGGTGCAATTTCCTCCTCAAAATAAGTCACCAACTCCACACCCCGCCGACACAACACCCCCGCAGGGGCAGCGATCCGGTCCGCATCGTCCTTACTCTCCACCCAAAGGAGAAGCGTCGCCAGCAACTGCATATCCTCATTAAACCTCTGTACAACCGCTACATGGCGCGGCAACCCCTCATCGAAAGCACCGGCCGCGGCAACAGCCCTGGCCAGCGACGCCGAATCACTGAGCGCAAGCTCCTTATCCGCCATCAGAATTTCCACAGGCAGAAAAGCAGCTTCATCACCCGCAGAAGAGCCAGAAGCAGACAGGCCGGAAGAATCAGCATCAGCGGCGGGAGAGCCACTGGCATCCGACACCGCAGAAGGCTGAAGCTGCACAGGCGAATCCGAACCCGGAGTCGGCTGCCTCTCCGCTATCGGCTCAGCCCCAGCTACCGCCGGCGACGCATGCCCCATGTCATCCACCGTGTCATCCACCGTGTCATCCGCCGCGGCTGCAGGCGCAGACAAATCCTGGGCGCAAACGAGCGGCAACAACAGCCCCAACGCCAGAGATGCGATACATTTCATACCGCGCATCCTATCAGTGCTTCACGCCCATGTCAAGCCACCTCACACCAAGCAGGCCGCTAACGCATACCAACAGCACGGCCGGAGCGTTTTTTGCGCCATGCGTTACATTTTATGCTGGAACATCGCAAAAGAACCCGCTATAATGCACCCGGCAAAGCGTATTCTGAGCACAGGCCCGGATCTCTTTACCATTCAAGCCAAGATACACATACTCTTATGCAGTACACGACAGAAGTTGAACATATGTGTTGCGTCAAGAAGGGCTGCAATCACGGCCCCGCACCCATCCCGCAGGAGGGGGCTTGGACAGCATCCACCAAGATTGAGGACATCTCCGGTCTCACCCACGGCGTGGGTTGGTGTGCGCCTCAGCAGGGTGCCTGCAAGCTGACGCTCAACGTGAAGCAGGGCGTCATCCAGGAAGCCCTCGTCGAAACCATCGGCTGCTCGGGCATGACCCACTCCGCTGCTATGGCTTCTGAGATTCTCCCCGGCAAGACCGTGCTTGAGGCCCTCAACACCGACCTGGTGTGCGACGCCATCAACACCGCCATGCGCGAACTCTTCCTCCAGATCGTCTATGGCCGCACCCAGAGTGCCTACTCCGAAGGCGGTCTGCCCATCGGCGCCGGCCTTGAAGACCTCGGCAAAGGCCTCCGCTCGCAGACGGGCACCCTCTACGGCACCCTCGCCAAAGGCTCCCGCTACCTTGAGCTTGCAGAAGGCTACATCACCAAGCTCGCCCTCGACGAAAACAACGAAATCATCGGCTACCAGTACGTCAAGATGGGCCCGATGATGGAGGACATCAAGAAAGGCGTAGACGCCAATGAGGCCGTCAAGAAGTACACCGGCACCTACGGCCGTTTCGACGGCGCCGCCAAGTACATTGATCCCCGCCACGAGTAAAGAACCCTTAACCACCATCGAAGATTATGCCTCTTTTCGAATCCTACGATCGCCGTATCAACCAGATTCTTCCGGTTCTCAAGAAATACGGTATCAACTCCTGCGAAGAAGCCGAGCAAGTCTGCCTTGACAAGGGTATTGACGTTCGTGCCATCGTCCGCGGCATTCAGAACATCGCCTTCGAGAACGCCGGCTGGGCCTACACCGTAGGTGCAGCCATCGCCATCAAGAAAGGCTGCACCAAAGCCGCTGACGCTGCTGAAGCCATCGGCGAAGGCCTGCAGAGCTTCTGCATTCCCGGCTCCGTTGCTGATGACCGCAAGGTAGGCTTGGGCCACGGCAACCTCGCCGCCATGCTCCTGCGCGAAGAAACAGACTGCTTCTGCTTCCTTGCAGGCCACGAGTCATTTGCCGCCGCAGAAGGCGCCATCGGCATCGCCCGCTCCGCCAACAAAGTGCGCAAAAAGCCGCTGCGAGTCATCCTCAACGGCCTTGGCAAAGACGCTGCCTACATCATCTCCCGCATCAATGGCTTCACCTACTGCCAGACCAAGTTCGACTATACCACCGGCAAAGTCGAAGTCGTCAAGAAAACCTCATTCTCTGACGGCGAGCGCAGCAAAGTGAACTGCTACGGCGCTGACGACGTACGCGAAGGCGTAGCCATCATGTGGCTGGAAGGCGTAGACGTCTCCATCACCGGCAACTCCACCAACCCCACCCGCTTCCAGCATCCGGTCGCAGGCACCTACAAGAAGGAATGCACCCTCGCGGGCAAGAAATACTTCTCCGTCGCCTCGGGCGGCGGCACGGGCCGCACCCTGCACCCGGACAACATGGCCGCAGGTCCTGCCTCCTATGGCTTCACCGACACCCTGGGCCGCATGCACAGCGATGCCCAGTTTGCCGGCTCCTCCTCCGTGCCTGCGCACGTAGAAATGATGGGCCTCATCGGCATGGGCAACAACCCCATGGTTGGCGCTACGGTCTCCGTAGCCGTTGCCGTGGAAGAAGCCATGACCAAGTAAGGGTCCAAGTAAGCCGGCGCGGCTTATCCGATACCTCACACCCCTCTCCCCTGTACGTTGGGGAGAGGGGTATTTTCGCGGCCACCCCGACCACCCCACGCACGGCATCCCCCTGCACAGCATCAACCACCAGCCCTTCCACCTCCCCGTCACCAGTATCCTTCCCGCGTCCTATTCTGTCCTCCTCCCATTCTACCCTTACCCCCACTCTCTGCGCTACAGCTGCTTTCACCGCAAGATGAAATTGATACAACGGCGAGCTTATGGATATCGCAACTTTGAGAACTATAGGCTGCGTGTGCTCGTAGAGTGCAGTGGCGGAGCGCCAGGAAGCGAAAATAGGGGTTTCCACACACTTTGCGCTTGACCCCACTTTGCGCTTGACCCACGAACTGAGCTCAATCAAAAAGAAAGGCACCCGGAAGAGTGCCTTTTTATCGGGGCGACAGGATTCGAACCTGCGACATCCAGCTCCCAAAGCTGGCGCTCTACCAGGCTGAGCTACGCCCCGCTGCCTGAGAGCTGTGGATACAAAAATGGTGGCTCGGGACGGGATCGAACCGCCGACACGCGGATTTTCAATCCGCTGCTCTACCGACTGAGCTACCGAGCCACTTGCGCTGCCCAATGAATGGGGTGCGCACGCATTATACACGGATACGCTACATATGGCAAGACAAAAAAAGCAAAATTGCGCATTTTTTGAGTTTATTGCGAGGGACGGCAGTGAAGCTTCACCTGTCGGATTTGGTCGTATTGCTTAGTTTTAAGTGACATACGATCTTTATTATGCTATTCTTCCGCGTCTCTGGAGATCTTCAAAGTTTCCCGGCTCGGACAGGATGGAGGCCCTGGCCGGGTGCAGACATGAGGGGGCGTGTGCTGTTCTCGTCGGCAGATGGTGCAGCCCTTATGTACGACTGTTTTATTTTGTACGACTGCTGTATTGTCTTCACTCGCCCGCCCCTGCTTTTGCCTCGGATACGGCTTCCGGATTTCTCCGATGAGATCTCTTTTTCCCTGTACTTACGGGTGATATCGCTGCGGGTACTTCATGGGACGTCCTGGTGTGTCCGGTGGCTGGCTTGGGCGATACCGGGCAAAGGAATCATCTGCCGCCATGAAGTGTCACGGTGTTCTGAGGAAGCGGAAGTGCACTCTGACAACGGGCATAGCGATGCGTCGTCCGCTGATTTGGCGTGCTTGCCTTATGATGCAGCCGTATCCGGCAGTGTGGGCACGGTGCCGTACCTTAAGGGTTCTCTACTTGAGTTCATGTTCTCTGCTTGAGTTCATGATAGAGACACGCCTCCGGGCGAACGCCGAATCTGTGTCTGCCCTTTCACTTACGATGAATTGGACTTGCAGCCCCGCTTCCTATTTGCTAGCATGTGCCTATGCTGAAACGGGCGACGATGGGAGCTTTCCTGGTGCTGGCAGCGCTGTGTTCTGCACAGCAGCAGAATGATGCTGCTGCCGAGGATGATACGATCATCGAAACACCCGTAGATCCTGAGCGGGGGATGGAGTTGCCGCTGTTGGAGACGGAGACGGCTGCGGATGGTGACGCTGTGCAGCCTTCTCAGACAGGAGCGACTGCGGGTAAGGGGCCGTCGGTGCCGTCGGCCAAGCAGCCTGATCGTGGGGAGGGAGAGGGGACTTCGGGGCCTGAGCCCGGTTATGCTCCGTCAACAGCGGCACCTTCATCAGCAGCTCTGCCGGCCTCCGCTGGGACTTCCTCTGCCAAGTCTGAGAATCCGGACGCTCGCCCTGTGCCGGCAGCGCAGCAGCAGGATTCACAGGGCTTTTCTTCGCAGGGTGCCGGCGAGGCGGGTGAGCCTGCGGCCTCAGCTGCGGGTGAGGCGGCGGCCTCAGCTGCGGGTGGGGCGGCGGACTTGGCTGCGGGTGGGGCGGCGGACTTGGCTGCGGGTGGGGCGGCGGACTTGGCTGCGGGTGGGGCGGCGGACTCCGCTGTGGGGAAGGCACCTGCCGCAGTCAATGCACCTGACCTGCTGATTCGCGATGTAACGTCGGTACCGTCGGCGCAGGATTGGGTCAATCAGGGGATGAAGGCCGGCAACCGGCGTCCTGTGGCGCCTCTCACGACGAGTGCCTTTGTGGCCCAACGGGAAGACAGCCATGTGGTATCGCAGTCGCGCATGTTTTCGGTGAGTGGTGCCGAGGCGTTGCGCGTGGGTGCTATTGCTACCCATGCTGATGAGCTCAGGGGGCAGGTGATGGGGTTGCTTGGTATGGATAATGGCTGGCGACACCCGATTTCCATCCGTTTGTATGGTCAGCATTCAGACGCTCCGGTGCCGCGCCCTATACGGCTGAGTGTGCAGGTGATTGGGGATAAGCCTGTTTTCCGGATCCGGGTTCATTGCGGGGGGGGGATCCAGCTCCAGCAGTTAAATAAGGCTATTATTACGATGGTGTTGTACGAGTTTTCGCTGCGGGAGCTCAACGGTGATGAGATGCCGGATGAGGTGGCGATTCCGGAGTGGTTGATTACCGGGCTGTATCAGGCGATTCTGAACCGCAGTGGCAAGCTGGATCGCCGTTTGTATCAGAATCTTTTTGACCGGGCGGAGATGCTTTCTCCCGGGGATATTATCGAGACTGCCGAACCATGGAAGCTGGACGCGGCTTCACGTCAGGTTTATGATGTCTCCTGTGGTGTGCTCATCCAAACGCTGATTAACCGCCCGGGCGGGCAGGACCAGCTGCGGGAACTGGTGCGAACTTCTGCTTTGGCTGATAATACGCCCAAGGAGTTGATTAAACAGCATTTCGCCGAGCTGGGAATCGACCAGAATGAGCTGACGAGGTGGTGGGCGCTGGAGCTGGCTGCTTT
Organism: uncultured Akkermansia sp.; assembly: GCA_944390825.1. GTDB lineage: Bacteria > Verrucomicrobiota > Verrucomicrobiia > Verrucomicrobiales > Akkermansiaceae > Akkermansia. The sequence goes on from CALXRG010000016.1 coordinate 41,858, forward strand.
TGCTGCTCCCCGCGGTAATGATTTTCTGACGCCGCTGGATAGTGATAAGGCTCTCAGTGAGGCGCTGACGATGCAGTATTTTGATCAGAAGACGGGGCGGGTGCGCCCCGTGGAGCTGGATAATCCGTACGAGTTGGCCAGGCTGGACGACTGGCAGCGGCAAAGCAGGCCTAATGTGGAGCTGCTCATGGAGCTTTGCCGGCGCTGCTTCCCGAGTTATCGTCCTGTGATCACGGAGTACCTGCGGGCGTTGCATCTGTTGAGTAATGGGGGAACGCCGGATGAGGCCCAGCAGATTGTTGGTCCTCAACTGGAGCTTCGTACGCGTTTTATGAGTACGGCGATTCGTGCACGCGATTATTTGGACTGGTACGAGATCACGACGTCGGGCAAGCTTGACGCGCAAAGCCTTGACCGCTACATGGATACGGTGCGTGAGCTGAGACGGGAGCTGCCGGGGCCGCGCACGCACCTTGATCGTTATTTGGAGGATATTGAGACGCTTTACTCGCTGAAGGCAAATGATGATGTGCCTGCTCAGTTTAAGCCTGCCGGCGCTACGATTTCCCCGTCCGAGAATCAATCAGAAAAGCCATGAGTGTGCGCCGTCGTTTGCCCCGGAAGGGAACAGAGTCTGTTGATTTTCTTTTTAGCCCGGAGGAGTGGCAACGGTCCGGCCGGGAGGAGGTCTCTCCCACGCAGCGGAAGGCCGCGGGGCTCTCCGGTGCGGCTTGTCGTGAGGGGCATCGCATGGGGGTGAAAACAGTGGTGAAGGGTGTGCCTGATATGCAGGCAGAACAGGAGGCTCATGAAGCAGGCTACCTCCATGTCTGCGGGATTGACGAGGCTGGGCGCGGCCCGCTGGCCGGCCCGGTGATGGCGGCGGCTGTGGTGCTGCCGGCGGGATTTTCTCTGCCGGGGCTTAATGATTCCAAAAAGCTCAGTTCCCGCAAGCGCGAGGCTCTTTATGATGCCCTGATGGGGGATGACCGGGTGCTGAAGTGTGTGGCTCAGGCGAGTGTGGAGGAAATCGACCGGCTCAATATTCTCCGCGCGACGCACCTTGCTATGCGGCGCGCTGCTGAGGGGCTCCCCGTGGCGGCTGATTTCTGCCTGATCGACGGGTTGGCTGTGCCTGGGTTTCCCCTGCCCTCCCGCAATATCATCAAGGGCGATGCCCTTTGCCTGAGTATTGCCGCGGCCAGCATCCTGGCAAAGGTTTCCAGGGATCGCCTGATGGCGGAACTCGACCGCGAATACCCGCAGTACGGTTTTTCCCGGCATGCGGGGTATGGTACAGCCGCTCATTTGCTAGCTCTCCAAAAGTATGGAATTACACCGCATCATCGCCGCTCGTTTGCACCTGTTGCACAGATGGCGCTTCCCTTCTCTTCCTGAGAAGCTGACGGATCGCGCCTACACGGGCCGCTACAGTGAGTTTGTGGCGGCTTCCTGGTTGCGGGCTCACGGTTTCAAAGTGCTGCGGCAAAACTTCCGCTGGGGACGCCGGGGTGAAGTCGATGTCGTTTGCAGGCTCGGGGATACGCTGGTGTTTGTCGAGGTCAAGAGTTCAACCACTCACCGCCACGGACTGCCGGGACGCCATATCAACTATGCCAAGCGTATTTTGCTGCGCTACGGGGCCCGCAAGTGGCTCTCGCTGCTCAAGCGTCCTGTGCCTGTGCGTTTTGATGTGGTGGAAGTTTACCTCCGAGCCGGTCAACGCCCGGAAGTGGTTCACTCTCCAGGAGCCTTCACCTTGTACGAGGGCGATGCCGCCCGGGCTATCATGGCGGCACCGGGGACTGACACCACCCTCTGATTTTCTGTCGCGCTTCCCGGCGTATTCGGAGCTTGGGCTCCCCGGCGATGCCGGATGACTCGGCGTTAGCAAATCACGGCGTCAGGAAGGCACGGCGTTAGCAAGGCCGGCGTTATTCTCCGGGCGGCAGAGGCGGCGGCAAGAAGTCGAGAAGGTCGACGGGTGATGGTTTCGGTGTTGTGCTCTTTTTTTTGTTTTCACTCTCCAGCAGGGCAAGTCGCGTATCTTCTGCCATCGCTTTGAACTTGTCCGCCTGGCTAACCCCGCCGCTTTCGTCGCGAAAGATTCCGGCGAGCCAGTCGCGTTTTTCATCAATGGTCAGGTGTCGCTTCGTCCGCATGGTGGAGGTGATGGGAAAAAGGTTAAGAGGCGGCGCACTCGCTCTTTGCCATCCGGCGCCAGAAGATAAACACCGCTCTCGCGGCTGACGCAGGTGAGTATTTTTTGCTTGGCCAGCATGCGCAGAATGGCTGTGCATGAGTTGATACTCAGTCCGGTCATGCTCGCTATTTCGTGGCTGTTGCTCAGTCCTGCAGCGACGGCCAGCATCACCTGGCGCCCGGCAGGGGTCATATCGTCCTGTGCGATACGCGCCAGGAAACGGCACGCGAAGTCAATAGCTCTCATATGTATGGTTGATTCACTTGTTATTCTCTCTGATAGGCTGTCTGCTATGCTTGATCACGGGCTGTGGAGGAATGGGTGTTGGTGGCTGGCTCTGCTCTCTGGGGCAATGGGAATGCCGCGTTCGGCGGACACACCCGGCGCACAGGAGAAGCGGCAGAGCGGGCTGCCTGCCCCGCTCCCCCCTCAGGCTCACGCATCTGCACCCGTGCTCATACGCCAGAGCTGGTAGAGGGGGTGAGAATCGTTGGAACTGCACTGCACGCGGTTGAAGTGAGCGGCATTCGGCAAGGCGAGGCGCTGATATTCCTCGGTGAGTGCCTCACGCGCCGTGGTGCTGCTGGTCAGTGGTATGCACAGTTTCATGGCGAGTCTTGTAGCAAAGGCATCCACAAACAAGGGGTCAAACACTTCCGGGTTTTCCACATCGGTGATGTACAGCAGCCGGATGACCGCAGAGCGGCAATAAATATTTCTCCCCCGCAGCGTCCAGTTGGGGCTGCTGACCTCCAGGACGCGCAGGCAGTCTGTCGGTAGTGTGTGGGAAAGCATTTCATGTGCTTTCCCATCCTCTGCAGCGTCGGGGCTTTGCAGGGTGGTTTGCACACAGGCAAAAGTCCATCGGCTGGCGGTTAGCACTTCCCGCCGCACGGGGTGGTAATGCATGTAGCACATCCGCGCTGCAGGGGAGCCGTTGGCGCTGATGGCTTCGATGGGCGACTCTCCGAGCTTGGAGAGTGCAAGGTTACATATTTCCAGTGCGGTCAGAGCCTTAACGGGCGGTGCCGTTGAGTCCGAAGTTTGCAATTCACTCAGTTCTGATGTTTCGTTCATGGTCTTTTTACAGGTCGCCGGCATGGCGCCTGTATGAACCTCTCATAATTTCAGCAGAATGGCAAAGCCCGGACGACCGGCAACACGATGATTTACCGGGTGGAACGCATCTGCGCCGCAACAAATGTTGTTGGCACGAAGGGCGAAAGCCCGATATGCTTTGGGGCATGAGCAGGGATGCACGTATTCTGGCCGAGCACTACTACACTGGCAGTTCCAGAGTTCTTTCGGACGACCTGGCGGCACTGGGACGCAATCCGCAGGGGGTCGCCATGTACAGTCCGATGCTGGTGGCTCTCATGAGGCCGGTGTGCAGCAGCAGTCCCCGGGACTGGCAGGAGCTGGCAACCCCCTGTCCGGAGGCGGACGCCTGGTATGTGCATCTGCTGGCGGGGGAGCTGAGTCTGGCTTTGAAGCTTGGTAACCGGCTGCCGGAGTTTCCTTTGCTCTGCTTCCAGCGGGGAGCCCGCTCCTGTGTCATCCACCGCCACAGGTGGATGCAAACACTGCGTCGCGGTTCCCTGTGCTTTCAATAATGACAAACACTAAAACACCTCCGTACAACACCAAACAAACGAACAGATACATTATGGGATTCTCTAAATTATTCTCCATGCCATCCATGCCAAGCTACAGCTCACCCACGACCGTGGAAACACCCATTCCGGTGGTATCTTCCTCCGAGTCGTCCGATACGGCTTCGGCTTATCAGCAGCAACGCTCCAACAAAAAGGGGCTGCTTTCGACGCTTCTCTCCAAAAAGGAGAAGCAGCAGGCCGCAGCGGAAACCGGGGCTGCCTCCAATTCTGCAACCAGCAATAATACCACACTGGGCTGATGACCATGGATTCTCTGATTGCAGAATACCGCACGCTCAAAGCAGCGCGAGCCCCCTGGGAGTCTTGGTGGGAGACGCTGCGCTACTGCGTGCTGCCCTCCCGACAGCAGGATGGGGAGGATGTGCCGTCCGCCCGCAGCCGGGAACTGGGTGACACAACTGCGGTGGAAGCCTGCCAGAAACTCGCCAGCGGCCATATGAGCTACATGACCCCCAGCAGTGAGCTGTGGTTCAAATGGAGCAGTCCTGATCCCGATGCGGGAGACGAAGCGGAATCCTGGTACAACCGATGCTCCGAAATCGCCAATCGGGAGCTGGCTCTGAGTAATTTCTACACTTCTCTGCACGAGTGCTTTCTCGACCGCGTCGGTCTGGGCACAGGCTCGCTGTTCAGCGGGACAACCCGCGGCGGGCGTCTGCAATTCCGCCACATTCCCTGCGGGCAGTTTGTGTGCGCCGAAAACGATGAAGGTGTCATCGACACCTTCATGCGGGAGTTCTCCTTCACTCCGGCGCAGGCCGAGAAGCAGTTCGGGCGCAAGGCGCTGGGCCCCCGGGCACGCGCGTTGCTGGACAACAGCCGCTCGCCGCACGATGCCTGCCTGCGGTTCCTGCATGCCGTCAAGCCCCGCAGTCAGCGGCAGAGACGGCGGGAAAATGCCCGCAACATGCCTTTCTGCAGTCTCTACTACAGCCTGGACGACGAGTGCGTGGTCGAGGAAGGCGGCTACCGCGAAATGCCTTACATGGTGACCCGATTTCTGAAGTGGGGCGAGGGTCCCTACGGCCTGGCCCCTGCCCGGCTGGTGTACCCGGACATCCGCCAGGCTCAGTTTTTGAACCGCATTCTGGACATGCTGGGGGAGGTGGCTGCGTTCCCCCGCATCCTGGAACTTGCCAATCAGGTGGGGGAGGTTGATTTGCGGGCGGGAGGCCGCACGCTGATCAACCCGGAAAGCGCCAGCCTGGGTTACCCGAGAGAGTGGGCCACTCAGGGACGCTACGATGTGGGCATGGATCGGCTGCGGCAGAAGCAGGAAGCCATCAACCGTGCGTTTTTTGTACCGATGCTGGAGCTGTGGAGCACGCAAAAGCAAAATATGACGGCTTCGGAGATCTACGCCCGGGAAAATGAGCGGGTGATGCTGTTCTCTCCGTCCTTTACGTTATTTTCCACGGATTTCCAACCGCTGATGGAGCGGTTGTTTGCCCAGCTGTTCCGCATGGGCAAGTTCCCCCAACCTCCCGCTACGGTTCTCCAGCGGGATGAGCACGGGGAGGCCACCGTCGCCGAACCTCATGTGATCTACCAGGGACGTATTGCTGCGGTCATGCGCCGTCTGCAATCCCAGGGCATCACCGCCGCTCTCAGCCGGCTGCAGCAGCTCAGCTCCGTTGATCCCACGGTGGTGGATCACATCGACCTCGATCGCACCTTTCGTCTGGCAGCCCGCCTCGACGGTGCTCCTGAGGAGATTCTGCGCCCGATCACCGCGGTCAAGCGGATGCGACGTCAGCGGGAGGCTTCCGCTGAGCAGGCTCTGCATGCGGAGCAAGTCTCTTCGCCATCCATGGCATCCCCCACAGAACAAGCTCTATGAACACCCAAGCACTGCAGGAACTGGCACACCGCGCCCGGAGCGAGCGGCGTGAGCTGCTGGCTGTCCTGGGAACCGACGCCGGTCAACGGGTTCTGAACCGCCTGGAAGCGCGCTTCGAAACAAACCTGCCGGTCTTCCAGGGCAAGCCGGGACAATACGATGCTCTCGACGCCATGCGCCGCGACGCTCACCGAGAAGTCTTCCTCGTCATCCGCCGCCAGCTGGAGCTGGCCAGGCAGGAAGAAACACAACAACACACAGATGATGAATACACACACTGATACTCCCGCGCAGGACAAGGAGCACGCAGCTCCCCTGCCTTCTGATACAGTCGCCGCCGCAGCTGTGCCTGCGACGGATATCCCGGCTCAGCCGCTGGAGGAAACCATCCCGCTGATGGACGATCAGGGCGCTTTTGCTCCCGAGTGGTACAAGCGCTTCGCTGAGCTTGCACCTTACGCCACTACGCTTGCGAAGTTCCGGCGTCCGGAAGCTCTGGCCAAGAGTTATGCCAACCTCGAGCGTCTCAAAGGCTACCCCGGCACGGGTGATACCCGACGCATGGAAGCCTTCCGCCTGGCCGTGGGGCTCCCGGAGAAAGCGGAGGAATTCCACCTGGTTCGCCCAGACAACACGCCGGACGAAGTATGGGATGATGCTCTGGCATCAGGCATGGCCAGGGTTGCCTACGAATACGGCGTACCGGCGGAGGCAATGCAAGCCCTGACGGCACACTATGCGAGTGAAAGCGGACGCATGCTCAAAGCCTACCAGGACGCCAACCAGGAGGCTATCGAGCAGGCAGACGCCCAGCTTCAGCAGGAATGGGGCTCTCACTACGAAGACAACATGCACAGCATCGGCGCTTTCCTCACCCGCATGGGGGAACAGGCCGGGGTCGACGTAGCCGCCCTGATGGAAAGCCCGGCTCTGCGGGCCAATGCGGATTTTGCCAAACTTATGCTGGCGGCTGCCGGACTTATGCAGGAAGCGCCTCTGCATACGGGCGCGCCCGCTGACAGCGCAGCGGAGGCCCGACGCATCGCCAGTGACCCCACGCATCCGCTCTATGAGGCCTATATGCGCACCAGTCACCCGCAGCACCGCTACGCCAACGAGCAATACGACCGCCTGGCTTTCGGTCACAGACTCTGAAGAACTCTTCCGCTACGGACAGATGAGATGATGAGAAGCCCCGGTTCCGACAGGTGTCGGAGCCGGGGCAATTTGTTGGCACAGGGCCATGGCATGCTGCTGAGAGGCCCACGCTGAACCTCCGGGTCCCAAACCTCAACGCCGGCCATGACTTCCGCCCCTGCCGCCGGGATTGGAGGCACCCCGCGGCGCACCTCCTCTGCTCGGAGCGCTGCCGGCAGAGGGTGCTGAATGGGGTCTGGACTGGAACGAAGGTTGTTTTGCCGGGGCGGAGGGTCTCGAAAAACTTGGTCGGGAGGCCCCTGTGGTCGGACGACTGGGCATGCTGGGGCGTGACATACCCGCTCCCGGACGTCCCGGCATGTTCGGGCGCGTTGCACCGTGATCGGGCCGGTTCGGCTTGTTCGGGCGCGTTGCACCGTGATCGGGCCGGCCGGGCATGTTCGGACGCGTTGCACCGTGGCCAGGCCGGCCGGGCATGTTCGGACGCGTTGCACCGTGATCGGGCCGGCCGGGCATGTTCGGGCGCGTTGCGCCGTGATCGGGCCGGTTCGGCATGTTCGGGCGCGTTGCACCGTGGTCAGGCCGGTTCGGCATGTTCGGGCGCGTTGCGCCGTGATCGGGCCGGTTCGGCATGTTCGGACGCGTTGCACCGTGATCGGGCCGTCCATGATTCCCCGGTTTCATCCCGGGGCGATATTCGGGACGCGGAGCGGGCCGGGTCGTGGGGCGGGGAGGACGGTAACTCGGCCGGTGTGCAGCCGGACACCGGGGGGGCGCATAATAGCGGCGCACGTAGCTCGGGTAACGGTACACACCCACATACCAGGAGGCTGGCGCCCAACTGGGCACATAACATCCATAGGTCAGCGCACCGGGACTGTAAATGGCGACTCCGCCCGGGGTGTAGCCGTATACCGGACGTCCGCCATCATAGCCGTAGATGGGGAATCCATCATGATCATACCAAGCCGAGCTCCACCCGGCCGACGCATACCCGTCTCCATAGGAACTGACGCCAAAACTAAATCCCGTCAGGTGCCCGCAGGAGCCAATCAGAAGCGGCAGGGCCAGCGCAGGAATCATCCAAATGAGTTTTTTCTTCATGTTGTGCTAATGGGAATTCTGTTGATAGGAATTCTGCTGATGGGGAAACGCGATGTTCGCCCCCTTATGAGGTTTATTCAATACGTCCCTTTCTGTTATTCAGTGTTTCTTTCCCCGTTCCTGTTGAAACTTAGCCGGGGGAGACGGCTTCTTGCCATCTTTTGCGGAGGAAGTCTTGGCCGGTCGGCTCATCGCGCGGGGATCTCTGCCGGTCGGAGTCTTACCGGCCCGGGGGGCATTGCCGGAGGGTTTGCTCACCTGCGGGACTCGCCCGCTCTTGGACAGATTGCCCTCATGGGAGGAAGCAGAAGGCCGTCCTGCACCAGGCTTCGGCGATTGTTTGACTGTCTGAGGCGGAGTCGGAGCCTTGGCCCGGGGAGCTGCATGCTGCTTGGGGGAGGGCGACACAGGCCGGGACACCGGAGTCTGGGGTTTCGGCGGGGTATTCTTACGGGCAAGTGGCTGGTGGCTGTTGCGGTACATTTCCCGGTTAGCCTCCCGGCTCGTCGGGCGGGCAGGACGATAGGACGGCTTGTGTGCCGCAGGATGACGGGGCGGCTCACTGATGCGCCTGACCCTCACCGGGTAGCGGTAAGAGCCGCGGTACCAGGAAGCCGGCTCCCAGTGTGGTACATAGCAATCAGCCGTCAGCAAACTCAGACTGAAAATCGCTGCACCGGCCGGCGTGTAACCATACACCGGCCTTCCTCCCTCATACCCGTATACCGGGAAACCATCCTGATCATACCAGGCCGACTGCCAGCCCGTTCCCACCGACACATAGCCGCCACTGCCAGCCCCATTCATATAACCGGGCCCACATGCGCCCAGCACCAGGCTCAAAGCGCCAGCAACTGGCCATACCCAATATCTTACGCTCATTTTTCTCCTTTCTGCAACATATGACATCTTCTCCGCAGGCTCAGACACGACCGCCTCTCACAGGCGTGCCAAGGCACCACCGTCAATAACTTTTGCCGTTAAAAGGTTATCATTCATATCTAAAATGTCAAGTGTCATGTGCGTTCTATATACAAAAAAGCGCAGGATGCGACGCAAGCCCCGTAAGCACACCGGGCGCCTCCCCTGACCCCGAAACCGGCCATCTCAAGGCTCTCCGGTCGTGCAGACACAGACAAGGCGCTCCGCCTGCACCAAAGCAGGCGGAGCGGAAAAGAACGGCGGGAAAAAGGAGCAAATCCTCCCTCACCCTAAGGATCGGCCGGTGGAGACGTCTTTATTCATCGTCGCCGCCGATATCGTCCTTAGCGTCGAATTCCTCAGACTCGGTATCGAAGTTTTCGTCTTCGTACTTCTTGAACTTCTTCACACGCTGAGCAGCAGGAAGCGGGGTGAGCACCATCGTGACCGTGTTGCCTGCCAATTTCGCGGGCTGATCCACTTTACCCATGGTCTTCATATCCTCCACCACCTTGGCCATCACCTCCAGGCCGAGCTCCTTGTGGGCGTTTTCACGATTGCGGAAACGCAACTGGAAGCGCACCTTATGGCCATGATCCAGGAACTGCTCCGTCCGGCCCATCTTGACGTTGTAGTCATTGACGTCGGTGCCGACACGGAGTTTGATTTCCTTCATGCGGACAGCTTTTGATTTACTGTTCTTCTGCATTTTGGCCTGCATGTACTTGAACTTGCCGTAGTCGATGAGTCGGCAGACGGGCGGGTCGGCATTGGGGGCGACTTCCACCAGATCAAGTCCTATTTCTCTGGCTTTGGCCAGAGCTTCACGGGTAGCCATGACGCCAAGCTGGTCGCCACCGGCTGTGACTACGCGTACACGGGGTGCACGAATGCGGTCGTTGACGCGGATATTGTTACTTCCCGACTGATCGCGGCGGCCGCGATTGCCGGAGTGATTGTTTTTCTGCGGGGTTGGCACGTGTGTGTTTCTTGTTGGGTCAGTATGTTGGCGGGGAACCGGCCCATGCCGGTCCCCCGAAAGCAGTTACGCCAAGTCGCCGGGGTCTTGCGGTTTCATGGCGGGGGCTATCAGGCGCTCTCCGATTTCGCGCATCAGGCTGTTGACGAAGGTTTCTACGGTCATCGTACCGATGACATCAAGATCGCGGTGGCGGACGGAGACTTTGCCTTCCTCTGCTTCGCGCTGTCCGACAACCACCATGTAGGGTACGCGGTCCAGGCGGGCATTGCGAATCTTGGCGCCAATCTTGTCCGCATCGTCATCAAGCTTGACCCGCACTCCCTTATTGGCAAGAGTCTCATAGACCTGTTTGGCGAAGTCTGCCACTTTATCCGAGATGGGCAGTACACGCACCTGCTCGGGAGCGAGCCAAGTGGGGAACTTGCCGGCAAAGTGCTCGATAAGCAGGCCAGTGAAGCGCTCCATGGAGCCGAAGGGGGCGCGGTGGATCATCACCGGACGGTGGGGCTTGTTGTCCGCCCCCGTGTAGTGCAGATCGAAGCGCTCCGGCAGGTTGTAGTCGACCTGCACGGTGCCCAGCTGCCAGTCGCGGCCGATGACATCCCGCACGATGAAGTCAATCTTCGGGCCGTAGAAAGCGGCTTCATTCTCCGCCTCGATATAGTCAAATCCATTCTCGGTAAGCACCTCGCGCAGCGCCTGCTCAGAGAGCTGCCAGTTCTCCAGAGTGCCGACGTATTTCGGGTCGCTGAATTCTTTGTCACGCAACGACAGACGCACGCGGTAGTCGTTCATCTGAAGGGTTCCGAGGATGTGCTTAACGATGCCAATGCACTGCTGAACCTCCTGCTTGATCTGGTCGGGGCGGCAGAAGATGTGAGCATCGTCCTGCGTGAAGCCTCGCACTCGGGTCATGCCCCCCAGCTCTCCGCTCTGCTCCCAACGGTAAACCGTGCCGAACTCAGCCAGGCGCACCGGAAGATCGCGGTAGGAGTGGGGATCACTCGCGTAGATGCGGATATGGTGCGGACAGTTCATGGGCTTAAGCATAAAGCCACTGATAGTCCTGTTATCCAGAGCGTTGAAAAGATCGGCGCAGGTGGCGTTCTCGTCGCGCAGCTTGCGGAAATCGTCCGGGTCAGGGATGGGCGGGTACTGGCTGTCCTTGTAGTGCTCCCAGTGTCCGCTGGTCATGTAAAGATCCAGCTTACCAATGTTGGGCGTGTAAACCTGGGAGTAGCCAATGCGGTCAAGCTCCTCCGTGATGAAATCCTGCAGCTCGCGGCGAATGATGGCGCCCTTGGGTTTCCAGAGCACCAGCCCCTGCCCCACCATCTCATCGATGGTGAAGAGACCCATCTCGCGGCCCAGTTTGCGGTGATCACGCTTACGGGCTTCCTCAAGGCGCGCAAGGTGCTCATCCAACTGGGTGCGATTCGGGAAGCAGGTGCCATAGATACGCTGCAAACGCGGCCCGTTGGCGTCACCCTGGTAGTACGCCGAAGCCACGCTCATGACTTTGAAGGCTTTGCAGTTGCCGGTGCGGCCAACGTGCGGACCCGCGCAAAGGTCAGTAAAATCTCCATTGCGATAGATCGAGATCTCCTCGTCCTCAGGAATCCGGTTAAGCAAATCGACCTTGTACTTGGAAGCGACATCACGCGGACCGACCGATCCGAGTTCCCCGCGCTGCGCCATGTCCATGGCTTCGGCGCGTGTGACGGTAGTTCGAACGAAGGGCTGGTTTTCTTTGACCACTTTTTTCATTTCTGCCTCGATGAGGGCAAACTCATCCGAGGAGATGTTGTGATCCAGTTCGATATCGTAGTAGAAGCCGTTCTCCACTGCGGGTCCGGCTGCCAGCTGAGCCTCCGGCCAGATGCGGCAGATAGCCGTTGCCAGCACGTGCGCACAGGAGTGACGCAGGCGCTCGAGGTCACTGGCCTGATTGCGCTCTTCCAGAGTCTTTCGTTCTTTGCTTTCTGACATAAGTTACTAGGTGAGCCCTTACTATCCTACCTTTTGCTCCATTTTTCAAGCATAATCCGTCGGATTGGAGGAAATGATCGGGGATTTTTCCAAAGAAATGCGTTCCGCTGCACGTTGTGACTGGCGCTCCGCTGGGCGTTGTGACTGGCGCTCGGCTTGCTCATGAGCGTTCGTCGTTATCAACCGTATACCCGGGAAGGCCGTGCGTGCGCGCACGGAATAGGGTACGCATGGCGTTAAGACGCACTTTAAGTCTCCTGTACGGCCACAGAATGAGGTGGCATATCCCCCTCAGGGTCAGGTAGGACGTGGGGCGATTCGAGACAAAAGTAGGGTGCGTCCCGCTGCCCCCTTCTGCCGTGGCAATATCCGATGCAATGGAGCCCTGGACAGCCAGCACCGGCCAGATGACATGCACACGTACGCCGAGATCGCTGGACAGGTAGTCGCGGTAGAAGGTATCCGGCCCTCTGTACCGGGCCATCCACTCCCAGATGTCCGGGCTCTCTGGAAAACGCTCCACGACGATCCGGCCGGCCTCCGCAGAAGCCACATACGCATGGGCGGTCAGCACGCCCTCAACACGCCAGAACTCGTGCCCTGACTTTTGCGCCAGCCTGAGGCCGTAAGGCCTGACACAGTGATAGCCCAAATACACAAAATAAGGCTCCCGGAGAGGGCTTAGGAAATCCGGCAGCACCGCCAGCCCGTCCATCGGGGCCAGCTCTGCGTCGTCCTCCATGATCAGAGCATTTCGCCACTTCTTGTCCACCACCATTTGCAACGCCTTGCGGTGGGACAAAATGCACCCTCCCAGTCCGCCCCATACACGAGCGCGGTTTTGCGTCCGCTCGCAAAACCAGGGCGCTTCGCCGTAGCCGGGCAATTCCACCCCTAGGACAGCATCGACACGGTGGACTTTGTCCATGGGCAGCAGGGCTGCATTTTTTTCCAGGAAGTGCTGCCAGCGATCCGGCCTCGTGGGCAAATTGATCACCAGTATGGCATCGATGAGATCCCATACGTGGTTGTGTTCTTTCGGGGGCTGGCTGCAGTTCTCCGTCACGTTCGCAATCTGTGGAAACGAAAGGCTTTGTAGAAACGAAAGGCTTGATGTTATCCTTCTGTCCGTCCGAAATCGTCGCTGAGACGGACAATATCCTCTTCACTTAGCAGCTCTCCTACCTGAAGTTCCGCAACGACCAGCACTCCGGGGCCCGGATTGATCAGGCGGTGCGCTACGCCTGCGGGGATGTTGGCACTCTCCCCCACTGCCAACGCGTACTGATCCGGCCCAACACACACCTCCGCCACGCCGCGGGTCACGACCCAGTGCTCGGCACGGTGGTGATGCAGCTGCAGGGACAGCCGGCAGCCGGGGTTGACCTCGATGCGTTTTAACACCGAGCGGGGAAAGACCTCCAGAACTTTCCACCTGCCCCAGGGACGCTCAGCCGAGTCCCCCGCTCCGTAGTGGGACACCTGCTTGATACTTCTGTCAGTTAGTTCACTCAAAGTAGTCTCTTTCCTTCTGGAAGATTACCCGATTCTTCCGCGTCTTGTCAATAGAAATCTCGTCGACGGCATCTGTCTTTTCTGATCTTTACCGGTAACTATTTCTGGCAATCACTTTTCCAAACCCAGCCATCGATAAAATCCGCGGGGCAGAATCCTGCCGAAAACAGGCACCCCCGGTGCGCTGCGTGAGCTTCCGCCAGCGGCATGTCCGGCACCCGGCGCGAGATGCTGAGCGAAAGAGAGGGCAAGGGAGGGCAGCAGCAACGCCAGCAGCTGCGCTGCCGCCAATCGGAAGGGGTTGGGGATCTTTCCGTCTTTGGGTATGTTGCTCCGAACCGTCCGATAACCTTTCCACGCTGCCAGAAGCGCTCCGCCGCAAGTCACGGCAGTCAGGAGCACGGGCGCGGGACGCACGGCTTCGACACTGCCTTTGACGTCGCTGTGCAGAGCCCCGACAGCGTCCATCACGCCCACGCGTGAAGCAGCCAGGCGTATCAGAATCCGGTTTTTTCCTGTTTGTTCTGGAGGAGCAGACGGAGACATTGCAAATCGTTTTTGACTTCTTTGAGGGTATCGGGAGCCACGGCACCGGGTTTGATGGCGCCTGCAACCCGGAAGAGGATAAAGGCGGCCAAAAGATTGAGCGCACAGCTGATGGCGGTTGCCCACACCCAGCCGGTGAGGGACGAAAGCAACGTGATCACAAATGCCCAAAAGACAAGGTACGCCACACACAGCACGAACCCCGCCGCCAGATACAGCAGCGTCCGGATCGTCTGTACCCTGAGGTAGTGGCTGAGCTCCAATGAGAAGAGCTCAGCAAGAGCAGTGAGATGCTCCTGAACGTGAGCGCACACCTCTCGCGCGTCGCTGCGGGCTGCCTCGCTTCGTTTTCTAAACAAAGCGAGCGCACCTGCCACGCCAAACCAGCCAAATCTTGCCATATTCCAATCAGTCACGCGCCCGCCGAGCTACCTCCGGTTTACCGGCGGCAACTCTCATGAGACCGTGCAGCCCTGACCTCAGTCGCGGCTGCGGCCGAGAAGCAACCCCACGACAATACCAAGGCCAAGTGCCCCGAGGACAGAACCAGTCGGGTTTGATTTGACGTACTCTTCACCGGCCTTGTGCAGATCCTGAGCCTTGGCGCACGTGGCATCCCAGCCCTCATTAATCTGACGGCGGGCGTCGGACGTGTAGGCACGGACGTTGTCGATCTGAGCACCGGCGGCGCGGCGGATCTTGTCGTATTGCTCGCAGGCAAACTGCCGGGCAGCAGCCAGGCGGTCGCAGGCATCGGGACTGGGAGCGGGAGAGACGGAGGTCTCTGGAGTCACAGCCGTATTGGTCGATTCGTTGGTATCCATATTGCTTGGGATGTATGTAGGTATTTCAGTAAGGCCCTATAGAGCCCATTCTCTGTGTGGATTGATTAAAGCACAGCCGAAGGTACAAATCAAGCATTCACCGTGTACATGTCAAAAAATACCCCCGATACTACCCCTAATAGATGGAGCAAAGGTCAGTCTGTGTGTCATTTTTACAAAGCGGTTCATAATTGCCTTGCTAAGCAGCAGTGAATCTGCTATCATTCCACGGCTTAATAAGGCATGAAAGCAATACTAGCACTAGAAGACGGAACGATATTCGAAGGCGCCTCGTTTGGCGCAGCCGGGACGGTGACGGGTGAAGCCTGCTTCAACACCTCAATGACCGGCTACCAGGAGGTGCTGACGGATCCCTCCTACCGTGGGCAGATCGTCACGATGACTTATCCCCTTATCGGCAATTACGGCATCAATGAAGCCGACAACGAAAGTGCCTGTCCCCAAGTGCGGGGCTTTGCCATTGCGGAGCTGGCGCGCCTGCATTCCAACTGGCGGGCGGAGGAGTCCCTGGAGGATTGGATGAGCCGCCACGGGATTCCCGGCATTGAAGGGATAGACACCCGCAAACTCACCAAACTCCTGCGCACAAACGGAGCCCAGCGTGCCTGCCTCACAACAGAACTGAGCCCGGAAGAAGCCGTCAAGCAGGCCCGGGACTCCGCTCCCATGAGCGGCTCCGATTTTGTCACGGAGGTTTCCACGCCCGTGAATTATCACTGGGAGGACGAATCCCGGGACTGGAAACTGCCGAACAAAACAGCCGGAGATTTGACCAACTACGCCGCCCTTCCCCCGGTTCAGTACAAGATTGTCGCCTACGATTTCGGCATCAAACGCAACATACTGCGCTGTTTACGCCGTGAGGGGTTTGACGTAACCGTCGTCAACGCGTACACCACCGCAGAAGAGGTACTGGCCATGAACCCGGACGGCGTTTTCCTCTCCAATGGCCCGGGCGACCCGTCCGCTTTGCCCCGCATCCATGAGCAGCTGCGCAAGCTGCTTGGCAAGTTGCCCATTTTTGGCATCTGCCTGGGACACCAGCTTCTCGGTCACGCCTTTGGCGGCAAAACCTTCAAGCTGAAGTTCGGCCATCGCGGCGGCAACCAACCGGTCAAAGACCTCCGCACCGGACAGGTAGCCATCACGTCGCAAAATCATGGCTTTGCGGTCGATCCCGACTCGCTTCCCGACGACGTGGAGGTCACCCACATCAACCTCAACGACGGTACCGTCGAGGGACTCAAGCACAAGCAGATGCCCATCTTCTGCGTGCAATACCACCCGGAAGCGGCTCCGGGTCCGAAGGACGCCTCCTATTTCTTTGGCGAATTCATCGACCTCATCCGGGACTTCCGCGCCGGCAAGTACAGCCAATCCTAATTTTTCTCAATACCAGCATGAATACACTCGTTATCGGCTCCCAGTGGGGCGATGAAGGCAAAGGCAAAGTCATTGATTTCCTCACCGAAACAGCTGACTTTGTCGTACGCAGCCAAGGCGGCAGCAATGCCGGCCACACCGTGATTGCCAACGGCAAAAAATACGTCCTCCACCTGGTACCATCCGGCATCCTGTGGCAGGGCAAGGTGAATGTCATCGGCAATGGCGTCGTCATCAACCCGACTTCTCTCGTGGAGGAAATGCAGTACCTGCGCGATCTCGGCGTCAGCATCACACCCGACAATCTACTGATCTCCGATCGCGCTCACGTGGTACTTCCCATCCACAAGGAGATCGACGCTGCACAGGAGGAAGCTCTGGGGGACCAGAAAATCG
Source organism: uncultured Akkermansia sp. (assembly GCA_944390825.1). Lineage (GTDB taxonomy): Bacteria > Verrucomicrobiota > Verrucomicrobiia > Verrucomicrobiales > Akkermansiaceae > Akkermansia. The sequence continues at coordinate 58,416 of CALXRG010000016.1, forward strand.
GCACCACCAAGCAAGGCATCGGGCCAACCTACGCCGACAAAGCCCGCCGCATCGGCATCCGCATGGCAGATTTCGTCGACCCGGTGCGCCTGCGTCAAGTACTGGAAGCTCGCATAAAAACAGCGAACGAAGAACTGGTGCGCCTCGGCTGGCCTGCAGCAGATCCCCGTGTCACGCTTGATGCGGTCATGGCCGCAGCCGATGTCCTGCGTCCTCACATCTGCAACACAATCCCCGTGCTCAACAAAGGCATCAGCGCTGGCAAGACCGTACTCTTCGAAGGAGCTCAGGGCGCCATGCTGGATATCGACTTCGGCACCTACCCCTTCGTCACCAGCTCGAACACGAGCGCCGGAGGCTGCTGCACAGGCTCCGGCGTTCCCCCCACCCGCATCGACAAAATCATCGGCGTATGCAAAGCCTACACCACCCGCGTAGGCGCTGGCCCCTTCGCTACGGAGGATTCGGAAATCGCCGACTACCTGCACGGTCTTGGGCGTGAGTTCGGCGCGACGACGGGGCGCCCCCGCCGCTGTGGTTGGGCGGACGGCGTTGTCCTGCGCTACTCTTCCATGTTCAACGGATTCAACGAGATGTCCATGACCAATCTCGACGGACTCGATGAGATGTCTACCATCAAAATCTGCACCGCATACCGCCTGGGCGACGAAGTGCTCGAATACCCGCCGGCACTCATCGAAGACTGGGAGCAGTGCGAGCCGATCTATGAGGAACTCCCCGGCTGGCAACAGGACATCACACAGTGCACCACATGGGAGCAGCTGCCGGCCAACTGCCAGGCCTATGTCAAGCGTTTCGGAGAAATCATCGGCTGTCCTGTCGGCTCAGTAGGCGTAGGTCCTGACCGTGAGCAGACGATTCAGGTGCCGCATTAAGAAGCGCGGCATCTCCTTCCTCCCCGTCACATTATCCGCTCTTGTTTTCCATCCTCCCCTGCTCCGTATCTGACGCGGGGGAGGATGCTTTTATGTCTTTTGCCTGTACCGTAAGCACTCAACCAAAACCATTGTAGACGGACAGTGGGTCAAGCGCAAAGTGTGTGGAAACCGCTATTTTCGCCTCCTGGCGCTCCGCCACTGCACTCTACGAGCACACGCA